>CANQSA010000008.1 GCA_947626415.1 uncultured Lachnospiraceae bacterium
GAATAATCCCTTTTTTCATATGTCCATTTTTAGGGAACCCTTCTTCTTATCGTGTCCATTCTATAGGGTATATTTTAAGGGTATATTTTACTGGCGTCCCTCGGCGAGTCCAGCCTGGCGTCCCTCCGCAAGTCCTTCCTGTCTGCCTTCCTGTCTGCCTTCCTCTTTTAGATCAATCATTGCCTGACACATATCCACATGTCCTCCTTCCTTCTCAATATACTTTAATCCCGCATTGGTATACAGATTCACCAGCTGCGCCGCCTCCCGGCTCATATTATGAAATCCCGGGTCCGCCTCCGCGATTGCTCTGATATTCGCCAGATTCCCGGAAAACCGGATAAACTTCAGCACATCCCTCATGTCCGTCCGGAACAGTTCGATCTCCTCCATTGACATCCCATGCGGATCCACCAGATGGATCCGGTAATCATTCACCCACGACAGAACTCCGGCTTCCTGCACCGCCAGCATCTCATGCAGGCCCAGCGGCCCGTCCCACCGTTCTCCCGAAAGATTGAGCACAATGGAGAGGACCGGAACCAGCTTGTCCTCCTTCCCGAAGCCGGACAGGAACTCCGCGTTGCTTCCCCACTGACGCTGTTTCAGACGGCTCCGCTTCCGTTCCTTCACCTGCCTGTCATAGGTCAGGCTGTCCCACAGCATGGTACGCACCGGCATGGCGTAATTCGTATGCGACTGCGGCTCAATCCCCAGGATCAGGTACTCCTGTCTGCCGTCGCACATATGTGACAGCAGTTTGAGTCCGTCCCGGAACCGCTGCGCGGCAGGTATGCCGTTCTCCGGCGCATCCTGCAGCAGAACCTCGTTCGTATCCATCTCCGTCAGGTCCTCCGGAGAGACGCGCTGTTCTCCGCCGTAGAGCGCCACATTGACCAGGTCGGCAAAGACCGCGTTGTCCCGCAGGTATGCCTTCGCTGCGATATCTTTTCTACCCATACATTTACCTCCAGTATAACATAAATATTTTATTTTTCAATATAAAATTCTATTGTAGGATTTATTTTTTGCTTTTTTCTTGCTAACATTTCTCTCATACACTTTTTCTTGTTTATTATCTTCGTTTTAATGATTCACACATTGTTTATTCATATAGTATTACATAAGCCTCTTTTTGTCAATCATATTTTTGATTTTTTAAGCGCTGCCTGCCTGTTTAAACCGCATACAGCGCTTACGCACCGTCAGGCGCAAAAAAAATGATCTTGAATGCCCAAAACACGGGACTTTCAAGATCATTTTCATCGAGGCGACAACCAGATTCGAACTGGTGATGACGGTGTTGCAGACCGGAGCCTTACCACTTGGCTATGTCGCCATATTCAGTTATCATGTGTTTTCCACACAGCTATTATAGTATACCTGTTCTTGTTTTATGTGTCAAGAACAAAAATAAACCAAAATGACTCCGACGGGAATCGAACCCGTGTTACCACCGTGAAAGGGTGGTGTCTTAACCGCTTGACCACGGAGCCACATACGCCGCTTACGCAGCGTATTGAATTCTATCATATAATTTGCGGGGTTGCAAGTACTTTTTATAATAAAAGCGGTGATACGATATGAGCGGTCACAGATCCCATTCCTATAACGCCCCGTCCGATCACAACTCCGTCTATAACCTGAGGCGGCAAGGCAGCCTTAATTTTATCAAATCCCATTACTTCATCCACAAGAGAACCGCAGCTGTTAATACAGTATCCGATCACATCCGCTAAGAACGCCTTTCTGTCGGTTTTCAGTATTTCAGGATGCATCGTATAGGTCTTGTTACCATAGGTGATTTCTGTTCGTGATAAATCCAGCCTTCGCGCATTGTCTGCCGACCAGGCTTCAAAGATAAGCGACGCGATACTCATTACAATGCTGATACCGTTAGATATATTCAGCATTATTTCCCGTGACCCCCTGTTCAATGTTTTCCGATTCACCAAAAGAGCCGTAACCAGGGATGTGGCGTTGCAGCACAGGGACCATCCCGTATCAATAAACCATAGCAGATTAAATGCCCTTGTCGGAAAATCAGAATCATAGTCCATAGGGCTGTAATAACCATATCCGCAGCCCATTGACAAGCCAAACACAGATACGTTAATTACGATTTCAATGCTATCCCCCACATATGAAACCGGCGCATTCCCGCTGCCATCTTTCGACACAATAATCTGCATACAATGGTAAAGCATATCAACCAGATATATGCCCGCCTGACACCAATGCAGCGCAGTGACAATCTCTTTTTTTGCTCCCGTCGGCAGTTCCCGCTTCGACATCTCTTCCAGATGGTAAGAATCATTATCCCACTCCGCAGCTTTTTTCGCCGCCATATCCGGGTTCCATAAAATCTGTGCGTCTGTAAATGCCGGCGGCATGGGAAATTCCTTCTTTTTTACATTTTCCAGCATTTCCTTACTCACCGCCGACCGGCCGGTGGCCGTATGGAAAATCAGATTGATCAGGAACGCAGGTATGATACAGATCACATCCAGCAGGGAAAATTCCTCGATACCGCAATAAGAAAGCACTGTAGAAATAAACGGAATTCTGATCTGGGTATTGATGACTTTCCACAGCCAGTCAAAGGCCGCGATAACAAGGTCAAATACCGCTTCGGTAACTGTTTTGGCGGCGTCCAGCACCTTTACGGCAAGCAGGCCCGCCAGTTTCTTTAAAAAGACCAGAAAATCAGAAAATTCATTTTCCCCCTGCGGTATATGCATAACGATAGCGCGTATCTGTTCCGTCATCTCAACCGGTTTCAGACCATCTGTCAGCTTCCGGAGTTTTTCCGCGCGCTCTCTGACTTCCTTCGGCGGCTCCGGTATCGATAATTTTATATGCAGAAAGTCTCCCTGCTTAAAAATAGAATCAAACAGAAACAAATTAGCCGCATTCATCTCCAGTGGGATCGGGCTGCTCTGTTCGGGTTTAACCGTTCCGGGAGCAAGTCCCGCCCATTTTTCTATGGTCGAAATACACTCCTCCATTTTTTTCACAAGAAATTCTCTGGAATCTATCGTATATTTTCTTAATCCCTTGTACCCCTGCTGCGCGCAATATTTCATCATCTCTTTCATGCGCACAGCCCCATCGATATCCAAAAATGTCAGGAGCCATTTCAAAATTTTATCTACGGGAATCCCTGCGAATTCCAGTACCTTTACCAGACACTTCAGGATTTTTCCTAGCGTATCCAGCACAATGGTAATGACTTCTTCTCCAATTTGAATCACAAAATGAATCACGTCGGATACCACCTTAACCACGAAGGAAATCGCCTTGCCAAGCGTCTGATTCCAGAATGCTTTCGCTTTATCACAGACATAATTCCACGCCTCTTCCAGGTAATACCCCAGGTCGTCCCAGAATCCGTCTTCCGGATTCGCGGCGGACAGATAATAGCGGTTTCCGTTTCGAGCCTGAATCTTCGCATAACTGTCCGACAGACTTGCGATAGTAGCTGCCGCTGCTTTCAGCTGTTTGTCGCTGAGTCCGGCCGCAAGCTTTGTCTTTTTCCCGTGCATATCCACAATCTGTGCTGCCTGCAGCTTTTCTTTGCTATTCAGCTGAAGCAATTTTTCATACGAAGACTTCCCCGCGAAAATTTCCAGTTTTTTATTTTCATCCGCATCATTGGATGCCACACTGATCTGAAACGGCGGCGGATTCAGATCCGAAGCATGCTGTACTACATCGATCATACCGGCCGCATCGGAAGTGACTGTCAGGTCTGTAAAGCGGTAATAGGTTTGATTGATATACGCCTCAACGGGGTGGGGAGCGGTAAGCCTGACTTTATCCATCGGATGTTCTGTTATGATCTTCGTAACAAACGCCTGAAACATAACGCTTTCTCCGGTATCGGTCTGAATGCTGACCGGATGGCAGTCGAAACTCCCGTCTTCCGCGTTCCGGGTTCCGAAAATCAACTCTTTTTTTGTGCAGATCGTAATGGCGGCGGGTGTCACGGAAAAAAATACAATACCGTCCCGGAATACCATGGGTTCTGCGAACTTTCCGTATTTTCCATCTGCTGTCAGTCTGGCGAATGTATAGGACAGCCTTCCGCTTTTATTGAGAACCCAAACATATATTTTTTGTTTTTTCGTATCGATATAAGCTGAAATTTTAACCGCGCCCGCAAAATAATCCGATGTAAGGACCTCGTCAAAATTGGAATCGGAAATATGAGCATAATCATGCTGTTTTTCATACGGATACAGGTACAGCTTATTTTTTCCAATACCGAACACATGGGTTCCCTGTCTGTTCCGCAGCTGACAGGTTCCGATGCAGGTAAGCCCAGTAGCGGGGATTGCCAGTCGGATCGGATCCGGCGGCGACTCACTGAAAATATTGGTGACGGGCGTATAGAGAAACTGATCCGAACCGCTATAAGTACCCAGGGTATAAACGCCGTCCACCGGTTGTTTATCCGCCCGTCCGCAGACGGAAGCCCGAATCTGCTGAAAATCAGCGGCAAGCGCATAATAAGAAACTGCTGCCGGACGATCTGCGGTAAAATACGCGATAAACTGCTCCAGTTTCCCTGTCTCGTTTTTCATCATAACGGCAATGGTCGCCTCTGTACCCTGACTGTTGACAAACAAATCCACAGGCGTCAGTTTTCTGCCGCCCAGGACGCCGGAAAAATCCAGCTTACGGAAATTTTTTTCCGTTACTGCCGCCGCTTTATCTGTCACACAGGTATATACCGTTTGCCCGCCAATCAGCGCCATGGCGAAATATTTGCTTTCTCCCATTCTGGTCGCCGCGAACCGGCTGCATTTTGCGTACACTTTTCTCCTGTGAAACTGCGTTTTTTCTCCCGATTGTTCTTCATAGACATACAGATTTCGATCTGTACCCACTGTAAACAATCCTCTGTATGTATCCGACTGCAGCAGAACAATATCATTTTCCACACTGACTGTCTGCATCCGCGCCATATAATCAAGCACATCCGTACTTATTTTTAATGCCATAATCAGCTGCTCCTTTCCGTATGATTTTGAGAACCGCTCCCACTCCCATTCAGCAGGGAAGCTTCCAATTCCGGATTTACATATTTCACGTTTGCGCAAAAATCTCCGTATTTTGAAAACTCTTCATTGCTGAACGTAAAGGATTTGCTTCCCAGCATAACCCAGTTTGCATATCCCAGATAAGAATTCGCGAATTCATTTTTCATAGTGTTTACAACCTGTAAAATACAGTTTTCGACATCACCGGTAATCCCCTTCACCATGGAATTGATTGCTCCAAAAGAAGCGAACTGAGACCAGCCGCTAATATCTAATGTCTTACCCAGATCTTGATCCGTTACGCTTTTCAGCAGCGAAACCTTTCCATAGGCGTTGACACTGATTCCCAGACTGCATTTCAGCTTGTGATGGTAAATATTTCCGGTAGAATGGCCGGAATCATAGTCAATATCCGTATAGAGAATGATCTCTACTTCATAGATGATCGCGGGATAGGTAACGCCTCCGCTCTCCATGGTTCCCCACTTTGCCGTGCAGTAAAACTTATAATCAAAGCTCAGCTGGCCGGTTGCCGCAAAGATCGGCGGAACATACACGGTTATATGTTTTGATTTGGAACGATATCGGTATTCCGGATAATGGTACTGATTATCCTTGGCAGAAAAGGTAAAACTTCCGGAATCCGCCGACTTATCTTCTTTCATGTCATAGCAGTATTTCATGTCAAAGACGGTTTTTCCGTCTCCCTCCATGCGCGCAATAAAATGTCTGCGCAGTTTGGAAATAATATCCTTTTTAAAATCCCCGTCCAGTTTTTCAAAAAAGATATCCCTGCAGATTGCCATGACGCCGGATTTGGCGTGGGGATCTGAAGGCAAGACCCAATCCCAGCCATAATCCTGCGGCATAATGGCCTCTCCGGCCGTACTCATAATATAATTTAAGGTTTTGTAGCCGGGATCTTTGATATGCGGACCTTTGGTAACCGAAAACGTATACTGGTTCGGTTTAAACATATATGCATAGCCATTTTTCCGTGACGGGAGGATCGCATAGCCGTTTACCAGCGCATTTTCCAGGTTATTCTGAATAAATCTCTGAAATGCTCCCACTATATTGATCTGCGTTTTTTCATTTACATTTTTTATTTCCGGCTGGGACGCGCGGGAGAGTGTGGTCAGATCCATCATTAACTGCCTGATCTCAAACAGATTCGCAATCTGATGTTCCGGAATATTCTCAAAATGCTCCCGCAGCTTTTCTTTAATCTCTTTGGGCAGCCTGTCATATTCCGTTCCCCGATAACAAAACAGCACGTGGTAATCAATCAGCCACGGAACGCGCTGTTCACTCTGCTTTTGTATATTCACGATAAATTTCCCCCGTTTTTCTCCCAGTTCAATTACAACAATCTCCCGGAAGCACTGGGTATACACTGCTCCGCATTTTTTCGGATCTGTGGATTCGATCAGATCCACCGGGTTAAACTTTTTTATCTCCTCAAGCGAAAAAAAACCGGGTAATCCGGTCGTAAACTGAAACGCATTTTCTACATAGTAATTACTATACGCGTTCTCAAATATCTCCGTTTTTTCAGCAGCGGTTTGAAACAGCCGCAATGCCTCCAGCTCTGAAAACAGGCTTTTCCGCTTCAGTTCCGCCGGAAAATCGTCCGGGAGCTTCGTCATGTCCGTATTTTTTTCAACATAAAAATAGACGCTCTCTCCTTTTTCTCCGACGGTCGAAAGCACATAGGCAGTATACATATCCGACTGCGTATACAAATGCTCTTTCAGCGTATTATTGACAGCATTCTGTGTCAACGCCGTCACGATATGATTGCCCTTTGTAAGCGCAAACTTAGATAAATTGCTATCCACTTTATCATCTCCCATCTGACTATTGATAAGATGATTATAAAAAGTCATCGGGTCGATTTCAATTTTAACCGTTTTCTTTTTTAGACCAAATCTGTCGAATCTGTTCTCAATCTTTAAAATATCGCAAAAAAGCAGTGTTTTTTTTCAGGAAAAATGATATGATAGAAGAAATTTCAGAACACAGGAGGAGCCATTTGATGCGCGATTATAAAATCAATACGAAATGTGTGCAGGCCGGCTATACGCCAGGGAACGGCGAACCGCGCCAGATTCCCATTATTCAGTCTACTACCTTTAAGTACGCGACCAGCGAGGACATGGGAAAATTATTTGACCTGGAAGCGGACGGATATTTTTATTCCCGTCTCCAGAATCCTACCAACGATTTTGTGGCTGCAAAGATTGCCGAACTGGAGGGCGGTACGGCAGGTATGCTGACCTCTTCCGGACAGGCCGCCAATTTCTTTGCGCTGTTTAATATCTGTGAATGCGGAAGCCATATCGTATCGTCTTCCTCCATTTACGGCGGAACCTTCAACCTGATCTCTGTTACTATGGCGAAAATGGGAATTGATGTGACGTTCGTTTCCCCGGACTGCACGGAAGAAGAACTGAATGCCGCTTTCCGGGAGAACACCCGAGCCGTGTTTGGAGAGACCATTGCCAATCCCGCTCTAACAGTCCTGGATATCGAGAAGTTCGCCCGGGCCGCGCACGCGCACGGCGTACCGCTGATCATAGACAACACCTTCCCGACTCCCGTCAACTGCCGGCCCATTGAATGGGGCGCCGATATTGTAACGCATTCCACCACCAAATATATGGACGGGCACGGCGCGGCCGTCGGCGGCGCCATTGTAGACTCCGGTAAGTTTGACTGGATGGCATATGCCGACAAGTTTCCGGGACTCTGTACGCCGGATGAATCTTATCATGGTATTACTTACGCTGAAAAATTCGGAAAAGAAGGCGCGTTTATCACCAAGTGTACCGCGCAGCTGATGCGTGACCTGGGCTGCGTCCAGTCTCCGCAGAGCGCGTTTCTGTTGAATATGGGACTGGAATCTCTGCATGTGAGAATGGCGCGGCATGTGGAAAACGGGCAGGCCGTTGCGGAATACCTGCAGGATCACCCCAAGGTTTCCTATGTGAATTACTCCGGACTCCCCGGCAACGCTTATTATGAGACGGCGCAGAAATATCTGCCGAATGGCGGATGCGGCGTTGTATCCTTTGAGTTAAAAGGCGGACGGGAAGCTGCTGAGATTTTCATGAAAAATCTGAAGCTTGCCGCCATTGAGACGCATGTGGCGGACGCCAGAACCTGCTGCCTGAATCCGGCTACCTCAACCCACCGTCAGATGAATGAGGAACAGCTGATTGCCGCCGGCGTTCCCGCCGGACTGGTACGGATGTCCTGCGGTCTGGAAGACAAAGCCGACCTGATCGCGGATCTCGAGCAGGCACTGGCCGCTATCTAAATCCGGTTGCCGCTCGCTTTCATAAAAACAAAAACCCCGTTTTATCTTCCCGCCGATACCATTTTCAGCATCGGCAAAGGAAATAAAACGGGGTCTTTTATTTGGAATCCTATCTGTTCAGCAGATATAACAGCGGATTGTGAACATAAATAAAGTTGGTGATCGGATTGTCGGTGACCGCCTCCATCATTTCTCTGCCGGGGGCGGTAGCCGCCGTCGCCATCAGGATCAGGCACAGCACCCACAGGATCAGAAGGCCCTCCGCCAGTCCCAGCAGAAGCCCCAGCGACCGGTTAAAGGTATTCAGTACCGGCAGCTTGCTTACGATATCGCACAATCCGATGATCAGCCGCAGGATCAGCATCACGATTATAAAGCACAAGACAAAGATTCCGGCATAGAAGATCCATTCGGTCAGTCCGTCCGCGGCGGTATTCGCGACCGCCTCTCCGGTCAGATGCGCCAGTTCCGAGTCGAAAACCGAGTCCTCCACGGACTTTACAATGCTCTGCGGCAGTCCCAGATTCTCCAGAAGTTCACTGACCGTCTGACTCTCCAGTACGATATCTTCCAGCTCGCCGACTTCCGCGCTTTCCAGATGCCTGATCTCGTCCTTCATAAAATTATAAATCGGCTGCCGTACATTCTGATAAAAATCCGTAGGCTGTATTGCCTTTACGATCAGGGGCGTGATCAGATAAGAGATCACAAGGGAAAGCGCCACTGCCACAAACGACAGCACGATCCGCAGAAATCCTCTGTGATACCCCGCAAATGCCATAAGCCCGAGAAAAATAATAATCCCGATTAAAATCAAATAGCCCATTTTCGTCTCCTTTTCTTTTGTCTTACTTCAACTCGATCCGCTGCATGGTATTGCTGCCGACCAGATAATAGGAATAAGCTCCCTCTGCCGGCACGATAGCCTTTACTTCTTCCGCAAACGTATAATTAAACTTTTCCCGGCCGCCCAGCGTCAGGATGCGGCAGGAAAAATCATCATACAGGATTACCGTATCTCCATCAAAGAGAACTTCATCATATTCTTTTTCATATGTAGTTCTCAGGACTTCATCTCCGTCCAGATCATAGATCACCAGTTCAAACGGCGCGTCACTGCTGCTGTTATAGAACACCATTCCCACATAGGATTCCGAATAAAATACCTTCTTAATCTCCTCGGTAAACGTCTCTTCCGCAATGATCTCCGGCTTATTCTTCATAGAATAGAAGGTAATGATATTACTGCCGAACGCGACAGCCGTCTGGTTATTGACAAATTCTACCTCCGGCACGACGGAAGTGGTATAATGGTTAAAGCCGCCTACCATACGGTCCACCTCGTTCTGTCCGATGTCGGAGAAATTATAAAACAGCACCCTGGTTTCAGCCTGTCCGCCGTTAATACAGATATAGGAAACGACCATCCTGGTGCCGTCCTCCGAAAGAGAAAAATCCAGCGGATATCCGTTGCCGTCCAGCACGGTCTTCCCTGCGATCAGGGAATTCCCGCCTTTATCGCGTACCTCGATATAATTGGACTCTCCGTCCTCCTCAAGCGCGGCTACCACGCCCTGGTCGGCCACTTCCAGTTTCACGATCGGATACTGCATCTCCATCTGCCCCTGCAGGCCTTCCTCATTCATTACATATACTGTATTGGATTTCTGTTCTCCGACCGCCGCATAGGTACCGCAAACATCCATAATGGGATTCTTCATCTCATACGCCTGATTCCAGACCTGTTTCATATCTTCCAGACAGGTGATCCCATCCTGATTATAGCGCAACAGATATTCGCCAAACGTCGCGTAGCGATAACTTCCCTGCTGTCCGATCTCCTGCTCTTCTTCCACGGTATACCCTTCAAATACCCGGAGGCGGTAATAAACTACGGCAATTATGATTACAGCCACGACCGCGGCCACAGCTCCGGCCACGATCATCATTCTGCGCCGTCTGTGCGCAGCGATCGCCTGATCATAGTTCTCCATTCTCTTTCGTCCCCTTTCATTTGTGCTTTCATTTTAATGCATTCGCCCTTATTATGCAAGTCCAATCTTTAAGGCAGGACCAGTTTCTGCCCTTCATAAATGGAATAATCCTCAGGGATATTGTTTGTCTTCCGAAGGATTTCCAGCATATTGGGGTCCTCATAGATCCTCATACAGATCTGAAATAAAGTCTCTCCTTTTTTCACGGTATAATAAGAAATATTGGTGTCAACCGCAACGGTTTCTTTCTCTTTTCCCGTACTCGTCTCCTTTTCCGCCTTTGTCGTTTCTTCCTTTTTTCCAGTGGTCTTTTCTTCGTTCTGGCCGGTTTCTTTCACGGCAGAGGTCTCGTTTTGCGGTTCCGTGGTCTCCTCCGGTTTAATATTCCCGTGTACCGCTTCCACCACAACATCTTTTCCTGCCGCTTCTCCGCCTAACTGCGCCGCCATCTGCGATACGGAATCTGTCAGCTCCGCGATCGTTCCGTTCTGCTGAAATACGGTAACAGCCGTCACCAGCAATACCAACGCCGCCGCAGCCGCGCCAACCTGAGCCATTTTCCGGTTCCAGACCGCATTCTCCGTCCGTTCCCGCAGACTCTCCCGGAACGAGCCGCCGCTCTGCCTTGCAAATAACGGTTCCCTTTGCTTTTCCGGCCCGATCTGATGCGCCAGAAAATATTTTTCCAGATTTTCATTTTTTTCAAAATAAACGGCGTATCCGCCCTGTTTTTTCAATATTCCGTTTTCATACCGGTAAAATCCCGCTTCGCCCTCGCGCCGGTCCTTGATATAACAGATCTTGTCTCCTTTACTGAACTGTTCCACATGCAGGCGCAGCAGATCGATCTGTACATTTCCGTTATAATAGGGAAAATCCACATACCATCCTACGATTTCACTGTCCGGAAAATACGTCTTTTTTTCCTGCCGCAGCCCTTTCCAGATCTCTTCCGAAAATACCGGCAGCCCTTCTTGTGCCGGCGCGCAGATCAGGCCGGAAACAAACGTATAGAGCACGCCGTTTTCCCGTATCTGCATTCCCGTCAGGATCCCATAGACTGTTTTTTTGTCTTCCGCCGGATTCCGTTTCAAATATGTCATCGCATAATCTTCTATGTATATCTTATGATCCGGCCCGCTTGTCCCGATCTGGCGGATATTCTTCGGTATTTTTATAATTGATTCCCCGCTTTTCTTTTGCTGCTCATCCTTATAAATTATTTCTATCATGCCCACACCTTTCTTTCCTAAATCACGTTTAGGAATATTTTCTCCATGATAGAATATCAGTTTTATTCGGAAAAAGCTGTCGAAGCGGGGACGGGTTCGGGATTTCTTTCCGACATTTTTTTCACGCCCCGGCATTGAATGAAACAGGCAAAACAGGGCATACTTTTTCTGGACTGCCGCATATACTGTTGTATACGCCTGTGTCCGAAAGAATTCCTGAAGGAGAAGAACTTTGAAAAAACCTGCCCTGCTGCCTGCGCATACTGCGGAAAATGTATATTATTTTAATTCCTATAAACCGGACGCCGCTTTTGATTTCGGCTTTGATCTCAAAACATTTTTGCCGCCTGTTCCCACCGCGGAAACGCCGATCATCTTTCTCTGCATCGGTACGGACCGCTCCACCGGGGACAGCCTCGGCCCGCTGATCGGATATAAGCTGGCAAAGCTCTGCTTTCCGGGAACCGTCATTTACGGAACTCTGGGGAATCCGGTTCATGCCCTGAACCTGAAAAAAGTCTGCAGTCATATTCAGAATACCTACCGTTCTCCCTATATTGTCGCCATCGACGCCTCTCTGGGCAGTCGGAATCATATCGGCTATATTACGCTTTCCACCGCTCCGCTGCAGCCGGGACTCGGCGTCAAAAAAAATCTCCCTAAAGTGGGAGATCTGGCGATCACCGGAATTGTCAATCAGGCAAAATCCGGAGATTCTTATATGCTGCAGTCCACCCGCCTGTCCACGGTAATGAACATGGCGGACTGCATTGTAAAAGGGATCCGCATGGCGCTCTTAACGATGTGACGCGCCGGCTTAAAGAAAATTCGCTCCATTCTGTTTCAGCCACTCCCTGCGCCGTTCATAATCAGGCAGGATCCTGGCGACTTCCGCCCAGAAGCGCGGGCTGTGATTCATCTCGATCCGATGCGCCAACTCATGCACTACCACATAGTCCAGAATCTCTTCCGGCATCAGGATCAGCTTCCAGTTAAAATTCAGATTTCCCTGACTGCTGCAGCTTCCCCAGCGGGTTTTCTGCTCTTTCACGGCGATCCGCCCGTAGCTTACGCCCATCTGAGCGGCGTAATACGCCGTTTTCTCCAACAAAACTTTCCTCGCGTGACGCCGGTAATACTGTACCGTAACGGAATCGAACTGGTTTTTGTTGATCTCCACGCTTTCCCGTTCCCTGCTTCGCTTCTGCATCTCGGCATATTTACGGCACAGCCAGTCTGTCTTCTCCTCGGCGAACCGGATGATCTGCCTGTCCGTTGCCGTTCTCGGCGCGCGGATCAGGACAGACAGATCGCCCCTGATCTCCAGAGAGATCGTCTTGCGGGCAGAACGCAGGACCGTAATCTCCAATGTTGTATTTTCATAAGGAATGGTCAGGGTTTTTAACATGGTTTCCTCCGGATTCAGCGCTTAATAGATCCACTGGATAAATGCCTGTTTTTCATTCCGGTAATATCCCATATCCTCGTAAAACTGCAGTACGCCTTCTTCCCGGGAACTGGTCGTCAGCTGCACCTTATAGCAGCCCTTTTCCGTAGCGATCTCCTTGATCTGCTCCAGCATCTGTGTCGCCCAGCCCTGCCGTCTGTAGCGCTCATCTGTGATCAGGTTTTCCACAATGGCAAACGGCCGCTGTCCGTGGGTCAGATTCGGCACAATCACCAGCGTAGCCGTGCAGACAATCGTTCCGTCTGCTTCCCCGACCAGTACAAAAATGTGATTGCTCGTTACCAGTTCATTCCAGATCTCCTTGATCTGCTCGGTCTCCTTCGGCTTTGGCGTATGGTGAAACTGTACATACAGATCCAGCATCTTGTCCAAATCCTCCGCTTTTGCCTGTTTGATTATCTTCTGTTCCATAATTACCTTCTTTCCGGCGCGTTTACGCTGCCTTTTCTCACGACTGTCACGGTTCTTTCTCCATTCAGTATAGCACAAATGCTTTCTTTCGTCACCCCTGTTTTTCATCTCTGCCGGAAAAATGCGCCGGCGCGGCAGTCAGTTTACCCGCCGCAGCCCTTTTGGATAATGGTTTTTGCAGATTCCGCCGGATGCCTTCCCCCACCCCAGAGAATATCCGTGAAAACAGACCAGTACCCAGCCGTTTTTCTCACAGGGAACTGTATGCCCCATCTGATACGCAAGCGCTTCCTGTTCGGTTTCCAGTTCCCGACGCTGTGCTGCCTCCTCGGGCCGGCACGCCATCGCGAGCGCATGCGCCGGTTCCAGCCGGTCTTTCTTCATAACGGCGATCTGCAGCCCCGGCCGCAATACCCGCATTCCCGATAAAGACGGCATTTCCGGCGGCAGCAGATAAATCTGCTCCCCAAAGCGGATCAGGCGTTCCATAGTCTTTTCCTGTCTCCAGATTTCCCCGGTCAGCAGACTCTTTACCAGTTCCAGATACTGCGCTTTCTGCTGCTTGCTGAGCGCTGCTTTGCTGCCATCCGGTTTTCCCTTCGGTTTCCTTTTTTCGTTTTCCGATATCCGATCCGGCGGCTCTTCATCCGCATTCCGCAGTCCGGCTGTTTCCCGACCCTGTGCGGACGGATCATGCTGCAACACCGCCGCGAAATGTCCTTCTCCCTTTTCCCGATGCGGCCAGAGCTTCTGCTGATGAGAGAGGGAAAATTCCGGATTGTGATCTAAAAATTCCCTGACCGCGATTTCATCTTCTTCCGGCGCAAAGGTGCAGGTAGAATAAATGATCTTCCCGCCGGGCCGCAGCATTTTCACAGCCTGTTCCAGGATAACCTGCTGCCGTTTCGCGCACATCTTTACCGTTTCAGGGCTCCATTCCGCAATCGCCTCCGGGTTCTTGCGAAACATTCCTTCTCCGGAGCAGGGCGCGTCCACCACGATCGTATCAAAAAAATGCGGGAAATGAGGAACCAGTTCCTCCGGCGCGTGATTCGTCACCACTCCGTTCCGGACGCCCATGCGTTCCAGATTCTGCGACAGGATCGCCGCCCGTCCCGCATGGATCTCATTGGCCACAAGCAAGCCTTCTCCCTGCAGTTTCCCCGCAAGCTGCGTACTCTTCCCGCCCGGCGCCGCGCACAGATCCAATACCCGTTCTCCCGGTCTGACGTCCGCCAGCTCCGCCGTCAGCATGGCGCTGGGTTCCTGAATATAATAGACGCCCGCATCATGGTATACATGCTTTCCGGGCCGCAGGGCTTCTTCATAATAAAATCCGGTTTTACACCAGGGCACAGGCTCCAATCCGGATACCGGCCCGTCCGGCGCTTTTTCGCCGCATTTCAGCGGATTGATCCGAAGTCCGTGCAGCGCCGGTTTTTCATAAATTGCCAAAAACGGTTCCTGCTCCTGTCGGGGCAGAATCCGTTTTATGCTTTCTATATATGCGGTTGGCAGCAGTTCTCTGATTGATTGATTCTCCATACTTTTTTCCATTCCGGCGTGTTTTCGTGGGTTTCTCACTCACCGTTCGGACGGTTCGGAACGCTCCGATCCGGTTCAAACAGCCAGAAGGTTTCCTTTTTCTTTTCCGTGTAATCGTCCGAGCGATAAATACGCATTATCAGCCGGACTCCGTCCTTTCTGCGGTATGTCAGTTCCGGAACTTCCCCGTTTTCCAGAATTGTTTCCACATTCTCATATTCAGTCAGCGCATAGAACCGTTCCTGTTCTTCTTCAGCCACATAACTGTCGATATATTTTCTGAACGCATGCTTAAAATGCTGATCTGTCTCGTCCAGCATAGAGGCAAAATACGGCGGCTCATAGATGATGCGGACTTTGTCTGTACACAGGTCCACTACATATACGCCGAAGAAATAATGGGCGATGATAGACAGGAACATATCCGTATCTTTCTTCTCCACCAGCATCTGCTCCAGCTTGTAATTCATGAGCCGGGATTTCTTAACGTCTCCCTTTTCCTGATAATACCGGTTCTTTTCCTCATACATAAGCGCTTCCGCTTTTGCCAGCATCTGTTCCACATTCATCGTGCTGCTCTTCCAGGCGCTTCCTACGGATATATGATATCCCAACGCCTGCATTGCTTCTTTAAAATTGGAGATGCTCCGGTTCACCCACGCTTCCGTACAGTTAAAGCAGAATACCACCATCTCGTCTCCGCCGATCCGATATGTGTGCTCCTTCCCGAACCTTTCCGCGATTGCCTGCCCAATCGTCCGCAGCATTTCGTCTCCGGCCGCGTGTCCCAGCGTATTGTTCATCTCATGCAGGCCGTTTACATCCATATAAATGCAGCATAGAGACTCACATCTCTCTTTTGCGTAGAGTTCCAGATTATGCTCATAGCTGTTCCGGTTCAGCAGTCCGGTCAGTTCATCCACGGTTCCCATCCGGTGGATCAGACGGTAGGAATCCAGGTTGCTCACCGCCATCATAAAGCAGCGTACGACGCATTCCAGCAGAGCGATGCTGTTTTTATTCTTCGCGTTGACCGCGCACAGCACGCCGACCAGTTTCCTATCCGAATCCAGCATCGGCGCCATCGCCAAACTGGAGATTTCCCGTTCCGAAAAATACCGTTCTATCTCCTCCGGCAGTTCAGAATCATTTGCTTTCTGTTCCCACAGGACAGAATTCCCGCTTTCAATCTGTTCCCGCAGCCGGGCAAAAAACTGTTCTGAAAACGCCTTATCCCATTCCTGACCGTTAACCGGCCATTCATAGATCTCCTGGATCTTCTCACCGTCCGTGCATATCAGCTTGGCATTCCTTGCTTTCAGCTTCTTTGCCACCTTCTGAAGCGCGTTTTCCATCTGTTCCGGATTTTTATGGACGTCAAACAACGTCTGCTGCACATCATACATATACAAAGTCTGCCGCAGCAGCTGCTTCTGTCCGGCAACCTGTTTCCGCTCAAACAAAAAGATCCAGATACTGTACAGCAGATAGGCGAGGATCTCTCCTGCCGTTACCCAGTATAAAATACTGTATACCTGACGGGCGTTGCTTAACACCATCTCTTCCGGCATCGTTACCATGAGCATCCATTCGTTGATCTCAAGCGGCATATAATAAGAATAAAACCAGGTATTCGCCGTTTCGGAACGGAATATCACAAACCCCTTCTTTTTCTCCTCAACATTTTTGCGCAGAGTCCCGAAGCTGCTGCCGCTTTTTGTCTCTCTGTTATTGAATTGATCGTCATATACATTTCCGTATGTATTATGCCAGGTATCGACCAGAAAATCTCCGGTTGTGCTGTCAACAATGTAAACCTGTGTATCCCGCTCTTCAACGGCGCCCGTATAGGTTTCCTTCAGCGTATTCAGCGGCAGAAAGCCGTATAAGATACCGGTCACATCTCCTGCTTCCCCAATGGGAACCGCCAGATAAATATATTTTTCATTTTCTGCGTCTTTTACGCTGTATGCGTTCGATATATACGGAGCTTTGAATACTTCTGTCTCAAAATCCAATTCCTTCTGCATCGTCTCATATTTCTCGTCTAACAGAAGCATCTCTCCGTCCTTAGAGAGTATTCCAAAGCTGGCAAGTCCTTCGTCCTGCTCAAACGCGCGCAGATGTTCCTGCGTTTCTTCCGGTTCCATATCCTTGTGTTCGGATAAGAAAGACGAGATCAGACGAGTCTGATCCAGATATCGCTCCATCGTGCTCCTTGTATCAACCGCAAGCTGCGCCGAGATGTCGCTCATATCCTTATAAGCGTCTTTTTCCGCGATTCCGCTGACCCGGACGCACATTACGACCAGTCCCGCGATCATAAATACTGCCATTAAAATAGTAGGGATAATTCTGATATAGCTGTATTTTCGTTTCATTTCAATTCCTCGTTAACTGTTTCTTTTCTATCTATTTCTACTTAAAGATTATATGCCAAAATTCCGGCAATGTCTATAGGCCGTACATGCTTAAATACCAATTTAATATTTTCTCTCCCCATAAAAACGCGGCAGCCATTCCCACGCACAGAAACGGGCCAAAGGCAAACTGAGACTTTCTTCCGGCCTTTTTACGCGCCATCAGGATCACGCCGTACGCTCCTCCCGCCAGCGCGGCAAAAAACATGGCAAGCAGGCTGATCTTCCAGCCCATAAAAATCCCGCACGCCGCCATCAGCTTAATATCGCCGCCGCCAAATCCGCCGGCGATCAGCATAGCCAGCAGCAGCATGGGGCCGCTGACGCAGACGATCCCGATCAGCCGGGAGACGAGACTGATCTCCGGAAATACAAAGATCGAGATCACGCCAACCAGCGCGGCAGCGATCACAAATCCGTCCGGAATCTCCATCGTATCCGCATCTACAAACGCCACTGCAGTCAGAACCGCGAAAAAAGCAAACACGGTCAGCGCTTTCCACTGGAATCCGTACTGATATACGCTAAGCAGCGCCAGCATGCCGCCCAGCAGTTCCACAACCGTATACCGGGCAGAGACCGGCGCCCTGCAATACCGGCATTTTCCACGCAGGCAAAGCCAGCTTACCACCGGAATCATATCCAAACCGGACAGAGCATGTCCGCAGTGGGTGCAGTGACTGCGCCCCGTGATAAAGTTCATATGCCGCGGCACCCGATAAATGACCACATTCAAGAACGAGAAAATACACATCCCCGCCAGCGCGGCCAGAACCGCCTCTGTAATTTTTAAAAACAGCTCCATACAGACACCTCACTTCAATTGTTTAATCTCTTTCCAACCAACTGATGATTTCCTGCTCCTGTAAAATGGTCATAAAATCAGGCTTTTTGCGAATCTTATCAATAATATTTCTTAACCCGTCTACATATGGATCCTGACTCCATTGTTCCGTGTTTTGCAAAATATTATATATATTAAATACATAGCTTGAAAACTCTTCACGCTCCGGTCTGATCAATCATCTGTTATAAAAAGAACAATTAATACTTCAACTTGAATAATTAATACTTCAACTTGAATAATTCTTTTATTACAAATAAAAAATATGCCGTCCTTTTCTTTGCTTTCTCAGCAAGCCCTTTTTTATCATCCTGTTCAATGCGACAGATGCTCCCTGCAATGTTGTAATGCCAGTAATTTCAACCACCTGCTGTGCAGTGATCATTCCATTTGCTCTTACAAAATTATAAATCTTCTGATCTGTTTCATTCAAAATTATCTCTGTTTCCAGCATATCCTGTATCGTCATTTGTTCCGGCTGTATTATATATTCATCATTAAGATAATAAGTTGTCCATCGTCCTTTCTTTTCAGGAATCAGCATCCCGTTTTCAACCAGTTGATATAAATATTTACTCACATCAGCAGGCTGTTCTTCCAGTATCGTTTGTATACGGGCATTTGATACTTTCCCCTCAAGATATGCGGTCGCAAGTATAATTTGTTTCTTTGAAGACAAATGTTGATAATTAATCCCAAATTTTTTTAATAAAAATTCTGTACATTCTTCCGGCATTAATGATATTGTCCACAATTTCAATTCTACATGCTGCAGTTCCTGGTCATAATATAAATCAGGCTGCCTCCATTTTTCCATCCCCCATGCTTTCAGAATAGCAGGAAAACCGGATCCAATATTATCACCTAGACCGATCATCCGAAACATATTCTGAATTTTAGGATTTCTGGCAACAGAGTGCCCTCCCTCATATATCGCATGTACGGGCAATTTCAAATTTCCTGGATTTGAAAAGAAAAATCCATTTTCTTGTTTTATAACTTTTAAAATCCCAACACTATAATAATCGGCATGAATAACCATATTAACGATAGCTTCTCGCACAGCCTTATGGACTGCTGTATCATCCTGCCGAGTCATTCCTTCCAGCCGGAAAGGCCTCTTTATATCACTGACTAATTTTGGCAACACCTTTTTTACAAAATTATACAGATTATTCTCCCAACTTCCATCATATGTTAACCGATCGCTCCATCTGCTTTCTCCCGCTAAATTCGTCTGATCAATATAATCCATACGAATATTGTCAAACCGCTCCCTGATCGCCAAACCTTTTCCAAACATCAGCAAGCCGGCTACCGTAAGACCTTCCCTTTTTGTTATTCGGTCAACTGTATAACCTCCAAGATTTCTTAAAAAATCCTTATCATCTGCGCCATTCCATATATGCTCTGGATTATGTAATTCATATTCCATTCTATATGCTTTTAAAGTATTTACATCAATATCATCCATTGTAAATCCTTCCAAAAGAGATCCATCAATTCCAAAATCAGATGCATCCCTCATCATCGCTTTTACTTCTCCCTCTGTGCAATGATAATCTCCCTCATAATTTCTTTTATAACTTCCTTTTAATGGATTTTCATTCAAATACACAGGACGATACCGATAATCTGCCTGTGGAACTTCTATCCATATAACATTACACCCATTTATTCGGCAAACTCCAACATTATCATCCAACAAAAGATTTGCACTTACTTTTTTGCTATTGATCGTATCCCAAAAACTTTTTATCATTTTTTGGGGATTACTTAAATTACAAAAAGTATATCTTTTCTCTAACTCCGTTTCTTTTAAGTGTTCCTCTACGCCAAGCAAAATCACACCCCCGCTTGTATTAGCAAATGAAGAATATGTTTCCCAAAGTGAATTTGGAATACCTCCTTCTGCTTTCTTACATTCAAGAGTAATCCGTTCCCCATATTTTAATAAATCCAGAATCTGCTTATCTGTCACTGTATATCCTCCAATTTATTTCATCAATACTCATAGAATTTTTTCTTGCCGCTTCACGGAAATTCTTCCAATCACCTTACAGACCGCCACGCCTGCCAGCGTGCTCACCGCCGTGGCGATCATAGCCGGAAATACCACTGCCGCCGGATTGACGCTGCCGTACTGACTGCGGTAAGCGATCACATTGACCGGGATCAGCTGCAGGGACGAAATGTTTAAGATCAGAAAGGTACACATCTCGTCGCTTGCCGTGCCCCGTTTTCGGCCTGTGCCGGGAAGCCGCCCGTTCCGGCGCTCCTCCTCCAGATTTCCCAGTTCCTCCATCGCGCGCAGTCCCGCCGGCGTTGCCGCCCAGCCCAGTCCCAGAATATTCGCGATCATATTCATGGTAATATGGGCCGCCGCCGGATGTTCCAAAGGCAGATTGGGAAACATCCACCGTACAAACGGACGCATTTTCCGGGTCAGACTCTCGATCAGTCCGGCTCTTGAAGCGATCTCCATACAGCCGCACCAGAATCCCATCACGCCCAGCATCGTAATACACAGCGTAACCGCTTCTTTCGCGGAGTCCAGGCAGGCGTTCCCCACGGCCTCCACGTTACCGGTCAAAAAGCCGTAGACTACGCCGCCTACGACCATAACCGCCCAGATCCAATTCAACATTTTTCTTCTCTCCGTTTTCTATCGCTTATTCCATCTTATAGAAAACGAAGCGGGATTATACCCGTTATCCTTATACCTGTTATCGTATCTCTGTTATTTTTGAAAAAGTCCTTTGAGCTTATGGATTGTCTTTCCGATCCGGGAACGAACCGGACGCAGCCGCAGCCAGACCGTGCTGTACAGCCGGTAAGCGGGATTCCTGACCGGACAATACTTCCCCTTGCGGATAAAGCCGGTCAGAATGCCTTTCATCTGCTCCGCTTTCAGCGGCCCCTCGATCTCTTTCTGATTATCTCCCACCAGATAAAAACCGCTGGCGTCCCGTTTCCAGATCCGATGCAGCACCAGGATGCTCTGCTCCCGCCGATACAGGACCACATCTCCCCGTTTCAGCTTCGCGGGATCCGTGACCGGCTGCACGATCGCCGCGTCCCGTCCCGGCAGAAACAGCGGATACATACTGTAGCCCTGCGGCTGAAACTGCACCGTCTTTCCTTCCCGCAGCATCTTCTCAATATCAGCTTTCGCTGTTTGTTTTGCTTCCATGGCAAATCCCCCGATTTTCACAATTTCAGTCTATATTTTATTGTAGCATTTTCTTTTCGGAAATGCTATAATGATTTTATAGAAATTCAGGAGGAGGAAGCTGTGAATCTTCACGCCGGGGGGTTCTGATCATTCACACAGAGTTTTATGAAACAACACGAAGGATTTTTACTGCGGGAGATTGCCGGTGTCCCCTATCTGCTCCCATATGGGCAGCAGATCGCGGATCACTTCCGCGGGATTCAGATCAATGAAACCGGCGTTTATCTCTGGGATCTGCTGGCGCAGGAGCGGAGCCGGGAGGAACTGCTTACCCTGTGCGCCGAACATTATCAGGCGTCGCCGGAGGAGCTTCCGGAATTGCGGCAGGATATTGAATCTTTTTTATCCCATCTGATCGCTTTCCGAATGATTGAGCCGGATGAATCCGACGATTCCGGAGAAGTCATCTATTATCTGCAGATCGGCGGGATCCGGATTCACCTGATTGGTCCCAAAAAAGCCTATTCCAAAGAATTTGAACCGTTTTCGGTTCCGGCTTTTTCCGAAGCCGATCTGACCATAGTCTTACATATCGGAACTGCCGGTTTTCATGAAAATGGGCAGTTATTGATCCGCAATCAGGAACTTTCTGTCTGTGAGCGGGACGACAAATATCTCTTATTTTTCCCGCAGGCGGAACAGATTCTGGAAGCGCACCTGGATAAATCCGGCGCGTTTGCCCATTTTTACTGCATGCCGCCGTTTGCTTCCGAATCATTTATCTATGACTTCTTTCACGCCATTCGGCTGTGTTTTCTTTATCTGGCGCAGCAGCGCGGCATGGTTGCCCTACATTCCGCATCTATTTTATACCGTGGAAAAGCGTGGCTGTTTTCCGGGCGTTCCGGCATGGGGAAGTCTACCCATGTAAATCTCTGGAAGGAGTCGGTCGGAACCCCTGTTATTAACGGGGATCTGAACCTGATCGCAGTCAGTGAAACCGCTCCCGTAGTCTGCGGGATTCCTTGGTGCGGAACCTCCGGCATTTCTGACCCCGGAACTTATCCCCTGGGCGGGATTATTCTGCTGCATCAGGCGTTTACGAATCTCTGTACGGAACTGCAGGGAGACCGAAAGGAACTGCTGGTTTCCCAGCGGCTGATCTCTCCATCCTGGACTCCCGCCCTGTTTGACGCCAATCTGCGCCTGATCCGACAGCTGGCAGGCCAGATCCCGGTGTACTATCTGAAGTGTACCAAAGGACCTTCTGCAGTAGATGCAATTAAAACTATGATCGATAAAGGACTGGCACTGACGGAGGAAAAAAATCATGCCTGATCTGAAATATATCAAAAAACGAATCCAGGAAGGTATGTTAAAAGACATGTGGCGGGAGACGAAATGGATCTACCAGTACGCCAAACACTACTGGCCGGCCATGATCTTTTATACTGTACTGGGTCTCGTTACAACTGTCATCAGTTTTGGTTCAAGCTTTATATCGAAAGATCTGGTCGATATCATTACGGGACACCAAACTGGGGAACTGTTAAAAACTTTTGCTTTAATGGTGGGATTTACGATTGGCAATCTCTTATTGAATCAGATAACCGGATATGCCTCTAACTGGATCAGCATGAAGGTAGACGCCACGATCAAGGCCGATATTTTTTCCAAAATGCTGATCACGGACTGGGAATCCATCACCGCCTACCACACCGGTGATCTGCTGACGCGCTGGAGTTCCGACGCTTCTAACATTTCCAGTGGAATTTTAAACTGGGTGCCGAATCTGATCATCAATTTATTTCGATTTATCGGCGCTTTTGCAATTGTAATCTATAATGATGCTTCTTTTGCCATTTTTGCTTTTATCGGCGTTCCGGTCACTTTGTTAATGTCCAAATTTCTTATGCGCCGGATGATCAACAACAACAAGCGAAGTGCCGCTATGAGCGCGCGAATGTCCGGTTTTAACCAGGAGGCGTTTTCCAACATTCAGACGATCAAGGCATTTAATTTGATTGATTACTATTCAGATCGTTTACGCGGACTCCAATCTGATTATATTTCCATGCGTTTGGAATTTCAGCGCATGTCTATTTTATCTTCCATTATTATGTCTCTGGTTGCTTTGCTGGTTTCTTTCAGTTCTCAGGGCTGGGGCATTTATCGGGTATGGAGCGGCGCAATTACATATGGTACCATGACTTTATTCTTATCCTTATCGGGTACATTAACTGCTACCTTAAATTCCCTGATTTCCATGGTTCCCAGCGCAATTTCTTTAACAACTTCCGCCGGACGTCTGATGGATATTCTGGATATGCCGCAAGAAGACTACAGCCATGAAGCAGAGGTCGCCGCTTTTTCTGAAAACTATCTGCACAGCGGGATTCATCTGCAAATGAATGATATTACTTATGCATACAAAAACAGTTCTTTTAATGTATTTGAGCACGCCTCTATGGAAGCGCATCCCCATGAGATCGTAGCGCTGGTCGGTCCGTCCGGAGAAGGCAAGACCACTATGCTCCGGCTGCTGTTATGCCTGCTGCGTCCGCAGTCCGGCAGCTTTACCTTATACGGAGAATCTGAATCCCCCAACCCGATCATTCAAAAAACCGGCATGCAGGACCTTCCTGCTCCGGCCGGGAAACGTGAGACCATTCCGCTGACGCCTGCCACCAGAAAACTCTTTTCTTATGTTCCGCAGGGCAATACCATGTTTTCCGGCACGATTGCGGAAAATATGCGCAGCGTCAAACCGGACGCTACCGACGAGGATATCGTCAGCGTCCTGCAGATGGCCTGTGCCTGGGATTTTGTGGAACGGCTCCCGGACGGCATTAACAGTGAGATCAAGGAACGGGGCGGCGGCTTCTCCGAAGGGCAGGCACAGCGGCTTTCGATTGCCAGAGCGCTGCTCCGGAAATCCCCGATCCTGTTATTGGATGAAGCCACTTCCGCGCTGGATGTGGCGACAGAACGAAAGGTATTGAAAAATATCATGCATGACGGTTACCCGCGTACCTGTATCGTTACTACTCACCGACCGACCGTACTGAATCTCTGCAGTCATGTCTACGCCATCCGTCAGAAACAGTGTACGCTGCTGACAAAAGAAGAGATCAAACAGATGCTTGATGATTTTTAAAAACAGATGGGTTCTTTCATCAGACCGTATCATTATAAAAGGTCTCCTGTGATCGATTCGATCACAGGAGACCTTTTGGTCTGTCTCTGCACAACATTAACAAGTCCATATAATTCTGTTACATATTAAAGTCTGTTACCGGATCATCCGGTTTGTAGCCCTTTGCTTCCCAAGAAGGCTTCCGCTTTCCGTTGTCTACATCATAGCTGGCCGCATTGCCGGACTCCACATAATGCGTCTGTAATCCGCAGGCAGACTCTGTATATGCCGGACACCCCAGACATCCAAACTGTTTCTTGTATCCGCGAGTGCCTTCTGTCCAGTACGAATAATCCGGCGCCTGCCATACACCATTCATGTAAACACTGTCGCACTTGATCCCGCCATTCCCGTTAGCTTCAGCTGCCGGTGCGCCGCTGGCAGCATACACGCCTTCTGCCAGTTCATCCATGGTCAATACCACCGGTTTTGTATACTTCTCCATTCCTCTCACCTCGTTTCCGTTTATGATTTATGTATTTGTATTTGTGTTATCTTTTATCATACCTTTAATTGTCTGTTTTGTAAATGCACGTGTCTGCCAAAATATTCGTCCTTTTTTTGTGAAAAATGCAAAAAGCGGGTTTATATTTAGCTTTCGATGCGGCTGATCAGATACTTGCAGAGCATGACTCAGGCATCCTAACACAGGCTTATAAAATCCCATACTCATGATATAAGCGGTTCCGCATCGCTTCATCCGCCGCAATGGAGACCATATCCGAAATCCTCCCGTCTTTCTGCAGGCACAAGATCAGCTGAGCCAGACGATTTTCTCCCTGACTGATTCCCTGGCTAATTCCCTGACTGATTCCCTGACTGATTCCTTGACTGATTCCCTGACTGAACCCTTGACTGCGTCCCTGGTTAAATCCCTGACTAACTCCTTCCGCCTTCGCCTCTTCCATCATCATATCCAATGCCAGACACATATCTACTTCCTCCTCTTCTTTCTTTGCTTCCTCCGGAAACCGGCTGTTCGTATGACTCTCGATCACACGGATCGCCTCCCGGCTCACCGCATGCGCATGCCGGTCCCTCCGCACCGCCTCTTCCAGCTTCTCCCGGTCCTTCCCGTACCGGAACCACTTAAACACCATCCCCAGGTCCGTTTGGAACAGATCCAGTTCTTCCTCCTTCATCCGGTGCGGGTCAATCAAGTGGATCTTATAATCCTGGATCCACGGCTCTAACCGCCTGTCCCGGATCTCTAACATCTCCCGCAGGCTCACCGGGCCGTCCCACGCCTCCTGCGACAGGTTTAGAACTGCCGTGATCACCGGCAGGATCCGTTCTCCCCGATGGATCCCAGACAGGAATTCTTCTGGGCCATCTCCGTAGTCGCGTTCCTGCCTGTGCAGCCTACTGAGGTCCTCCACCTGTTTGGTATAGGACAGGCTGTCATACAGCATATTCCGAACCGGCATGGCGTAATGCGTCTTCGCCTGGGCGTCGATCCCAAGCAGGAGATAAGCTGCCTTTCCGTCTTCCCCGGAGGAAAGTACCTTGATCTGGTCCCGGATCCGTTTCAGGGCAAACCCCTTTCCCGTCTTCCCGTAAGGGATCGCAGCCTCCACCGGATCCAGCGGGGAAAGCTGCTCCGGAAGGATCTCCTGTTTGCCCTGATAGAGCAGCATGTTAAAGAGGTCGGCAAACACCGTGTTATTCCCGATATACTGTTTTGCGTAAATATCTTTTTTGCCCATCCAGTTACCTCCATTATATCTGATTATTTTTATAATGCAATATATTCTTTCTTTTTATTGATTTATTTTTAATTTCACTTATTGCTGTTTTTTGCTATTAATTATTTATTATAATATCTTATATATCTCTTTTTGTCAATACAAAATTTAATATATTTTTAAAAATCAATATGATATTTTTTGGGGATACCTTTTTTACTTAATCATCCCATCCTATATTTGAAAAACAAGGAAACAAAAAACACAAAAAAAGAATGGTATTTCAAATGAATACCACTCTAATAATGAATAAAAAGAAAAAAGGTGAGATCTTCCGACCTCACCCTTGTACAACTACGATTAATTAATGGGATGACCGTCAGGGCATATATGATCACAATACAACACTGCACTGGTAACTGCCAACCCTGGATCAGCGGTAACACATACATCACCCAAACCAATCTTATCATTTTCATTCTGATGATAAGAATAATCGATCTTAATCTTATTGGTTCCATCACCAGACTTCAGCGTACCTTGAGAGCTACCATAGGTAACCGGTAAATTAAAGGACAATACCAGTTCCTGATTACCTCCATGATGGCCATCACCTGCCGTATGGACTCCGTTTACCTGAATCCGGTAATCTACACGACCAAGCTGCGGGGTCTGATGAATCTCAGTGGTAACCTTATAGCAATCGCCGCTTGCTGCGTATACGCCTTCTGCCAGTTCCTCATTTGCCAATACCATTGGCTTAACGTACTTTTCCATTACTTAAAACCTCCTTTTTCTTACCATTTTTCATGTTATCATATTGTTTATGTAATCTGAATATTTACGCTATACTAATCTTAAAGCAAGAATTTCCATCTGTAAATATTAATAATCAACAAAAAATCACTATTTTTTTTAGCTATTTTGTATAATCTCTTCGAAACAGATACATCTGTTCTATCAACCGGCTCCTGTCGCCTGCTTTTTTTAAAATCTCTATCGTAGATATGTTCCGTATCTTCTTATTATTATACAGAAAGCGCAGAAGCGTAACCGGCCAGAGTACGGGCCACAGCCAGATATGTTTCCCTGCGTTGGGATAGTTCAGGCGCATCTGATGATGAAATTCCCGGATATAATCGGAAATCCGATTGCTCCGAAGCACCACCATCCGGTCTTTTTCGGATTTGCCAAACTCCTCTGCGTCCAGAATCTCCATCAGAAATTCCCGGCAGACCGATCTCGGATTCAGCACACAGAACAAGCCGCCTGCAAAGAAAATCCTGTTATTCTGCAGCATCAGCCCATCCGGACCGGACCCACGCAGGCCCAGATAATGGACGCAGACTGAAGTGATCATTCGGGAAAACCCGACCAGTCTCGCTTCCCGAAGCAATTCCAGATATAACTTGATCTCCGCCGTATCCACCGGACGGTTCCAGAATACCACCCAGTCGCACAACAGCTTCAGACCAAAGCCCGAACGCAGAAAATGCTGCAGCATATGCAAAAGAAGTTCAAACGCCAGATAGCCGTCAGACAGAACCGGCAGGGTTACGCCCATGATATCCTTATTCTCCACATGCGCCGCCATTTTCGGGATCAGCTTCTTTAAATACCGGTTGATCCGCTCATTGTCAAAGGGCTCCGCCAGTAAAATATGCATTTCCAACTCTATTCCATCCTGACCCTCCATCGCCAGATGGTGATTGGCAGTCTGCTCTTCCAGAACCGTAAATCCGTTTTTCAATAAGATATGCTTTGCGGTCTCCAAAGTGTCCGCGTCTAACAGCAGAATATCCACATCCCCGGACTTGCGCAGTTCCGGCACCGGATAATACATGGCTGCGGACGCTCCCTTCAGCAGTACAGCCGGTATCTGATTTTCTTTCAGCAGATTTAATACATACTTACTGAAAAACAATAAATGATAGCTCTGCAGTACAACCTTTTGACTGCCGGCCTGAATCTGCGCCATCTGCGCTTCCGAAACCGGCTGTTTTTCCAGAACCGGATATAAAAGCGGCAGGATCTTATGGCGCTCCGCCTGGTCGATCAGCTGCTCCCAATCCGGCTCTGCGTGCCGAAATCCCCAGCTTCTCCCGGATAACGCCGGAGCAATCATAGAAATCATGGCTTTTTCTTCATAAGTGATCTGTCTCATGTCCTTTTCCTCCGCTTATTCACCAACTGTTTTAATTTCCCCAGCAAGAAACGAAATTCCTTGTTCCTGATATAGCACAGCAGGAAAATCAGATTGGGGATCAGAATACAGATCGCCAGCCGGATCCCCAAAACCGCCCATATCGTTCCCTTTACCGTAACGCACAGGAAATCCGCGGCGGCCCACGCGATGCCGATGATCAGCGTATAGATCCCGTAACGCAGGAAATAATTCCAGACCGAACACTGCAGATGGTGCTTATACAGTACCCACGGTTCTACCCAGACGGAAGTCAGAAGAGAACTGAACAGTGTGCCCAGGAAAACGCCTACCGTTCCGAAATGCTGCGCCAGCACAATGGAGATCACCAGATTGAGCACGGCCTCGGCAATGGATTTATAGCGGTCATACCAGAACAGCCCCAGCGAATCCCGGAATACCAGCGTCGCCTGCCGCATTCCTGTAATAAAGAAATTCAGACACAATACAAAGACAACGGTCTTGCCAAACAGATATTGTTTTCCAAAACTGATCTCCACAAACGGATTCAGCAGTTCATACAGACAGATCGCCGCGAATCCGTACATCCACTGACCGATAAAGAAAGACGCCTCAAAGATCCGTTTTACCCGTTCTCTGCCTGCCGTTACGCCCAGGTTTCCTACACTTGCGGTGATTCCCTGGAACATCTGGTTTAACACCTGACGGACAGAACCGATCAGCAGATAATAGTTGGAATAGCAGCCGACACTTACGATTCCCACAATAGAGGAGAGCAGCAGATTATCCGTATTGTTGACGACCACCGTTCCCACCTTGTGCATCAGCATCGCGCGGATGTTCTGGAAAATATTGTGTTTCTCTTCCTTTTCAAGCGGCTGTATTGTTTTATCCTTTAAATACGGATATAACTGATTCGCCTTTCTGGAAATACACAGATTATTCCCCAGCGTACAGATCAGATAGATCGTCAGAAACAGAATAAAATTCTTGGTCCACAACAGGATCACGATCTGCGCCACATCCTGGATCAATAAAAACACCGTCTGGTAGATTACGCCGACATACAGCATCTGATGCGCGTCGATCAAAGTCCGCTTGTAGATCAGCAGATAGGAGCAGACCGAGTTTGCCAGATACATCAGATAAATGAGGATCAGATGGTCTACTTCCGGCTGATTTTTGATCAGGACGTCCATAAACGGAATGATCGCCAGGCCCACCACCAGCACGATCGCCGCTACGATCCGGTAAAACCAGCAGTACATCCGCATCAGGGATTTCTGTTTTTCAATATCCTTTTCGGCAATGGGCTTATAAAGCGCATAGGTGATCGCAGTCCCCACGCCCAGCTCCGACAGCGCCAGCACATTTAAAATATCCGAAAACAGTCCGTTGACGCCGACATAGGCTTCGCTCAGCACATGGGTAAATACCACTCTGGTAATAAATCCCATTAAGATCGCTATGATTCTGGACGCCATGGCCGCCGTTGTATTCCGCATGGAATATTCCGTTCTGCTCTGCTCCTGTTCCATTTTCTACGGCTCCTTTAGCTTATCATTTCTCAAATGAACACGGGGACGGCAGAATCTCTGCGAACGCCCGGTCGATTTCTCTGCTGACGCGCTCAAATTCAATCGGCACGTTCGCGTCGTTGATACAGATCATTTTGGCTTTTTGGCTTTTGATCGCCTTAAATAAGGCCTGATTGCTGTTATCTACATTAAAATACCGGAAATTTTTCTGCACATTTTTCGGAAAGAAATTACCGCTTAACTTCTGCCATTCCCGGAACAGATAATCTGTCACGTCATCCTTATCCCGAAACCGGTGTCGGGAGGTTTCCAGTAAAACCGCTTCTTCTTTTTCCCACAATTCTTCAAACGTCTGTCTGCAGAATGGCGCCGCCCCGTGAACCGTATAAAATCCCGTGAGCAGCGGGAAGGCCAGTTCCAGCATATTATAAAAGAAATACAGCGGCGGATATCCGATCTTAAAATAAGCGCCCGGCTGTTTCCGGATATTCTCCCGCTTCTTAAAATACTTGCATAATACCAGCGAATTATTTAAAAATAAATGCGACATCACGGGATTGGCCGGATTCGCCACCACCGGCTGAAAAGCCAGCATATCACAGGGTTTCCCGTCCTGGAAAAAATCCGTTTTGTGCAGCGGCCTTAAAAGAAACATATCATCATTAAAATACACAAAATGCTCAGATAATCCTTTTATTTTATGTAAATAAATCTCCAGCACATTGCAGTTAAATACCGGCAGGAATTCCGTAGGAATATAATCCTCATGCCTTACAATGTGCAGTTTGGGATTGTCTGTATTCAGCCAGGAAGGCAGGTGCCCCCATGTGATAAAGTGAATCTTTCTTACCCAGGGCGCGTATCGCTCTACGCCCCGGAACCAGTACTTTAACAGGCCCCAGTCCCGGTACCGTTCCTCCCGGTCGTCTGTCTCCTGTTTCGGCTGGTATTTTGCTTTTTCCGCCCGCCATGCCGGGTCTCCGCCGTCCACCCAGGTAATGACAAAATCAATTGGTCCTTGTTTTTGCTTTTGCTGCATTGCAAATCACCTCTTTTCAATCAAATCTTTTATTTTAAATTGACAGTACCCAGACAATAGCCTTTTTCTGTCTCTTCCTGTTCATTCGCGAACTGAATACGCGCTCCGCTGTCCGTATCTTCCACATAAAAATATACCATGTACTCCGTTTTTTCCAAGCCGGTCAGAGAAAATTCCCTCTGCAGGGTAAGCTCCCGTTCTGTCTCATTTCCCCCTGTCAATTCCCGCAGATCCTGGTTTATTTTCACCGTATGCGCTTCTCCTGTTTCTTCATTGACCAGTACAAGTCTGATCTCCTGATCCTGATATATCGGCGCAAAGCCCACATTCTGCATCGTAACCTCGACAGACAAACTGTCCTTCCAGAAATCATAAGCCATTTCCGCCTTCCGGATCAGGAAACGGTACCCCAAATGAAGCTGAATATAGGTATATCCGTCCATACCGGAGAAGCAATCTCCGGTTTCAACTGTGGTTTTTTCCCATTTTTCAAACACATTCCGGTCATAATCCTGATTCAGATACGTAACATGCATGGTCGCCAGATCCTTCAGCGCCGTTTCAAAATCGTTGACCGGATTCTCGTTAATCACCTCGCCGCCGTTTGGTACATATTTACAAAGCTCTTCCTGGAATGCCAGTTCATCTTCCCGATTCCACGGATTGGTAATGTCCGCCTCTTCTTTTGTCTTGCTCCCGTAAGTTCCGTAATCTCCTTCATTGCCGAGCATTCCATCATTAAACAGGCTTAACCGTCCTGCCAATATACCGGCAGCGGACAGGCCTTCTTTCGTCGGATTGTCTGTCTGCGTAATGATTCTCCACTGGGCGGGCATCCGCACAGCCAGATAATCGGACTCATCCGTTACTGCGGCAAGCTGTGCGGCAAGCTGCCGCAGATTCTCATGGGAAAGATACCGGGTTCCGTTCATTTCTCCCCAGTTTCCAATAAAAATCCCCTGAAATACAAAAATCTGTTTGGAATGTCTGCGCAAAATTTCTTCCAGCTGGCGCATATGCTCCAATATAATATCGATGCTCTCCGGTTCGTATTTTTCATTTTCTCCATTCCAGTCGTATAAAAACCGGATGATCAGCTGCTTATCCAACCGCTCCAGCGCCTGAAACAATTCTTCAATATGTCCCAACCCCGCATCCGATATTGCTCCATCCCTATAATTCTGCAAATTGATCTGGATCATGGTCAGACTGGTTTCCGTATCATGGGCAAACCGCTGGGCGATCTGCTGGGCATAGTCCTCCCCCTCGTCCGTAATATAAAATCCATGCATCAGATACATCCCCCGGTTGGGATTTCTCAATACACGGGCGGACTCTGTAAACGGGTTCGTCTGGATTTCCACGTTCCAGTTTCGGTCTTTTATCACCAGATATGCCATCCCGCCCAACAATGTGAGTACACAAAGGACAACGATAATCGTTCTTATTTTCTTCCAATTCATCTTCATAATGTCAAATTATATAAAAACTGGGGGTTCTGCCTGAAATAATAGCAGACAAAATCTTCATCTTCATAATATACCTTCAATTCATTTCCGTATAAATCCGAAAACTTCTTACACCATTCATACATTTTGGATTCCAGAATAGTCCGGCTTTCCAGATCGGAATACATCTGGGATTCCTTCGCGAATAGCCGCATTGGTCTCATCGCGTCTACAGTGGAAATATGGCTTGCCATAATTTCCGGACACTGGCTGAAGTATGCATTGTATAAACTGGGATACTTCTCTTCCGCCAGCCAGAACGGTCCCGCAAAGAAGTGGCTCTGGGCATATTTAAGCGGATTCTTTTCAACAAACAGGAATACATATTCTGTCGGTAAATAATATTCTGCTTTGCTCAGATTCCTGAGAAATGTCACCAGTTCTTCATGCCGCCCGTACTGGATCAGTGGATAGAGTTCATCGGTAGGCGATACTACCGTATACGTGTTTTGCGGCAGTTCTTCAATAATGTTGTTGGTCACATCCACAGCGGCATTGTATCTGGTCAGCTCGTAGTATAAATATCCGTGCAGATTCCCGGTCACCAGGATCACAAGGTAAACCGCGATACAGCCTCCTGCGGAGATAAGCTGCAAAACCATATCTTTCTTACAGCACTGCCGAAGCAGGGAAAACAGCATATCTGCCGGCATTGCCACAACCACGATCAGCAGCATATGCTCCGTGGAGCACAGACGGGAACCGGCGATCAGTTCAGGCAGTCCGATAAACGGCGCGGCATACAGGATCATAAAAACAACCGAAGCGCAGACCATAGGCGGATAACCGTCAAAATAATTACCCGGGATCGTACTTCTGGCTTTTCCCCTGCACAGGATCCCGTGAATGCAGCGGTAAACAAACCAGAGAATGAGTGCCAGCCCGGATAAAACCACTAGTCCTACAGCCCGGCTCTGTTCGTACAGCGTTCTATAGCCAAATTTATAGATTCCGGTCAGCTTGTCCCCTGCAAACTTCCACACTTTTCCCAGGAATTCTTTTCCTTTGTCAAACAGGGACTTCTCCGGAACCGTCACCCCACCGGTCTGTCCGGGCGTACTCTGGGCGCCAGTCTCTCCCGACGGACTTGTGGGAGTCTGTGTCTGGCCGAACGACTGATTCTGATTCTGGTTCTGATTCTGTGCCTGCTGGGTTCTTCCTTCTTCCGTCCCGGTTCCTTCTATGACGCTCATCGCCCAGCCGATGGAACCCTGAAACGGGATTCCCGAAATCAGAGCGCAGGCCATTGGCGTAGCCGCTACGATAATTCCGCCGAAAGCGGCCGCCAGCAGCGGCACAAAATGTTCTTTGCTGAAAATGCTGCGCAGCTGAAACAAGGCAAACAACAGACAGAGGAAAAACGCCATAATCGTAGTATAAAAATGAACTGCAAAAGATGCTGTCAGAGAAGCGGCAAACAAAAACAAATCCTCATTCCACACCCAGAGCCTGCGCAGTTTTGTCCTTGGTTCTCCGCGCTTTCGCTTGTATTTTCCATGCCTTCCCTTCAAATAACGGAATAAGAACAGGGCGCATAAAAACTGTGTATATAGCCCGTACTCCTGTGGCAACGTCCACTGCAGACGGGACATACTGAATACCTCGTCAATACAATTCAGATCTATAGTCAGGAAAATCACCAGCACCAGAATCGGCGTATATCTCCAGCGAAATATTTCCTTCATCAGACAGTACGCGGACAGCAAAAAGACAAGGGAATGAATACCTCCCAGAAACAGCAGACAACTGTAAAGCCGAATACCTGATGTCATATGCATCAGATACACGACGCAATGCATACCCTCCGGATATACACCGGCCTGGAATACCTCTCCCTGCATCAGTCCATAGATCCAGGCGTGATGTACATACATATCGCCGAATCCGTAAGAATAATCCTGCAATGCCCCATAACTGAAATAAAAGACGCCGTAAGCCAGGACGACAAAAAGCAGTCCATACTCCAGCATTTTGCCATGCAGACTCCGCCACGCTGTCCGGATCCCAAGAATCATCTGCTGTTTCAGCGCACGGACTGTTCTTAAAAAGAACTGTTTTAAGCCATAGGTTCCTGCCAACAGCTTCTGCAGTCCTTTTTTCTGATTTTTTTTCAAAAACAGTTTTTCCCTGATACTGTAAAGCAGCGTTCCGTATAACACCAGATTAATGGTCCACACATTCAGTATATGCAATAATCCAAAACCCAGGACTACCGTGTTAATAATGACCACCTGAACAGTTACACAAAAGCAGAATCGAAACGTTCTGCTTTTTTTACGCAGATAACTCCGAAAAATAACAGAAGGCCAAACAAACATTATAAAAAGATAAAACAATAATACTTTTGTAAATTCGAATATCCAATATAACGTAGTCATCATTTAACTCCCTGTGCCTGCAATTATCTCTTCCTGTAAAACTCTCCCAGCAGCAGTCTGCCGTTACATTCCATTGTATTAGCAGTCCGGATCAACTTTCCATCCTGCTTCCGGTTCAAAGATAAATAAAGTTTCCCCTCTTTCGGAGAGATCACATGGCTTTGACGGATTACCGCGCCACTGACCCAGTTCCGCGCATCCCAGTCTGTCAGTTCTCTGGTCTCCCGGCCATCCGGTTCTTTCCACACCAGATATACCTCTGCTTCCTGATACAGATTTGCAAATCCCACATTTTCTATGGAAAGGACAAGCTGATACTGCTCTTTCCTCAAACGGGAAATCTCCGCATCCCGAATGCAGAACCGATACCCCAGATGCCGTCCGATATAGTCGAATCCGTTCATCCCATCCCAAGGTCCGTTTTCTTTCCACGTACAGATTCTCCATATGTTAAGCAGTCTTCTGTCATGCATCCTGTTTAAATACGTAATATGCATTTTGGAAAGTCTTTCTTTTGCCGCCTGAAGCAGCTGATCTGAGTCCGTCTGCTCCTGCCCGTCTTCCAATACAACCTCGCCGCCGTTTGGCACATACCGGCAGAGTACGTCTTCAAAATCCAGCTCATCCCCGGTTTCCCACGCATCCCACCAGCCTGCATTTTCTTTTGCCCGTACACCAAACGTGCCCAAATCGGTATGGGAACCCAGAATCCCGTCATCAAACAATCCCGCCTGGATCCGGAAGGACGGCTTTGAATAAATCTGCCTGGTCTGAAGCTGCCGCCAGTACATGGGTCTTCGTACCGCGAGAAACGGTCTTCCGTTTGTACGGCTTTCAAAAATAGAATACAATTCCCGCAGATGATCACGGGACAAAAATCTGGAGGTATGCATCTCACCCCAGCTTCCTAACAGCATCCCCTGATATACCAGAATGTTGTCTGAAAACAGGGCAGTCAGACCAGCGATCTGTTCAAAGTGAGTTTTTACCAGCGAGAAGGACTCCGGCTCCTGCTTCAACCCGTTTCCTTCCCGGTCATAAACAATGCGCAGAATGATATCTTTCCCACATTCCGCAAAAAACCGCAGGATTTCTCTGATATGTAAAATACCCGGTCCGTCGATCTCCCGTTCCCGATAGAAACCGATATCCACAATGATCAGAACCAGGCTGTCCTCGGGTCGCATAGAGGATCCTGTTTCCGTAAAGTCCGGTGTTTGTTCTGCTCGAAAAGGAAAGATCTCATACCAGCCTCTTGCCGGATTGACCAATTCCTCCGTAGATTCGGAAAACTCTCCCGGTTCAAATCTCCATACGTTTTGTCTAAACAGGTTTATCATCTGACACACCCACATCTATTTTCAAAATCTTAACGCGGATTAAAATCGCTATAATGGAAAATACCATTCGGAACATATAGATAACCGGTTTCAGGCCGGAGTGCATACTGGTGCCCTGCATCCGCAGATGCATGACGGCCGGAATTTCTTTCAGCCGGTATCCCAGCAATGTCATCTGCATGATCATGTTGGCATCCGGATATTTGTCATCGAAATGATTGTATTTGGAGTAGAATAAAACAGCCCTTCTGCTTAATCCCTGTAAACCGGTAGTGGGATCGGTAAATCGCTGCCCGGTTCCCCAATAGATCATTTTCTTAAACAATCCCATGGCGAATTTTTTCACCGCGGACACTGGATATTTCGGGCTTCCCTCCATAAACCGGGACCCAAGGACAATGTCCGGACATAAGCCTTTTTCATCCGGCGTCGTTAATGCTTCATACAGATTTTTAATATTGCAGACATCATGCTGTCCGTCTGCGTCCATTTGAATCACATATTTGTAATGCCTTCTGATCGCATATTTATATCCCAGTTGTAACCCGCTTCCGTATCCAAGATTGAATACATGGGACACCACTTCATGCCCGTGTTGTTTCACGATCCAGTTCGTATCATCAGAAGAAGCATCATTCATAACCAACACATCCGCAAATGCCGCAATATCCGGATTTTCAATCTGCTCCAATACTGCTGCGATATTTGCCGCCTCATTATACGCGGGGATAATAATCAGTACTTCTTTTTTTTCTTTCATATCCGTCTCCGTTTCTATGCTTCTTGCTTTCCGTTCTTTTGTTTAATCCGAGATCAGCGAAAGCAGCTTATTGATTTCCGAGCGATTCATGATCTGTTTCTGTGCCGCCGCATCTCCCAGCCGTTTCCGTTTTTCATCATCCTGCAGCAATTCCAAAACTCCGTCCCGGATGCTCTCCGGCGTCAGTTCACACATCAGACCGTCTTCGCCGTCTACAACCTGCTCCCGGTTCCCGCTGCAATTGGAGACCAGAATCGGGCATCCCAGTGTCTGCGCCTCCTGAATTGCGATGCTTTTTCCTTCATACCGGGTACAGTGCACATATAGATCTGTCTGCGCGAAATAGGGATAAGGGTTGTCCGTCGCGCCGGGCAGCAGGAAATCTTCTTCCAGTCCGAGCCGCCTGATCTGCGCTTCCAGTTTTTCCCGTTCATCGCCTTCTCCCAGCACATACCAGCGGGCTTTCACGCCGGCGTCCTTGATCAGCTTCATGGCGTCTATGGACACCTCATATGCTTTCTGCGGATTCAGCCTTCCCACGGTCAGAATCCGCTTTCCCGCATAGCCGTCTGTAAATCCGCCCTTCTTCTTCGCTTTCTTCCGGATCGCCTCCTGGTTGATCAGGTTCTGGAAAGTATCAGTCCGGTCCGCGCATTCCGGATAAACAGAAAGAAAATGCTCTTTCACTTCTCCCGATACGCCAAAGATCCGGTCATATTTCAGATAGCAGTCCTGATCCAGTTCCCGGTTATATCCGGCAAGGTTGTAATCGATATGAATAAAAGCGGCTTTCCTGTCCGCGTCTATGTAATCCGCTACATAATATGCGGAACCGCCTTCCAGATAAGCGACTGCCAGATCGAAATGTTCCCGGATCCGCGGCGCGCCTACGGCCGCTACCCGCCAGAGCAGTTTATCAGTCAGGATCTTCCCCTGTTTCTTCATTTTCAGGAAATGCTTCACCAGATACGGCAGTTCCCGGATCACCGCCCCGCGGCTGAGCATCGCTCTCAGCACATGCCGTTTTAAATGTTGTTTCCCCTGCTCTGTCAGAATCGGACAGGCGTCATAATGCTTGTTTAACAGACGGACATGGGCAGGCAGTTCTTTCACCATATCGCCCTGTCCCAGCAAAACCAGCAGCGAAACCTCATATTGCTCCGGACTGAGATTGCGCAGTAGTTCCATCAGAGCAACCTCCGCCCCCGCGTGTCCCAGCGTATTGATCACAAACAATATCTTTTTTTTCATAACGCCCTGCTACTCCTTTTGATTTTGTTTTTCCAGACGGTTCAGCCTTTCCATGATCTGCTCATTCTCCTGATTCAGCAAAGATACATGCATGGCCAGCTCCCGGTTTCTGCGCATCAGCTTAGAAACAACCAGGCTCAGCGCATAGAGCCCCCAGATCACTCCGTACAGCGCAAACAATAGAAGGATCAAACCCTTTAAACTGATATAATGGTTCAGCTCCGACGGATGGAGCAGGCAGCCTGCCAGAATCAGCAGCACCGCAAACAGCCCCCACGCCAGGCAAAAGCTTTCCGTCAGCTTTCTGCGCGCCAGCGACAGCAGGATCAGAAGCAGAAGCGCCACTCCTGTAATAATCATAATTACGCATAATAATGTTCCAATTGTCATTATGCCACCTCCTGGTTTTCTTTTGCCGGTTTATCTTCTTCATACCGGTTAAATACCTGATCTGAAGGCCGTCCTCCGCGCCCCTTCTTTAAAATACTTCCTTCACAGAATATATGCACATCCAGATTCTTTTCCAGCCACCGCAGCCGCTTATAGGCGACCGTCCAGCCCAGCAGGGAACCGAATACCACTCCGATCCCGTACCAGATCACAGGGAGAAAGGTCGCCACGATACTTCCCACCAGCGTTCCCAGACAGAACAACGCCGTTGTCACCAGGGCTCCGGACAAGTCATTAAAATAATACAGGAACAGAATCGCCGAATACATCAGGAACAGGATAAAATATCCCGCTGCCAGACAGGGATAGATCTGCAGGACCATCCCGCCAAAACCGAACATCGGAAGAAAGACCATACAGAGCAGATATACCACAACTGAAACAATGAACTGAATACGCAGCAGGTTCATCAGCTCCTCCGCAAGCTGACGGAACATCCGGCTCTTCGTGTTCTCAATATCCATTCCCCGTCCGCCGATCACGGCCTCCGAATACGCCTTATATCGTTCGTGAAAATGCATCTCGATCCTGGAGATAAAAATGATCGTAGCGGAAATGTTGGTAAACATGGCAATACAGGTTGCCATATCATAGGCATTCATACTGACAAAGCTCTTCGCGACAATGGTGTGCATATCCGTCGTCCAAAATACAAAATTATGAATATATAATCCTAAAATATATAAAAAGTTAATAGCGACCAGTTTCCAGTATTTTTTGAAGTAATTCCATACCGCTCTGTATTTTCCGCTGTTAACCCGGAAATAGGAACGGACGATCGCCAGTTCCAGACAGGCGATCAGCCAAAAGCCCACATCCAGCGATACCAGCATGGCAATGGTGATCTCCCAGTGAAATACCCATACCAGTAAAAATGACAGCAGCACAGTCACGATCATTCCGATCAGAAAGAAAAACGATATTTTCTTATAGTCTTTGGTAATGGACAGATACAGCATGGAATAGAAGACCAGGATCAGCGCGATAAATCCGCAGTATCCCGCAAACACATATCCGATTGCCACCTGTCCTACAATGTACTCGTGAATGCAGAACGGAATGCCCAGCAGACAGCCAAATACGATGTTCATGATCAGCCCCAGGTTAAAGCAGGGAATGATGTCCTCATATGTTTCATTATAGATAATGTCCGACATATATTTAGACAATACCGCGTTAAATGGAGACGCCGACAACAGGGAAAAAATGAAAATGTACAGCACCGTGCTGGCAAACAGTTCCCTGGACGCATATCCGACCTTGGAAAATCCGAGAAAATACTGCATCACCATGATCGCGCCGATTACCAGAAACATGGGGGCAACCGTAATCATCGTACTGTAACCGAATCCGACCAGATTGGTGGTGATGGTATTTTTGGAATAAATCTTATTCAGGCTTACGCCGATTCCTGCCATTTGAATCCTCCTTTCCGTAAACCGTAAACGGCTCCTCTGTCCACTCGATATTCTGCTTCGCGGCAAAATCCTTGTAGATATTCCGATATACTTCCTGCATATCCTCGATCCGGTATTTCGCCATCAGACGCCGATACCCGTTTTCTCCCATCTGCAAACGCCCTCTGGTATCCAGCGCCATTTCGATCATGGCGGTCGTGATCTCCTGCAGGTTCATAATGTGAGTCAGAATGCCCGCCGGTCCAAAATCGTCGCCTTCTTCTCCGTAGATCAGACCTCTGCAGTTCCCCACATCAGTCGCGATCACCGGTTTATGCGCCGCGTAGCTTTCCAATATGGTAAGCGGCTGCCCTTCGCTGATACTGGTCAGAATGGTAAAATCCATCCGTCCCAGATACTCCCGGACATCGATCCGCCCTGTAAATTCTATATCGGCAGCATGCAGAGTCTCTACCAGATCAAAACACTCCTGCGCATATTCTTCATCTTCATCACAGGGACCCATGATCCACAGTTTCAGCTTGGGCACTTCCTTTTTCGCGAACGCGAACGCCTGAATCATGGTTTTCACATCTTTGATCGGCGTAACACGCAGGACAGCGCCCACATTGATCATATCCGCATCTTCTTCCGTCTTGCCGGGCAGATTCTCCAGCCGTTTTGTATCGATCCCGTTGGGCGTCACCATTGTTTTGGCTGCAGGACAGCCCAGATCCAACTGCAGTTCCCTGGCCCGCTCATACAGGCTGGTCACCAGGTCGGCCCGGTCATAGGCCAGCTTTGACATCTTTTTAAACTGATCGATCCAGATATTTTTATAAATACCGGCAACCCAGGTTGCCTTCAGCAATTCCTCTTCCCGTTCTCTGGTGTAGATCCCGTGTTCAGAAATCAGCACACTGCTGCCATGAAAAAACTTCGCCATACATCCCAGTACACCGGCATACCCGGTCGCTACACAGTGGTACAGATCCGCTTGCGGAACGTCCATTTTCATCACAAAGCAAAACGGCAGATAAATGGAACGCAGCGTCCACAGAAAATCCGAAAATACAATCTGCGGATACAGCAGATCGTAACATTCCCTTGCGGCGTTTAAAAAGTCGGCCCCCATGATAAAGTCGTCAATGGAAAACTCATTGTCGTGAAACATCTGGAACAGCGTATCCCAGTCCACCTTCTGATTTAAGATCATGCTTCGTACCGCACGGTACTGCTGTTTATTTAAACTGGTCCGCTGTCCCCGCTTCTTCGTATGCCCCCAGTCCAGATCGTTCAGATATACTTCATAGACAGCCGTAACATTCTCTGGCAACTCATAGGTGAACTTTCCTCGCATCGAACGGTCTGCCACAATACCGAGCACAATAAATTCCAGATTGGGAAAAGACTTGATCATACTGTTGATCCAGCTGGATACGCCACCCACCACATAAGGATAGCATCCTTCTGCGACAATGCATATTTTCATATGGTCTTCTTCCTTCTTCTTCATAGACTTACCTCTTTCCCGTCATACGGCTTGCTCTCTTATGCTTATTTCTGCATCAATATCTTTTCAACCTGAATCTCAACGGTATCTTCTTCCGCACAGATCAGAAAAGCACCCTCTTCGAGTTCTTCACTGCGTCCTCCGCTGATCTTGGCTATCCGCTCGTTATTGGTGCGCAGGATAAACCAGGCATCTCCTTTCCGGTTTGTTATTGTCAGGCGGATCGTGTTATCCTTCCGGCTGTCTTCATAGTCAAGGGCCAGAAATGTCCGAATATGCTGGTCGCTCTCTGACAGGGTCGTCTGCGAAAAATATGAGAACTGCGACCAGTAGGTAAGAACATTGCTGCTCAGCTCTTCATAGTAGTTTTCCCATTTATCATCGTCTGTTTCCGGCCATACGACATTGTTCATATCTAACAGAATATTGGAATATCCCAACGCTGTTTCCAGACTTCTTAACCGCAGATTATCTCCATAGGTATGCAGCCTGGCATTATGAGTAGCCATCTGCAGTGTCATGTTATTGGTACAATACGACACAAGCGGACGTTCTTTTGTATATGCGCAGGTAAGTGTCTGCGCATTCTTTAAATATCTGACGTTCGGGAGCTGATCTGCCTCCGGGAGTTGATCTGTTTCCAGATACAGCGCTCCATATTTATATTTCCCGTTTAATGCGGAATAGAATGGATCATCCTTTTCCGCCTTTTCCGCCAGTGACATATCTGTCCTGGTTTCCATAGACAGTCCGGCCTCTCCCTCCTGTTCTTTCAGTTGCTTCAAGTAAAATGTATAATCCCTGCTGTTCGGAAATTCATCATCGGAATAATCATACTGCGGCATAAGAAAACAGGTCATTTTCAGATTCACCCGGTCCATCGTTGACAAAAGCCCCGGCCATATGATATCCCGGTAAAGAGACTGTTGGTTATGGCTGTAAATATCCATAACTGTCTCTTCATTTTCGTTGGAAAACCCCGGGTAATTTGCTACCGTAACATTTTGTGCATTGATAACCGGGTATATTTCATAGGAATTCATTTCCGCCATCATCGCATCCAGAATACCAATACCAGAAATATCCTCCATATAATTTCCGTTCACGACAAAGATCCGGGAACGTTCTATGCTGTTGCGCCAGATCAGCATGGGAAGTTCTTCATTTTCCACATCCGCATCATCGATCAGTCCTACCATATATACTTTCGTCCCGCCGGCCGCCTGAAACCATGGAACAACCTGTGCCAAATCCTGCCGCTTCTGCTCTTCTTCCGTATTCGCCTGATAAATGATATCCCCTCCAAGCAAAAAGCCTTTGAACAGATATACGCCGGTTATGCTCTGCTCCATTTTATTCACGAACCGGATCCCCATCAATTCCCGGAGCGGAAGGCTTCTTCTGACAAAACCCGTATCCGGAAGCCCGCAGAAAATCAGTGACATACCTTCCTTTACCCAGCGCTCCAGTAATTGTACGTCAGCGTCGTCATTGATCACCGACGGCTCCAGTAAGATCACCTCCGGCATGACGCCTGCCTCTATATGAAAATCATTTAAATCCGCATAGATCAGCAGATTTCGCTTGGTGTATGTACACCATTCATTGATAACTGCACAGACCGCACTATCCGAAGGCCCGAAAAAAGCCACATGATTCCCTGATTTGATCGGTTCCTCATTCACCTTCCACGCTGTCGCGGCATTCAAGTCGGTATTTTTTAAATATTCATTTGTATCATAATCATTTCCAGATTCTTTGATAAATTCCGGAAACTGAAACATGAATAACAGCACGATCATCATGATCGTGATATTGAAATAGTTTCTGCGTGAGACCATATCCGCGATTCCTTTCTGTCCGATTTACATAAATACCCGGATCAGTTCAAGCGTCTCATTGTCAATAATTACATTGGAACTGCGCAGTTCTTTCATGACCCGGAAAAATTCCTCCCGTTCCCCGCTGGTAAAATACAGCTTTAACTGGCAGGTGTAGCTGGAAAGCGTATTCGGGAATTGCTCCGCCGCACGTTCACACCATTTTTTACAGTTGACAAAATCTTCTGTTTCCAAGAGCCGCAGACATACGTTTTCGTAATTTGTGCTGCTCATATAATTCCGGTTTGCCGTAAATCCGATCTCCGTGACGCGATCCATGATATCCGCAAAGGATTTCTGCTCCATATCGGTAAAAACCCGCTGTACCAGCACCCGGTTCATATAATCCTGTAAGATCATACAGTGCTCCGCGATCAGATCGTTATCTTTCTCTTTATCCTCCGCCTCATTTTCCTCCTGAATCTGCTGGTAATTCTTCTGGACGTTCGCCCGGAAATCATTCAGGGAATCCTGCAGTACAGACGCCGCGTAATGGGATGTCTCCGAATCTTCGCTGTTTAAGGCAAGCGAGATCGCCGCCAGCGACTTCTGAATATCCCCGCGCACCACGTTCATCATCAGCTCCCGCAGATTTCCGCGATCCGTGATCGCAATCGCTTCTTCCAGAGGCACCATATTGCGTTCCCGTTCTTCGTCCGCATGCATATAGGTGGCGACTCTTTCCTTACTGAAAATAACGTCTTCCAGATCCACCTGTGCAGAAAACAGAATCCCGTACAGCAGATAACTGAATATGAAAAAACATGACCCCACCAGCGGACAAAGCAGCATAACCACCGTTTTGATCAAAAAGCTTCTGGAACGGGCCCGTTTCTTCAGCAGGTTCCAGATAACATAGATCAATACCACCAGCAGATTGATGATCAGCAGCCAGATAAACCCCCGAAATGTCATAACATAATCTCCTCTGTCATTTTACTGGTATAGCCCAGCTGGGCAAACCGGTTAATAACGATCTCCGCATCAGCGGGCTTTGTATTTGCCAGCAATACATACAGTCCGCCATCTTCCAATGTCCCCAGGTAGTCCGTCTGACGCAGCTTCGCGGTCAGAAGCGCAGCCGCATCACTGTACTGCTCCGGCTGTACAAAAAGCTGCAGCAGCGTACATTCTACCAGGTCCTTTCTCTTTGCGCTCATATAGGCGTGTACCAGGGATGTAAACGCATCGGTTTCCATAATACGGGTGCCTCCCCTATAGCGCTTATCCTCCAGCGCTTCCAGATACCGGTTAGCGCGCAGGACCGCGTTCTGGATCAGATAGCTGACAACCACGAACAGGTTTGCCTGTCCCAGGGTCATGCTTTCCCACGGAATTCCCCATGCCATCACGATCATCTGCATCCCGCCGTTTTCAAAAATAGCGTTTGCCATCAGCGGGTACCGCTTATCCATGGTCCGGTTGATATATACCTTCTGACTCATCAGCGTTTCATATACCTCGCCCATTTCCGTATATTTAATGGAATTCCCCAGTTCTCTGGCTCTGGCGGAAGTAGACGAAAACAGTCTGGCGTAATCCGCGTTGGATACCTGATAGATCGCCACATCCTCGCTCCCCAGCAGCTGAGAGAGGATCTCCGCCGCGTAGAACAGAACTTCCTCCGGCGTATACTGATCCAGCGTAGAGGTAATGTTATAGATCTTCCCTACGCTGTCGTTCTGATTTACGATCTGTACTTCCAGAGCATCTTTTACCCGCACATTACTCTTATTGATATCCCGGATATCATCCAGCTGCGCGTTCAGATACTCCGTACTCTCCTGCGACTCGCTCCGCATCTCCCGCAGCTGATCGCGCATATAGCCCACGACCAGACCCAGGATAAACAACTGGGCGATCCATACATATGTATTATAATCCAGGAAAACTTCAAATCCCGAGCGGGTATACATCTGTCGGAAACAATAGCCCGCCACTGCCAGCACGGCAGAAAACGTAGCCTGCTGCTGACCGTATACAATGGCAAATAACAGCACATACAACAGATAAAAGTCCAGATTGCTGAAATATTCGCTTCCCACCGCGCGGTTATTCAGCATAAAGAACGGAATAAAACAGATCAGATTCTCAACAAAAGGAACCAGAGCGCGGAGCAGCCAGCCGGACTTCTCCAGAAACCGCTTCCACCAGGGGATCAGCGATTTCTCTCCGGTCAGAAAAACTTCTTTATTTTTTACCATATGATTGGCCATCTTCTCTACGGTAGGCTCAATCTGATTGAAGATTTTGACGCCAAATTCACTGTCATACAGCTGATTGGACAGGATACAGCGGGAATTGCCGCTTTCCTGCAGGCGCACGATCCGGATCCCGCCGTTTTTCTCCTGCTCGGCGTTGATATTTTCTTCCTCGCCGGACTGCGCGTCCGCAGCTGCAAGTTCACCGTTTTCAGATTCCGGCTGATCTTCTCCGGCATTCTCCGCCTTTGCCTTTCGGGCGGCCTTTTTCTTATCCTTATCCATCCGTTCTTCCGCAGCCGTCATGTACTTTCTCACAAGCTGCGCCAGTTCCAGTTCATTGATCTCCTCCGAAGAGGAAAGATGATACAGGAACTGATTGTGTTTCTCGCAGACCAGGACGCGGTAGATAAATTCAATCGCGTCCGCTTCATACAGCAGTGAGAACCGATTGCCGGCATGGATAGAAATGGTGTCGGACTCCAGCGCTTCCATACACATGGAGGCGCAGATATTATTGATATTCTTTCTTTCCATCGGAATACTGTAATAGTGATCCAGACGCAGTACCACAATATCCAGATTCCTGGTCCTGCGATAAATATCGCACATTTCCTCCGCCTGGGCCAGCGCCATGGCGCGGAATCCCACCGCAGAGGTCTCTTCCTCTTCTGTTATATTGTTCGGGTGATTGTTGGAAAAAACTTCCTGAGAAGATAAAAACAGAAATCTGCCTTCACTGGTCACGGAATGCGCCATCAGCAGATTCATCAGGCTGGAAGAAAACCGTACGGATTCCCGCCGTTCGTCCTGCCACTGAAAAATCGGGTCGTGGATCCCCAGAAATATAGTCATATCCGGATTCACGCTGTCAAATACATCGCTTAAGCAATCGCTGTCGTACGGAAAGTCATAGCGTTCAAATACTTTCCCATACCACTGGCTCTTATACCGGTCGCCCGTCAGCAGATAGATCCGATGTCCCTCTTTATTTAACTTGATGATCATCTGGTTCATGAGCGAGCATGAACCGCCAACCAATAAAATATTCATAATCCGCCTTCTCCTAAATAATCCCCTGCGCCCGCAGCTGCGAAATAAACTGTTTGACATCCGCCAGCGCCTCATGGCAGGGGATCTCATATACCGTGTGCAGTTCCTCCGCAATCTGCTTCGTCTTCCAGCCTTCGCTTATCCTGTTCCAGATCCGTACGCCCACTGCGTTCATTAAAACGGGTTTCCGGTATGGGCAGCCTGACTGCTCCATATCCAACAGCCAGTACATCCCTGCTGCCTGCCGCAGCTGATATCGTTTCTGTTTCTGCTCCTGCATATTCTGATAACCCCCGCTTGCTCGATCATGCTGAATTCCATAATAACATTATCCGTCAAAAAATTCTATGTTTTTTTACATTTTTCACAATGTTTTTTATCTTTTTCATAAATGCTTACTGTTGGATTGAAGCATAATAGGTATAGCGGTCTCTGCCCGATTCCTTGGAAGCATACAGCGCCTCGTCCGCCTGATCCACCAGTTTCTTTAAGTCATATCCGCTGATCCCCGCCGTCGTAACGCCGATGCTCGCTGAGATTCCCGCCTTTTTATTGCCGTCCGTATATGTAATATGCAGCTTTTCATGTAGGAGCTGTAAAGTCTGTTCCAGCAGGACAACATTGATATCCTTTACCAGGATGCAAAATTCATCGCCGCCGAATCTGGAAACCAGATCCTCTTCATGGAATACCGATTTCAGCACCGCGGCCGTATCCCGCAGCGCCCGGTCTCCGATCATATGCCCTAACGTATCGTTCAGCTGTTTAAAATGATCCACATCCACGAAAATCATAGCGCAGTCTTCCACGCCGCACTTTTCCAGATATTGCTCGGCCTCCTGATAGAAAAAGGCTTTATTCATCAGTCCGGTCAACACATCCCGCCTGGACTTTTCTTCCAGATTCTGCTGTTCGTCATGTTCTTTATTGACATCCCGGATCAGACCCAGTATCTGCTGTAAGTTGCCTTTTGAATCCAGAACCACAAACTGCCGGATATCGCACCAGAGGTAGGACTGATCCGCGCACATGATCCGAACTACTATCTTACAGTCTTTTTTATCCGCAAACGACTTCTGCAGCGTCTGGGTAAAATATTCTTTATCCTCCGGATGAATCCGGCACTGTTCCAAAACCGATTCCCACTCGACAGGCTTATACTGTCTCGCCAGATCCCAACCGAACTTCTCCTTAAACAGAGCTGAGGTAACGATCTCCCCTTTCTGCACATCAATCTCATATACGATCTGTTCCGATTTCTCAATCAGCAGTCTGTGCCTCTCTTCTCCCTGCCTTACCAGTTCCAGGCCCTTATTCCGAACCTGCAGCCGGAGCATAATGACCGCCATAACCACGATCAATCCCAGAGTTCCCAGGAGGATGATCACCCATAGACGATATCGGTCAAACAGATCGCCCAGCGTCAGCTGATACCGGTTCAGCATCGTCTCGTCAATGATAATAAATCCTCGCTGCGTATCGGAAACAGCCATGATCCCTTTGTTCAGCACCCGCATCAGCAGCGCATTGGTCAGTTCCGTATTGCTTGAACCGTCCACATTCTTTTTTAACATCGGAGACATACAGTAACGATCCCCGATATCCGCCATCGCCGCGATCTGCAGATCATCGTATTTCGGCCGGCTCAGGATCCGATCCACCGTATACTGATTGCTGATCACCGCATCCACTTTCCGGTCAGACAGTGCGTCCATCACTTCTTCCGGAGAATTATATAAGGTCACGGAGCTGTTGGGATATGCATCCTTGATCACCCGCTCCATCGTCTCCGAACCGGACGCGATTCCGATTCGAACCTTCGCTTTTGGTTCAAATGTATCATTTTTTCGGCAGACAATGATCGTCTTTGCTTCAAAATAAGGTACCGTCAGGTCAAGTCCCTGCGCACGCGCATTGACCGGATTCGATTCAATCCCGGCAATCAGATCAATATCCAGATCCCGCAGCGTCTGATAGGATATCTCCCCCTGTGGGATTTCTTTATAAACAAACTGCAGTCCCGTTTTCTCCGATACCAGATCCAGGATCCGCTTGGAAATGCCTCCCATCTCTCCGGTCTCTTCATTCAGATAAAAAATAGGGTTGGCGTTCATGGGACACCCCACGGTCAAAGGCCGCAGGTTGGTAACATATGTCCTTTCCTCCGGCGTCAGAATATCTTTTTCCGGAATCGTATCATCCGAAGCCGCTCCGGCCTGTCCGTAAACCCTTCCCGCACACAGAAAGCCCAAAACCAAAAAAATGACGCATAAGCACAGCAGCTTATATCGTTTTCCCAATACCTTCTCCATTCTCTGTTTCTCCAGATTCCATATGATGTATCATTATAGCAGATTTTTGTGTATTTGAACAGAAAAATCACAGAAGTTTTTTATAAATTGTGCATTTATTGGCTTGCAATTGCTTATTCTTTCACATATAATGCTCTGTGTATCTTTGGAACATACGAATTTATACAGTGACTTGCAGAAATGAGGCTATTTTATGAACCGGGATTTTCAGAATATCACAACCGAACAATTATGTGAAATCATTGACCTGATCCATCCCTGCATGGATGACCATCTGTATGTCTATGATTTTGTCAATGACTTTTATTATATCTCTCCGACTGCGGAAGAACGGTTCGCGCTTCCGGGCAATGCGTTTCACAATGTCGCCCGGAATCTGGCGCAGGTCGTCTATCCGGAAGATCTGCCGGCGCTGCAGGAAGATATCCGCGCGCTGCTGGCGCAGGAAAAAACCGAGCACAACATGCAGTACCGGTGGCGGGCGTTAGACGGCCAGCCGATCTGGATCAACTGCCGCGGCCATGTAGTCAGCCGCGATGGGCAGGCGCAGTATATGGTAGGCTGCATCAATGAGATCGGCAAACGGCAGAAGGCGGACAATGTCAGCGGTCTGCTGGGCCAGTCCAGCTTACAGTACTTTATGGAAGAGCTTCCGGTGCTGTCTCCCAACAGTTATCTGATCCGTCTGGGTCTTGATAAATTTAAGGATATTAACGAGCGGATGGGAATTGAATACGGCGATATGATTCTTCGGAAGACGGCGGAATGCATTGCCGGCTGTATGCTGCCCGGACAGCAGCTGTATCGGATCGTATCCGATGAATTTATGATCGTAGATATGATCGGCAGCGGCAAAAAGGATTCCATTTCCCTGTACCGGGACATCCGCCGCACGATCGACCGCTTTATCTCTGAGAATTCCTATGAAGCTATTTATACGGTTTCCAGCGGGATCCTACAATTTCAGGATATTGAAGACTTGTCATTTCCGAATATTATGAAGCTGTCTGAATTCGCGCTGAGCCAGGCGAAACAGGCAGGGCGGAACACCTGCTATGTATTCCGGCAGACAGACTATGAGAAATTTCTGCGGACCGAAAGTCTGACGCGGGAGCTGCGGCAGGCTGTCTCCCACAATTTTGAAGGCTTTATGGCTTATTATCAGCCGCTGTTCAGTGCGGGAACCGATAAGCTGTACGGGGCAGAATCTCTGATGCGCTTTCGCTCCGAGCAGTTCGGTATGGTATCTCCGGCAGAATTTATCCCGATTTTGGAAGAAACAGGATTGATCGTTCCCGCCGGACGCTGGATGACTGAACAGGCGCTGACGGCATGTAAAAATATCCGGCAGTGGGTTCCGGAGTTCCGGGTGAGCATCAATGTATCTTATGTCCAGATCATGAAGACCGATCTGCTCGACGAACTGACTTCCGCGATCCTCCGGCATGAACTGGATCCTTCCGCCGTGATCATCGAACTGACGGAAAGCGGTCTGTTGGAATCCGATCTGCGCTTTACCCGGTTCTGGGCGAAATTAAAGGAATTTGGCATCCTGCTGGCCCTGGACGATTTCGGCACCGGCTACTCCAACTTCCACTACTTAAACGACCTGCGGCCTGATATCATTAAGATCGACCGTTCCTTCACAGCCAAAGCGCTGGAAAGCGAATATGAATACAATCTGCTGTCCCTGATGAGCAGACTGGTGCACGATCTGAATCTGAAATTCTGTACAGAAGGCATAGAGACCGCGCAGGAACGCTCCCGGATCCAGAAACTGTTTCCGGACTATTACCAGGGCTTTTACTTCGGCAAACCCTGCTGCTATGAGGATTTCCTGAAGCAGTTCGTAACTGCGGCTTAAATCCCGCAGCCCGATGTATCTTTGAGATTGAACGAAATAAGGCGTCGGCTTCTGTGCCGGCACCTTGTTTTATTTGCTTTATTTTTATTCGCTTTATCTCTACTTCCTTTACTTTTACCGGATAGCAGACATACAGTTCTCCATCAGCATCGCAATCGTCATCGGACCTACGCCGCCCGGAACCGGCGTAATATAGGACGCTTTCGGTTCCACACTGGCATAATCCACATCACCGCACAGTTTCCCGTTTTCCATTCGGTGGATGCCCACGTCAATGACAACAGCCCCGTCCTTTACATAATCGGCGTCAATCGCTTTTGGCCTACCCATTGCCACGATCAGGATATCCGCCTGTCTGGTCATTTCTTTTAAGTTCTGTGTCCTGGAATGACAGATCGTCACGGTAGCATTCTCCCGAAGCATTAAGGCTGCCGCCGGTTTACCCACAATATTGCTTCTTCCGATCACAACGCAGTGTTTTCCGGCAATGGAAATCCCGCTGCGCTTCAACAACTGGATTATGCCGGCAGGCGTACAGGATACAAAGCCTTTGCCGCCGGTATTCAGCGCGCCTACATTCTTCTCATGGAATCCATCCACGTCCTTTTCAGGACTGATCGTCTGGATCACCTTGAATTCGTCGATCTGCGCCGGCAGCGGCAGCTGTACCAGGATTCCGTTTACCGCCGGATTCCCATTCAGATCCCGGATCAGAGAAAGCAGTTCTTCCTCCGAAACCTTCTCCTCCAGTTCATAAGAAAGCGATTCGATCCCGATATAGGCGCATGCCTTCTTCTTATTGTTCACATAAACGCTGGAAGCCGGATCCTTTCCCACCTGGATCACCGCCAGGCAGGCTGTCTTCCCCGCTTCCTTCAAGCGCGCCGCTTCTTCCTTCAGTTCATCCTTGATCTGCTGGGAAATCAATTTCCCGTCAATGATATGTGCCATATCGATCTCCATTCTGCCTTACGCATAAAGCGGATATTTCTCGCATAACGCCGCAACCGCGCTTCGTACCTCGTCCGCCTTTTCCTCATATTCAAACGCCGTCATTCGGATCAGGGAAGCGATCTCCTCCATTTCCGCAGCGCCCATTCCTCTTGTGGTAACCGCAGGGGTTCCGATCCGCACGCCGGATGTCACGAACGGGCTTCTCGGCTCGTTGGGCACCGTATTCTTGTTTAATGTGATATTTACACTGTCGCAGCGGTTCTGCAGTTCCTTGCCGGTAATCTCAGTATCCCGCAGATCTACCAGCATCAGGTGATTATCCGTGCCGCCGGTCAGAATCCGGAATCCGTTCGCGATCAGCGCCTTGCTTAACGCCTGCGCGTTATCAACCACTTTCTGCGCGTAGGTCTTAAACTCCGGCTTCAGCGCTTCTCCGAAGCAGACTGCCTTCGCCGCGATCACATGCATCAGCGGACCGCCCTGAATACCCGGAAAAATCGCCTTGTTGAAATTATATTTGCCGGCTGCTTCCGCATTGGCAAGGATCAGGCCGCCTCTGGGACCGCGCAGCGTCTTATGCGTCGTAGTCGTAACCACATCCGCATACGGGAACGGCGACGGATGTACGCCTGCCGCAACCAGTCCGGCAATATGCGCCATGTCTACCATCAGTACCGCTCCTACCTCATCGCAGACCTCACGGAATTTCTTAAAATCAATCGTCCGCGCATAAGCGCTGGCGCCGGCTATGATCATCTTCGGATGTACTTTTTTCGCGGTTTCCCGCATCGCCTCATAATCGATAAATCCTTCGTCGTCAACGCCGTAAGGTACAATATTAAAATATTTACCGGAAATATTCACCGGACTCCCGTGGCTCAGATGTCCGCCGTGATCCAGGTTCATACCCATCACGGTATCGCCCGGCTCCAGAACGGCAAAAAATACCGCCAGATTCGCCTGTGCGCCGGAGTGCGGCTGTACATTGGCATAATCGCAGCCAAACAGCTTACATGCCCGGTCAATGGCAATCTGCTCCACAATATCCACCTTCTCGCAGCCGCCGTAGTACCGCTTTCCCGGATATCCCTCCGCATATTTATTAGTCAGCACGCTGCCCATCGCCAGCATGACTTCCTTGCTTACAATATTCTCACTCGCGATCAGCTCGATCGTACTGCGCTGTCTCTTACATTCCGCCTGCAGGGCCGCGCCCACCTCCGGGTCGAGATTCGCTACCTGCGCCATCATTTCATCTACCATATCTTTCTCCTATCCGAATTTCTACAATGATGTTTAATTATAGACAACTCCCTGACGGTTGTCAATTTAATTTGGAAAATCTATAACAATGACTGGTAAATATCCCGCTTCGACACGCCCCTGTCTTTTGCTACCTGTTTCATCGCTTCTTTATGTGGCATTCCCTGGCTCTCATAATATGCCATATGTTCGGAAATCTCCATGTTCTCCCACGCCTGTCTGCTTTCTTCTTCCAGTCTGGAAACGGGGATTCCCGCGATTACCAAAACAAATTCCCCTCTTGCCTCTGTCTCCTGATAGTACGCTGCCGCTTCTGACAGCGATGTCTTCCAACCGTTTTCATGCAATTTCGTCAGTTCCTTACAGAGCGTAACGCTCCGATCCCCCAGTACCTCCAACAGTTCCGCCAGCGTTTTCCCCAACCGATGCGGAGCTTCATATAATACAATGGTTCTGGTCTCGGTTTTCAGTTCCTCCAGAATCCGGCTGCGTTCCTTCTTATCCGGAGGCAAAAACGCCTCAAAGCAAAACCGTCTGGTAGCCTGTCCTGACATGGAGAGCGCTGTCACGCAGGCCGCCGGTCCGGGTAGGGCAGATACGGTAATTCCCGCCTCATAGCATTGCCGTACCAATTCTTCTCCGGGATCAGAAATCCCCGGCGTTCCGGCATCCGTAATGAAAGCGACCTGTTTTCCGGCCTGTAATTGTTCGACCAGATAAGCCGCTTTCTCAATTTTATTGTGCTCATGATAACTGGTCATGGGCGTATGAATTTCAAAATGATTAAATAATTTCCGGCTGTGCCGGGTGTCCTCCGCCGCCACCAGATCCACCTCTTTCAATGTACGCAGGATCCGTACACTGATATCCTCCAGATTGCCAATGGGAGTGGGGCATAAGAAAAGAGTTCCTGCCATGATCTTCTTTATTCTCCATAGAAACTTTTATTGCTGAGTTCACTCCACTTTATGCTAACTTGCTTCATCTGCAACTCTTGCAACATCAATCATATTGAATCCTCACTTTCCGAATTGACTCTAAAAATATATCTGGATTTTGGTACAAATTTTCAAGGATCGGTATTAAATCAATGTATTCTTCCACTTCCCCAATTCCCTGATAATTTGCCATAACCACAATATAACCATGATTCCATTCAACAATCCGGGTATACCTTTCCAGTTTTGGAGATGTCATAAAGCGTATCGTTCTGTTGTTATAGGAGAAAGATGTATATCGTTTGTCACTACTCAATATTGCTTCATCCGGCACAGATAAAACCTCCTTGTAAAATGATACATATAATTTCACATCCAGCTTGATTTCATACAAATATTATACATCAATCTGTCTATAAATTCAATATAGACTCCAACACATCGCAATTGTTCCCAACTTCTTTTACCGCTCTTTATCATCCTCCAGATAGTACAAATACACATCCTCCAGATTCAGTCCCTGCCGGATCCTGGGGAATTCTTCGGGCAGATCATCGCCCACCAGCCGCAGCACCATGCCTTCTTTCCGCTGATACATATTGCCGACCCGGTAGGTCTGCTGCAGCGTCTGTGCAGTCTCCGGCGTACAGGATACCTCCGCGACCTTGCCCTCAAGAGACGCGATCAGCTCCGCCGGAGGCGCCTGCCCGACCAGACATCCCCGCTTCATCAGCAATACCTGCCCTGCGATACACTCAATATCGCTGACCACATGGGTTGCCAGCAATACGATCTTATCCCGCGCCGTCTCCGAAATATAGTTGCGGATCCGGATCCGTTCCTCGGGGTCGAGGCCGGCTGTCGGCTCATCCAGGATTAGGATTTCCGGGTTGCCGAGCAGCGCCGCCGCAAACAGCGCCCGCTGCTTCATGCCGCCCGAATAACCACTCAGCCGTTTTCCCGCCTGTCCTGCCAGACCGGTCAGCTCCAGATAGCGGTCGATCTGCTCCGTTGCTTCTTTCTTCTTCATTCCTTTTAAATCCGCAATATAATAAAGGAACCGCCGCGCCGTAAACTGATCGTACATTCCCTGCTGCTGCGGCATATAACCGATTTTAGCACGAAATCCGGCGCCCATTTTCAAAATCTCCGTTCCGTTATAAGTAATCGTACCGGCCGTGCGCGGCACACTGTCCGTCAACAGGTTCATCAGTGTGCTCTTTCCGGCTCCGTTAGGGCCTAAAATCCCATAAATTCCGGGAGTCAGCACCGCGTTAAAATCCCAGAGCGCCTTTTTCTCCCCATACTGTTTTCCGACATGTTCAAACTTCAATTCTCTCATCGCACTGTTCCACCTTTCCGTTTCCAAGATACAGCCGCACCGGCTGCCGCCAAACCGACACAGATCAACAATCCCGCTGCCGCGCCAAGCGTCAAGCCGCCGGCGTCCCGCATTCCATTCATCAGGCACAGCGGTGAAAAAATGCTGAATCGGCTAAACGCATCCACGCCGATATAAACCATTCCCGCGGGAAGCACAAAAATAATCAGCGATTTCAGCAGAGACTGTAAGATTCCCGCCGAATGCTCGGAAACAAACAATACCAGGAATCCCAGCGACAAGGCCGCCAGATACCGTACCAGATAAAATACGATCAAAAACTGCAGCACGGTCAGACGGACGGGCAGATTTACAAAAACCGCCACGCTCTGTACCGGCGCAGACAGACCGGTCAGCCCGTAATTGGAGCATACCTCATACATTTGGCAGCCATAGACAATCAGGCAGATCAGAAAAGTCCCGCCTGCCGTCAGCAGATATTTCCGGACCCGGACCCTGCCTCTGCCATACCGCATAACACCCAGATAGAGCCGGGCGCCCTGCTGCCTTTCATACGCGAATAAACCGCCGGCCAGCAAAATCACGGCTGTCATAATCAGGATTGCCTGCCCCATTTCTGTTCTCCTGCTTTCCGTCCCGTAGAGCTTATCGTAACCAATCCGGCTTACATACTCCACCGGGATCCCCTTTTCGGTACAATCCGCATATTGGTCTGACAGCGTCACCAGTTCCGTCAGCATTTCATCCACATTCTGGAGCGCTTTATAAGTATCGCTTCTCCCTTCCTCTTCCTCGATCTGCTGCATTCTTTCCGCAAGATTCTGTTTCTCCTGTTCCAGATACGCCTGTTTTTCCGGCAGGTACGGCCCCTTCAGAATCTCTATGTAATTCAGATAAAGCTGCATGGAATAATCATACTGTACCGGATATACGTCAATGCCCCGAATACTGAGGAACAGCAAAACCGCCAGTACGAAAATACCACCCTGCACGATCATCTGTTTATACAATTCATGGCAGACCGGAATCAGCCGGCGACGCCGTTTCCGATTTTCCTTTTGACGGTGAAACAGTCCCTTTACCCGCAGCAGAAATTTCCGAATAAGCGACAGTTCCGCCGTCGGACGGATCCGCCCGGAGTAAACCGCCAATGCGCCCAATCCCAGAAGCAATAACGTCAGCACAATCCAGAATACCAAAAAAATCCCTACCGGAAATCCAAAAAGATTTAAATTGTTATAGGACTGCATTACCGTTTTGGAATCCAGGAACGCGAAAAGATTGATATATTTGAAACCGGAAAACGGATTGGAACGGGGAATCCATGCCCACGCCGCATATTCCGCTCCCAAAAACAGCACCGCACCTCCGACGCCCAGCACCGCCATTCTGGAATAAGCGGTAAATACCCAGATCAGCAGACCCAGCACCGCCATCAGAAGCATTTTCCCCAAGATCAGCAGCAACAGGTAAGTACCAACGGAGACCCGTAATGTCACATTGTCAAATCCCGGTACCGACTGAACCGAACGGGACAGATCGCCCAGACTTCCGTAAATCCATACTGCAAGCAGCAGATTTTCCGCCCAAAGCAGTCCCGTCATAACGCAGGCTGAAACCGCCATAAGCCCGCTTCTTCTGGCAGCCTGCCGTATTCTGCCGCCCGGCGTGGCGTAGATCAGATTCCACAGTCCCTTTTTCCGTTCTTCCATAAAGAACAAGATCAAGATCAATAAAAATAAAAATGTCAGATATTCCGTCTGCCCGTATTCCGCAAGGGGCGTTACCGCTTCATTGTACCCCGGCGTCAGCGTCACATCCGAAATCCCCTGAAAATCCGCCGCGGTCTTCTCAATATTGCGCTCCGCAAACCGGCTGTCACCGGAAGCAATCATATTCTCCTTCATTTGCCGGGCATTTTCCTGAATCGCTGCCATCCGTTCCGGAAATGTCTCCAAAATATACCGGTACTGCTGTTCCAGCAGAGAATACGCGGAATCTTTGGCAAGCGGAACATAGGCATCCTCCTGCTGCATCCGTTCCTCCATTCTCTGATCCAGATAACCCGATACCGTTTCCAGCGCCTGTCTCATATTCAGATTCCGGTAATGCTCCAAAAAAATTTGGATCTCCTCATATGTCTGTTTCCGGCTGTCTGCGTCCGTCTTTACAGCCTCCCATCCGCCAAACAGATCAATGCGCTGCTGCCGCAAAAACAACACCCCATTTACCAGAAAGAGCAGGATCACCATGACCACGATCCCTTTCCGGCATAACACTCTTCTCCATTCTTCCATCCATTTCCTCCTTCCCTGGCTTGCGCCTATTCTGTCTGCTCCGCCCGATGTACGGTCAGATCCCCTTTCGCGATATCCGCTTTATCCAGCCAGCCGTATAGCTTATCATCCTCGGTAAACAGCACCATTTGATACCTGGCAGAAGTCGACATTAACAGATGCACTCCGAAATCAAGTTCCCCGATCCTCTTAAAATCAGAATCCAGCACGATAAAATCTGTTACAAATTCCTCCTGTTCCTTGTCAAACTGCGCATACCAGCAAGTTCCGTCATAAGAACAACTAATTGGTCTTGCTTCCGACAAAGCCCCATAGTCCGCTACAATTTCCTCTGTTCCATCCTCCGGATGGTATAGTCTGATCTTTCCGTCTGAATATCCCATATCATTGCTGTTATAGTAAATGCCTTCCTCTGTTACATAAAAATCCTCCGGATTCGGCACCTTTTCCAAACGAATTCTTTCCACTTGCTGATTTTCTGTATCAATCCTATTTAAAGAAAATGTTAAATGGCCTTCCGATTCTCCCGGCTCGAATTTACTCTCAGCAAAATAAATATATCTTCCAAAGGGTTTTAAAATTACATAATCCTGATCAAATACATTTTCTGCATCCTGTATTTTGGGAAGCACATAGATACATTCCGCTTCTGCCTCACTGCCGCCCAGCGGTACCCGAAAAATACAGTTTTTCCCGTTCCGATAGTAGTCCTCTTTTTCTGTCTCTTCCCCCAGATTATGGATGTAATACACATACCCGTGATGAATCATAAATCCAATCGTAATACTGGAGATATTACAGTCTGCATTTTTTCTCTCAATCACTTTAAGACTCTGCACCTTTACCCGTCCTGTTCCATCCGGATCGATTGCATACAGATTGGCATAGGTAATTGACGAAAATGTTTCTGTTTCGTCCCTCACATCATCGTCTCGTTCAATCAGAACTGTGTATATCTTTCCGTTATAATATTCCAATCCAAACGTTTCCTCCGCCAAAAAAGCATCGCATGCTTCACTGTCATGGAGACATTCCGGTCTGTTGCATAAAATTCGATAACTGTGGTTTTTGGTATCATAGCAATATAAATATGCTCCCAATGCTCCCGGCGGGTTCATCTTGTAAATCAGTTGATAGAGATTCCCGTTTTCCGCCTCACAACGGGCTTCCCCCGCCGTTCTCCAGTCTCCATCCGTTTTCGGATCATACTCGATCTTCTCCGATTTCAGTTTTGTTTCCTCCGAGATTTTCCAGGCAGCAGGCGGTTCGGTCAGTTGCTTCGTTTTTCCGGTGATTAGAGAATCGCCGCCATTCCAGGTCGTAGTCTCTTTTCCGACTTGATCGGCTTCTTCCTTATGATTCTCTGCATCACCACATGCAGTAAAAATAAACATGGTAATCATACATAAGATGGCGCATATTAACTTTTTATTCATCGCTTTCTCTACTTTCCTTTTTATTTCATTGAGTTCATAAAACAAGGCAGATGCAGGCAAGCTTCTTTTTAATATACAATTTGCGCTACTGCGCCGGTTGTATTGCACTTACTCTTGCTTAAACCCACATAAGTAATTACGTTGCAGCTGACCATAGATCCTGAATTCCATGTATAAGTTACTTTTTCAGTTTCTGTTCCTGTCACCAATGAACCCACTTGTTTATCCAAAGTACCACTTATTTTATTTTTTTTCCCTGCACTTTTATAGTATACATAATTAATTTTCACATTTTTATATACCTCTTTAGAACCGCTCCCACTTCCTTCTCCTACCATATCAACTTGAGAATTAGTCGTGGTTACTGTAGCTTTTGCATACACATCAACATACAGTGCATACCCTCTCCCGCTCGCTGTTCTGGTTGCAGCGAATGCCGACATTGCATTTCCAGCCACCATAACGACTGTCAGTACAAGTGCAGTCATAATCTTTCCTTTTTTGATCATATTGACCTTCTCCTTTCATATTCGTATTTTTTTCTTTTTGTTCTTTGTTACCGCTTTGCATCTGCCCTGTTATTCCTAATTATACCAGAAAACACTTAAATTTCAACTTTAAATTTAGTATTTACAGATATAGATTTTTTCATTTTTTCATTTTTTCATTTCCGCCCGATGTACGGTCAGATCCCCTTTCGCGATATCCGCTTTATTCAGCCAGCCGTACAGCTTATCATCCTCGGTAAACAGCACCATTTGATGTTTCGCGGAAATCGGCATTAACAGATGCGCTCCGAAGTCAAGCTCTCCGATCTTCTTGAAATTGGAATCCAGCACGATAAAGTCTGTTACAAATTCATCCTGTCCCTTATTAAACTGCGCATACCAGCAAGTGCCGTCAAAATAACACCCAAGGGCTTCGCTCTCTGCCAGAGCGCCATAATCCATTACAATCTCTTCTGTTCCATCCTCCAGGCGGTGCAGCCGGAGTTTCCCGTCTAAAGATCCGTCCTCTGTTATATGGCTATAATAGATCCCTTCTTCTGCTGCATAGTAAAAATAATCCGGGCTTTCCGCCAGCGGAATCCGCTCTACCCTTTTATTGACCGTATCAATCCTGCGCAGCGCCGTGCTCCGAACTCCATCCGGGTTACGCAAGTACTCTATAAAATACACATAGCTTCCATACGGCTTCATCACGATATCCTGATCATAGACGCTTCCCTCTGAACTCTGGTTTTTAGGCAGTACATAAATACATTCTGCGTCTGCCTCGGTCCCGCCCAACGGCACCCGGAAAATACAGTTCTTCCCGTTTCGGTAATAATCCTCTCGTTCCGGTTCTTCTCCCATTGAATGTTCATAATATACATATCCTCGATGGATCGTAAAGCTGAATCGAAAGCCTGATATATTATTATGTGCGTTTTTTCGTTCAATAATTTTCAGACTTTGTACCTTTTCCCTGCTGTTTTTGCCCGGATCAATCGCGTACAGATCTGCATAGGTAACCGACGAAAATGTCACTTCGTCTTCTGTTTCTTCAAAATAGTCACTGTTATCCCGTTCGATCATAACGGTGTAGATTTTTCCGTTATAGTACTCCATTCCAAACACTTGTTCCGCCAGATATGCGTCACAGTCCTCATCCATGTGATAACATTCCGGTCTGCTGCACATAATCCTGAACCCATGACTTTTCGCATCATAACAGGCTAAAAACGGGAGCAATTCCTGTGTTCTGTAAATGGGCTGATAGATATTCCCGTCTTCTCCTTCACAGTACATCAGTTCTGAGGTTCTCCAGTCCCCGTCCGTTTTCGGATTATACTCGATCTTCTCCGATTTCAGTTTTGTTTCCTCCGAGACCTCCCAGGCTGCAGGCGGGGCAGTCATCTGTTTCGTCTCTCCGGTAACCAGAGAATCCCTGCTGTTCCATGTCGTAGTCTCTTTTCCGTCCTGACCGGTTTCTTGATTATGATTCTCTACATCACCACATGCGGTAAAAATAAACATGGTAAACATACATAAGATGGCGCATATCAACTTTTTATTCATCTCTTCCTCCTTTTTCCTTTTACACTGACTTCATAAAGCAGGGCAGACACACGCATGTTTATTTTTAATATACTATTTGCGCTACTGCGCCGGTTGTAGTACATGTATCACTGCTTAAACCCACATAAGTAATTACGTTGCAGCTGACCATAGATCCCGAAGCCCATTCATATGTATAACTTTCTTTTTCTTCTGACCATGATTTTGAAGGAGATTTAGCATCTATCGTATCGCTTACCTTCCCAATATTATTCCTATAGCGATATAAAACAAATTTAATCTTGACATTTCTAAAAACATCCTGACCCGTTGGTGGTATTGTCTCCTCCTTTCCTCCTGTTCCATTCATAACGCTTTCCTCAGTTGAAGTGGTTACTGTAGCCTTTGCAAAAGCCTGAACCCCCAATGCATACCCTCTCCCGCTCGCTGTTCTGGTTGCAGCGAACGCCGACATTGCATTTCCAGCCACCATAACGACTGTCAGTACAAGTGCAGTCATAATCTTTCTTTTTTTGATCATATTGACCTTCTCCTTTCATATTTGTATTTTTTCTTTTTGTTCTTTGTTACCGCTTTGCATCTGCCCTGTTATTCTTAATTATACCAGAAAACACTTAAATTTCAACTTTAAATTTAGTATTTACAGATATAGATTTTTTCATTTTTTCATTTCCGCCCTGTGTACGGTCAGATCCCCTTTTGCAATGTCCGCTTTATCCAGCCAGCCGTACAGCTTATCATCCTCGGTAAACAGCACCATTTGATGTTTTGCGGAAATTGGCATCAACAGATGCACCCCGAAATCCAATTCCCCGATCTTCTTGAAATCAGAATCCAGCACAATAATATCTGTTACAAACTTTTCCTGTCCCTTATCAAAGAAGGCATACCAGCAAACAGAGTCATATAAAAAGCCCAGTGGAGCATAGTCTGACAGGGTAGCCTGATCTGCCACGATTTCCTCCGTTCCGTCCTCCAGGTGATGTAAGCGGAGCTTTCCGTCCATTTCCGCGTTGTTGTAATAAATTCCCTCCTCTGTCACATAAAAATCTATGGCGGATGCTTTTTCCAGACGGATCTTCTCTACCCGTTTGTTTACCGTATCGATCCTGCCGAGCGAGTATCCCACGGTGTTGGATTTTTCTTCAGCAAAATACACATAAGAGCCATACGGTATCATAGAAATTTCCTGATCCAACAGATACTCTTCATACCGCATTTCCGGCAATACATAGATACACTCCGCATCCGCTTCACTGCCTCCCAGCGGTACCCGGAAGATACAGTTTTTTCCGTTCCGATAGTAATCCTCCCGCTCTAACGGATGCCCCAGATTATGCGTATAGTAGACATAGCCCCGGTGGATCACAAATGCAATGTTAATATGAGAAACATTATAAATATCCTTCGTTTTCTCAACCGCCTTCAAGATCTGGATTCGTTTCCTTCCCGTTCCGTCAGGATTGATCGCGTACAGACTGGCATAGGTAGTAGAGGAAAAGCCTCCTTCTGATTCATCCTCATAACGGTTGTCACGTTCAATCAGGACTGTGTAAATCTTCCCGTTGTAGTATTCCAGTCCAAACACTTCTTCCGCCAGAAAAGCATCGCAATCCTCATTGACATGGTAACATTCCGGTCTGTTACACAGAATCCTAAACCCATGACTTTTCGCGTCATAACAGGCTAAAAACGGCAACGCTTTCGGTGTTCTATAAAGAACCTGATAAATATTCCCGTTTTCCGCTTCACATCTCGTATCACCCGCCGTTCTCCAGTCCCCGTCCGTTTTCGGATCATATTCGATCTTCTCCGACTTTAGTTTCGTTGCCTCCGAAATCTTCCATGCAGCAGGCGGTTCGGTCAGTTGTTTGTTGTCTCCGGTAATCAGAGAATCCCCGTTATTCCAGGTTGTAGTTTCTGTTCCGTTCTGACCGGCTTTCTGGTTTTCGGTATCCGTATCGCTGCACGCCGCAGCCCCCATGCAGCAAAACAGCAGACACAGTACCAACCACATTTTTTGTTTCCTCATCGCAATTCCCCTTTCTCTCACGCCTATTCTGTCTGTTCCGCCCGGTGCACGGTCAGATCCCCTTTCGCGATGTCCGCTTTATCCAGCCAGCCGTACAGCTTATTATCCTCGGTAAATAACGCCAGATTATATTTGGCATCCAGAAACATATACAGGTGCACTCCAAAATCAAGTTCTCCAATCTTCTTATAGTCAGAGTCCAGCACCACAATATCCGTTACAAACTCTTCCTGCCCCTTATCAAAAAAAGCATACCAGCACATGCCGTCATAATTAAATCCCAGTGGTCTATATTTCGATAAATCTGTCTGATTCACTATAATTTCTTCAGTTCCGTCTTCCAGATGATGTAATCGGAGTTTTCCATCTAACTTTGAACTGTAATAATAAATTCCTTCCTCTGTCACATAAAACTCCAACTCAAGTGGTTTTTCTAATTGAATTTTTTCCACCTGTTTATTGATGATATCTATCCTGTTCAATGCATATATCAATGCTCCTTCCTGATTTTCCGGGTTAATTTTTTCCTCCAGGAAGTATATATAATTTCCATACGGCCTTATAAAGGTATCCTCCTGATTAAATATCTCATGCAATCCATTTATATGCTGCAGTTTTGGCATTACATAGATACATTCTGCCTCTGCTTCACTGCCGCCTAATGGTACCCGGAAAATGCAGTTTTTTCCGTTTTTGTAATAGTCCTCCATTTCTGTTGCCTCACCAAGATTATGTCTGTAATACACATACCCTTTGTGAATGGTAAAATTGATATTTATACCGGTTATATTACAATCTGCATTTTTCCGTTCAATTACTTTAAGACTCTGTACTTTTACCCGCCCTGTTCCATTCGGATCGATCGCATACAGGTTGGCATAAGTAGTCGAAGAAAAAACCGATTTCCCCTCTATCTCCTGCCAGTCTCTGTCATTCCGCTCAATCAGGATCGTATAAAGCTTCCCATTGTAATATTCCATTCCAAATGCCTCCTCTGCCAAAAAGGCATCGCAGTCCTCATTAGTATGATAGCATTCCGGTCTGTTGCATACTTTCCGATATCCATGGCTTTTCGCATCGTAACAGTACAGATATTTCCCGTTTCCCAGACTATCGGCTTCAATCTGATATAGATTTCCATCTTCCGTTTCACAACACCACTCGCTTGCCATTCGCCAGTTTCCATCCGTTTTCGGATCATACTCGATCTTCTCCGACTTTAGTTTCGTTTCCTCTGAAATCTTCCAGGCGGCAGGCGGTTCGGTCAGCTGCTTGTTGTCTCCGGTAACCAGAGAATCTCCGCTGTTCCAGGTCGTAGTCCCCGTCCCGTCCTGACCGGCTTTCTGGTTTTCGGTATCTGTATCGCTGCACGCCGCAGCCCCCATGCAGCAAAACAGCAGACACAGTACCAACCACATTTTTTGTTTCCTCATCGCAATCCTCCTCTTTTAATTTTATTGTATTCCCTGTATATGACTATTCAGTGGCGGAGTTGTTCGGAAACTGTAAAAACTGCAAGTAAGTTTTAAAAATTTATATGGTAAACGAATTTTTATTCACCCACCCGGAAATTTCATTCTTTTCCGATTGTTCGCCCCTCCTGCATGCTTTCGGCTGGTACAGAATAATCGGACATATTTCTTCATTCATCCGGTCTCCGACTGCCCCCAGTCCGTTTCTGATTGTCTGTCCCAATACATTTTTCAGTTTCATCATCGTAATACCTCCAAATACATTTTCATTTATTTTTAGTGTTTTTTCTATTTTCTATATGACCTGCCAGCAATAATATTGCGCACAGTCCATCCGCACAAAATCCCAGTGTCGCCCATTGCTCCATATGCAGCAGCTTTAACACAGCCGTCATGATACATAATAAAATACTGCACAGCCTTGCCTTGGATTTTGCTCTCATTTTTTCTGCACGATTGCAGCTATGTCTTGGATTTTCACAAGGTGCCATCGTCCAGATACAAACTGAGCAAGCAGTAAAACCGCATAGCAAAAGTAAATATGAAATATGGACGATACCGGATAACAGCAAGATACTTTCAAGCAACACACTGGAAACCACATAACAGGAATACCATGTTTTCATATGGATCCCACCGCAGGATGTACGCAGCGGATAAAATACTGTCAGAAAAAATATACATTCCGGTACTTTCCCACTCAGTATAGCTGCCAAAAACAGCGTTCCCAGATTCAATGCATATATCAGAAGACTTTCAATGGCAAACCGGTAAAAATCTCTATCCGTCTGTATGACGATCCCCTTTTGTACTAACCCGTCCGCTAATCTCCCTGCCAGTCTCTCCATATCTTATCATCCCTTTTCTCTCATGCCTATTCTGTCTGTTCCGCCCGGTGTACGGTCAGATCCCCTTTCGCGATATCCGCTTTATCCAGCCAGCCGTACAGCTTATCATCGTCATCAAATAGTACCAGATTGTATTCGGCATCCACAAACATTAACAGGTGCACTCCAAAATCAAGTTTTCCGATCTTCTTGAACTCAGAATCCAGCACGATAATATCTGTTACAAACTTTTCCTGCTCTTTATCAAAAAAGGCATACCAGCAGACAGAGTCATATAAAAAGCCCAGTGGAGCATAGTCTGACAGAGTTGCCTGATCTGCTACGATTTCCTCCGTTCCGTCCCCCAGGTGATGTAAGCGGAGCTTTCCGTCCATTTCCGCGTTGTTGTAATAAATTCCCTCCTCTGTCACATAAAAATCTATGGCGGATGCTTTTTCCAGACGGATCTTCTCTACCCGTTTGTTTACCGTATCGATCCTGCCGAGCGAGTATCCCACGGTGTTGGATTTTTCTTCAGCAAAATACACATAAGAGCCATACGGTATCATAGAAATTTCCTGATCAAACAGATACTCTTCATAGCGCATTTCCGGCAATACATAGATACACTCTGCATCCGCTTCACTGCCTCCCAGCGGTACCCGGAAGATACAGTTTTTTCCGTTCCGATAGTAATCCTCCCGTTCTAACGGATGCCCCAGATTATGCGTATAGTAGACATAGCCCCGGTGGATTACAAATGCAATACTAATTTGAGAAACATTATAAATATCCTTCTTTTTCTCAACCGCCTTCAAGATCTGGATTCGTTTCTTTCCCGTTCCGTCAGGATTGATCGCGTACAGACTGGCGTAAGTAGTAGAAGAAAATCCCTCTTCCGATCCATCCTTATAACGGTTATCACGTTCAATCAAAACTGTATAAATCTTCCCGTTGTAGTATTCCAGACCGAACGCCTCCTCTGCCAGAAACGCATCACAGTCTTCATTGATATGGTAACATTCCGGTCTGTTGCACATGATCCGATAAGCATGGCTTTTCACATTATAGCAATATAAATATCGTCCATATAGTCCATCTTGTCCATTTGCGTTTTTCCCTCCGTTACCAATCTGATAAATATTCCCATTTTCTGTTTCACACCCCTGTGCGCCTGCCATTCTCCAATTTCCATCCGTTTTCGGATCATATTCGATCTTCTCCGATTTCAGTTTTGTTGCCTCTGAAACCTCCCATGCAGCAGGCGGTTCGGTCAGTTGTTTCGTCTCTCCGGTAATCAGGGAATCTTCGTTATTCCATGTTGTACTCGTTTCTGTTACTTTGCTCCTGTTATTTGCATCGCTACATGCCGGAATGAAAAAAAGGCAAAATGCAAATACTAATATAATGTACACCTTTTTTTTATTCATATGGCCTCCATTTTATATTTACTTTTTTATAAAAACAGGACAAATGCAGATAGTTTAAGCACTATTATTTAATATACAATCTGAGCAACCGCACCTGTCGTATTACAAGCATTCTTGCTTAATCCCACATAAGTAATTACACTGCAGTTAATTACTGATCCTCCGTTAAGAGTCTGTGTATAAGTTTCTGTCTCTGTATCTTTTCCTTCAGATCCTATTTGTTGTACATTGTCTACCGTACCGCTTTTCTTTTTGGTATGCATAGAATTGATATAACAGGAATACGTAATTTTAACATTTCCATATACATTTCTTACATTACCACCCGGCTCCACTACGCTACCTTCTCCTATCATTGTCGCTACGGCTGTATTGGTTATTATTGTAGCTTGCGCAAACTCATCAGCCTGTAAAACATGCCCTCTCCCACTCGCTGTTCTGGTTTCAGCGAATGCCGACATTGCATTTCCTGCCACCATAACGACTGCCAGTACCAGTGCAGTCATAATCTTTCTTTTCTTTACCATAAAACCCACTCCTTTTCATGTTTGTGCTTTACTCTTCTCTTCCTTGCTGCAGCCTTGCATCTGCCCTATTTTCTTTATCCTACTATACAGAGATCATAAAATGTGCCACTTGTTGAAATTGATTAAAAAAATGTTGAAATTAACGCAAAAAGAGCATAGATTTCATATTCTGAACCGGCGAATCCCTCTGAGCCGGAAAGGAGTATGAAATCCATGCTCTTCTTTATGTAAAGTTATTCCAAGTATCTTTTAATCTTTTTCTTCGCTGTCTGTTCCACACAGCATAATATCCGTAACAAAACTGCAGTTTTCAGCCGCCCATTCCATGGTGCCGCCGTATTTCGCGACCACGGCTGCGATATTCTGCATGCCCATGCCATGCTCCGCCTGATCCTGCTTTGTGGTTTTCGGCATTTTGGTTTCCGTACCGCCGCTCTGTCCGTCCAGCGCGCCGTTGTAGGAATTGCTCATATGCAGCAACAGGGTATTGGAAACATAGCGCATTTCCAATTTGATCTCTTTTTCATCCGCAGCGCCCCGACAGGCTTCAATGGCATTGTCAAACAGATTTCCCAGTAAGATTACCATATCCACATTGTCATATGTGATCTGCTTTGGCAGAAACAAGGTTACCAGAACGGAAATTCCCAGAGAAGCGGCATATCCCTTTTTGGTGTCGATCACGGTATCAATCAGCATATTGCCCGAATTGGTATCATAATGCGGGATCTGATAATGCGGATCAATGGAATCGACATAATCCCGCACCATAGCCAGCCGTTCTGCTGCCGCAGTCTCCGGTTCTGCATCCTCGATCCGGCACAGCCGCCCGATCGTGCTGAAATGATTATGAATATCATGATTCAATGCGTGGATTCCGGCTTTGATCTGCTGAATATTCCGGTACCATTCCTGATACCAGCCGATCTGCCTTCGGTAGAGTTCCGCCTCCATCGTGATCCGCGCTTTTTTTGTTTCCAATTCATACAGATAATAGCAAAGGAAATCCAAACCGATCAGCACGATCAGCGCCAGGATCTGCCCTGCCTGAAAGTTCCGATTCCCAACGGCGTTAAGCGCCAGCGCCACAATCGCAAACAGACAGGCAGCGGAGATCAACAGAATCCCTTTCCAGTGAAAATTTCCCGTTTCTTCCTGCCTGCTCTTCTCTAACGGATAGATGATAAACTGCATGACGCCGAAGATAATCACCTGCGTTAAAACCAGCAGCGTATCCGATATGGCCGGCTCCGCCGTGATTGCTTCAATGCTGCTGACCTGAAAAAAGATCAGCACGGAAACCAGCAGCGTTTCACAGACACTTACAAGCATGTCAAATCCCAGAACCAAAAGAATTTTCTTCCACCAGTCCCCGTTACACAGCAAAAACGCTGTTCCTTCCAGACAGAGCAGATAGACTGCCGCATTTACGATTGTCATAGCGGACAGATCGATCCCCATCGCTGTCCCCAGCCATTCGGCTCCGTAACTGATCAGTTCCGTAAGCAGCCAGCATACCGGCAGCCAGATCAGGCGCCTGCGAAATCCCAGTACATGCCTGAGATAGACGCCGAATACCGTCATTTGCAGAATACAGATCAGACCATAGATAATCCCCTCCGTCATTGGATCTCCTCCCTGCTTTTCCACAGATTCATATACTGCTGTTTCACTCTTCCCCGATACGCCTGGCTGATGCCGAGCCGTTCGCTGCGCGCGGGCAGTGTGATATCCACGCTGTCATTCCGGATTCCGGTTATATATTTCGCGTTCACCAGAAAGGATTTACTAATCCGGATAAAGCCGGAAGTCAGTTCCTTTAATTGTTTTTCCGCATCATCCAGTTTTCCGTAATAAGAAATCTCTCCCCGCTTGGTGATCATAAGGATTTTCCGGTTAACGCTCATAAAATAATAGATATCCTGCAGATCAATGCGGTAGGTTCCCTGCTTCACATGATAGGAAAAGGTGCGGGCGTCATTGCAGAATTCCACCGCTCTGCAGAACGTCTGCCGGATCTCACCCAGATCAAACGGCTTCCGCAGAAATCCGCAGGGGCGGACGCGGAATGTGTCATACACATACTGATAATGACCGGTAATAAAGATAATCTCCGCCTCCGGGATCTGTTTCTGAATCTTTTCCGCCAGAGCGATTCCATTGACCGCTCCGATCTCAATATCCAGAAACAGGATATCAAATCCTTTCCCTTCCAAAATCTCATATTCCAGATTCTGCGCCGAAGAAAAGAGGCTGATCTCCATTTCCGAACTGATCGGTATCTGCAGCGACAGCAGATCGGCCTTTAATTCTTCCGCTACCTTTTTTTCATCATCACAAATCGCTATGTTCAACATAGTTTCCTTCTCCTTTTCCCAACGAATCCCGATAAATCGCCTGCACCTCTTCCGTATAAACATTCTCCCGCTCATAGATGATAAACGGTTTTTCCACCTTCATGAACACGCCGCCGCCCCGCAGTCCTTCCACCAGCACCATGATCGCCTCCTTGTCCGCGTAAGAGTGTACCGTTCTGAGCCGCTTGGGCTCCACATGATAGTCGTGCATCAGGGTGATGATCTCCTGCAGACGGGACGGTCTGTGTACCATATACAGACGCCCCCGTTCCTTTAACAGGGCAGACGCCTCCCGGATCACATCCTCCAGGGTACACAGCACTTCATGCCGCGCGATGGCTTTCGGCAGATCCGGATTTTTCAGTCCGTGCCGATCGTTCATGTACGGAGGATTCACTGTCACCACGTCAAAAACGGCGCGCCCGAACAGGGCCGACGCCGTCTTAATATCGCCTTCCACCACTTCGATTTTATCCTGTAATCCGTTTAAGGCTATGCTCCGCCTCGCCATCGCCGCGCTTTCCGGCTGAATCTCCAGCGCCCGAAAGCTGCTGCCCTTGCCCTTGGCTTCCATGAGAATGGGGATCACGCCGGTTCCGGTTCCCAGATCCAGCACCCGTTCCCCCTCTTTTGCCCGCGCAAATTCCGAAAGCAATACGGCGTCCATGCCGAAACAGAACTTATCCTTATGCTGAATGATCCGATATCCCTTAATGTTCAGGTCGTCCAGCCGTTCGCCTTCTTTCAGCTCAATCATCGATCTTGGACTTTCCTTCCCGCTGCTCCAAGGCCTCCAGTTTCTTCAGCTCCGTATCTTCCGTACTCATCTTATCATACCGTTTCTTCTTCCGGAACCGAAGCGCCTCCACCGGATATTCCCGGATCTCTTTTTCGTCATTGACCTCAACGATCACCTTTACCCGCTGGCGCAGCACGCTGACGCTGGAAACCTCGCCCCTCAGGTGCTCCTCCCGGATCTCCACCTGATCGCCCACATTGGGCAGTTTGGAATTCAGATATTCATAGGTCTCCTGCTCATTCTGCAGACAGCACATCAGTCTGCCGCAGACGCCGGAAATCTTGGTCGGATTCAAAGACAGGTTCTGTTCCTTTGCCATCTTAATGGAAACCGGCGCGAAGTCCGCCAGATAGGTATGGCAGCAAAGCGGTCTGCCGCAAATGCTGATGCCGCCCACCATCTTCGTCTCATCGCGCACGCCGATCTGGCGCAGCTCGATCCGGGTCCGAAATACGGCTGCCAGCGACTTTACCAGCTCCCGGAAATCAATCCTGCCGTCCGCCGTAAAATAAAACAGCAGCTTGTTATTGTCAAACGTATATTCAGCGCCGATCAGCTTCATGTCCAGACCGTGCTTTTCAATCTTTTCCAGACAGATCTCAAAGGCGCGCTTCTCTTTCTCCCGATTTTCCGCCTCTGTCTTATCGTCCTCCGGCGTAGCGATCCGGATCACGTCCTTCAGGGGCGCGATAATGCTCTCCTCCGGCACTTCTCTTACGCCTGCCACCACGTCGCCGTACTCAATGCCCCGGGCTGTCTCCACAATGACATGCTGCCCTCTTTTTATATCAAGGCCGGCCGGCCCGAAGAAATAAATCTTGCCGGCTCTTCTGAATCTTACTCCAACTACTGAAACCATATTTCCTCCATCTATCCGCTATTTGTTCCGCATTTTCTCATGAATCGTCATGAATAACAGCTGCATCGTCAATTCAAAATTTACATTGGCGCGAAGCCGTACCTTTGCTTTATCCAGTGCCTCCAGAATCTCCTGCAGTCCGTCAAAACCGCAGAGCGAAGCCTGTCTGCGGATCTCCCGCAGTTCCTCCCCGAAAAGCAGGCCGTCTACATCCCGTACCGCCTTAAACAGCAGCACATCCCGGTACCACATCGTCATCAGGTTCAGATAATCGTAAATATCCGCCTTATAGTTTCCGGCGTCCTCAACCGACGCGACCAGCTGCTCAATGCTCATCTCTTTCGCATGCCGGAGGATATGTAACGCACTGCTTTTCAGCGCTTCAAACTGTTCGGACACGGCGTACCCCACAGCCTTCCCGACATTGCCGCCGGAAAACCGCGCCGCGATCTTCGCCTGATAATCCGGGATCTGCTTTTCCTTCATCAGATATTCCTGGATCTGCCGTTCTCCGACCGGACGGATATTGAGCAATACGCAGCGGGACATGACTGTCGGCAGAAACGCCGCCGCATTATTGGTTAAAAACAGGATCACAGCGTAAGCCGGCGGCTCCTCAATCGTCTTTAAAATGGCGTTCTGCGCCGCCGCATTTAACTTCTCCGCTTCATCAATGATATAAATCTTATACGGGCTGCTGTACGGTCTGATCACAATATCCCCGTTTAACTGCTCCCGCACGTCGTCCACACTGATCGTATTCGGTTTTTCATGCGTGATCCAATGAATATCCGGCTGACTGCCGCTCTCACACTGCTTACAGGAATGGCACACGCCGCAGGGCCTCCCCTGATCGGCCTCACACTGCAGGGCAGCCGCAAATACACCGGCCAGTGTCCGTTTTCCGCTGCCGTCTTCCCCGTTTAAAATATAGGCGTGCGCCGTCTTTCCCGTTTCAATCGCATTCCGAAAATGTTTCACGATATGCCCTTGTCCCAGAATCTGTTCAAACGAAATCATACTCTATCAACCTCCATGCCCGTTTATTCTAACATACCCCTTGTCAAATTGCAAGCCGGCTCAGATAATACCCCTCTCTTACGCCGAGCGCGCTGACCTTGATCTCTTCTACCTGAAACGTCTCCAGGATTGCGTACAGAATACAGAGTCCCGTCAGGATCGTATGCGTCCGATCCGGCAGGATCCGCACGATATCCGTCATGGTTTCCTTTGGTTTCCGCAGATAGCGCAGAAGAATCTCGCTGACGTCCTTTCGCTCCATTTCCCGGTTTTTCTCTTTCCCGCTCCATTCATTGCAGAGCTTCAGCGCGGCCCGGATACTTCCGCCTACGCCGCACAGGCTCCGGCAGTCCGTTTCTATCCCCCGAAACTGCGCCAGCCGTTCTTTCGCGTGATGCCGGATCGCCTCCATCTCCGCCCTGCTGGGAAATACTTTCGATACATATTTCTTGTACAGGCTCAGCGACCCCATGGGGATCGAAAACGCCCGCTTCATGCATCCGTTTTCATAAAAGACCAACTCCGTACTGCCGCCGCCGATATCCGCCAGCACGCCGGTATCCAGCTTCATTCTATAGCCGGCTCCGATAAAATCACATTCCGCTTCCATTTCTCCGGACAGCACGTCCACCGGGATCCCAACCGCTTCTTCAATGGCTCGTACCACATCCCGGGAATTTACCACGTTTCGGACAGACGCCGTGGCGAACGCCGCCAGCCGCTCCAAACCGATGCTGTCAGAAATGTGCTTAAAATCCTGCAATACCCTGACGGTCTCCGCAATCCCCTTTTCGCTCAGATACCCGTCTGCATCCACATAGGCCGCCAGCCCCAAAGTCGCCTTTTTATTAAAGATATTTCTTAGGCTGCCGTCTTCTTTTTCCCCATACACTGACAATCGCACCGTATTGGAGCCAATGTCAATCACACCATTCATCGCTTTTCATCCTCTCTTTTTTATTGCTGTTGTTTTATTGTTGCCTTCAGCTGTTCCAGACATGCTGCAAACTCCACATTTTCATACCGCGTCTGGACTTCCGCCTGCTTCAGCTTCTCCTCGCTGAAATCCTCCGTATCCGCCAGAAACCGTCTGCACAGTTCCGCGTATCGGGGATTCGTCTGCTGCCGTTCTCTGGAAAGCGCCCGGCTAAGCCGGAGTCCGTCCTCAACCTCGATATACAGCGGCACTACCTGCTCCGCCCCGTAATAATCCCGGATCTTCACATAGGATTCGAGCGTGCCGATATACAGATAGCTGTCTTTCTCTAAAATGATCCGCCCGTCGTCAACGGTAAAATACCGCCAGGGGCCGTGTACGGTCTGATAGACGCGCTGCTCTACGATTTTGCCGACAGCCGACAGCCTTTGAAATTCCGTTTCATCCGTAAAAAAATACTCTCTTCCGTTTTCTTCCCCGGAACGTATCGGTCTTGTAGTATACCCAACAACCGGTTTTATATGCAGTTCTTCACAATGCAGGAGCGCTTCATACAGGCTGTCCTTGCCGGAAGCGCTTTTCCCCACCAGAATATATAATTTTCCCATGCTTCCCTCATTTCCGCGCTGTCAGTCGCGCCTGATATCCTCGCCGCTTTCGGCGTATCCTGCTCTTTATTCCGGAATGCCGCGGATTTCCAGTCCGCTTTCCGCATAGCGGGTCAGAACCGCCGCCCGCTCCGCCGTCAGCACCTCGCCGGCCGCCACGATCGGACTCCCCGGCGGATACACATAAATCGCATCTTCCATCGTTTGCCCGATATGCCCGGCAATCCATTTTGTCTGCCTGTCCGACATCTGCGCATCTCCGGTTTTCTGCTGCCCCAGTTTCGCGTCGATCTCCCGTAAGGCTGCCGCCAGGCGCCGGAAACCTGCTTCCGTATCCATACAGGAGGTCAGCGCCGTCACATAATCATAGCCTGCCATTTCCGGCTCCAGCCGGTACTCCCGCAACTTTTCCTTCAGCCAGCTTCCGTATCGCGTTCCGGCTGTTTTATTATACTTCCGCAGGGAAATCAGAATTCTGGACGGGTCCTGTCCGGCAAGCCGGGGTACATACAGATTCCGCAGTTCGGTCGTCTGCCCGTAAAACCACTGCAGCCGCTTTGCAAACTGCGTAAACAGCGCCGGGCCTTCTTCTGCCAGATACCGCAGACAGCTGTCGATGCTGCTCATCAGGACATAGGACGGGGAACTGCTCTGATAGATGCGCAGAAACTTCTCCACGCCGCTTCTGGGAAGCAGATCTCCCTGACAGTGCAGCAGCGCCGTCTGAGTCAGCGCCGGCAGCGTCTTATGCAGACTCTGGATCACCGCGTCCGCGCCCTGTCTGACTGCCGACTCCGGGAAAAATTTATGATACGAAAAATGCGCGCCATGCGCCTCGTCGACGATCAGCGGTACGCCCCGGCTATGGCAGAGCTGCGCGATCCTTCCGATATCCGACACGATCCCGTCATAGGTGGGAGATACCAGGATGACCGCTTTCGCCTGCGGAGTTTCTGCCAGCGCTTTGGCGATCTGCTCCGGTTCGATCCCGCCGTTGATTCCCAGATCCGGCAGTTCCTTCGGATATAGATATACCGGCTTTAACTGCCGCAAAAAAACCGTATTGTAAACGGACTTATGACAGTTGCGCGCCATGATCACGGTTTCCCCCGGCTCTGCCGCCGCGCTGAGGGCCGCCTGGATCCCGCAGGTACTTCCGTTTACCAGAAAATAAGTGGCGTCTGTCCCGTACTGTTTTGCCGCCCAATCCATGCAGTCCCGCAGGATTCCTTCGGCATGGTGCAGGTCGTCAAAGCCCGTGATCTCGGTAATGTCGATGGCGTAGGGCAATTCTCCCGGCGCCGCCGGATTCCGTTTATGCCCCGGCATATGAAAGGGATACCAATCCGATTCTCCGTATTCTTTTAATTTCTCATACAGCATAATGTCTGATCTCCCCTGCCGGCATCGGTTTTCCGGCAATCATTTTCTTCAGTATACCATATCTGTAAGAGGAAAGAAAGCGGGACTTGCGCCCCGCCCTCTTTGAAAGGAAAAAATATGAATACTAAAAACCAAAAGTAAAATGATGATTTACTGGTACTGTACAATATCGATCCATCTCTGCAGCAGGTCTTCTTCACCCGGCACATGCTTGGATAATCTGGCAGCCGCTACAACCGGCAGCCACTGCTGTACATACCGTTTTGCGGTTTGACTCTTCTCGCAGAACTTATCCAGATACAGATCCGCGATCTCTGCGTTGTACAGACACAGCCACAAATAAGAACGCGCTACGTCCGCGCTGGCATTCCCCTGGGTCGCATGGTTCCAGTCGATGATATACGGAACGCCGTCGGAAATGATAATATTCTGCGGCGTAAAGTCCCCATGGCATACTTTCTTATGCTTGGGAGCGCCGTCCAGAATCGTAAGCAGCTCATACTTCTTCGTCGCGTCCAGTCCGGAATTATTGATCCGGTCCATCAGCTTATCCTTTAACTTCGGCAGATTCGGGCACCGTTTGGAATGCATATCCAGCTGGATATCAACCATCATATCCACATACTGCTCCACGTTCTCCGGATCTTCCTCCATCATCTGCAGCAACGTCTTTCCCTCTATCATATCCATGGTCATGGCAAGTTTTCCGTTGATCTCCCGAACTTCCTTTACCTTGGGGATGTTCAGTCCGATCTCCTCAATCCGCGCGGCCACATAAGCCTCGTTCAATACGTCCGCCTTTGCGTAGCCTTCGTTAAATACCTTCACTGCCAGGTTGCCTGATTTATAAATCTCATTAAATCTGCCTTTCGCAATCAACTGCTCTAATTCCATAAATAAAACTCCTTTCTGGTCTCTAAAAATTCTGCCTCTCTTATGTTTCTTATTGTAACGCATTTATACAAAAGAAACTATACAAACTTTCCTTTTTTTATTGTGCAAATTGCACAATAACTTTTCGCAGTTTCCATTTTTTTCGTCATCTTCTCCATTTTCACATATTTTACGCAAGAAATTCAACGCAATTCCATTTTTTGTTCATCATCTGTTCATAATCTCAGCCTATACTGAGACCATAGCATGAAGGTCAGAAAGACCTGAAGCTACTTTTCATAATGTTTCCTTTTTCCTTATTGTAGCAGGCAGAGCCTGCATACGACCTTTTTTCTCAAACAAAAGCCTTCGGTTTCCCCGTGAAACCGAAGGTTTTTTGCGTTTTCTCTCTCCACTTTCTTTTTCTGCAGGAAATGCTTGATTATTCTGTGCCGAACCCCTATACTGATAAAAAATAACCTGTACATTCAACAGCGAAAAACGGAGTGAAACTATGAACAACCTTATGAAAAACAATCCCGTCGTCTGGGCGGATATCCCGGATGTTGACATCATCCGGGCAGACGATACATACTACATGATCAGCACTACCATGCACCTGATGCCGGGCGGCGTGATCTTCCGTTCTTACGACCTGATCCACTGGGAGATCGCGACCTATCTGTATGAGATCCTGGAGGACTCAGCGGGAGAACGGCTCGAAGACGGACGCGGCATTTACGGCGCCGGTATGTGGGCGGCAACGCTGCGCTGGCACAACGGAAAATTTTATGTGATCTTTGTCGCAAACGATACCCGCGACCAGGACATTTCATTTCTGTTTGTTGCGGACCGGATCGAAGGCCCCTGGGAGAAACGCAAGATCAGGGGCTTTTATCATGACTGCTCCCTCTATTTTGAAGGGGACCGGCCGTTTATTGTTTCCGGCAACGGCAATCTGCGCCTGGTGGAAATGAAACCGGATCTTTCAGAGCCGCTGCCGGGCGGGATCGATAAGATCATTATCCGGGATACCGATTTTGTCAGCCTGCGCTTCGAGGGATCGCATATGTACAAGATCAACGGCAGATATTACATCTTTATGATCCACTGGCTGCGCTACGGTTCAAAACGCCGCGTGGAAGCGTGCTTTTTCTCCGATACCATAGACGGTGAATACCGCGGCAGCAATATTTTAGACGACGATATGGGCTACCATAATGCGGGCGTGGCGCAGGGCGGCATCGTAGATACGCCTGACGGCGACTGGTACGCGATGCTCTTTCAGGATCACGGCGCGGTCGGCCGGATTCCCGTGCTGGTGCCTGTTTCATGGGACGCCAAAACCGGATTCCCGATTTTCGGCGTCAACGGGAAGGTTCCGCATTGGATTGAAACCAAGTCGACCCACCCCGGATATGTTTATGAACCGATTGTCATTTCGGACGATTTTGACTATGCGCCGGGAGAACGGCTTCATCCCGCATGGCAGTGGAACCACATTCCCGACAACCGTCTGTGGAGTTTGACCGAGCGGCCCGGTTTTCTTCGCCTTCGTACAGGGCGGCCCGTACCAAACGTCACCCTCGCCCGAAACTCACTGGGACAGCGGACTATGGGGCCGGTATGCGAAGGTTCTGTAAAACTTGACGTCTCCCACCTATCGGAAGGCGACTACGCGGGGCTGTGCGCGATGCAGAGCCACTACGGTTTTCTCGCCGTTACCCGCCGAAACAGGGAAAATTATATTGTCATGCTTACCCGCAGTGAACAGCGGTACGGCTCCCGCGGCGACAACCGCCCCGGCATCGAGCAGGCCTGTGTCAAGCTGGACGGAAATACGGCAGAACTGATGATCCGCTGCGATTTTCGGGATAATATCGATCTGGCGGAATGCTTCTACCGCAAAAACGGTGAATGGGTAAAGATCGGCCCTGCCCTGCAGATGTTCTACACCCTGGATCATTTCATGGGCTACCGCTATGAGCTCTGCTGTTTTGCGACAAAAAAAGCCGGCGGATACGCCGACTTTGATTCCTATAAGATTCGGGTGTTGGAATGAGCTTACTCTCTGGCCAGAATCTCCCCACATTTTTGCTCAAGTTCCGGAATATTGGTCTGTATTGTTTCCCAGACAATCTCCAGATCAATATTCCCGTAATCATGGGCAAATAAATTACGCATCCCTTTTATAAGATGCCACGGTACATCCGGAAAGGATTCCTTAAATTGATCCGATAATTGTCCCACCAATTCTCCTATCTGAAGAATACACATATTGCAGGCATACTGATATGCGAAATCGGATTCATAGACCTCAAGATCATTCCCGAACCGCTCTACCAGTTTTTCTATATCAATACAATACTGCTTTATTTTCTGTAACACTATCCTGTCTCTGGGATTCATAAATAAGTATTGCCTCCTTTTTTATTCTTTCCAAAAAGGCTTTATCGCTGCTCGTTGTTGTAACAACATCCACATGTACTTTAAATTGATCTTCCAGTGCGGCGACAAAGCTAAAATACTGCAGCAAATTTTTAATATCTCCTTTATCGATCAGGATATCAATATCGCTTTCAGCCGTTGCTTCCTCCCGTGCATAAGAGCCAAATATATAAAGCTTCGCCACCCCATATTTTCTTGCAATCGGGATGCTGTTTTTTTGGATTGTATTTAAAGTATACACATTCCCCATAGCGGCACCTGCCATCCTTAAATTCAAAATAAGGACAGAATGGCATTTCTTACCATGCTGTCCTTTTCTTCTGCGCCGCCAGGGGTTCGAACCCTGGACACCCTGATTAAGAGTCAGGTGCTCTACCAACTGAGCTAGCGGCGCCTATCTGCGCTTCCGTACAGTCTGTACAACTGTGACGCAAATAGGATTATATACAAGTTTCCCGGAAAATGCAAGCACTTTTTTTATTTTTTTCCGATTCTACCTCCGATTCCTCCAATCGCATCCGTTCAGGATCTGCATGACCTCCCGCAGCGAGCAGCAAAAACAGCACAGCTTTCGCTGGATGCGGGGGTTGTCATAGCAAAAGCCCTGCCATCTGCATCTGCAGCGCCATTTCATTCCCATAACCTTTCCCCCTGTTTTCCATTCACGACTTACCACTTTCATACATAGTATATTCGCAAAAGCCGCAGACGCCACCGGATTCCCGGTCTCTATCGCCGAATGATCATTTTATGGATGGGATTGCCCATGGCGGAAAACCGTTCTTCATATTCCGTCATCACATTTCCGGCGTTTAATTCCGGATCATGGTGCAGATCAAAGGTATGCGCGGTCACCGTCCACCCCGCCGCTTCCGCCTGTTCCAAAGAAAACCGGAATAGGTCGGCATTGTCTGTTTTAAATTCCACCGTGCCGTCCGGTACCAGGATCCGGTCATAGCGTTTTAAAAACTGCACGGAAGTCAGCCGCCGTTTCGCATGCCGGTCTTTCGGCCAGGGATCGGAGAAATTCAGATAAATCTTATCCACTTCCCCCGGTTCAAAGACGTCCGTGATCGCTTCCGCGTCCATCCGAACAAAGATTACGTTGGGGAGTTTCTGTATCTGCTGTTTTTCCACCGCACGGATCAGAACGCTGGAATACTTCTCAATTCCTACATAATAAATATCCGGGTTCCGGGCAGCCAGCTCCATCAGGAATTTTCCTTTTCCCATGCCGACTTCGATATGAAGCGGCCTGCCGCCGGACCGCGTTTTCCAGGTAGCTTTTTCCCCCTCCGGTTCTGTGATCACATAGATGCTTTCCTCCATCGCTTCTCTGGAACCGGGCACATTTTTCAGACGCATTGCAGACCTCCGCTGTTTTTTCTGAATTTATATTTGTAAATAATACACAAAATTTAGGGAGAAGTAAATAGAATTTTAGCAAATTTCCTCTGGCATTTTAAAAAAAAAGTAGTAGAATGTATGTAGTTGTGAAAGGAGAGAGGTGACACTATGCCCAGAGAAATTAACCAGGTAATTGAACAGTTGTCTAAGATTGAAGCATCTTCTGCCGAAATCCTTTCCGGCGCGGAAGAGCAGAAACGTGCCTATGCCGCCGAAATGGAACAAAAGAAAAAGGAATTTGACAATGCGCTGAGTGAACAGACCGAAGCCAAATTAAAAGAGCTGCGGGACACGCTGAACGCCGAGGCCGAACAGAATCTGCAGGCGCTCCGTGCGGAAACGGAGACGCAGTCGAATCGGCTGGAGGAATGGTACAACGCAAACCACACCCGTCTGGCAGAGGAACTGTTTGAGCAGATTGTGAGGTCATAGCCTATGGGAAGTTTAATTGCTTACAGCGGACTGACCACTAAGATCCGCGCCATGCAGAGCAAGCTGATCACCCCGGAAGAATATCGGGAGATCGCCGGCCTGACATCTGTCCCTGAATTATTTGCTTATCTGCAGAAACATCCGGGATACAGTCAGTTATTTGCCCGCATGGATCCCGCGGAGGTGCACCGCGGCGATATCGAAGCGCTTCTCCGTGGCAGCACCTATCGCGACTTTACAAAGATTTACAGCTTTGCCGGCCAGAAACAGCGGAAATTTCTGGACTGCGTTTTTATCCTTTATGAGGTTTCCGTATTAAAGCGGTATTTGCGCAATATCCTGGACAGCCGCCCTGATTCTGCCATACAAGTCGTACAGAATGATTTTGAACTGCATTCCCGGATCGACACGAGACGGGTTGCCGAGTCTGCCAATATTGATGAATTTATCCACAATCTGGAAGGCACGGCCTATGAACAGCCGTTATTGAAGCTGCGGCAGACCGGTTCCGAACTGACGCTTTTCGATTATGAAATGTGTCTGGATCTGATCTATTATACCAAGATATGGAAATCAAGGAACAAATTCTTCAATGGTGAAGAATTGGATATGATCACGGAGAACTACGGCATGCGGATCGATATGCTCAATATCATCTGGGCTTACCGGTCTAAGAAATATTACAAGCTCTCCACGGCGCAGATCTATTCTTTCCTGATCCCGATCTATTATAAACTGCGTGCCCCTGAACTGCTTGCGCTTTCAGAAGCGGAATCCATGGACCGGTTCTTTGAGATTCTGTCCGGAACCCATTACGGCAAATATTTTACAAAGGAGAAGCTCGCGGAGGTTTCTTCCATTGAACAGATAGAATCCGTTGCCGCAAAACAGATGCATCTTAAAAATTTTCGGAAGCATCCGTATTCCATTGCGTGCATTACCACATTTTTGTTTTTAAAACAAAAAGAAATCCGTAACCTGACAACAGCCACTGAATGTATCCGTTATGGTTATCCACCGGATGTCATTTTGGAAAACATTGTATAACGGAGGTGATAAACAGTGATAGAAAAAATGAATTTCATCAGCGTTACCGGCCCCAAGCACGATATTGACCGGGTCATCGACAATTATATCAGTCGGCATGAAATCCATTTAGAAAATGCGTTAGAAGAACTGCAGGGCACTGCGAAGCTGAGTGCCTATACGGAAACCAATCCCTACCGGGATTCGATCCGTCTCGCAAATGAACTCATCGGCTATACAGACGGCGTAAAGCCGGAAGCGGCGCTGCCCGCCATGACGGTAGATGAATCCATGGCATATATCCGGGACCTGGTACCGCAGTTTGCAGAGATCAAAGCGGAGATCGAACAGCTGCAAAAGGAACGGGACCAGCTGCAGGACGCATTTGACAAGATCGCGCCGTTCCGGGGACTGCAATATGACGTTTCCCGAATCCTGAACTTCCATTTTCTGCGGTTCCGGTTCGGACGGATCCCGGTTCAGTACTGGACTCCATTTTCCACGTATTCCGCGGAAGATCCTTCTATGGTATTTATCCAGTGCGCAGCCGATTCCCAGTATATCTGGGGCGTATATTTTGTTCCGGTCGCGGAGCATGACAAGGTGGACGCCGTCTACGCGTCGCTCCATTTTGAAAAGACTTTCATTCCGGAAGAATACGACGGGACGCCGGAGGACGCCTGCAGCGCGCTTCAAACGAAGCTGAACGCGCTGGATGCCCGGCTGCAGGAAGCAAACGCGCGCTTCCAAGAGCGGATTACCGCCGAGAAGCCGAAGATCTTCCGGGCTTCCGAGAAAGTACAGCGCGCCTCTGAAAACTTTGACGTTCGGAAGATGGCCGCTATTACCGCCAATGAAGGAAATGTTTTCTACATTATCTGCGGCTGGCTGACGGAACCCGAAGCCAAAGCGCTGATGCAGGAAACGGCAGGCGATCCCAACGTAGTGATCCTGCTTGAGGAACCCGCCTCAGCCAAGCATTCTTCTCCTCCGACCAAGCTGCGGAACTGGCGCTTTTTCAAGCCCTTTGAATTATTTATCCGGATGTACGGGCTGCCGGCTTACAACGAATATGATCCGACTCCGTTTGTGGCGCTTTCCTATGCCTTTATCTTCGGCGCCATGTTCGGGGATGTGGGACAGGGGCTTCTGCTGCTGATCGGCGGCTGGCTGCTGTACCACTTTAAGAAGGTTCCGCTGGCAGGTATTATTTCCCGCGCGGGTATCTTTTCCATTTTGTTCGGATTTCTGTTCGGCAGCGTCTTCGGATTTGAGGACTGGATCGAACCTCTGTGGCTCAGACCGAAGGAAGAAACCATTGACGTTCCTTTTGTGGGGACGCTGAATACCGTTCTGGTCGTCGCCATTGCTTTCGGTATGTTTATGATCCTGGTTACCATGATCTTAAACATTATTAACGGCCTGCGGGAAAAGAATCTGGAAAACGCCGTATTCGGCAACAACGGAATCGCCGGCATCGTATTTTACGGTTCTCTGGTCCTGGTGATCGTTCTGTTTATGACAGGCCACAGCCTGCCGGCAGGCATCGTCATGGCAGTTATGTTCGGAATCCCGCTGATTCTGATCGTATTAAAGGAACCGCTGACCAATCTGATCCGGCACAAAGCCGAGGTGATCCCCGGCAGCAAGGGAATGTTCGTTGTGCAGTCCTTCTTTGAACTGTTTGAAGTGCTTTTAAGCTACTTCTCCAACACCATTTCCTTCGTCCGTATCGGTGCCTTCGCCATCAGCCACGCGGCCATGATGGAGGTTGTCCTGATGCTTGCCGGATATACGGCGGAGAATCCAAACGCCAATATTCTCGTTGTCATTCTGGGCAATCTGTTCGTCTGCGGCATGGAAGGCTTAGTTGTAGGAATCCAGGTACTGCGTCTGGAATATTACGAGATGTTCAGCCGGTTCTATAAAGGTACCGGCCGGGAATTTGTCCCTTATACAAAAACAACCAACCGCTAAGTTGGTTTCAATAATCATTCTATAAAACAGGAGGATATCATCATGTTAGTTAAGATCACTTTATTTATCGCATTAGTATTAAGCATTGTCGTTCCTTTTATCGCGTTCTTCGCCGGAGAGAAAAACCGGGGCCGTTATAAGAAAGCGCTGATCGGGAATGTAGTCGCATTTTTCGGCATTATTGTTTTAGCTGAAATCGTTCTGTTTACCGGCGACGTTTCCGCTGCCGAGCAGACGCTGACAGAATCCCCTGCTTTCGCTACCGGACTCGGCTATCTGGCTGCCGCTCTGGTAACCGGTATGTCCTGTATCGGCGGCGGTATTGCCGTTGCCTCCGCAGCTTCTTCCGCGCTGGGCGCGATCAGCGAAGATTCTTCGATATTCGGTAAGTCTCTGGTATTCGTTGGTCTGGCCGAAGGTGTTGCCTTATACGGTTTGATCATTTCCTTCATGATCCTGGGCAGACTGTAATTTGCGCAATCGAATGGAGTCCGTGTAAACACTCCGGATTGGAGATTTTTTATGAAGCTATTCTTAATCAGTGACAACATAGACACTTATACCGGCATGCGTTTAAGCGGGATTGAGGGTGTGGTTGTTCATGAAAAACAGGAATTACGGGAAGCGTTGGAAAAAGCCTTTTCCGACAAGGACATTGGCATTGTTCTGCTGACCGAGAAATTCGGACGGGAATTTCCGGAGATCATCGACGACGTCAAACTAAACCGCCGTCTCCCGCTGATCGTGGAGATCCCGGACCGGCACGGAACAGGCCGTAAGCCCAACTTCATTACCGACTATGTCAATGAAGCCATCGGTATTAAACTGTAAAGGATGTGATAGGTTTGAATATTGAAGATAAACTGGAACATTTTGTGGATGTGTCCAAACAGACCGCCATGCAGAGATCCAATGCTCTGGTGGCAGATTATAAGGAACAGCTTGACAACAGTTTCGAGGATCATAAGGCAGAATCCATCCGCAAATCCGAGCTCGCGCAAAAGAGCGCGGCGGACAGCCTGCAGCGCGCGCACCGGAAGGAACTGTCCCACGAGCAGCTGAAAATCAAACGGGAATTAAGCGTAAGAAGCAGCCAGTTAAAAAATCAGCTCTTTACGGAAGTTCTGGAAATGATCGCGGCGTTCCGGAAAACGCCGGAATATGTGGAAGTGCTGAAAAATCAGATTCAAAAAGCCAGGACAGAGGTTTCGGATACGGAAGACATGACCATTTATATCGATCCGGAAGACAGCGCTTATCTGGAGCAGCTTTCCGCGGAGACCGACACCAAGCTCACGGTCAGCAGCTATTCCTTTATGGGCGGCACCCGGGCGGTTATCCCGTCGAAGAACATATTGATCGATGAATCCTTCCAGTCAAAGCTGGAGGAGGTTCGGGACCATTTCAACTTTAACACGAAACGATAGGAGGTCTCGCCATGGCGGAAAAAACAGGGATTATATATGGAATTAACGGACCTGTCGTCTATATTAAGGGGAAGACGTCCTTTCGGATGGGCGAGATGGTCTATGTAAGTGAAGAAAGACTGGTGGGGGAAATCATCGGACTGACCGATGAGCAGACCACCATTCAGGTTTATGAGGAAACCAGCGGCTTAAAGCCCGGAGACAAGGTATACGGTACGGACAGCGCCATTTTCGTTACGCTGGCTCCCGGTATCGTCAATAATATCTTCGACGGGATCGAGCGTCCTCTGTCTGAGATCGCGAAGCAGTCCGGTTTCTATATCAGCCGGGGGATCAGTGTAGATTCTCTGGATACGAAAAAACTCTGGGATGTGCATATGATCACCGCACCGGGCAGTCCGGTCGGCGGCGGTTCCCGGATCGCGGAGGTACAGGAAACAAGCGCTGTCCTTCACAAGGTAATGGTTCCGCCCGATCTGGAGGGGACCATTGTAAGTGTGGTTCCGGACGGAAAATACACCATCGAAGATACGATTGCCGTACTGCAGACGCCGGACGGCAGAAAGATCGATCTGACTATGACACAGCGGTGGCCGATCCGGGTTCCCCGGCCTACCAGCCGGCGGTTCGCGGCTACCCGTCCGCTGATCACCGGACAGCGGATCCTAGATACCCTGTTCCCGATCGCCAAAGGCGGCACAGCAGCCGTTCCCGGCGGTTTCGGAACCGGCAAGACAATGACGCAGCATCAGATCGCGAAATGGTCTGACGCGGATATTATCGTATATATCGGATGCGGAGAGCGTGGAAATGAGATGACGCAGGTTCTGGAAGAATTTTCTGAGCTGGTGGATCCCCGGACCGGCAATCCGCTGATGGACCGTACCATTCTGATCGCCAATACCTCCAATATGCCGGTTGCCGCCCGTGAGGCGAGCATTTATACCGGTATTACACTGGCGGAATATTACCGGGATATGGGGTATCATGTAGCGATCATGGCGGATTCGACCTCCCGTTGGGCAGAGGCGCTGCGTGAGCTGTCCGGCCGTCTGGAGGAAATGCCGGCGGAGGAAGGCTTCCCCGCCTATCTGGCAAGCAAGCTGTCCGCATTTTATGAACGCGCCGGCTATATGCAGAATTTAAACGGTACGGAGGGCTCTGTTTCCATTATCGGCGCCGTATCGCCTCAGGGCGGCGACTTCTCCGAGCCGGTTACGCAGAATACGAAACGATTTGTCCGCTGCTTCTGGGGACTGGATAAAAATCTGGCATATGCCAGACATTTCCCCGCCATTCACTGGCTGACCAGCTACAGCGAATATCTGACCGATCTGGCCGACTGGTACAATAACAATGTCGGACCGGACTTTATTTCCTGCCGGAACCGGATTTTGGCTATCTTAAATCAGGAAAGCAGCTTAAATGAGATCGTGAAGCTGATCGGCAGCGACGTTCTGCCGGACGACCAGAAGCTGACGCTGGAGATCGCCAGAGTCATCCGTCTGGGATTCTTACAGCAGAACGCGTTCCACAAGGACGATACCTGCGTTCCCATGGAGAAGCAGTTAAAAATGATGCAGACCATTCTGTATCTGCACGAACAGGCATCCGCGCTGATCGCGATGGGAATGCCGATGTCGATTTTAAAGGAAAGCGATATTTTCGACCGGATCATCGCGATCAAATATGATGTGCCAAACGATCAGCCTGAACTGTTTGGCCAATATATGCGCGACATTGATAAGTTTTATAATGAAGTGCTTGCGAAGAATTAAGGAGGGACATTATGGCGATTGAATATCTGGGTTTAAGTAAAATCAACGGACCTCTGATCGTTCTGGAGGGGATTCAGGACGCGTTCTATGATGAAATTGCGGAATTGAGCATAGAGGGCGGAAAAGAGAAAAAGATCGGCCGTATCATTGAGATGTATGAAGGACGCGCCGTCATTCAGGTATTTGAAGGAACGGAAAATATGTCCCTTTCCAATACCCACACCAAACTGACCGGCCGTCCCATGGAAATCCCCCTGTCTGAGGAGATCCTGGGCCGTACTTTTAACGGAATCGGCCAGCCCATCGACGGTTTGGGGCCTATTGTTTCCGATATCCGCCGGGACGTAAACGGGAAACCGTTAAATCCGGTAGAGCGGGAATACCCCCGCAACTACATCCGTACCGGAATTTCCGCGATAGACGGTCTGACGACTCTGATCCGCGGACAGAAGCTGCCTATCTTCTCCGGCAACGGACTGCCCCATGATACGCTGGCGGCACAGATCGTAAAACAGGCTTCTCTGGGCGACGATACGGATGAAAAATTCGCCATTGTATTCGGCGCCATGGGCGTTAAATATGATGTGGCGGAGTATTTCCGCAAAACCTTCGAGGAAAGCGGCGTTTCCGACCACGTTGCCATGTTCTTAAATCTGGCAAACGATCCGGTCGTAGAACGTCTGATTACCCCGAAGGTAGCGCTGACGGCAGCGGAATATCTGGCATTTGAATGCGGAATGCACATTCTGGTTATCTTAACCGATATGACTTCTTTTGCCGAGGCCATGCGTGAGGTTTCTTCTTCCAAGGGAGAGATTCCTTCCAGAAAGGGCTTCCCCGGCTATTTATACAGCGAACTGGCAACCATCTACGAACGCGCCGGGATCGTCAAGGGTTCTTCGGGTTCTGTAACGCAGATCCCCATTTTAACCATGCCCAATGACGATATCACCCACCCGATCCCCGACCTGACCGGTTACATTACGGAGGGACAGATCGTACTGGACCGTGAAATGCACGGACAGTCCCTGTATCCGCCTATTAACGTACTGCCGTCTCTGTCCCGTCTGATGAAGGACGGAATCGGCGCCGGCTTTACCAGAGAGGATCATCAGGACGTGGCAAACCAGCTGTTTTCTTCCTACGCCAAGGTAGGCGACGCCCGGGCTCTGGCTTCCGTTATCGGGGAAGATGAGCTGTCTCCGACCGATAAAAAATACCTGGCTTTCGGCAAGGCATTTGAAGAACAGTTCGTAGGACAGGGACCGTTTGAAAACCGTGATATCATTACCACCCTGGATCTGGGCTGGAAGCTCCTGCACATGCTTCCGAAGGAGGAACTGGACCGGATCGATACCAAGATCCTGGAGAAATACTACGATTCCGTAACCTTGGACGATTAAACTGTCTGCAGAAAAGGAGGACTCGTTTATGGCATTAAATACCGCGCCGACCAAAGGCAATCTTATGGCAGCCAAAAATTCCCTCGCGCTTTCCAGACAGGGCTTTGAACTGATGGATAAAAAGCGGAATATCCTGATTCGGGAGATCACGGGGCTGATCGACAACGCCCGGGAGATCCAGGAACAGATCGACGCCTCTTATACAAAGGCGTACGCCGCTCTGCAGCGGGCCAATATCCAACTTGGCATCCACAATGTAGAAACCTTTGCCTTCAATGTACCGGTGGAAGATTCGGTGGAGATTCACACCCGGAGCGTTATGGGAACAGAAATCCCGCTGGTCTCCTATACGCCGAAACAAAATACCGTCGTCTATGCCTTTTCCACGACGACAGAAGCATTGGACGAGGCAAAGGCGGAATTTGAACGGGTGAAGGATCTGACAATTCAGCTTTCCATGATCGAAAATTCCGCATACCGGCTGGCATATAACATTAAAAAAACACAGAAACGCGCGAACGCGTTAAAAAATATCACGATTCCCCGCTATGAAGCGCTGACGAAAAGTATTTCCGACGCGCTGGAAGAAAAAGAGCGGGAAGAATTTACCCGTCTGAAAGTAATTAAACACCGGATGAGCTGACAGCCCATCCGGTGTTTTTCACGTTCCGTTTCATCGCAATATTTTTTCTTATCAGTCTCCCCGCTGCTTTGGTCTGATCAGGGAAGTTCCGTCTGCGGCATTGATCGTAAGCAGCGCGACCTGAGGATCTTCCCGATTATAAAAATCCCAAACCGGGATCAGATCATACTGACTGTCCTCTGTCTCACTTACCATATATCCAAACCGCACGTTGGTCGGCACGTTGTATTTCATCTTATCCCCTAATTGATACAGATACCGCCCTTTCTGCTCCACAACTCTGACCAGTTCTTCCCAGGGGATCAGATCTGTCTCTACCCGGGTCGCTTCTTCATATTCCAACTGAGAGCAGCATCGAAACTGCATGATCCCTTCGTCCCCGACAATAACCAAAAGTTCATTGGGAAACATCACATCATCCCAGGTAAATTCTTCCGGCAGTTTCAAATCACTCACACTCACGCCTTTTTCTGCCGCCATCTGCTCCAGCAGCTTCTCTTCCTTTTCTTTCTCCTCCTTTTCTATCTTTTCAAGTTCCGATTTCATCAATGCATTGGGCCGCAATGTACTGATCGGGATTCCGTCCGTTACATAGGAAAAGCGGACCAGCCACCCCCTGCGCAGATCGACAGCCTTCTCGGTTCCGCTGAGTTTTTCCGGCGTACTGTATTCATCCGGTATAAATTGATTGATCCGCTGCGCGGCTTCTGTCACAGACATCATCTGTACATTGGAAATCCCGATTGTTTTCAGAAATGCTTCCGCCTGTTTCGCGGCTTCCGGCTCCGTCACCGCAGGTTCCCGCTCTTCATAAATTTCCTGCAGTCCGCCCCGCAGCAGCCTTTCTAAATCCTCCGTATTCGTAATTTCCTCATAATCGCTTCCCGACACCTCTGTCTCTTCCCCTTCCAACATGATCGTTTTCGGGTATCGCAGATATTCAATCATTGCAGCACATTCCCCGTTTGCGCCCAGATGGTTCACTGCTTCCAGACGGCACCCGTCTTTGCCTGTTTCTCCCACTGCCTCCGCCATTTCCGAGGTTTCCCCTTCCTGTACGTCATATACGTCATTCTGAAATGTTTCCGGCGTTCCTTCCCAAGTCCACTGCACATTGTCCGCCACATTGTCCGTCACACGCTTTAAAAATGCGTTATCAAACTTTACGATCCTGGTCCGCAGGAGATTCACCCGGTCAATTTCCGGCACTTCAACCGTCAGACTGAAATCCATTTTCCCCTCATAGGAATTCGTTGAAACGCTAAGATCGCAGGTTGTGGGCGCCTTTACCTCCGCCAACCCGGATACCCGCTGGGAGGGCACATATTCTGTTGTAGGCTGTTCCCGATACTCCTCCTTCAGCGTTGCTTCTTCCGGCGCTGTTTCCCGGGGCTCTTCCCCGGCACAGCCTGCCAGCAGCGCCGCCGCCAGTATCCCCGCTATGGCTGTCTTTCCGTATCGTTTCAATTGCTTCATCTGCTGCCTCCTCCTTTGCTCTATCGGTAAATAATAGAACCGTTCACCGCGTTGATCGTAAGAATGCTCGTACGGTTCTCATCCTGTGTATCGTAAAAATCCCATACCGGCGTCACATAATATGTCTGATTAGTCGGTGAAGCCTGTGTGCAATACCCCAGCTGTGCGCAGTCCGGCTTGACAGGATCGTGATACAGCGTCTCACTGATCTCGGCGCTGTTCTGTTCCAGAATTTTGGTAATCTCTCCCCATGTCAGGAGCTTTGCCGGTTCTTTCGCCTCCTCCAGATCCGCAAGCGGCGTAGAATAGCCGAATTCCATGATTCCTTCGTCCCCTACCACTACATACATCTCTTCCGGCGTCAGAGTCCAATAAAAAGGAAATTCCCTGAAGTCGCCCATTTCTTCTACACTCACGTCTTTTTCCAATGCCAGCCGTTTCAAACGCAGTTCCTCCGACTCCCGGAATTTCATACGCGCATCCCATTTCTCCCCTCTCGCCATTTCACTCTCCTTATAAGGGAAGAAGGAACTGCCTTCCATTTTCTTTTCAAAGCGGATATACCAGGCTTTCCGAAAATCTTTCCAGTCGATCCTGCCGTCATAAGATTCATTGGAACTCGGCACATATGTTAAGATATACTGGAACGCTTCCCGAATATCTGTCGCTTCAAAGTCTGAGAGTCCCAGTTTTTCCACAAACGCTTCCGCCTGTTTTCTGGCAGCCGGTTTTGAGAGCGCTGTCGTTTTCTGCGCGTAGCCGTCCTCAAACTGCTTTTTCAGCATGTCTTCCCAGTCACGCTCTCCGAGGCATTGGAAATAAAACTGCGAAAGATCTGCCCGAAATTCATCATAGTCATCCATTACATTTTCAATTCCTTCAACGGTATAGTACCGCTTAAACTGTGCTTTTGCTGCTGTTTCCCCGTTTTTCCCCACATAATTCACAACGGAAAGCTGATAGGTTTCGTCTCCCTGTGTTCCAACCGCATACGCGCCGATGTCGTCCCAGGAATCATCCTCCTCCCATCCGGATTTAATCCGTTTTTTCAGTTCTCCGGCCTCTCCATCCCATTTCCACGCCACATCCGCTGCGGCCGCTTCAGCCAGACGCTTCGCGAATTCTTCGTCAAACGCCTGTGTGTCGGTTTTTACAGTGTACATCTGCTCTGTTTCCGGCAGACTTATCTTAAGATTCAAAGATAAACTCTCTTCCCCGTCATAAAGCGGAAATTCCAGCGCAGCCGTCTCCGGCGCCTGAATACCGGAAACGGTATCCGCGTTCTGACTCGCCAGATATTTCGTCGTCGTTTCCTGCGGGACCCGGTATTCCGGATTCAGCGTGGCTTCCCGATCCGGGTCCTGCCCACTGCTGTCCGAACAGCCTGCCAGCAGACCAATCAGCATGGCCCCTGCCAGGCAAAATGCAATTTCCCTTTTCATGTCCGTCTCCTTTCCGAACGATTTTCGTTCCGTATGTCCTTTTTTCCGATTGTAATTTCAATTATAATCCCTAATTTTCACCATTTCTTTTCGGAGTTGTAAAAGAGTTGTAAAATTTTTTCATATTTCTATTGCTTTTTCTCAAAAATCACTTATAATCATTATATGACAAAAACAATATTTATGTTTATTGCAAGAGGATAACTGCCATGCAGCCATTTATGAAATCCTGTGCTGCTTTCATTTTCGCAGGAATTTTATGTTTTACACTGATCGGCACGACAGCCTATGGAACAGAGTCTTCCGATTCCAAGTGGCCTGCTGCTCCGCAGATCAGTGCGGATACGGCAATTTTAATAGACGCTGCTTCCGGCGCGGTTCTTTATGAAAAGGACGCCGGGCGATTGATCTACCCTGCTGACCTGACTTTATTGCTTACCGCCTATGTAACGCTCACCACCGGATTGTCGGAAACAGACAGTTCTTTTATCGATCAGATGAACGAGGCGGCAGCAGATGCAGGCGCGGCGCAGTCTCATTTTTCCAATACCACCGGGGAACATTCCGCCGATCATTATACATCCGCCCGGGATCTGGCAGCGATCATGCGTACTGCTCTGACCGTTCCCGATTTCATCTCCCGTTTTCGGTCGGATGAAACGCTGGCTTCCTGGGCCAGTGTCACAGATTTGATCTCCGGTAAGGGCGATCCTGCCGGTGTTTCTCTTGCGGCTTATGTTTCAGACGGGGACCGTGCGTTGATCTGTATTCTTCTGCATTCAGCCGATACGGATCTGCAGGCGGACGCCGCGGCTCTGTTTTCATATGGATATGAGGATTTTATCTCTGTAAACGCCGACGAGTCAGAGACCCGTACTTTCAGCAGGGAAGGCATGATCTATACCATATTGGGCGAGAATACAGTCACCCTGCCGCGCGCTATGTCGATTGAAGATGTTGACGCCGTATTTGCCGCAGGCGAAGAATCTGCCATGCAATACTACTATGGCAGCCACTTTTTAGGTTCCTGCCGGCTTCAGGCCGGAGAGCATCCCTCTGCCGCGGAAACAGGGGAGGAATCTCCTGATCTGTACGCACAGCCGGAAGAAACGCAGAGTTATTCATTTACGCATATATTATGGTCGATCATGAAGATCGTCCTGGTTCTTGCATGCATCATTGCCGCTATATTTGCCGTCCTGCTTCTTCGGGCTTTTATCCTAAAGCGGCGGCATATTCTGACGCGGAAACAGCAAATCCGGAAACAGCGCCCGGATATTCACATCTATTCGTAACCCGAACCGCCGCTCATGCATAGATCGGTTGGTTTCGTATATATTATTTTTTAAGAAAGGACAGGTATCTTATTATGAATTGGGTTGCTCCGATCAAGGATGACAAAACACTGAACGAATTTCGGGAGAAATTAAAGGAGTTGGATTTAAAGTATTATATTATGTTTGAAATCGGAATCGGAACCGGACTTCAGCTCCAGGAAATCCTGAAAATGAAGAACAAGGATATCACCGGCAAAGATTCGATCACCGTTACGATCGGTACGAAAGGCACAGAACGGGAGTTTAAGATCAATCCCGCTCTGAAACAGATCATTTCCGACTATACAAAGGACAAAGATCCGGACGGATATCTGATCACAGGCCACGCAAGTTCCTCTGCGCCTCTGTCCAGAGAACAGGCATACCGCGTATTTAAGAGCGTGGGCCGCTCTATGGGAATTTCCTCCATCGGCGCTCAGACTATGCGTAAGACGTTTGCATGGCGCTATTACAAAGAAACCGGCGATATCTACTATCTGCAGGAGTTATTTAACCATGCCTCTCCGTCTATTACATACCGTTATATCGGAGAGAAGCCTAACGTTTCCGTTGTGCTGAAAAAGATGACGCCGGAAGAAAATGAACGCAGCCGTTATATGCTGTATTTAAACGGCAGCGGCAAAAAGCGTCTGGGAACCATTGTAGACGAGTTATCCGATATTCTGGAGCGTTTTGACAGTCCTGCCAACAATGACGCTTTCTACGGACGGATCGACTGTCTTCTGGAAGAGCTGGAAATCCTGATGGAGAATTTCCACAATACAAAATAAACCATATTTGACAAATTCTGCTGCATTATGAATTATATTGTTTTTGATTTAGAATGGAATCAATGCCCCGCGGGAAAAGAAAAAGAAAATAAACGGCTTCCTTTTGAGATCATTGAGATCGGCGCAGTCAAGGCAGATGAACATCTGCAGATCCTGGATCGATTCAGCACACTGATCTCCCCGCGGGTATATCAAAAGCTTCACTATAAGGTTCGGGAAATGAGTAAGCTGACCGGCGAAGATCTGCAAAACTGCCCTGATTTTAAAACCGCAGTTACAGACTTCCTGGCCTGGTGCGGCACGGATTACCGATTCTGTACCTGGGGCTGTCTGGATATTATGGAACTGCAGCGTAATCTACAGTTTTTTAAAGTGAAACACCGGTTTGAACAGCCTCTGATCTACTATGACATTCAAAAGCTCCTGCACCTGTCTGTCGATGACGGCAGTCAGCCGCTCAGCAGCCTGTCGCACGCAGTTGAATACCTGGGGCTGGAAATTTCCCAGCCGTTCCACCGGGCGGTTCATGATGCGGAATACACGCTTCAGGTTATGCAGCATATGGATTTTGCCTATTGGAGTCAATACTATTCTATCGACAACTATTACGCGCCTTCCACGAAAAACGAGGAAATTTCTGTAACGTTTCCGACTTACAGCAAATATATTTCCCGCAAGTTTTCTTCCAGGGAACGCGCGTTTCTGGACCGGGAAGTGACTTCCATGCGCTGTCATATCTGCGGTTGTGAAATGCAGCCGCTGATCCCCTGGTTTTCGGACAATCCCAGGCTGTATTACGGGGCGGGATCCTGCCGGCAGCACGGACTGCACCGTCTGAAGATCAAAGTCCGAAAGACCTTTAATAACAAGACCTTTATCATAAAAATAACCGTTCCCACAGACTCGTCCGGTATCCAGGCGATTCGGATCCGTCAGGAACAGCTGCGGGAACGGCGCAAAGAAAAACGCCATAAGCCTGACTGAAAACTTCAGCTCGGCCGATGGCGCTTTTTATGTTACCGTATTTCCATGTTATCGCGTTTCCATGCTATCTTATTCTCCGAACAGATCCTCTAAGATCTCTGCGGCGCTTTTATTCCGATATCCGTCCGGATCTGTCATAACATGATTTCCGCTGATATCCCAGCGCATCTGGCAATAATGGGACAGATAGGTTTCCGGCCGGCTGCGGTCCGGATATTTTTTCTGCCATTCCGGATAATATTTCTGCATATACTTCTTTGCCAGCTGTACCGCCTCACTGTTCTTCTCTCCCTTTGCAGATACGGTTCCGTCAATTTCTACGCCGGGCGGACTGGCATGGAGCAGCACCACGCTGCCATCCTTACATTCTCCCAGCACGATCCACACATGCGAACAATCGCTGCAGGCAGAGCTCATAATATCACCGGCGCAATGATCTGTTACCTTCTCTTTGTCCCGATATCTACCGAATCCTTTTTGGGAAAGCGTCTTGGCCATACTCTTGGCCTTCATAACATATCCTTCATTCCCTGCTTTTGTATTCAGGGTATTATAGAGCGTCCAGCCTACATACCCGGAGCAATCCAATCCGTTCCGAATCTGATACTTGGTTGTATTGTAATCATAGTCTGCGCCCTGCTTTGCGGCAAACGCAGCCCATGCGGGACTTACTCCAATGCTTACGGCGTCAATCCCCGATCCGGTATCTTCCTTATTCCAGCCGCCTCCCCATACATACATCGTAGAGCCTACCGGCTGCAGCGCGGTCTTTAGAAAATTCTTGATCGTAGAAATCCCTTTTGGAGCTGTCTGCACTGTCACCATTTTAGAATCCTGACCATATACCGTCTTTCGGTTTAGCTTATGATAAGGCTGTATTTTATATACCCATTATATACACAGCTTTCACAAAAATGAACACAAAAAATGCCCAGAACTGGAATCGAACCAGTGACACAAGGATTTTCAGTCCTTTGCTCTACCAACTGAGCTATCTGGGCAATTAAAATAACAGCCTGGCTGTTATTCAAGTTGCGGGGGAAGGATTTGAACCTACGACCTTCGGGTTATGAGCCCGACGAGCTTCCAGACTGCTCCACCCCGCGATATTAAATTCTATGCATATTCCTTGCGGAATATGAAATGGATGGAGGTGGATTCGAACCACCGAAGCAATTTGCAGCAGATTTACAGTCTGTCCCCTTTGGCCACTCGGGAATCCATCCATAATAGTCTCTCGACTAAGCCGACGATCGGACTCGAACCGATAACCTGCTGATTACAAATCAGCTGCTCTGCCAATTGAGCCACGTCGGCATTCCATTTTCAAAACAAAAAAAATGGGACCTATAGGGTTCGAACCTATGACCCTCTGCTTGTAAGGCAGATGCTCTCCCAGCTGAGCTAAGATCCCAAAATATATAAATTGTAAGCGACCCGGATGGGGATCGAACCCACGACCTCCGCCGTGACAGGGCGGCGCTCTAACCAGCTGAGCCACCGGGCCAGTGACAATGCATATTATAGCAAAGTACATTCCCTTTGTCAATACTTTGTACACTCAAAACTTCACACTGAACTTCCTCTCTTCCCTTGGACTCAAACCTCTCTGGTCAAGCCCTCGACCGATTAGTAGCAGTCAGCTCCATGCATCTCTGCACT
>CANQSA010000009.1 GCA_947626415.1 uncultured Lachnospiraceae bacterium
TCTGAGTGTTTCCCATGTACAGATATAGGCGGATCGGGGATGATCGGGGATATGCGGTGCTTCGTGAAAGAACCCTGTCTTTTTTTTAGAATTTATTGACATTGCATAAAAAATAGTGTAGAATGATAGCAACCTTATGTAGTATTACATAAAAAGAAAGGGAGGATTTTCAGATGAAAAGAAAAATCTTTGCAGTAGCACTTGCTGCGGCTATGACGATCTCAAGTGCGACAGTAGCGTCCGCAGATGTAGAGAAAGATCTGATCGGTCACTATACATTTGAAGACAACCTGAAGAATGAAGTGAGCGGCAAAGAAGCTACCACCGTAGCGAAGCCGGCTACAGACGGTAAGGTTGGCGACGAGGCAGCGGTTGACCTGACTTACAAAGAAGGCTTTGCCGGAGGTAAGGCTCTGGATCTGTCCAGCTGTCTTGCAGGCGCTGTTAAGTTGGACATTGTTCCGAAGAGCAGTTCCTTTACCATTTCTTTCCTGGTTAAGGGCGATTCCTTTGCACAGGGCAACAAGCCGGTTGTTTGGATCGGTAAGCAGGATCAGAGTACAGAGGCATGGCACTCAATTAAGACCGGCTCATGGGAAGATGGAAATAAGAACGGTCCTATGATTTGGAACAAGAGCGGCGGCAGCTATATCGATCTTCCGGCAGCTGCTGATTCCACCATTACTTCTCTGGAAGAAGGCAAGTGGAATCTGTGTACCTTCGCATTTGATAACGGCAAGGCACAGATTTATGTAAACGGTGAGAAGACCTACAACGGTGATGTTCCGACAGATGTTATCACAGCAGACACTTGGATTCTGTTAGGCGGAACTGCATGGCAGGGCGACTACGCTCCGGCTTTACAGTTGGATGAACTGTATGTATATGACAGAGCGCTGACAGATGCTGACGTTACGGAATTGGCTGGAAAGTTCGATACTGAGAATCAGACAACTCCGGAACCGACAGAAGCTACTACGAGAGATCTGAGCTTCATGATCGATGATGGCAAGGACGTTACCAAGAAGGCTACTACCACAGAGGCAAAGGACAGTAATGTTGGCCTTTATGTAGGAATCGGCGTTGCAGCAGTCGTTGTAATCGCAGGCGTTGCAGTTGCAGTTGTTGCAAAGGGCAAGAAAAAAGCTGAGTAATTCAAACTCATAGATTGATTTTCATCACAGATTTGGAGATGGGTAACAAAAATACCCATCTCCTTTTTTGTCAATATGCACAAATAAATGAAGAAATTCGTGCATATTGCAAAAAAAAACAGGATTTTTTCGTAAGAAAACACAAAGCACTGTTAAAAATGTACAAAAAACCCTGCCCAAATACTTGACTTTTCGGGGAAAAATCAATATAATATTGACATAGTTTATATGCGCTTGGAGTGCGCCGCTTATTTTTTCTTACCACCAGCGGCATCTCCGGACTATAATACATGAAAGAGGGAGGCAGGAACATATGAGACGTAGAGGTCTTATGCGGGTAGTGGCAGTGATCACCGCACTCTCCGTGTTGACAGGCGGATATGGCGTTCAGGCAACGGACGCCGCTGATGACTCAGCTCAGCAGACTGAGAGCACAGCGCCGGACACGACGGAGGATACGGCACAGGATGACGCCGCTGCCGGAGCTGATTCAACAGAGACATATGTGAATGAGCGGCTTGAGAGTAACTACACGAATGTCAGTGCCGGTTATACGGCGCCCAAGTATACGGGCGACCCGATCGAGTACAAACTGGCAGATCTGCTTGTATCCGAAGATACGGGCGCCAAGAAGACAAGTGAAGTTCAGGGTTATACCAAAGCCAGCCAGGTTGTTGAACTCAGCGAGCTGAAGCAAGAAGCCACATTTAAGATCAATGTGGAAAAAGACGGAGTTTATCTGATGAACTTCGACTATCTGCCATACGACATGAGTTCTACTTTATCGGTTGAAGCCACGCTGAAGGTGAACGGAGAGGTTCCGTTCTATGAAGCGAACCGCCTTGTGTTTGAGAGCAAGTGGCTGCGCGATAAGGAGAAGGCTTATGACAGATACGATAATGAGATTGCGACGACGCCGATCAAGTCTGATGAATGGCTGTCCAAGTATGTAATGGATGCCAGCTACCGTCGGGGCACACCCCTCGGCATCGAACTGAAGGCAGGCGAGAACACAATTTCATTCCTGTTGACAGAAGGTAAGGTTAAGTTAGGCAATATGTATCTGGAAGCAGAGACAGCCGTAGCGCCTTATCAGAAGAACGAAGTAAGCGGTGACGCGATCATTACCATTAACGCGCAGGAGATGGATGTAAGAAACGATTCCTCCATTCGCCCGGGTAATGAGTACGACCTGGCGCTGGATCCTTACGATACCAGCAAGAAGGTACTGAACATCATCGACGGTTCTTCCTTTACGGAAGCAGGCCAGACAGTGACCTGGAATGTGAACGTAGAGAAGGCAGGATATTATTATCTGGCTGCACACTATCGCCAGAATGACAAGAAGGACTATCCGGTATTTATGGATATCCGGGTAGATGATGTGATCCCGAACGATAAGCTGGTTTCTTATCCGTTTATGTACAACAACGGATTTGAGAATTATGTACTGCAGGCTGACGGTGAGAATATGGCGATCTATCTGGAAGCGGGTGCGCATACCCTGTCATTTACGATTTCCAATGACAATATCCGTACCGCCCTGGAAACGGTTGATGTGATCATGAGTGAAGTCAACGACTTGTCTCTGGAGATCACGAAGGTTGCCGGCAACAGCCAGGATAAGTACAGAGAGATCAGAATTGAAGAATATGTTCCCGATATCACGACCATGATGACCAGATGGATCACCCAGCTGGAGGTTGTATACGAGAATCTGCAGAGCTATACGGATGTAGAGAATCCGGGCGCGCTTTCTTCAATCAGCATCGCGATCAAGCAGCTGGAAAGTCTGCGGGAAGATCCGAACGAGATCCCTTACAGAAAAGCAGAGCTGGCGTCCAGCGCAAGCTCCGTTAACCAGTACATAGCGAACTTTATCACAGATATTATGGTAAACAGCATTTCCTTTGACCGTATTTATCTGACTCAGGATGAGGAACTGATTCCCGATGAACCGGGATTCTTTGCATCACTGTGGGAGAGCATTAAGAGATTCTTCTCCTCCTTCTTTGATCAGTCCTATTCTGTAGATAATGTAGACGAAACACATTTACAGGTTTGGGTAAACCGTTCCAGACAGTACCTGGAGATCATCCAGAGAATGATCGACAGCGACTTTACTGCGAAGACGGGAATCCAGGTAGACTTGTCTATCATGCCCGACCCGAATAAGCTGGTACTTGCCAATGCGGCAGGTGAAGCGCCGGACGTTGCCATGGCTGTCAACTATGCGCTGCCATATGAGCTGGCGATCCGGAACGCGTTGGTGGATCTGACGCAGTTTGAAGATTATAAAGAAGTTCTGTCCCAGTTCCCGGCAGGTATGCTGGTTCCTTCTACAATAGACGGTGGTATCTATTCGGTTCCGGAGACCTTCTATTTCTGGGTACTGTATTACAGAACTGATATTTTGGAAAAACTTGGTCTGAAAGTTCCGAATACCATGAAAGAGGTAGAGGCGATGCTTCCGGATCTGAAGAACAGAGGTCTTGATTTCTTCTATCCGACCGCAGGTACGACCGGTCAGAGAACATTGGCAATGACGACGCCGATGATCTTCCAGAACGGCGGAACCGTATATAATGATGATGGAATCGCAACCACCAGCATTAACGGCGATAAGGAGATGGAAGCGCTGACGGAGATGACGGATCTGTTTACGATTTACAATATCCCGACAGAGATCACCAACTTCTATCAGCATTTCAGAAACGGTGATATTCCGATCGGCATCGGCGATTACTTCGTATATAATATGCTGATCAACGCAGCGCCTGAGATCGAGAACTCCTGGGAGATCGCTCTGGTACCGGGTATCGAAGATGAAGAAGGCAATATTCATCGTGAGACAGCCGGCGGCGCAGAGAGCGGTATGATCTTCAAGGCCGAGGACGGCGCGTCCAAGATCGTTAAGACGGACGGCACTGAGGTCGGCAGAGAACAGGCGGCATGGGAATATCTGAAGTGGTGGATGAGCACCGACGTTCAGGTAGAATTCGGTTCCACTCTGCAGACTACATACGGTAAGGAATTCATCTGGAACTCAGCGAATAAAGAAGCGCTGGCACAGCTGCCGTGGAAGTCTGAAGCGAAGGAAGTTATCCTGCAGCAGATGGATTGGATCACAGAATCTCCTCGTATTCCGGGTACTTACATGCTGGAGCGTGAATTGAGTAACGCGTATGTAGCAGTTGTAACAGCCGGAGAGAACCTGCGTACTTCGATTGACGGAGCCGTGAAGAACATTAACCGTGAGACGCAGCGTAAGCTGGAAGAGTTCGGTTACATTGATTCCGCGGGCAACATCATTAAGCCGTATCAGGTTCCGACGGTTGAATCCGTGAAGAAGATCCTGGGTCAGGAATAAGGAAAGGAGTGCAGAATATAAATGAAAACAAATAAAGCGACACCATATATATTTCTTGCTCCATACCTGATCATGTTTGCCATTTTTATCGTTATTCCGATCATTGTTGCAATTGCATTGTCACTGACGAATTTCGATACGATCCAGACTCCGGAATGGGCAGGATTCTTAAACTATATTAACCTGTTTACGAGTGACGCGATCTTCATGCAGAACGTATTGCCGAATACGATCACATATGCGCTGATCGTAGGTCCGGGCGGTTATGTTCTGGCGTTCCTGCTGGCCTGGGCAATCGCACAGCTGACAAGAATCCCGAGAACGATCCTGGCGCTGATCCTGTATTCTCCGTCTCTGACGGCAGGTACAGCCATGCAGGTATTGTGGAGAATCATTTTCTCCGGTGACCGGACCGGTTACATCAATGCTTACCTGATCGAGTGGGGCCTGATCAATCAGCCGATCACATTCCTGTCCTCAGCAGATTATCTGCTGCCGATCATGATTGTGGTAGGTCTGTGGTCCAGTATGGGTATCGGTTTCCTGTCCATGCTGGCAGGCGTTATGAATGGTAATGATGAGTTATATGAAGCAGGTGCGATCGATGGTATCAAGAACCGTGCACAGGAACTGATCTATATTACAGTTCCCACCATGAAGCCGCAGATGTTATTCGGTGCCGTTATGGCAGTCGTAAATACATTCAACAACGGTATGATCGGTGTGCAGCTGTCCGGTTCCAACCCGACGCCCGGCTACGCAGGTCAGCTGATCGTTAACCACATCGATGACTACGGTTTCATCCGGTACGAGATGGGTTATGCGGCAGCCGTATCCGTTGCGTTGCTGTTGATCATTATGTTATTCTCCAAAGTAGCGAATAAGCTGTTTGGTGAGAAAGAATAGGAGGAGGTAGAATATGGCCGGATATAAAGGTAATCGGATCGCGCCAAAACATTTTGACCGCGGTCAGATTAAGATTTACATTATCATGCTTCCATTGGTTTTATTCATGCTTCTGCCTATTGTGTTCATTATATGTCACGCGTTTAAACCAATGACGGAACTGTTTGCGTTCCCGCCCAGCTTCATCGTGAAGAATCCTACGCTGGATAACTTCTCCTCTCTGATGAAGTCGGCAAGGAGCGCGGGAATTCCGATTAGTAAGTATGTATTTAACAGTTTGATCGTTACGCTGGCAGTTGTCGGGATCGGTACTTTGATCTCCGTTATGTCTGCTTACGCGCTTTCCAAACTGAAATTCGGATTAAGAGGATTTATCTTTGAAGTTAACCAGTCAGCCCTGATGTTCGTTCCGGCTGCGGTTATGATTCCAAGATATTTGATTATTGAAGGACTTGGCCTGACAAATACATATCTGGCTCACATCTTCCCGTTGTTAGCCATGCCGGTCAGCCTCTTCCTGATTAAGCAGTTTATCGACGGATTGCCCGACTCGCTGATCGAGGCGGCGGTGGTGGACGGGGCCACGCAGTGGACCGTATTTACCAGGATTATCATTCCGTTGATCAAGCCGGCGTTAGCAACCGGTATCATCATGGCGTTCCAGCAGGTATGGGGTTATCTGGACAGCTCAAACCTGTATGTTAATACCGATAGTATGAAGACATTGGCATTCTATATGACAACCCTGGCAAATGCGAACAACGCGGTAGCCGGTCAAGGTGTGGCAGCCGCCGCATCCCTGATCATGTTCCTGCCGAACCTGATTCTGTTCATCGCATTACAGAAGGATGTCATGAATACAATGGCACATTCCGGTATCAAGTAATAGAACGGAGGTTAATATGAAAAAAATATCTAGAGTATCATTCATCTTTACCTTCTGCCTGATCGTTGTTATGATGATCCAGCCTATTACGGCAGCTGCTGATGTGCCATATAGGACATTCTCGCAGAATGGCTATGGTGAATTGATTGAAACACAGACGGCCTATACGCCATATCAGACCCTGATTCAGATCGGCGACACAAGACTGAATGCGCCGAGAGATATGAAGGTCGGAGACGACGGCAACCTGTATATCGCCGATACGGCGAATAAGAGAGTTGTTGTCAGCGACCGAAAGGGCAATCTGATCCGGACATTCGGCGAAGGCGTTCTGGAAGACCCCAGAGGCTTGTTTGTAACCGCGGAAGGCGACGTTTATATCGCTGACTATGGTGTTCAGGGACAGGACGGATTTGTAGTCCAGTTCGATAAAGAAGGTAAGGAAGTCGTAAGATACGGACGTCCTGACAGCCTGTTATACGGCGGAAAGACGGTTCCGTACAGACCGGTAAAGATCGCGGTAAACGAAGGCGGTACCATGTACATCATCAGTGATGGTAACTCAAACGGTATTATCCAGATCACCCCGAATGACGGCGGTCAGTTCCTGGGATATTTCGGTACCAACACTTCCGTTGCCACATTTATGCAGATCTTCCAGCGGTTCCTTTACGGAGATAACGCATCCGGTATCTCGATCATGCCCGCGGCTGCGTCCAACTTAACGATTGACGACAGCGGACTGGTCTATACCCTGACCGGCGGCGACGATCAGGAAGCGCCGATCAAGAAGCTGAATATCGCCGGCGTTAACATGATGACGACCGACCTGGCGCCGGCTGACGGTGTATGTATTACGGTAGGTCAGTATGAGAATGTACTGGTAGCGACACAGACAGGACGTATCTTCGAATATAATAAAGAAGGTTCTCTGCTGTTCGTATTCGGCGGTAAGGATAACGGTGAGTACCGGGTTGGTTTATTTAACGAGATTTCCGCCCTTGATGTAGACACAGAGGATAAGATTTATGTGCTGGACAGTGTCAGCGGTGAGATCCAGATCTTTAAGCAGACAGAGTTTACCGAGAAGGTGCATGAATCCCTGGTTCTGTATCAGAGAGGCCAGTATACGGCAAGTAAGGAACCTTTAAATGAAGTTATCATGATGAACAGCCTGTTCGACTACGCGAACCTGGCAATGGGTCAGGCAACCTACCAGGAAGGCAACTACGAAGAGGCAATGCGTTACTACAGACTGGCAAAGGATACCGAAGGGTATTCCGACGCGTACTGGGAAGTTCGTAACGTATGGCTGAGAGATAACCTGTTCATTTCCCTGCTGATTATCGTATTGGTAGTCGCTGCATGGATTCTGCTGAAGAAGGCAGATAAGAAGTGGAAGATTTACGACCCGATCCGCAAGGCTTTGAAACCGGTACGGGAAACCAAGACCTATCAGCGTCTGATGTACGGCAAATATTTTATGCGGCATCCGATCGACGCCTGCTATGAAGTAAAGCGGCACGGAATGCAGTCATATCTGACAGCCTTTATTCTGACTCTGCTCTTCACGATCATTATGGTTGTGAATAAGTACTTCAGCGGATTTGTCGTAAAGACAGCCCGGGACGGCAGATACGAGATCCCGACAGACTTTGTGACCGTATTCGGTCTGATCATCATTATGTCGGCGGTTACCTATCTGATCTGCGCCATCAATGATGGTGAAGGAACCATGAAGAATATTCTGAATGGTTATGTATATGCTTTAACGCCGTATCTGATTATTCAGCCTTGTCTGTTTATTTTCGGATTGGTTGTAACCTATAATGAAATTTTCGTCATTGAATTTGGTAATATCGCGATGCTGACCTGGATCGTAATTCTGCTTTTCCTGAGCATCAAAGAGATTAACAACTATTCAGTGAAAGAAACGTTTAAAGTAATCGGATTGACGATCTTCGCAACCTTTATCTTCGCGCTGATGGCGTTCATCATGTATGTACTGGTTGCGCAGGTTTGGGAATTCATTACAGCAATCTACGGAGAGGCGGTGAGTCGAATTGTTGGAAATTAATAAGAAATTGAAACGAATCCTGTGTATATTAATTGTCTGCATTATGATTACCCCTATGGTCTCCTTTGCAACGAATGATGAAGCTGATTCAACCGATTCAGCGGAAACGACGGAAAACGCGGGCGAAGCCGGCGGCGAAACGACAGAGACTCCAGCCGGCAGCGAAGAGACAGCTCCGGATTCCGGAGATGATAAACTGACGCCGGAACAGCTTGCCGCAAAGCGGGCGGAGGAAAAAGCCCGGGCGCAGGAAAGCGCAGTTATGGATGCAGATGAGATCGATAAAGCCTATACCAAGGTTGCATCTACCTCGAAACTGGAACTGTATGTAAATACAGACACACTACACATTATCATCAGAGACATAGCGACCGGCGCGGTATTCTGCTCTTTCCCGCAGGATTTTGATACGGACGATGTATTTGCTTCATCTCCGGTTACCATCAACTACGCGAGCAAGAATAAGGGCGGTTCCTGGATCGAAGTAAAACCGGAGAACCGGTACAGTGCGCTGGCAGAGGGTGTAAATCATCCCGTGACGATAAAGGAGAACGGCTTTACGGTACATCTGGAGTTTACCAAGCAGAAACTGGAATTTGATTATACCGTTACACTGGATGAGGAGACAGGACTTCAGCTTCATGTGCCGTTAAAAGATACGTTAAAGGAAGGCGATCCGGATAATTTCCGCCTGAGTATCGTATATCTCTATCCGTTCCTGGGAGCGACCAAACTGGACTATAGAGACGCGTCCCTGTTCCTGCCGGACGGCAGCGGTATCATATGTAATCTGCGGAACTTCGAAGAGAAGTATGGCAATACCATGTACATTATGCAGTATTACGGAACTGATATCGGCAAGATGGTACAGAACACGGCGGCAGAGGATTCTCAGCTGGGCGGCCGGCGGATCAGTTTCCGGAAAGCCGGTGAAGAAGCAACAATGCCGGTATTCGGTATGATCCATAATGATACCAAGATGGCAATGTTAGGTGTGATCGAGAGCGGCGCGGAGAACGCGACCTGCATGTACACCCTGAACTCCTACGCGAACTGGAACCTGATATCCGCGAGATATCATGTAAGAGATACGTATCAGTATCCGACCAGCCAGTCCGGTAACCAGTCCGTTCTGCGTCTGATGCCGAATATTGAGATTGACAATATTGATGTAACCTATCTGTTTACAACAGGCGAGGATGCCGATTACGCAGGTCTGGCCGTGAAGTACAGAGAACTGCTGCAGAAGGACGGAACCCTGGTGAAAAAGGATACCACGCCGAAGGTAAGAGTCGATCTTTTAGGCGTTGATAAGGAGAATTTCCTGGTATTTAAGCGGAATGTGGTTATGACGACTACGGAAGATGCGGCAAATATCTTTGACGATATGAACGACAGAGGCGTCAACAGTGTACTGGCTATTTATAAAGGCTGGCAGGACGGCGGCGTGTATGCGCTTCCTACCGTTGACTTTGACGCGGACGGCGATATCGGCGGCAAGAGCGGCTTAAAGGATCTGGCGACCCGGTACGGCAGCAAGGGAATCACCCTTGCGCTGGAGCATGACGCGCAGACGATCAATCCGGATCTGTCCGGTGAGAGAATCTTAGAGAAGGTAAATCAGAGAGAATATGAAGACGCGCAGGTAAGCGACGTATTTGATATGTTTAATCTGGCTTATCCGGATTCTTCCAGAGAGATGGCAGTTGCGTTTGCGAAAGAAGTCGTATCGGACGGAATTCCGAATGTGGCAGTTAAAGGACTTGCAAGTGAGACGTTCTCCTATGCGGACGGCGATACCATTTATTCCCGTAAGGATACGGTATCGACCTATACCCAGACGCTGCAGGATATGAAGCTGCAGGGCGCGACCTTATTATTGAACCAGCCGAACGCATACGCATGGAAATACGCGGACGCTTATACGGATCTGGTAATGGGTTCCTCCAGCTATGTATACGCAGATCAGGAAGTACCGTTTATGTCTATCGTATTAAAGGGAAGCATACCGATGTATTCCGAGTATGTAAACTTTGAGGCTGAAAAGACCAAGTTCTTCCTGCAGCTGATCGATCAGGGCGTTTACCCGTCCTTCCTGATCACGCAGAAGGATCCGAGCTACCTGGAGAATACCAATTCCAATTACATCTATAGCTCCAGCTATGACCTGTATAAGGAAGAGATTCAGGAATATTATGCAGCAGTAAAAGAAGTCGCAGAGAAGACCGGTGATGCCTATATTGTGGATCACGAGGAGTTGGAAAGTGGTGTTAACGTTACTACATACGACAACGGAACGAAGGTATATACCAATTATACCGAAGAGAAAGTTGTTGTTGACGGCTTCACTATCGATGCATTATCATATGAAGTAAGGTAGGTGAGGCGAAATGAAGAAAAAAGATAACTTAACCCCTGAAACGACAACAGAAGTAACGACAGCTGCTGCGGGTGCGGAAGCGCCCGAACAGAAGAAAAAGAAGAAGAAAACGTATTCGATTGAAGAGATCCTGGCGGAAGGCGGAGCCAAATTCGGCGAGATTGACGAGAATGGCAAGCAGCGCAAGATCAAGGTTAAGACAAAGAGTAAGCTGAAACGGAGAGAAGCTGCCATGGGATATCTGTTTACATTCCCGTGGATCATCGGCGCAGCCGTTCTGCTGATCTATCCGATCGTGCTGTCCATACTGCTGTCTCTGCATGATTCAACCTCTCGTGGCGGTTTGACGCTGGGCAGATATACCGGTATCCAGAAATATGTAGAGATCCTGCAGCTGTATCAGGATTTCCCGACAGACCTGGGAACGCTGATCGTAAAGATGATCCTGTCTGTTCCGGTTATCGTTGTATTCGCGCTGCTGATGGCGATGCTGCTGAACCTGCCGTTAAAGGGCAAAGGAATTTTCAGAACGATCTATTTCCTGCCCGTTATCGTAGTAAGCGGCCCGGTTATGGCGCAGCTGACCGGTGAGGCAAGTTCCATTACGGCAGTCGATACCTCTTCGATCAATATGATCTTAAACGACGTATTGCCCGGTTTCATCGCGTCCGCCGTGGGGACCGTGTTCTCCACGATCATTACGATTTTGTGGTACAGCGGTGTACAGATATTGATCTTCCTTGCGGCATTGCAGAAGATCGACAACAGCCTGTATGAGGCCGCCAAGATGGACGGCGGTTCCGGCTGGGAATGTTTCTGGAAGATTACGCTTCCGACCATCAAGCCGATGATGCTGCTGAACGCGATCTATACGATCGTATTCCTGTCGCAGGATACGAACAGCAACGTTATTATTACAAGAATTGAAGATTACCGGTTCAATCCCCGTGGTATGTTCTCACGTACTTCCGCTTTGGGATGGATGTATTCCGTTGTAATCCTGCTGCTGATCGGCGTGGCGTTCCTGCTGTTGAAGCCGAAGAAGGATGTTTACCTCAAGCAGGTCAGAAAGCAGAAGAAGTTTGAGAAGAAGACACGGAAGGCTCTGGCGAAGACCGAGAAGCGGATGTTTAAGAATGCGGAGAAATTCGAGAAGCATGTGGCGAAACAGGAAGCGCAGAGAGCAGCCGGCAAGAAGGTGAAGGGAGGCGAACGGATCGATGACTAAGGAAAAGAAAGAGAAAGTCAAGAAAGTAAAGTATAAAGCGCCGGGCCCCAGATTCACCAAGGACAAATTCCGTAAGTTTATGCTGGGAAGCAAGGACAGCATGGGATTTATCAAAGTTCTTCTTGCCTATGTCGTTCTGATCAGTATCGGTTTCGTATTTATCTTTCCGATGCTCAAGATGCTGAGTACCAGTTTTATGGATCTGACGGATTTGATCAGTTCCTCCGTAAACTGGATTCCGACCCGTCTGGCGACGGAAAACTATGAATACGCGATGCTGGCCCTGGATTATTGGACCGGATTAAAAGACAGTATTATCGTAGCAGGTGTGCCGACCCTGATCCAGGTTGCGGTTTCCGCTTATGTCGGCTATGGATTTGCGAGATTTAATTTCCGAGGCAAGACAATTATGATGGGTCTGCTGATCTTATCCTTTATCCTGCCTCCGCAGATCATCAATACGCCGACCTACATCTTATACACACAGCTGAACATCGACGGAACGCTTTTGGGCTTCGCATTACCGGCTCTGCTGGGACAGGGATTAAAGGCAGCGATCTTTATCCTGATCACGATGACCTTCTATAAGCAGGTTCCGAACGTATTGATCGAAGCAGCGTCCATTGACGGCGCGGGATATATTAAGTCATTCTTTAAGATCGCATTGCCGTCCGCGACGGGAGCATTGATCGTAGTATTGCTGTTCTCCTTTGTATGGTACTGGAATGAGACGACACTGACCAGACTGTATGTGATCCAGAATTCCAAGGATCCGTATAAACCGCTGATTCTCGGACTGCAGACTTTCGATCAGAGCTTTGGCGCTTCGGCGGGCAGCTCCGCCGCGTCCGGTACCGGTACGGCGGATGTAAACGAGTCTTATCGGATGGCAGGCACGATCTTATCCATCCTGCCGCTGCTGCTGTTATACTTTGTCATGCAGAAATACTTCGTTGAAAGTATTGACCGTGTAGGTATCACGGGCGAATAATGTAACGGGAATGATTTAGATGAGGATCCTGTTTTCAGAACAGGATTCTCACCTGAATTCCAAATATAACCAATAGGCGATACAAATAATAATAAGTTAAAGGAGGAATAACATTATGACGAAATTCAAAAAGTTCTGGTGTTTATTTCTGGTAGTTATCTTATCAGCCAGCATGTTTGCCGGATGCGGTGAAGGCGAAGACTTTACCGGTGAGGAAGGTGAAGGCGGCGGCCTGGTAGAGATGAATACTACCGATAACATCGAACTGACCTATGCATATTGGGAGGATCAGGTAATCCAGGCTCCTCTGGCTGAGAGATTCCATGAGAAATATCCCAATATCACAGTTGACGTAGAGACAAATTATTTTGAGAGCGCAGACGGATATACCGAAGCTATGGTGAATCTGGCTGCAGCAAACGATCTGCCGGATGTATTCTGGATCCTGTCTGCTGAGCAGGCAATTCGTCAGGGCTGGATGGCAGATATTACCCAGTACTGGAACAATGATCCCGAAACAAAAGAGACCATTGCTTCCATCAATGAGTTTAACTTAGGCTGCTTCTATACCGGTAAGAAATTTACAACACCGGTTAAGTATTTCCCGACTGTTGCATTCGCAAATCAGGCACTGTGGAGAGAAAAGAATATGGAGATGCCTGCTGTAGACATGAGCTGGGAAGACTTCGTAAAAGAAGTTGAGAAATTCTATGGTATGAAGGATGATAACGGCAAGCCGATCTACGGTGTTTCCGAGGCAGTTACCGTTATTACCTGGTATCCGGTAGCAAATGACCCGAACTGCCAGGGTGAGTTCGGTTGGGACGGCGAGTCCTTCCATATGGATTCCTGGGCAGTCGGCGTTAATCTGGAGACCAAGTGGACCAACGGCGCGTCCGTAACAGATCCGACCTCCACGATTGACAAGTGGGCAGGCGCTTATAAGTCTTCCAACAATATCGACGTAGACTCCGCTATTTATGAGCAGGGCAGCTACTGGTCACAGGATCATGGTAAAGTAGCATTCCGTCTGGATAACTGGTGGTGCTGGGAGCGTTACTGGAACAAAGACTGGATGATCAAGACCAACGGCGTTGAGTGGGTACCTTATGTAATGCCTCATACCGAAGCAAACAAGGATTCAACCCGTATGATGGCTACCATAGACTTCGGCGGCGTAAGCTATAACTGTGAATACAGAAGAGAAGCTTACGAGTGGCTGAAATATTCTACATGGGGTGCTGACGGCTGGAAGGCAAAACTGGAGATCTATCCGCAGGCATATGTAACGGTAACAGAGGATGACGAGACCAAGCAGGCATTATTTGATAAGAATAACTGCCCGATCACAACCAATCAGGAAGTTTGGGATGGATTCAGAGCTTGGCATCCGGGTGCTGATGATGAGTTAGGCCGTGGTAAATACTTCGATTATTGTATCCCGTATTTCCAGAAGGCATTAGCAATTCCTTATGGTGCACAGCAGATTCCTGGATTCGAAGCGTTCCTGGAAGAGTCTGGTTACAGACAGAAAGAGCAGGAGATCCTGGAGTCCGGCGTACAGAATGCTGCAGAATTCGTTGCTGAATTTGAGAGAATCGGTAAGGAAGAAGCACAGGAAGCATTGGCTGAAATCAAGGGAATGTACGGCTTATCCTAAAATAAGTAAAAATGTTATTTGTATCCCTATCGCCCCGCCTTATGGCGGGGCGGTTTTTTTGCGCCTTTTTCCGGAGAATCTTTCTCAGAAAAAAGTAGTAAAAACCGGAAAGTTATGCTACGATAGACGTATCAATACAGGAAAGGACTGTGGGATATGGATAAAGAAAAAAAGATACTCTCCAAATTTAAATTCGGAGATATGTTGTGCGTATATGAACTGGCGGTTTCCGAAGATGAGAAACAGATCGTCGGATTTATGATGATTCCGGCTTCTATGGAACAGGATCTGCGCTTAGAGAGTAAACGGTACCGTGTAAATAATCTGGTCCAGGTGAAACTGGTGGGAGATGCCTATCCGTTTGCTTATGGGCATGGTTCCTCCATGCGGAACAGCGATTCCGTCCGGGTTCTGGAATATGACCGCCAGGAGGTGCGTCTGGGCGCGCATAAAACAGTAGTTACGACATGGTTAAAGGATAAGCGAGGCTATGAGGCGGCGCACAGACTGACCTGGTATGCCGAGGAGGACAGTGTGGAGATCTCCACGCTTTACTGGAATCGCAGTACGGAGAAGATCACGCTGGAGATGCTTTCCAGCTTTACCCTGGGGGATCTGACGCCATTTGAGGAAGGAGACGCGCCTGATACCATGCTGCTGCACAGGCTGCGCAGCAAATGGAGCCATGAAGGCAGGCTGCATACCGAGACGATAGAGGATCTGCAGCTGGAGCCGAGCTGGTCTTACTGTTCGGTAAGCAGCGAGCGGTACGGACAGCTGGGTTCCATGCCGGTAAAGAAATTTTTCCCGTTTATTGCGGTAGAGGATCAGAAGCGGCAAGTGCTGTGGGGGGCGCAGCTTGCGCATGAGGCGTCCTGGCAGATGGAGGCTTACCGGCAGGATGACTGTCTGCACATTTCAGGCGGGATTGCCGACCGGGAATTCGGACACTGGATGAAAGAACTGGGACCGGGCGAGCAGATTGAGACGCCGAAGGCCATCGTCAGCGTATGTCAGGGAGATATCGATACCCTGTGCCACCGTTTGACGGAAGCCGGACAGAAATATCTGGAAGAAGCGCCGGAAAGCGAGCAGAGTCTGCCGATCTTGTTTAATGAATATTGTACGACGTGGGGGAATCCGTCCCATGAGAATATCTGCAGGATCCTGGATGCAATCGACGGAAAGGGATTTGACTATTTTGTGATCGACTGCGGCTGGTTTAAAGAAGAGGGAATCCCTTGGGATATCAGTATGGGGGATTATGCGGTTTCACCGGTTCTGTTTCCGGACGGAATGGAGCAGACGGTAAAGGCGATCCGGGACAAGGGGATGCAGGCCGGGATTTGGTTTGAGATCGACAATGTAGGCAAGGCGGCGAAGGCGTATGAAGCGCATAAGGAACATATGCTGCACCGGGACGGAACGGTGCTGACGACCCAGAGCAGGAGATTCTGGGATATGACGGATCCCTGGGTGGAAGCGTATCTGACCGAGCGGGTGATCGGTACACTGAAACGATATGGCTTTTCCTATATGAAAATGGATTATAACGATACTATCGGGATCGGCTGTGACGGAGCGGAATCTCTGGGAGAGAAGCTCCGGAAGAATATGCGGGCTTCCGTGGAGTTTGTGAAAAAGGTGAAGAAAGAGATTCCCGGCATCATTCTAGAAAACTGCTCTTCCGGCGGTCATAAGCTGGAGCCGTTAATGATGAGCCTGTGTTCCATGGCGTCTTTCTCGGACGCGCATGAAACGGAGACAATCCCGGTTGTGGCCGCGAATCTGCACCGGGCTATTTTACCCAGACAGAGCCAGATCTGGGCGGTGATCCGCAAGACGGACAGCCTGAAACGGATCGGGTATTCCATGGCGAATACCTTTCTGGGAAGGATGTGTCTGTCCGGGGATGTAACTGAACTGACGAAAGCGCAGTGGGATGTGATCGAACGGGCGATCGCGTTTTACAGGCTGGCCGCACCTGTGATCAAAAACGGATTTTCACACAGAGTCGGAACACCGATCACCAGTGAACGGCATTTGAAAGGCTGGCAGGGCGTTGTCCGTACCGGAGAAGGAGACGCCGAAGGCTTGGCGCTGGTGGTGATCCACTGTTTCCACGGAGGATATCCCGAAGAAATCTCCATTCCGCTTCCGGCAGGCTGTCCGGCCAATATCGCTTCGGTCTATTCGGATACGCCGGTTACGGTTCGGGTTGAAGACGGGGTATTGAAATATCGGACCAGTGAGGATATGAAAGCCGCCGCTGTTTTGCTGGAGGTATAGGAAAGGCTGAAAAAGCGGTTGACAAATACCGGGCGGACGTTTATACTTTGTAAGAAAAGTTTGACAATCAAAGTTTTTAAATGAACAGAGAACAGATTTGGAGGCAGATATGGTTACTTCAAGGATCAGGGCAGCCGGTTATTACGTCCCGGAACACGTTGTGACGAATGAAGATCTGACAAAACTGGTGGATACCAGCGACGAGTGGATTCGTACCCGTACCGGGATCCGGGAACGCAGAATCGCGATGAACGAGGGGACGACCGATCTGGCGGCAAAGGCGGCCGCGCGGATTCTGGAACAGGCGGGAATAGACGCCGGAGAGATCGATCTGCTTTTGGTTGCTACGATTACCGGGGATTATGCCATGCCGTCAACCGCATGTATGGTACAGGAGCGGATCGGCGCGGTGAACGCGACGGCGTTTGACCTGACGGCGGCGTGTTCCGGATTTATCTTCGCTTTGTGTACGGCGGATAAATTTTTGCGGTCCGGCGGCTATCGGCGGGCTCTGGTGATCGGCGCGGAAATGCTTTCCAAATCGGTGGACTGGCTGGACCGGAGCACCTGTGTGTTATTTGGAGACGGCGCCGGCGGTGTGCTGCTGGAACGAAATGAAGACGGTACGGACGGGATCCTGGCGGAGCTGCTCGGCAGCGACGGGTCAAAGGGAATGGCGCTGACCAGCGGATTATTTCCGGCGGCTAATGTTTTTAACAGAAAGACCGGATGCCGGCCGACTTCAATCCTGATGGACGGCAGGGAGATCTTTAAGTTCGCTACGAAACAGATTCCGGCGAATATCGAGGAACTGTTGGCAAAGACCGGTACGGAGAAAACGCAGATTGCACATGTAATCCTGCATCAGGCCAACGAGCGTATCATTCAGGCGGTTGCCGGGAAACTGCAGATGCCGGAGGAAAAATTTTTCTGCAATATCGCGCAGTATGGCAATACTTCTTCGGCCAGTATTCCTATTGCGCTGGCGCAGATGCTGGAACAGGGGTTGATCAAACCGGGAGAAACCGTGGTTTTGTCGGGATTTGGCGGTGGTCTGACCTGGGGCAGCGTGCTGATCCTTATGTAGGAAGTATAAATTTGCAAAAATTTACAGAAAAGGGTTTACAAAAAAGAAACAATCGGTATATAATCATTCATGTGCATCATCCTCGAATGAGATGAGATAGAAAGTAGTGAGTTATCAGGAGGAAGTAGAAATGGTATTTGACAAGATCAAAGAGATCATTGCTGAGCAGACAGGAAAAGATGAAGATGAAGTAACGATGGATACGAACATCAAGGACGATCTGGATATTGACTCTCTGGATCTGTTCCAGATCATTAACGACCTGGAAGATGAGTTTGGCGTTGACTTTGGTGAGAATACGGAATTTGAGACCGTCGGCGATGTTGTGAAGTTTGTGGAAGAGAATCAGTAAGCATAGTTCAAATAAGCGGTACACGAATGGAAGGGGCAGTTGACGGAACAGAATCGTTGGAATTCTGATTGCCCCTTCTTTTTTACAGGGAAAATAATTTGATAATCAAAATAAATAAGGCGGACAAAGGAGAGCAAAGATGAAAACTGCGTTTTTATTCAGCGGGCAGGGCGCGCAGTACGCCGGCATGGGAAAGGAATTTTACGAGACCTGTCCCGGCGCCAGAGCTGTGTTTGAACAGGCGGAAGAAGCGCTGGGGATTTCCATGAAAGCGCTGTGTTTTGCGGACGACGAACGGCTGAACCTGACGGAATACGCCCAGCCGGCGATTTTGACAATGAGTATGGCGGCGCTGGCGGTTCTGCAGGAATATGAAGTCCATGCGGATGTAATGGCAGGGCTGAGTCTGGGAGAATATTCCGCGTATGTGGCAGGCGGCGCTTTAGCGTTTCCGGAGACGGCGGCGCTGGTGAGAAAGCGCGGAAGGTTTATGACAGAGGCGGTTCCGGCGGGAGACGGTGGGATGTTTGCTATTATCGGCTTGGACGGCGATACGGTGGAAGCGATCTGCAGAGAGGCTTCGGCAGTCGGCTATGTGGCGCCGGCCAATTATAACGCGCCGGGGCAGATCGTGATCGCCGGACTGACAGCGGCGGTGGAGAAAGCGGCGGCTTTAGCAAAAGAAAGAGGCGCTAAAATGGCAGTTCGGCTTAATGTAAGCGGCCCGTTTCATACGGCGCTTCTGCAGCCTGCGGCGGAGAAGCTGAAGGCTGAGTTGGAAACCGTTTCCTGCTCGCCTCTCCGGATTCCGGTTTACACAAATCTGACGGCGGAGAAGATAAAGCCGGAAGATGATCTGCGGGAAATTCTTGCGAAGCAGGTTGTCAGTCCGGTGCGGTTTGAACAGATTGTCCGGAATATGTACGAAAAAGACGGCATAGATACGTTTATTGAGATCGGACCGGGCAAGGCGTTAAGCGGTTTCGTAAAGCGGACCTTAAAAAATGTGACGATCTGCAATGTGGAAGACAGGGCGACGCTGGAAAAAACGCTTGCGAGTCTGCAAAAACAGAAAACGGTTTGTAGTGAGGTTGGAGGAGAGCATGCAGAAGGTTGATTTAAAAAATAAAACAGTGGTTGTGACCGGCGCCGCAAAGGGGATCGGGAAAGCAATCGCGCTGGAGTTCGCGAAAGCCGGAGCCAATATCGTGCTGAATTACAGAAGCAGTGTGTCGGAGGAGACAGTTGCGGAGATTACCGGATATGGCGTAAACTGTTTGCCCGTTCAGGGAGATGTGAGCAGCTTTGCAGAGGCCGAACGGGTAATCGAAGCGGCAAAGGAGCAGTTTGGCAGTGTGGATGTACTTGTCAACAATGCGGGGATCACAAAAGATATGCTGCTGATGCGGATGACGGAGGAAGCGTTCGACGCTGTGATCGCCGTCAATCTAAAGGGTGCTTTCAATATGATCCGGCACGCCAGTAAGCTGATGCTGAAACAGAAAAGCGGCACGATCCTGAATCTGTCTTCCGTAGTGGGAGAGACCGGAAATGCCGGGCAGGCTAATTATGCGGCTTCCAAGGCCGGGATCATCGGGCTGACCAAATCGACGGCGATGGAGCTGGCGTCCCGCGGGATTACCTGCAATGCTATCGCGCCGGGCTTTATCGAGACGGATATGACGGACGTGCTGAAGGAAGAGATGAAAGAAGCGCTGAAGAACCGGATTCCGTTGAGATGTTTCGGCCAGCCGGAGGATGTGGCAAGGACAGCGGTCTTTCTGGCTGAGAATCCTTATATTACCGGACAGGTTATCAATGTGGACGGCGGCATGGTCTGCTGAAAAAGGAGAAGCGATGGAACGAAGAGTTGTTATTACCGGAATGGGCGCGGTTACTCCACTGGGGAATACCGTGGAAAGTTATTGGGAAAACCTGAAGAACGGGGTATGCGGGATTGATCATATTACCCGGTTTGATCCTACGGATTTTAAGGTAAAGATTGCCGGTGAAGTGAAGAATTTTGAACCGGAATTATATATGGAGAAAAAGGAACTGAAGCGAAACGATCTGTATACGATCTATGCGATTGCCGCTTCCGTGCAGGCGTTTACGGACAGCGGGCTCGATATGGAACGGGAAGACGCGGGCCGTGTGGGCGTGATGATCGGTTCCGGGATCGGCGGGCTGATCACCCTGCAGGATAACATCACGCGTCTGGCGCAAAAGGGGCCGAACCGGGTGGCGCCGCTGTTTATCCCCATGGCGATCAGCAATATGGCGGCGGGCGTAGTGGCGATCCGGCTCGGCGCGAAGGGAAACTGCCAGAATATTGTAACGGCGTGTTCTTCCGCGACGCATTCGATCGGAGACGCGTTCCGCAATATTAAGCACGGGTATCTGGATGTGTGTGTCGCAGGCGGCGCGGAGGCTTCCGTCTGTGAAATCGGGATTGCCGGATTTGCCAATCTGACGGCGCTTTCCACCAACCCGGATCCGAAGGACGCCTGCAAACCGTTTGATCGGGATCGGGACGGATTTATTCTGGGAGAAGGTTCGGGAATCCTGGTTTTGGAGGAATTGGAGCACGCGAAGGCAAGGGGAGCGCAGATCTATGCGGAACTGGCGGGCTTTGGCGCTACCTGCGATGCTTATCATATGACGAGTCCGGACCCGGAAGGAACGGGCGCCGCAGCTGCGATCCGGGCTGCGATGGCGGAGGCGGGGATCACCGCCGAACAGGTAGGCTATATCAACGCCCACGGAACCAGTACGCATGCCAATGACAGCGGAGAAACAAAGGCGATCAAGGCGGCGCTGGGCGAGGCGGCCTACCGGACACCGGTCAGCTCAACCAAATCTATGACGGGACATCTGCTGGGCGCCGCGGGCGCGATTGAAGCGGTGGCATGTGTTAAGGCGCTGCAGGAAGGATTCCTGCCGCCTACGATCAACCTGAAGCACCCGGACGAGGACTGTGATCTGGACTATGTGGCAAACACGGGCCGTCCGGCAGAGATCGAGTATGTCCTGTCTAATTCCCTGGGTTTTGGCGGGCATAACGGCGTGCTTTGCTTTAAAAAGTGGAGGTAAGATATGGATTATCAGGAAGTCAAAGAATTGATCGGAATTATAGAGGGAACGGATTTTACCAGATTTTCCCTGCATATAAACGGCGTGGAAGTCGAGATGGAACGCGGAGGCGGAGCCGATCCGGAAACACAGAGCCGGCAGACAGCCGCACAAACAGCTGCGCAAACAGCTGTACAAACTGCCGCGCAGCCGGCCGAGAACGCCGCTGCTGCGGAACCTGTTATCCGGGCTGCACAGCCTGGCGGCGCATCGGAAAATGCATCGGAACGCACATCAGAACGCGCATCGGAGACCGCTCCGGAACGCGCGCAGGAAAATCCGGAGGGCCATTATGTAACCGCTCCCCTCGTGGGTACATTTTATGCAAGTCCCACGCCGGACGCGCCCGCTTTTGTCAAAGCAGGCGATTCCGTAAAAAAGGGAGATGTGCTCTGCATCGTGGAAGCAATGAAATTTATGAACGAGATCACCAGTGAATTTGATGGGACCGTTGCGGAGATCCTGGCCAAAGACCAGGCAATGGTAGAGTACGGACAGCCGTTGTTCCGGATTGTATAGAAACAGTTTCGGATTGTATAGAAACAGGAAGGGAGCGGAAACGCTCCGGAAAGGAGAACTATGTTACTGAATACGAGAGAAATCATGGAGATTCTGCCTCACCGGAATCCGTTTTTGCTGGTGGACTGCGTGGAATCCATGGAGCCGGGGAAGAAAATCGTGGCCTACAAAAATGTGACGATGAATGAGCCGTACTTTCAGGGACATTTTCCGGGGCATCCGGTGATGCCGGGCGTACTGATTGTGGAAGCGCTGGCGCAGGCAGGCTGTATCGCGGCTTTGTCGGTGCCGGAAAACAAAGGGAAGATCGGATATTTTGGCGGGATCAACAACTGCAGATTTAAAAAGGTTGTGGAGCCCGGAGACGTCCTGCGGCTGGAAGTAGAGATGACAAAGGTACGGGGTCCGGTAGGAATGGGCGTGGCCGCCGCTTACGTAGGCGATCAGATCGCCTGCAAGTGTGAAATCACCTTTATCATCGGAGATTAGCGGAATTTATGACGGAGAGAAACGGAGAAAGCTATGTTTCATAAGGTATTGATTGCGAACCGGGGCGAGATCGCGGTGCGGGTGATTCGTGCCTGCAGGGAAATGGGGATCGCGACGGTCGCCGTATATTCGGAAGCGGACCGGGAGGCTCTGCATACCCAGCTGGCGGATGAAGCGGTCTGCATCGGACCGGCCAGGGCGGCGCTCAGTTATAACAATATGCAGAATATCATTTCCGCGGCTGTAAAAATGAAGGTAAACGCCATTCATCCGGGCTTTGGATTTTTATCGGAAAACAGTACCTTCGCTTCCATGTGCGAGGAATGTCATATAAAATTTATCGGCCCCAGACCAGAGACAATTGACGCGCTGGGCAATAAAGCCAATGCCCGCGCCGCCATGATTGCGGCGGGCGTACCGGTGATTCCGGGCAGCGATGGGGTTATCAACACGCCGGAGGAGGCCTGCGCGGAGGCAGAGCGGTTAGGGTATCCGGTTATGGTAAAGGCGTCCGCAGGCGGCGGCGGAAAAGGGATCCGAATCGTAAGAAGCCGTGAAGAGATGGAAAACGCATTTCTGTCTGCCAAAAGTGAGACGAAAGCGGCGTTTAACGACGACGCTTTATATATGGAGAAGCTGATCGAACACGCCCGCCACATTGAAGTGCAGATCCTGGGCGACCGTTACGGGAACGTGGTTCATCTGGGAGAACGGGACTGTTCCCTGCAGCGGAAAAACCAGAAGGTGCTGGAAGAGTCGCCTTCGCCGGCTCTGGACGCACGAACCAGGGAGGCCATGTGCGCGGCGGCGGTCCGGGCGGCAAAAGCCGTTCACTATGAAAGCGCGGGAACGATTGAGTTTTTATATGACCGGTCCGGCCGGTTTTATTTTATGGAAATGAATACCCGGATCCAGGTAGAGCATCCGGTTACGGAAATGGTGACCGGCGTGGATATCGTAAAAGAACAGCTTCGGATTGCGGCCGGAGAGCCGCTGTCCTGTACGCAGGATGCGATTCGGTTAAACGGGCACTCCATTGAGTGCCGGATCAACGCGGAGCGGCCGGAGGCCGGGTTTGTACCCTGTCCGGGCAGGATCGACTATCTGCTGATGCCCGGAGGCGGTCTGGGACTGCGGGTAGACAGTGCGGTTTACGCCAGCTATGAGATCCCGCCTTTTTATGATTCCATGATTGCCAAGGTGATCACGCATGGAGAAAACCGGCAGGAAGCGATTGCGAAAATGAGACGCGCGCTCCATGAATTTGTGATAGAAGGGATCGATACCAATCTCGATTTTCAGGAAACGATCCTGAACCATCCGCAATACGCCGCCGGAGAATTTGATACTTCATTTCTGGAACGGGAATTGATCCGGACAAATTAAGTGTGACAGGCAGGTTGGGCTATGAACTTATTTAAAAAGAAAAATTATGTTTCGCTGCAGCCGGTCGGGGAAATGCGCGGCGAGCAGGAACCGGAGCCGCTGATACCGGAAGGCATGTGGCTGCAGTGCAAACACTGTAAAACGACCATATACAGAAAGGAAATCGATGCATATCGGATCTGCCCCAAATGCGGAGCGCACTTTCGGCTGGGAGCCCGGGAACGACTGGCTCTGCTCTGCGACGCGGGTTCGTTTCGGGAACTGGACGCGGATCTGAGTTCCCGGAATCCCATGGAATATCCGGACTATGAAAAAGTCCTGCGGCGGGCGCAGGAGAAATCCGGACTGAAAGAAGGCGTGGTTACCGGAATCTGTACCGTGTCCGGTCTGGAAACCGTGATCGCCGTTCAGGATTCCAACTATATGATGGGCAGTATGGGCTCCGTAGTGGGAGAAAAGATCACGCGGGCGGCAGAGTACGCCACCGAACACCGGCTGCCGCTGGTGATCTTTACGGTATCCGGCGGTGCGAGAATGCAGGAGGGGATCATTTCCCTGATGCAGATGGCGAAGACCTCCGCGGCGATCAAACGCCATTCGGAAGCGGGACTTTTGTATATTACGGTTTTAACGGACCCTACTTACGGTGGGGTTACAGCCAGTTTCGGCATGCTGGGGGACGTGATTCTGGCGGAAGAAGGCGCCATGATCGGATTTGCCGGACAGCGGGTGATCCGGGATACGATCCGGCAGGAGCTGCCGGAAGGGTTTCAATGCGCCGGGTTTCAGCAGGAGCACGGCTTTGTGGACGCCATTGTGAACCGTCGGGAATTAAAAGCGGTGCTTGCCAGAATCTTACAGAGCGCGCAGCCGTCCCGGATTTCCGACGCGCAGATTTCTGACATGCAGATTTCCGGATCGGAGCTGCCCGAGATGGGCAAACAGCTTTGCGCTTCGGATAAACCGGAAAAAGCCGCTATGGAATTTGTACGGGCGGCAAGAGAGATCCACCGCCCCACGGTACGGGAACTGATCGCCGGTATTTTTACGGATTTTCTGGAACTGCACGGAGACCGGCAGTTTCGGGACGATCCGGCTGTTGTGGGCGGACTGGCCCGGTTTTATGGGCAGGAAGTCACCGTGATCGGAATTCAGAAGGGCCATACGCTGGAAGAAAATATAGAGTCCAATTTCGGGCAGCCGCATCCGGAGGGCTACCGGAAGGCGCTGCGGCTGATGAAACAGGCGGAAAAATTTAAGCGGCCGGTGATCACACTGATCAATACGGCGGGCGCTTACTGCGGAATCGGCGCGGAAGAACGGGGACAGGGAGAAGCCATTGCCCGGAATCTGGCGGAGATGTCGGCGCTGCAGACTCCGGTTATCAGTATTCTGATCGGAGAGGGCGGCAGCGGAGGCGCACTGGCGCTGGCTGTCGGCGATCAGGTATGGGCGCTGGAAAACAGTATGTACGCGGTTTTGTCTCCGGAAGGGTTTTCCAGTATCCTTTGGCGGGATGCCGGGCGCGCGGCTGAGGCGGCGGAGCTGATGAAACTGACCGCTTATGATCTGCTGGAACATGGGATTATAGAACAGATCATACCGGAGGCAGCGGAGGGGATCGCGGTAAATCCGGCTTACACGACCGCTGCGATTCAGGCAAGGCTGCTTGCTGCCCTGCCGAAGCTGTCGGCGCTGTCCGCAGAAGAACTGCTGGAACAGCGGTACGAAAGATTCCGCAGGTACGGAGAATTTTCTTCTTTGGATTGAGGAGGAATGATTCCGGCTAAAGCGGCGTATATAGTTATAGGATACAGACAGGTTTTGTTGCTGCGGGAGGATTTTTATGTCCGAATTATGGAAAGCAGTCCTGTACGGAATTCTGGAAGGCATTACAGAGTGGCTTCCGGTCAGCAGTACAGGACATTTGATCTTGTTTGAAAAATTTCTGCCGATGGAAGTCAGTGCAGAGTTTTTCAGTATGTTTGAAGTAGTGATCCAGCTGGGTGCTATCCTGGCGGTAGTCGTGTTGTTCTGGAACCGGCTTTGGCCGTTTTCCGTGAAGGAAAAATATTGGGTGAAAGCGGATATTTTCGGTATGTGGCTGAAAATCGCTGCGGCGTGTGTGCCTGCGGTGATCGTGGAATTACTGTTTGGCGATCAGATCGAAGAACTGTTTTATAACGAATGGGTGATTGCCGCCGCGCTGATTGTGTTCGGTATTGCCTTTATTGTGATCGAAAACAGAAACGCGAAGCTGCACCCTAAGATCAACTCTATTGCGGAAATTACTTTTCAGACCGCATTGCTGATCGGGGTATTCCAGGTGATTGCCGCCGTATTCCCCGGAACCAGCCGTTCCGGTGCTACAATCTTAGGCGCGCTCCTGATCGGCGTGGCGAGAAGCACAGCTGCTGAATTTACTTTTTTCCTGGCGGTGCCGGTAATGTTTGGCGCCAGCCTGTTAAAGATTCTGGAATTCGGATTCGATTTTACAGGTTCGGAGCTGGGAATCCTGCTGGTTGGCTCGGCGGTTTCTTTCCTGGTCTCCATGGCTGTGATCCGTTTTCTGATGGGATATATCAAAAAACATGATTTTAAGGTGTTCGGATGGTACCGGATCATACTGGGTTTGTTTGTGTTAACAATTTTTTCACTTTAAAAAACGCGGTAACTGTGCTACAATAGCCAAAGATGCAGGCAGAAACAGGAAACTGCATATCTGAAAGCAGGAGTTACAGCCTATTGGATTGGAGAAGAAGATGAAAGAGAACAAGCAGATGAGTCCGGAGGAACAGGACCAGAAGATTCGGGAATTGATTGACAGCCTGGATGATAAAACATTTACGATGGATGTCGACCAGGGGAAGTCAAATTCCTCGATTGTCCGGGAGATTATCAGCTGGGTGCTGGTCTTTGCAGCAGCGTTTGCGATCGCGGAGGTCATGAATCACTTTGTTATCATCAATGCCCGTGTGCCAAGCGCTTCTATGGAAAGTACGATCCTGGAAGGCGATCGGATTATGGGCTGGCGTTTTTCCTACGCGTTTTCCGAACCGGAGCGGGGCGATATTGTCGTATTTCCCAACCCGAACCCCGTTACGGATGAAGATAAGCAAAATTATGTAAAGCGGATCATCGGACTGCCGGGCGAGACAGTTCGGATCGAAGACGGTCAGGTGTTTATTAACGATGAACCGCTGGCGGAGGATTATGTAAAAGAACCCTGGAATGGCGGAAACGGGACTTATGTTGTGCCGGAAGGCTGTTATTTTATGATGGGCGATAATCGGAATAATTCCAATGACGCCAGATACTGGGTGAATAAGTATATAAAGCGGGAGGATATTCTGGGAAAGGTATCGTTTCGGTACTGGCCGTTTAGCCGGTTCGGTTCTGTAGAATAGACGGCGGGAACCGATCGAATCGTTAATAGACCCAGTAGTCCAGCTGCTGTTGGATATGAAAATGATGGCGGAGATACAGGCTGACTGCGGCAGTATTTTCGCCATTTACATGCAAAAGGACAGACTGACCGGGAAAGCGTTTTCCCAGCGCGTCCAGGAGACTTTGCAGGAACAGACTGCCGTAGCCCTGTCTCCGGTACATGGGAAGAATCTCAAAACCGCAGATCGTACAGGAACCGGCGTCTTCAAAAATGCCGCAGCTGCCGATCACGGTACTGCCGGACAGAAGACGGTATCCGGTTTTAGTCTGAATCAGGGAGTACGGCGCGGGCAGAGAGGAATCAGAAGGCTGATCCGGTAAACGGAGGCACATGGTATATTCGGAGAAAGCAAGGGTAAAATCCATCTCCTGCAGTAAATTCCGGGCGATTTGATTGTCGGGAGACAGCGGGACATAGATGGTATGGATCTGATACTGGGACAGAATATCCATGGCAAGCTCCCATAAAAAGGAAAAGATACCCTGCCGCCGGTAGTCGGGATCTACCATGGCGCTGATCTCACATTCCTCAGGATTGGGGACGAAAACAGATAAAAATCCGACCAGCCTGCCGTTTACCCGGTATAAATGGAAACAAGGCATGGAAGAATGGATATTGTAATGATTCTCCATAAAACAGGAGATCCGGTATCCGTCCGTCTGCTCACAGCGCGCATGGAGTCTGCGGATCTCAGATTGCGTTGTCTTTGGCAAAATTCTGGTCTGGATCAGTTCCATGGCGGAAAACCTCCTTTCCTCTATCATAACGGCTGAATTTTTAATTGTCAATATATGGGATCCGTGCTAAAATGGAAACACTTACGAAGGAAAGAGAGAAACATGGAACATGCTGGATAGTCTGCAATACAGTTTACACGCGACCGTTCCCGTATTTCTGGTGATTCTGATCGGCTATCTGCTGAAACGGATCGGCTGGCTGAAACCGGGATTTGTAAACGGAGCTGATAAGCTCAATTTCACCGTGACGCTGCCGGCTCTGTTGTTTCAGGATATTGCGGGTACGGAGTTCTATGAGGTTTTTGATCTGAAATTTGTGCTGTACTGCGCCATTGTAACCAGTATCTGTTTTTGGAGCATCTGGGGACTGGCAAAGCTCTTCCTGAAGACAGACGAGATCCGGGGCGCTTTTGTGCAGGCGTCTTTCCGGGGCAGCGCGGCGGTGTTGGGAACGGCGCTGGTTATGAACATTTACGGCAATACGGGAATGATCCCGCTTATGATCATCGGAGCGGTTCCCCTTTACAATATTTATTCTGTGATCGTCCTGACGTTTGAATCCCATGACCGGGAGATGAATGCAGGCGGCCATACCCATATGACGAAAGCAATCAAAGGGATCCTTACGAATCCCATTATTCTGGCGATCGCGGCCGGTATGATATTTTCTCTGTGTGGCTGGAAGCTGCCGGTGATCCTGGATACGACGGTAGGCAGTTTCGCAAAGATGGCGACGCCCCTGGCGCTGATCGCGGTAGGCGCGGGATTTGAAGGGAACAAAGCGCTGAAAAAACTGAGGCCTGCGGTGACCGCGTCCATGATCAAGCTGGTGATCCAGCCGGTTTTGATGCTGCCTATTGCACTAGCGCTGGGATTTACCGACGCCAAGCTGGTGGCGCTGGTGATCATGCTGGGCTCTCCTACAACCCCGAGCTGTTATATTATGGCAAAAAATATGGGAAATGACGGAATCCTGACCTCGAGCGTGATTGTACTGACAACCGTACTTTCCGCATTTACCATTACGGCAATCTTATTTGTGCTGCGCAGTATGGGCATGATATAAAGTAGAAGTGAAACGATAAAGTGGAAGCGGAAACGCTTCAGAAAGAGGTAGAGATGGCAAAAAAGAGAAGGGAAGCGGACCCGAAATACACATGGGCCATAGAAGATCTGTACGCGTCGGATGAAGCCTGGGAGCAGGAATACGGGCAGATAACAAAGATGCTTGACCAGTTCGCGGATTTTACAGACAGGCTGGGAGAATCCGCGGAGACGTTATTGTCGTTTTTCCGGTTTTCGGATACAGTCAGCCGTTTGTTTGAGCGCGTCTATGTCTATGCGAATCAGAAGCTGCATGAAGATCTGGGAAACAGTGTTTCGCAGGGAATGGCGGCCCGCGCCGCGGATCTGGGCGTTAAGCTTACCAGCGCGTCAGCTTTTGCCGATCCGGAGATCCTGGCAATTCCGGAGGACCGGCTGGAGCGGTTTTTAAAGGATTCCCCTGAACTGGGCTTATATGAGCGGAAGCTGCGCATCCTGCTGCGGGAGAAGGCGCATATTCTGGACGCCAAAACCGAGCAGATCCTTGCGATGAATGAGAATGTCAGCTCGGCGGCGAGCGATATTTTCGATATGTTTAATGATGCGGACTTGAAGTTTCCGCCTGTGATCGCTCCGGACGGCAGGGAGCAGGAGCTGACGCACGGCAATTATGTGAAATTTCTGGAGAACGATTCGGTCAAGGTGCGGGAATCCGCGTTTCGTGCGATGTACCACGCCTATACGTCGTTTAAAAATACACTGGCGGCCGCTTTTTACGCCAATGTCAAGCAGGCCAATTTCTATGCTTCGGTCCGGGGATATGCGTCCTCACGCGCTATGGCTTTAAGCGGCGGAAATATCCCGGAGCGCGTTTATGACAATCTGATCGCGGTAGTACACGAGAAGATGCCGCTGATGCACCGGTATGTGAAGCTCCGTAAGAAAGCGCTGGGGCTGGAAGAACTGCATATGTATGACCTGTACACGCCTATGGTAAAGGACGTGGATATTACGGTGCCGTTTGAAGAAGCAAAGGAGATCGTAAAGGAAGGGCTTGCGCCGATGGGAGAACGGTATCTGTCGGTTCTGCAGGAAGGCTTTGACAACCGGTGGATCGATGTTTATGAAAATGAGGGCAAGCGCAGCGGCGCCTATTCCTGGGGCGCGTACGGGACGCATCCCTATGTCCTGTTAAATTACCAGGGCAATCTGGATAATGTATTTACGCTGGCCCATGAGATGGGGCATGCGCTGCATTCCTATTTTTCCGACAGCACACAGCCTTATCCCTATGCGGGATATCTGATTTTTGTAGCGGAAGTAGCCTCTACCTGTAATGAATCCCTGCTGATCCATCATATGTTAAAGAAGGCCGGGGACAACCGGGAAAAGGCGTATCTGCTGAATCATTTTCTGGAAGAGTTTAAGGGAACGCTGTTCCGCCAGACCATGTTCGCGGAATTTGAGCGGGATATGCACGCACTGGCGGCAGCCGGAGAAGCGCTGACCGCGGATCTGCTGTGTGAGAAATATTATGAACTGAACAAGCAGTATTTCGGGGATGCCATTGTGATCGATCAGGAGATCGCCATGGAGTGGGCGCGGATTCCGCATTTCTATACGCCGTTTTACGTTTATCAGTATGCGACCGGATTCTCGGCGGCAATCGCGCTGTCAAAAGGAATCCTGGAACGGGGCGAAGCGGCAGTTGCGGATTATATGAAATTTTTGACCGGAGGAAGCTCGGCGGATCCCATCGATCTCTTAAAACTGGCAGGCGTGGATATGTCTGAGCCGGAGCCCATCCGGCAGGCGATGGATGTATTTGAAGATTTGTTGGATCAGATGGAAGCGTTAATTTAACCGCTCCGGAAGGAGGCAGTATGAAGCAAAAGTTGATTCATTTTATGAACGGGCGTTATGGTGTGGATTCGCTGAACCGGTTTCTGCTGGGACTGGCGCTGGTCCTGATTTTGTTATCCATGTTTGTCCGGGTTTCTGTGTTTGGCGTTTCCCTGCTTAACCTGTTGGGTTTGGCGGCGCTGATTTACGCCTATTTTCGGATGCTTTCCAGAAACGTGCAGAAGCGGTATCGGGAATATGTCCGGTTTATGGCGGTAAGAAACAAGATTACGGGATTCTTTAAGAATAAGATCTGGTATCTGAAGCAGAGCCGGCAGTATCACATTTATAAATGTCCCGGCTGCGGACAGAAGATCCGGATTCCCAGAGGCAAGGGAAGGATTGAGATTTCCTGTCCCAAATGCCGGCATAAATTTATCAAAAAGAGTTAGCCTATGTTTGGATATGTAACGATCTGTAAGGATGAACTGAAAATAAAAGACTATGCGTTTTACCGTTCCTGTTACTGTGGGCTTTGCGTGTCGCTGCGGCACAGGCACGGGATTCTTTCGGCGCTGACGCTTACCTACGATATGACGTTTATGAGTATGCTGCTGTCCGCTCTTTACGAAACGGAATACCGGGTGCATGAGATCCGATGTCCCATCCATCCGGCAAAACGGCAGACGATCCGGGTAAACCGGATGACGAATTACGCAGCCGATATGACGATTTTGTTGTCTTACCACAGTATGCAGGATAACTGGCGGGACGAGAAAAGCGTTTCGGGTCTTGCCATGTCGGCGGCATTGAAGCGGGCGTATCAGAACGTATCGGAACGCTATCCCCGGCAGGCCTGCGCGGTGGAGCTTTACATGAAGCAGATCTCGGCCTGCGAACGGGAGAATGACTGCAGCCTGGATCGGGCGTCCGGCTACACGGGCAATCTGCTGCGGGAGCTTTTCGTATACAAAAAGGATATGTGGCAGGAGCATCTGGGAAACATGGCGTTTTATCTGGGAAAATTTATTTATCTGATGGACGCCTATGACGATCTGGAAAAGGATGCCAAAACCGGTAATTTTAATCCCTGGCTTGCGATTCGGGATACGGACGGATTTGAGGAACGCGTGGAATATGTGCTGAATCTTATGGGCGAAATGGCGGCAAGGGAATTTGAGTGGCTGCCGATCCTGGAAAATGCGGAAATCCTGCGAAATATCTTATATGCCGGAATCTGGGCAAAATATACTGCCGTCCGGCAGCAGCGTCTGGAAAAAAACAAAGCGTAAACGCTTCGAAATGGAGAAAATATGGTATATGATCCTTATGAGGTGCTGGGTGTTTCCCCCGGCGCTACCGATGAAGAGATAAAAAAAGCATACCGGCAGCTGAGCAGAAAATACCATCCGGATGCCAATATCAATAATCCGAACCGGGAACAGGCAGAGGAAAAATTCAAACAGGTCCAGCAGGCTTATGATCAGATCATGAAAATGCGGGAAAACGGCGGCACCTACGGGCAGAATGACAGCACTGCCGGCGGTTACGGCAGCTATGGCGGTTACGGAAACCCGTTCGGCGGTTTTGGCGGGTTCGGAGGCTTTGGCACGGGCGGTTTTGGAACAGGCGGCTACGGCACGGGCGGTTATGGAAATGCACGTGGCGGCAGTCAGGCTGGGACGGATGAAGAGACGGTACGGATGCAGGCGGCCAGAAACTATATCAACGCCCGTCATTATGATGAGGCGCTCAATGTACTGGCAGGCATCAGCAACCATAACGCGGAATGGTATTATTTAAGCGGGATCGCTAACTATGGCAAGGGAAATAACGTGCAGGGCGCCGATGATATGAAGCGCGCGGTAGAACTGGAACCGAACAATCTGGAGTACCAGTCGGCATGGCAGCGGATGCAGAATGGCGGAACCTGGTATCAGGGTATGGGAAATACATACGGCAGACCCAGCGTTTCTAATATGAACTGGTGCTGTTATGTGCTCTGTCTGAATTCCATGTGCAATCCGTTCTGCAGATGTTAAAAAATGGAAGTGAGAACAAGATGATTATTCCGATGCGGGGATTTACCCACAGTGGGAAATTCCATGCGGATGACGTATTTGGCGCGGCGCTGCTGCGTTATCTGAATCCGCAGATAGAAATTATCAGAGGCAGCGAAGTGCCGGAGGATTTTGACGGCATTGTATTTGATATCGGCGGCGGCAGATACGACCACCATCAGAAAAACGCGCCCGTTCGGGAAAACGGCGTTCCCTATGCGGCGTTCGGACTGCTTTGGCGGGAGACAGGCGCCGATATTCTGGGAACAGAGGCGGCTGCGCAGTTTGACGAACAATTCATCCAGCCGCTGGATCTGTCTGACAATACCGGCTGCCCGAATGCGGTCGCGGATATTGTAGAACTTTATTACCCGTTCTGGAATGAAACAAGAAATGTAGACGAAGCGTTTTTTGAAGCGGTTAACTGGGCGGAAATGGTTTTGCGCCGGCGGTTTTTACAGGCTGAAAGTCTGAAGAAGGCGGCGGAGCTGCTGAAGCCGGATCTGGAAAAACAGAAGGACGGGATCGCCATCCTGACGCACCACGCGCCGTGGCGGCATTTGGCGGCGCATACGGATCTGGAATTTGTGATCTATCATTCCAAGCGTGGCGGCTACTGCGCGCAGGCAGTGGAAGCGGATGAAAGCGAAGCGGGAAAGGCGCATTCTCTGAAATATCCGTTCCCGGAAGCCTGGAGAGGCAGGGAAGCGCGGGAATTAGCGGAACTTACCGGAATTCCGGGTCTGCGGTTCTGTCATAACAGCGGGTTTCTGATCGCTGCGGACACGATTGACGACGCCATTCTGGCATGCCGGAAGGCAAAGGAGATTGGGACAAAAAAACATTGACATAAAAAAACTGCCTATGCTATAATCGACAATAATGGGTTAGTTTTTAAATGTGTACCAATTGAGTGGAAAGGCGAGAGACATTTATGAAAAAGCTGATTTTAGTGACATCACCACCGGCATGTGGAAAGACATTTGTAACCAAGCAGTTAGCGAAGGCAATGACCAATTGCGTTTATTTAGATAAGGATTCTCTGATCGTATTATCCAAACAGATTTTCAAAGTAGCGGGAGAAGAGATTAACCGAAGCTCTGATTTTTTTGAGGAGTGGATCCGGAATTATGAGTATGATGCGATCATGGAAGTGGCATACGAAGCCCTGGAATACAACGATACGGTATTTATCAACGCGCCGTTTACCAGAGAGATCAAGGATAAGGCGTATATGGACCGGCTGCGCAGCGAGCTTGCGAAACGAAGCACAAAGCTGGTCGTTGTATGGGTACATACGGACATAGAGGTATGTCATCAGCGTATGATCGAGCGTGCCTCCGATCGGGACGACTGGAAGCTGGCGCATTGGGACGAGTATGTTGCGACCAGGGACTATAATAAACCGACCGGGATCAAAGATCTGGTTGTGTTTGAGAATTCTTCGGATATCGAGTTTAAGAACAGTTTGCATCAGATCACCTATTATTTAAGAAAATTATAAAAGGAAACGGAGGAACAGTATCTGTCAGAGGAAACTTGACAGATACTGTTTTTCGCACAGTTTATAACGGTATTTTTACCGGAGACAACAGATGGAAACGAGGCAGCTGAAATGACATTACGGGAAGGAAAGATAAATCGGACTTATATTGTAGAAGATGTAACGCTGGAGGATAAACTGATGGTGCGCCTGCAGGCGTTGGGGATGATCCCCGGCACACAGGTGGAGATCATCAACCAGAAGAGCAATGACAGTCTGATGATCAAAGTAAGAGGGACCCGATTCGCGATCGGCAGACAAATCGCGGACGGAGTGAACGTACAGGAAATGCGCTAGAGAAACCGGGCGCGTTTCGGAAAGAAGGAACTATGGCAAAGGTACAAGACGCCCCGATCCGGGTGGGGTTTATCGGCAACCCGAATTGCGGAAAGACGACATTATTTAATGCGATCACCGGCGCGAAGCTGAAGGTGGCAAACTGGCCGGGCGTTACAGTGGAAAAGGTGGAAGGCTCCGCGGTTTATCACGATCAGGAGATGAAACTGATCGATCTTCCGGGTATTTACAGTCTGACTTCCTATACGATGGAGGAGATCGTATCCCGGAACTGCATTTTATCGGATGAAGTGGATGTAGTAGTCAATGTAGTGGACGCTTCCTGTATGGAACGGAATCTGTATCTGACCATGCAGCTGGTAGAACTGGGGAAGCCCATCGTCGTTGCCCTGAATATGATGGATATCGTGGAAGAACGCGGCATGGAGATTGATCTGCACCGTCTGCCGGAGATGCTGGGAGATGTGCCGGTGGTTCCGGTGTCGGCGCGGAAGCGGACCGGACTGGATACCCTGCTGCATGCGGTTGTGCATCATTTCCGGGAGCGGGAAGAACAGCGGGAAAATGTAATCAGTTATTCGGAGGATATCGAACAGCAGATCGCCGAAATGGAGACGGCGCTGACGGCGGAGCATCCGGACTGGGGGCGGACGCGCTGGTATGCCATTAAGCTGCTGGAGCATGACGGGGAAGTGTTGAAGCAGGTATCTCCGTCTATTGCCGGGCTGGCGACGGAGAGTCTGGAAAAAGAGATCATTCAGGAGAAATACGCATATATTGAAGAAGTGATTCAGGACACCCTGCTGAATCGGGAAGAAAAGGCGATGCGGACGGAACGGATTGACCGGTGGCTGACGCACAGGATCTGGGGTCTCCCGATCTTTCTGGGGATTATGCTGCTGGTGTTTGCCCTTACATTCCTGGTGGGGGATTTCCTGAAAGGATATTTTGAGCAGGCGGTTGAAGCGCTGTCCGGCTGGGTGACGGACGGACTGCTGTATATCCATGCGGCGGACTGGATCATTTCCCTGGTGGCAGACGGGATCATCGCCGGCGTCGGCGGGATCCTTACCTTTTTGCCCAATATTTTTATCCTGTTTCTGGCGCTGGCCATTCTGGAGGACAGCGGCTATATGGCAAGAGTCGCCTATGTGATGGACGGGATCATGAGCCGGCTGGGAATGTCCGGAAAGGCGTTTCTGCCTATGATCCTAGGCTTTGGATGCAGCGTGCCGGCGATCATGGCGACCCGGGCGCTGGAACGGGAAAAGGACCGGCGGAAGCTGATGATGGTCATTCCGTTTATGTCCTGTTCCGCCAGAGTTCCGGTATATGTATTGTTCGCCGGTATCTTTTTCGGCAGATATGCGTTTCTGGTCTCCTTCTCCATGTATGTGCTGGGGCTGGCGATCGCCATTCTGGTGGCAAAGATCGTAACCGTGATCCAGAAAAGCAGCGACAATACGCCGCTGCTCATTGAACTGCCGGAGTATAAAAGCCCCAATGCGCGGACGATTGCGATCTATGTGTGGGAAAAGATCAAGGATTATCTGACAAAGGCCGGAACCGTGATCTTTGTCGCGTCGATCATTTTGTGGTTTATTTTAAATTTCGGCATATCCGGCAAAGTGGACGACGTATCGCTGAGCTTTGGCTCTATGATCGGAAAATGGCTGGTACCGATCATGGCTCCGGCAGGGCTCGGCATGTGGCAGGTGGTTGTGGCGCTGATCTCCGGCTTGTCGGCTAAGGAAGTGGTAGTATCCAGTTTTGCCGTTTTGTACGGCGTCAGCAATATCAATTCGGACGCGGGAATGAGCCAGTTGTCGCAAATGCTGGCAGCGCAGAATTTCGGGATGCTGAACGCCTACTGCCTGATGCTGTTCGTACTTTTATATACGCCGTGTATCGCCACGATCGCTACCATACGGAGCGAATCCCATTCGTGGAAATTCACCGGAAAGGTATTGCTTTTACAGCTTTTGATCGCCTGGCTGGCGGCCACCATTGTATTTCAGATCGGAAGTTTGTTTTGACAAGCGGTGAGCCGGTCTGCTATAATAAAACGGTAAATTTTGGGCATACTCTGTACTGCGGAGCGCATCGCCGCCATTGCGGAAACGCTCCGGAATAAAGGACTGTGTGAAAGATCACGCCGGAAAGAGGTATGGAGTATGGAATTTAAAGACAGCAAAACAAAAGAAAACTTAATGCGCGCGTTTGCGGGAGAAAGCCAGGCGCGAAACCGGTATACGTTTGCGGCCGAACAGGCAAAGAAGGCGAAGCTGCAGGTAGTTTCCTTCGTATTTACGTATACGGCGGATCAGGAGAAGGCCCATGCGAAGGTTTTCTATGACCATTTGCGGGAATTGTCGGGAGAGACGATTTTCATTGACGGCGGATATCCGGTGGATATTACGGAAGATGTGGCGGACTTGCTGAGACGGGCGGAGCACAATGAGCATGAGGAAGCGGAAGACGTATATCCGGAGTTTGCCAGGATCGCGGAGGAAGAAGGATTTTCCAGAGTCGCGGCGTCTTTTCGCATGATCGCGGGCATTGAACGGGTTCATGAGCAGCGTTTCCGCAGGTTTGCGCAGTGGCTGGAAGAACAGAAACTGTTTGCGGAAGATTCGCAGCGGGCATGGATCTGTTTAAACTGCGGGTTTATTTATGAAGGGGAGCAGGTTCCGTTAAAATGTCCGGTCTGTGAACACGATCAGGGATATTTTGTACGGTTGGAACTGTCGCCCTATGCGGATGACAAAACAATACGGATCAGAAATGGAGAATCATGAAAAATGGAAATCAAGGTGATTACAAAGGAAACATTTGAAACAGAGGTACTGCAGGCCAAGGAGCCGGTGCTGGTGGACTTTTTCGCGGAGTGGTGCGGCCCCTGCAAAATGCTGGCGCCGATCCTGCATGAGATCGCAGAGGAAAAGAGCGATCTGAAGATCTGTAAGCTGGATATTGACCAGAATGTGGATCTGGCGCTGGAGTACGGCGTACAGGCAGTGCCTACCATGATTTTGTTTCGGCAGGGAGAGGCTGCGCAGAAGATCGTGGGCCTTTGCAGTAAGGATGAACTGCTGCAGCAGCTGAGTCTGTAATACGGAAATCGGAGAAATGGATGATGGAACAATATGATGTGATCATTATCGGCGCCGGAACCGCGGGGCTGTCAGCTGCCATTTATGCGGCAAGGAGCGGAAAGCGGACGCTGGTGCTGGAAGGAAAAAGCTGCGGCGGACAGATCATCAATGCCAAAGCGGTTGTGAATTACCCCGGGATCAAACAGATCTCCGGGGTTGATTTTGCTATGGGACTCTATGAACAGGCAGTGGAGGCCGGCGCAAAGGTCTTATTTCAGAAAGCGGTCAGGATTGAATTGGCAGACTCGAAGAAAATCGTGGCGACGGCAAAGCAAAATTATGCCTGCGGCGCGGTTATTCTGGCGATGGGAGCGAAAAACCGGCCGTTGGGGCTGGAACGGGAAGCGGAGCTGACGGGCAGCGGCGTATCTTACTGTGCTACCTGCGACGGCGCATTTTACAAAGGGAAAAAGACAGCGGTCGTGGGCGGCGGCAATACGGCGCTGGAGGATGCGCTGGTTTTGTCCGAGTACTGTCAGAAGGTAACCCTGATCCATCGCCGGGACAGTTTCCGGGGTGAATGGCAGACCGTGCAGGAATTAAAAGAACGATCCAATGTGGAAATTCTGACCGATACGGTGGTAACGGCGCTGGAAGGGGATCGGCAGCTGACCGGGATTCGGGTTCGGAACCTGAAACAGGAAAAAGAGTGGGTGCTTCCGGTTCACGGCTTATTCGCAGCAGTCGGACAGACCCCGCAGAGCGAACTGGTCCGGGACCTGGTGGAACTGGATGATTACGGATATATCAAAGCCGATGAATCCTGCCGGACAAGTCTGCCGGGGATTTTTGCAGCAGGAGACTGCCGTACCAAAGAAATTCGTCAGCTGGCAACGGCAGCAGCCGACGGGGTAACGGCGGCACTGGCGGCATGCCAATTAGCATAAGGAAAAGGATAAAACAGTTTTCATTTCATGAATTTTATGGTATCATGTAGGAAAATTGTAAAAAACAGGCAGGAAATTTCCGATTTTTTTGTGCGGAAATTCCGGGAGGAGTACAAATGGCACTGCAGGTACAGGAAATTATTAAGAAATATGGCGAAAATACGGTGGTGGACCGACTGTCCTTCACGATGGAGGATCCGGGCGTTTACGCGCTGCTCGGAAGAAACGGCGCAGGGAAGACGACAACGATTCGTATTATTTTGGGGATGCTGGCTTCGGACGGGGGCAGCGTGCTCTGGAACGGGAAACCGTTAGATCCGATGCAGGTGAACGTAGGATATCTGGCGGAGGAACGCGGACTCTATCCTAAGTATACGCTGATGGATCAGCTGCTTTATTTTGCCAGACTGAAAAATATGTCGGCACAGGAGGCAAAGCGGCAGATCGCTTACTGGGCAAAGAAGCTGGAAGTGGAGGAGTATCTGTATCCTGCCACATCAGTGAAGAATTCCAAGGCAGGCAAGGGAAAGAAGATCCCATCCAGAAAGGCGGATGAACTTTCCAAAGGAAATCAGCAGAAGATCCAGCTGATGGCCGCACTGCTCTCCGATCCGGATCTGATCGTGATGGATGAACCGTTAAGCGGTCTGGACCCGGTAAATGCGGATCTGTTTAAACAGATCATTCATGAATGTATAGAGCGGGGCAAGTATATTATCATGTCCAGCCATCAAATGCCGACGATTGAAGAATTTTGCTCGGATATAACCATTTTAAATAGAGGACAGGCAGTGGTTCAGGGCAACTTAAATGAGATCAAGAAGAGTTACGGCAGGGTAAATCTGTTTGTGAAGGCAGACAGTTCTTTAGACCCGTATATCGCGAAAATGAATCTGACGGTGCAGGAAAAGACGCCGGACGGATATCATCTGAAGGTGACGGGAGAAACCCAGGCGGCAGAGTTCCTGCGGCTGCTGGTAACAGAGCAGGTGCCGATCGTAAAGTATGAGCTGCGGGAGCCTTCTCTGCATGAGATTTTTGTGGAGAAAGTGGGTGCCGACAATGCGTAAACTGGACTTTCAGGGCTGGAAAAAGATTTATGGGTTTACACTGCGGCAGCAGTGGAAAAGCAAGACGGCCAGGATCATGACGGTAGTGTTTTTGCTGGTCGCGCTGTTTGCTCCGGTATTGATGGATCTGTTTTCCGATGAACACGAAACAGTGGGATCGTGTCCGGCAGAAACCATATCGGTTGCCGTACAAAACGGGGAAACGGAAGATGGCGCAATGCAGACTTCCCTGGCGCAGTGGATGGAGGAGACGGATTATTTTAAAGAAACGGATATCGTATCGGCTGAAGAAAAGCCGCAGGCAGCGGTAGCAGTAACGGTGCAGCCCGGAAGTTATGAAATCGGCGTGACCTTTGATCCGGAATGTGACCTGAGCCGGGGCGAGGCGCAGGAACTGGCGGATTATCTGGAGCAGAACTGGAAACGGTATCTGGTCAGCGCGAACGGTTTGTCGCCGGATACGCTCGGGGCGGTCAGCCAGCCGGTAACCGTGAATGTGGAAGCGCTGGAAGATTCTCAGAATGAGGCGATCAGCCAGGCGGAATATTGGACTTCCTATACTTTGATTATGGCGCTGATCCTGATCTTATCTATTGGCGGTGAAGCGATATCCGCGTCTGTTGTTATGGAGAAATCCTCCAAGGTAGTGGAGCTTTTGATGACTTCGGTCAAGCCGATGGCGATCGTGCTGGGCAAGGTACTGGCTATGATCACATATCTGCTGATCCAGTTTGCCCTGGTTATTGCCGGCTTTTTTGTGGGCAGCACGGTTTATGATTCTGTAAAGGCGGGCAGCTTTCAGGGAATCCGGCTGCCGGAGGCCCTGCACAGTCTCATAGACGGCGGTCTGCCCGGCATCGCGCAAAACTGGCTGGTAGTGCCGGCAGTCATTGTGTTATGTCTGCTGGGAATCCTGTTGTTTTCCATTGTGGCAGCGCTGGCAGGCGCTACGGTCAGCCGGATAGAGGAGCTGGCGGAGGGCTCCAAGATCTATGTGATCCTGCTGATGATCTGCGCGTATGCCGGACTGATGCTCAGTATTACGGCAATGGACGGAATCAGTCCGGCGCTGATCTACGGAGCCAGTCTGTTTCCGTTTACCTCTGTTTTTGTGGCGCCGGCCTATGCGTTTTCCGGAAAGATCAGCATTTGGATTGTGCTGCTTGCCATTCTCCTGCTGATCGCTGCGATCTGGCTCGCGCTTCGCTTTGTGGCAGGCGTGTACGGATATCTGCTGTATTATAAAGGTTCCCCGGTAAAATTCAAGCAGCTGTGGAAGATTTCCGGTTTTGGAAAGCGCAAAGGAGGTGATCTGCATGAATAACTGGAAGCAGGTATTTGGGTTTACCTTTCGGAATGCGGTAAAAGGAAAAGGCTTTCGGGCGGCCACCATTGGCGTCGCCGTATTTCTGTGCCTGCTCTTTGCGGGCATTAACCTGTATTTCGGATTTTCTTCGGATTCTGAGGAAACGGAGGATACGGGAATAGAAACCATCTATGTGCGGAACCGGACGGAGATTACAGCGCCGGATTTCTCCCTGCTTGCGGCAATGAATCCGTCTTATGAAGGCGTGCGCGTTACAGAGATCGCGGATTCCGAGGAACAGCATATTTCTCCGACGGAAGCCATTGCGGATGTGAGCATGACAGAAGAAGGCGCATTGGAGATCACCATGTTCAATTCCGGGGAGGAAACGGAGCTTTTTGAATACGAAATGGAGGAGGCGGGCAGTCTGCTGGGTTCTCTGTTTCAGACCTATGCGGCTGTAGACGCAGGTCTTTCGCAGGAAAGCGCGGCTGCACTCCAATATACGGTGACGACGCATGTGCAGGCAATGGGGGAAGCGGAAAAAAGTATGGGGCAGACCTTATTTGAACTCTTTGCGCCTATGATTCTGTATTTTGTCATGTATATGATGCTGCTGACCTACGGACAGAGTATCGGCAAGAGCATCATCGCGGAAAAATCCTCGAAACTGATGGAATTGCTGCTGACTTCGGTACGGCCGTATGCGCTTGTGCTCGGAAAGATCGCGGCTATGATCTCGGTGGCGCTGCTGCAGTTTGCCGTCTGGATCGGCGGCGGGGTATTGGGATTTGTGATCGGACATCTGATCGCGAAGGCGCAGAATCCGGAATATGAAAATCTGCTGCTGTCCCTGTTTGATCTGATGCGGGAAACCGGCGCAGGCAGCGCGTTTTCGGTGGGCGCGGCGATTGTTTCCGTTTTGATCCTGATCCTGGGATTTTCCTTCTATTGCATTTTTGTAGGTCAGGTGACTTCCTTTGTGGGAAGACCGGAAGAACTGTCTAATATAAGCGGCGCCTTTGTGCTGCCTATGGTAGTGTCTTTTATGCTGGCGTATCTGCTGCCGATGATCGGCGTGTCCGACTGGATTATGACGCTGCTCCGCTATATTCCGTTTACCGGCGCGTTTTTGCTGCCCGCGGATGTCCTGCTGGGAAATGTCACGCTGCCGGATACGATCATTCCGGCTGTGATTTTACTTGCGGCGTCGTGCATTTTGGTTTATACTACAGGTAATGTTTATAAGAAAAAGATTTTTGCGTAACGGCAGGATTCGGAAAGAGGTAGCGTATGACGATTCAGGAAGTGAAAAAAGAATATAAAGGGGAGTATGACGGCGTGGAAGTTTACCGCTCCACGGACGGGACCAACCGGTTCCAAAAGAGCTGTCTGGAAGCAGTCAGGGACTACAGCGGAGAAGAGACGCTGGCTTCCAATTGGAGTTTTACTATTCTGACAGAAAAAGAATACACGAAGTCCATGCTGGCGGGGACGAAAACCAGAGCGGAATTTGAATTCTGGTACGGAGACAAAGACGCCAGTGTGCTGTGTATCATCATAAAATAAATACCGGACAGGAGAAAATTATGAAGATCAGAACCAGATATGCGCCCAGTCCCACGGGCAAAATGCATGTAGGAAATTTAAGAACGGCTTTGTATGAGTTTTTGATCGCGAAGCATGAAAATGGAGATTTTATTTTAAGAATTGAAGATACGGACCAGGAGCGGTTTGTAGAAGGCGCACTGGATATCATCTACCGCACGATGGAACAGGCCGGATTGGTTCATGACGAGGGACCGGATAAAGACGGCGGTTACGGCCCTTATGTGCAGAGTGAACGGCAGAAAAGCGGACTGTATCTGCAGTACGCAAAACAACTGGTGGAAAAAGGCGAGGCGTATTACTGCTTCTGCGACAAGGAGCGGCTGGAGTCGTTAAAACAGACCATTGGCGACAAAGAGATCATGATGTATGACAAGCATTGTCTGCATTTGTCAAAGGAAGAGGTCGAAGCCAATCTGGCGGCAGGCAAGCCTTATGTGATCCGGCAGAATAACCCCACGGAGGGAACGACTACGTTCTATGACGATATTTACGGGGAGATCACCGTGGATAACAGCGAACTGGATGATATGATCCTGATTAAATCCGACGGATTTCCGACCTATAATTTTGCCAATGTGGTGGACGACCATCTGATGGAGATCACCCATGTGGTACGGGGAAATGAATATATTTCTTCTTCTCCGAAGTATCAGCGCCTGTATGACGCGTTCGGCTGGAAAGCGCCGGTTTATGTTCATCTGCCGCTGATCACCGATGAAAATCACAGAAAGCTGGCAAAACGGAGCGGTCACGCCTCTTTTGAGGATTTGGTGGCGCAGGGATTTTTGCCGGAAGCGATCGTGAATTTTATCGCCCTGCTGGGCTGGAGCCCGGAGGAAGACCGGGAGATTTTCTCTTTGCAGGAGCTGATCGAGAAATTTGATTATCACAGAGTCAATAAATCTCCGTCTGTATTTGACATCAATAAGTTAAAGTGGATGAACGGGGAATACATTAAGGCGATGGATAATGAGAAATTCTATGAGATTGCCATGCCGTATCTGGATGCTGTGGTGACGAAGGAACTGGATAAAAAGAAGATCCTGGATCTGGTGAAGACCAGAATCGAGGTGCTGCCGGAGATCGCGGACCATGTGGATTTCTTCCAAGCGCTGCCGGATTACGATGCTTCCATGTACACCCATAAGAAGATGAAAACCAATGCGGAAAATTCGCTGGAGATCTTAAAAGAAGAGCTTGCCATTCTGGAGCAGCAGGAGGATTTCTCCATAGACGCGCTGCATGAGAGGCTGATGGCGTATATTGCGGAAAAAGGGATTAAAAACGGGACCGGTCTGTGGCCGATCCGGACCGCGGTATCCGGCAAGCAGACCACGCCCGGCGGCGCCTTTGAGATCATGGAGATCCTGGGCAGGGAAGAGAGTCTTGCACGGATTCGCATCGGGATTGCAAAATTGGAGCAGTAAGGAAAGATTTCAGAAATATATGAAATTTCACGAGGAACAGAAGAAAGCCATTTCCCATGGGGACGGGCCGATGATGGTGCTGGCGGGACCGGGTTCCGGAAAAACTACCGTGATCACGCATCGGGTGAAGTATCTGATCGAACAGCGCGGAGTCGATCCGGCGCATATTCTGGTGATCACTTTTACCAGGGCCGCCGCCGCGGAAATGAAAAACCGATTTGAAAATTTAATGAAAGAATCTGAGACCAAAGGACGCGGAGGCAGCAGTGCCCCTGTGTCCTTTGGAACATTTCACGCGGTCTTTTTTCAGATCTTAAAGCATGCGTACGGGCTGCGGAGCGAGAATATCCTGCGGGAAGAGCAGAAGCATGCGTTTATCCGTGAACTGATAGAACAGCTGCGGCTGGAAGTGGAAGACATGAAGGAATTTGAACAGAATATTTTGGATGAGATCAGTGTCGTAAAGGGAGAAATGATGGAACTTTCCCACTATTATTCCAAAAACTGCTCCGAGGAGATCTTCCGCAGGCTGTATCAGGGATATGCCGGACGGCTGGAACGGGAAGGCCTGATCGATTTTGACGATATGCTGGTGAAGTGTTATGAACTGCTGAAGGCCAGAAAGGATATTCTCCGCCTGTGGCAGCAAAAGTATACCTATATTCTCATTGATGAGTTTCAGGATATCAGCCGGGTTCAGTATGAGGTTATAAAACTGCTTGCCCAGCCGGAGAACAATTTGTTTATTGTAGGGGACGACGATCAGTCCATTTATCGGTTCCGCGGCGCCAGACCTGAGATCATGCTGCGGTTTCCCCAAGATTATCCGGAAACAAAACAGGTGCTTTTGGGGATCAACTACCGTTCGGTCCGGTCAATCGTGAAGCTGGCGGGACAACTGATCCAAAACAATAAAACCCGTTATTCAAAACAGATCGTGACCGATAATCCGGAGGGACGGCAGCCGGAGATCCGGGAGTTTGCGGACAGCCGGGCAGAGACGCTCTGTGTGGCGAGAGCAATCCAGAACCATGTGCGGCACGGCGGCCGTTATCAGGAGATTGCCTGCCTGTTTCGGACTAATACGGATCCCAGACCGCTGGTGGAACGGCTGATGGAATACAATATCCCGTTCCATATGAAAGACAGTCTGCCCAACCTGTATGAGCATTGGATCGCGCTGGATTTTTTCGCTTACATTCATATTGCCATCGGCAGCAGCCGGCGTAGTGATTTCCTGCGTATCATCAATAAGCCCAAACGGTATGTGAGCCGGGATGTGATGCAGGAGCCGGAGATCGATTTCTGTTTTCTGAAGCAGCAGTACGCGGATAAGGACTGGATGGTACGGCGGCTGGATGAAATGGAGATGCAGGTTTCCTTTATGGGGCGGATGGCGCCCGGCGCGGCGATTCATTATATCCGGCAGGCGATCGGTTATGACAACTATCTGAAGGAATATGCCGAATACCGCCGCATGGACGTGCAGGAACTCTATGACGTGGCGGAGCAGATCGAGGAAAGCGCCAGAGCATATCGGAGCTTTGCGGACTGGTTTGCGCACATTGCCGCGTATGGCAGGCAGCTGAAGGAGCAGGCTAAGGCGCGGAATGCCGCTGCGGACAGTGTGGAGATCGCTACCATGCACAGCGCCAAAGGCCTGGAATATCCGATTGTGTATCTGTTAGACGTAAATGAAGGGGTAACGCCTTATCACAAGGCGATCCTGGACGAAGAGATCGAAGAAGAACGCCGTCTCTTTTATGTAGCGATGACCCGCGCTAAAGAGGAACTGCATCTTTATTTTGTCCGGGAACGTTATCATAAAAAAATCCTGCCGTCTCGGTTTATAAAGGAGCTTCGATCCGCGGAAGCGGACAACGGGATTTCGTAAAAGTCAGATTTGATTACGAAAACGTCAATTCCGATGAGAAAAAGTTCTGTTATAATGATCTTATCATCATAAATAGAAAGGACTGGGGAAATAGGATGAAGAAATTTTTCAACCTGGAACACAGTGCGCGCCGGATGCCGATTTTGGTATTGGGCCTGTGCATGGTGTTCACACTTTTATTTTCTGCAGCGCCCGCCTGGGGCGATTCTGCGGCAATCACTCCAACTGCGCCGAAGGGCGCGGGTACGGAAGATAATCCTTATCAGATCGGCAGCGCGGCAGAACTGTATTGGTTTGCCGGCTGGACGAACGGTACGCTGGAAGAGGCCGAAGAGACTCCGCACCCGGAAACTTATGCGCAGCTGACAGCGGATATCGATCTGTCAGGCAGCACCTGGACGCCGATCTGCAATGACAGCGATTACGCCTATCAGGCAGTCTTTGACGGACAGGATAACACTATCAGCGGTCTGACTGCTTCCGGCGGTCTGTTCGGCTATGTGGGATCTGACGGCAGCGTGGAAGATGTTACGCTTTCCAAGGCTGTTGTGAAAGGAAGCGGATACGCTTCGCTGGGAATCCTGGCAAACAGAAACGATGGAGATATCGTTGGCTGTACCGTAGAGGGAGAACTCTCCACTTCTACCCGGGGCAGCACCTCCGGGATCGGCGGGATCGCAGGCGCGAATACCGGCGTGATATTGGCATGTGAATTTTCCGGTCAGGTAACCGGATCTATAAACAGTGTTGGCGGAATCGTCGGTTATAACGGAAAAGATAAATATACGGGGGAGGTGATGTACTGCGCTAACCGTGGAACGGTTTCAGGCTGGCGGAATAAAGACGGTACCTATATGGGAAACTATGTCGGCGGGATTGTCGGGCGAAACGGACAGGGAGATACTACGATTATGGGGTGCATGAATTATGGCAACGTGATCGGCGGCGTTTATGTAGGCGGGATCGCCGGTATCAGTGACAACATCGGTATCAGTGACAACACCGGCGACGGCACGCTTCCGATTAAAATGATCGTCGGGTGCATGAATTATGGTACGGTGACTGCAGAGTATCCCGGAAACCTTATAGGCGGGATCGTGGGCTATGCCAAGGAAGGGAATATTGTTTATGCCTGCGGAAACGAAGGCGATGTTATCGGAAGGGGACTCAATTTATTAAACGGCGATCCGGTGCAGGCAGGCGGGGTCGCAGGCAGTCTGGAAAATGCGATCATTCTTTCCTGTTATAACCAGGGTTCGATCGATGGCGGAACACAGACGGGCGCAGGCGGCATTGCCGGTCAATGTGTCGGAGACACCATGATCGGAGACTGCTATAATGTCGGTCCGGTCACCGGCGCGAAGGGCGGCACCGGGGCGATTGCCGGTACCGCGGAAAAGATCAATAGGATCCTGGAAGACTATTATCTGGCGGAGAACGGGATTGCCGGAGTCGGAAATCAGGCGTCCGACGCCGCAATCGCCAAAACCAAAGAGGCATTTGCTTCCGGTGAGGTAACCTGGCTGCTGGCGCACGGATCGCAGGATGGCAGTATTGCCAGAGATATCTGGAGACAGAAGCTTACCGGGGAAACGGCACAGACTTGGCCGCAGTTCCTTCTGAATGAGAAAACTCCGGTGTATCGGATCGAATATACGGATGCGGACGGGAACAGCGTTGTACATTTTATGAACGCTCCGGAAGGCGAGGGTACGGAGGACGCGCCTTATCAGATCAGCAATGCGGATGAACTGTACTGGTTTGCCGGCTGGACGAACGGTACGCTTGCAGGGACTGAAGAAACGCCGGATCCGGAGGCTTATGCCATTTTGACGGACGACATTGACCTGACAGGCAGGACCTGGGAGCCAATCTGTATCGAAGGCAGCACGGAAAGCACCCGCTATCAGGGCGTATTTGACGGTCAGGCGCATACGATCACAAGACTGACTTCCCAAAATAAACAGGGTGGTCTGTTTGGATGGATCGGAGAGAACGGAACCGTGAAGAATCTGCAGCTTGTTGATGCCGATGTCAGCGGAAGCCAATCTGCTTCCGACGGTTTCGTCGGCACGGTCGCCAATAAAAATTACGGTCTGATCGAGGCGTGCACCGTTCTCGACAGTAAGGTTACTGCAGATGCCGAAAGCTCCGCAGGAGCCGGCGGGATCGCAGGCGCGAATTTCGGTACGGTACAAGACTGCTCTTTTGACTTCAGTTCCGGAAAAGACGCGTCTGCCGCTCTGGTAACCGGAAGCTCCCACCTTGGCGGAATTGTGGGCGTTAACGGCGGCTTAATGGGGTCTGGACCGGATTCTGCGCCTGCCAAAGCTGTAGTGGACCATTGTAAAAATACAGGTACTGTGACCGGTCCGACGCTTTCTGACGGGATTCGGCACAGCGGCGATTATATAGGCGGGATTGTCGGCTACAATGCCGAGGGCGGCTTGCAGATCATTGCCTGTGGGAATTACGGTCCGGTTACCGGCGGCAGCTATGTAGGTGGGATTGCCGGATACAGCGGACCTGCATGGGAAAGCGATTCCGGTGAAACTACATACAATATGATCAATTCCTGTTACAACGCAGGTGCGGTTCAGGCTGACAGCGGTCACGGAGGCGGTATCGTAGGCGCTGCCAGAAAAGATAATACGATCATATACTGCGGAAATGAAGGGCCTGTTTCCGGAAACGGAGACAAGCTCGGCGGGATTGCCGGCAGCCTGGAAACCACAAACATAGCTGCCTGTTACAATCAGGCCCAGGTCGATGGCGAAACCAGGATGCATGTAGGAGGGATTGCCGGTTTCTGTACCGGAGATTCCGTGATCGGAGTCAGCTATAACGTCGGTGACGTGATTGGCGCGAAGGGCAGCACCGGCGCGATTGCCGGAACCGTGGACAGAGCAGAGTACATCTATGACAACTATTACCTGAAAGGCATTGCCGGAATCGGCAATGCAGAGAACGACAATATCTTTCCGAAAACAAGGGATGCATTTACCTCCGGCGAGATGACCTGGCTGCTGCAGGATCTGGTGAGCAACAAGTATCAAAATCCTGAGCGGCAGATATGGGGGCAGAAGCTGAGCGGCGCGGATGCAGACGTCTGGCCGCAGCTCAGTGCAACGGCGCCGATCGTATACAGAGTGGAATATCCGGCGCCGGACGGGACAACCGAAGTGCTCTTTATGAACGCCGGATCGATCTCAACGGAACCGGGCGGCTTGTTTCCGCAAAAAGAAGGGTATGAACCTTCTGTCTATGCAGTAGCGGAAGACGGTACGCTGACGGAGTGGGACGGTCAGGTAAGCAAGGATATGAAACTGCAGTACAAGCCGATCTCCTATACGATCACATACGACGTGGACGGCGGAAAAGCAGGGGACAATCCGGAGACCTATACAGTGGAGACCGAAGATTTCACACTGAAAAATCCGACCAAAGACGGCTATACGTTTACCGGCTGGAGCGGTACCGGTCTGACCGGTGAAAAGAATCTGGAGGTTGTGATCAAACAGGGTACAACCGGCGAGCTGCAGTTTACGGCACACTTTGAGAAAAACAGTGAACCTGAGACGACCGTGCCGGGAGGCGAGGGAGAAAGCAAGGAGCCTGAGTCGACCGTACCGGGAGGCGAGGGAGAAAGCAAAGAACCGGAGTCAACCGTACCGGGAGACGAGGGAGAAAGCAAAGAGCCTGAGTCGACTGCACCGGGAGACGAGGGAGAAAGCAAAGAGCCGGAGTCGACTGCACCGGAAGGCGAAGGACAGAATCATGAGTCCCAGACAACCGCACCGGAACCGGGGAATGGAAGTACAACAAATACGCCGGGCACCGGTGATAAATCCGATCTGCTTATCTGGGGATTCGTAATCCTTCTGGCAGGCGCGGGAACGGTGGTCTGCGTTAGAAAACGGCGGGTTGATTAATTGTATCTCATGATATGACAGCAAGAGAAAAGCCTCTGATCCATTGACAGTATGTCATGGATCAGAGGCTTTTGCTGCGGGTTTAATTGTCGTCATCCTCGTCCCCGAAGTAGAGATCGATCCCTTCTTCTTCGGCTTCAATGGAATCCAGAAATTCTTCAAACGCGTCTACGACGATTTCATATTCTTCATCGCTTTCGATCACATCCAGAATGGGCTGCGGTTCCGGTTCGTCTGTTTCAGAGTAGCGGTACAGATAAGGCTCGCCCTCTCCGCTTTCTGCTTCTTCTGCGGGCAAAAGCGCGATGTAGTCCCGGCCGTCCGCTTCAAAGAAACCGATCACAATGCATTCTTCTTCGGTTCCGTCATCCAGATAAAGGGTGATATAGTAGGGATCTTCTTCGTGCTCGTGGTCACAGCCGCAATTATGGTCATGTGTATGGTCGTGCATGGCGTATTCCGTCCTTTCTCTGTTTTTCCTTACTGTAACAGATGTTGAAAGAAAATGCAACCGCTCCGGTAAGATTTCCGGACAGGTCCTAATATTCAATGCCTTCTCTGGCCGTAAGCCCTCTGTCATACGGGTGCCTGCGGTTTTGTATCTCGGAAATATAGTCTGCCAGTGCCAGAAATTCCGGCTTCGGATCGCGGCCTGTCAGGATCACTTCCAGAGATGCCGGCCTGTTTTTTAAAAATTCCAAAACAGGATCGGACGGAACCAGATTCAGACTGCAGGCGTCCAGGATCTCGTCCAGGAGCAATACCTGATAGGAACCGGTTTTGGCAGCCGCGACCGTGTCCGCAAACATCCGGGTATAATAAGCGGTAGCCTCTTGTTTTTCGGCTTCTGTCATATGGAAAACAAATCCGAATTCCGTTTCGTTTGGCATCAGCGTAATCTGCGGAAGCTGTGCCAGGGCGGTCAGTTCTCCGGACTGGTTGTCTTTTAAAAACCGGGCGATCAGAACCCGCTGCCCGTGTCCGGCGGCACGGACTGCCAGCCCGATGGCAGCAGAAGTTTTTCCTTTTCCGTTTCCCGTATAAATATGAATACAATGCATGGCAGATCCTTTCCGGCGCGGAAGGTTTCCCCGCCCTGTTTGTCTATAGTTATACAATAATGGACAGATTTAATCAATCCCAACTCTGCTTTCCCAATAAACTATTTTACAGAATTCCGGGAATATGCTAAAATAAGACAGACTATTACAGCAGGAGGACAGCTTTATGTGGGCTTATAACAGTGTTTTTTATCAGATCTATCCGCTTGGATTCTGTGGGGCGCCGAAGGAAAATGACGGCGTGACTGTGCCGCGGATCCGGAAGGTGATGGAGTGGTCAGATTATTTACAGGAACTGGGGATTGACGCTGTGTTGTTCAATCCGATCTTTGAATCCGACCGGCACGGATATGATACAAGAGATTACAGTAAGATTGACTGCAGACTGGGGACGAACGCGGATTTCGCGGATGTGTGCGCCGATCTGCATAAAAAGGGAATTCGCGTCGTATTGGACGGGGTGTTCAACCATGTGGGACGCGGATTTTTCGGATTTCAGGATGTGATCCGGAACCGGGAACAGTCGCCTTACCGGGACTGGTTCCAAATCGACTTCGGCGGGAATTCCAACTATAACGACGGATTTTGGTACGAGGGTTGGGAAGGCCATTATGAACTGGTAAAACTGAATCTTCGCAATCCGGCGGCAGCAGATTATCTGCTGGAGCGGGTCGGCCAATGGATCGATGAGTTTGACATCGACGGGATCCGGCTGGATGTGGCCTATCTGGTGGACCGGGAGTTCATGCGCCGTCTGCGCTGCTTCTGTCAGGAGAGAAAACCGGAGATCGTATTGATCGGGGAAGTGCTGTTTGGGGATTACAATCAGATCGTCAATGATGAGATGCTGCACAGCTGTACGAACTATGAATGTTACAAGGGTCTGTATTCCAGCTTTAATTCTATGAATTTATTTGAAATCGCGCATTCTCTGCAGCGGCAGTACGGCTCGGAACCGTGGTGTCTCTACCGGGGCAAACATCTGCTCAGCTTTGTGGATAACCATGACGTAAGCCGGGTAGCGAGCATTTTGACGGATCAGAATCATTTAAAACCGATCTATGCGCTGTTATTTTCCATGCCCGGGATTCCGTGTCTGTATTACGGCAGCGAATGGGGCGCATTGGGAGACAAATCCCAGGGAGACGACGCGCTTCGCCCCTGTTTTGAAAAACCGACGCCGAATGCGCTGACAGACTATATCCGGGAGTGGATCCGGCTGTATCACAATACGCCGGCGCTGCAGATGGGAGATTATAAGAATGTAAAGATCGGAAATAAGCAGCTGCTGCTGGAACGCACCTATGAAGGAAAATCCGTCAGGGTGGCAGTCAACGCGGAAAATGTGCCCTGTGAATTTGAGGGGATCGCATTGCAGCCGTATGAGGTAAAAGTATTGGAGTAGGCGCTCCGGAATGGGGATCGGCGTGAATTATCAGGAAGCATACGAATACATACAGAATATAGAAAAACAGGGGTCCGTGCTGGGATTGGAACTGATCCGGCGACTGCTTTTGCGGCTGAACGATCCCCAGAACCGACTGCCGATCGTTCATGTGGCGGGAACAAACGGGAAAGGCTCTACGATCGCATTTCTGGATTCGATTTTACAGAGCGCCGGTTACCGGGTAGGACGCTATATTTCCCCTACGGTATTCGGATATCTGGAGCGCTTTCAGATTAACGGGAAATGGATGCCGGAGGCAAGATTCGCGGAACTGATGACCAGGATCGCGCCGGTGGCAGAAGCAGTCAACGCGGCGTATGAAGAGGAGCATAGAAGTGACCGGAAAGACGGCTGTAAGGGGAATCCGATTTTAACTGATGCATGCAGGGACGGGGAACCTGTGATCCGGGACGCGGTATCAGTCGGACCGCATACAGGACTGACCGCTTATGAGATCGAAACCGCAGTGGCTTTTTTTTATTTTTTAGAGGAGCGCTGCGATATTGTGCTGTTGGAAACCGGACTGGGCGGCCGGGACGACGCGACCAATGCGGCGGATCGGGTTCTGTGCAGCGTATTGACGGCAATCAGTCTGGATCATACGCGCATTCTGGGAAGTACAGTGGCGCAGATTGCTTCTGTAAAAGCGGGGATCATCAAACCGGATTGTCCGGTGGTGGTAAGCGGAGAAAACCGATATGCGCCGGAAACCGGCTGCGGATCGGAAGCGGGTCCGGAATCGGAAACAGCGCTTTCCGTGATCGAAGCCTATGCGAAAAGACAGCATGCGCCGGTCACAGTAACGGCGCCGGAACGGGTCCGAGATTACAGCGGCAGTCCGGAAAAACAGGTATTTTCCTATGAAACGGCGGCCGGTAATTTTTACGAAGGATTACAGCTTTCCGTGAACGGGAAATTTCAGGTAAATAATTGCGTCAATGCGCTGGAAGTGATTGAAATTCTGCGTAAAAAAGGGTACAATATTTCTAATGAAACAATTATGACAGGCGTGCGCCGGACAAGCTGGAGCGGAAGATTGGAACGGCTTGGCGGAAGCCCGGAATTTTATCTGGACGGCGCGCATAACCCCGGCGCGATCCGGGTTTTGCGGCAGTTTATCAGGCGGTATTATGGAACCCACAGACTGGTATTTATCATCGGCGTGCTGGCAGATAAGGATTATGGCGCGATGCTGAAATCGATCACCGATCTGGCAGACTGCGTGATCGCGACAGAACCGCCGGTGAAAAGAAGACTGCCGGCAAAGAAGCTGGCAGAGCAGATCCGGCAGCGGCATTCCTGTGTATTAGAGACAGGATCCTGCCGGGAAGCAGTTGCACTTGCGCTGCGGGAAGCAGGCAGAGAAGGCGTGATCTTTGCGTTTGGTTCCCTGTACGCGTTGGGAGAGATCAAAGGAGAATGGGAGCGCAGACACCTCGTGTAAACGCTCCGGGAAGGAGAGACGGATGATTATCGGTGACAAAATGTTTGATACGACCAAGGAAGCCTATGTAATGGGTGTGTTGAATGTGACTCCGGATTCATTTTCGGACGGCGGACGGTACAACAATTATGACAGCGCAATGCAGCATGTAGAGCAGATGATCGCGGAGGGAGCGGCAATCATTGACGTGGGCGGAGAATCTACCCGTCCCGGTTATACCCTGATCTCCAGCCAGGAGGAGATCCATCGGATCGTGCCCATCATCGAAGGAATTCGGAAGAACTTTGATACTGTCATTGCGGTCGATACCTATAAAAATGATGTAGCGGAGGCGGCGATTGTTGCCGGCGCGGATATGGTCAATGATATCTGGGGACTGCGCTATAACGGAAAGATGCCTAAGGTACTGGCACAGTACGATGTGGCCTGCTGTCTGATGCAGAACCGGACAACGCCTGTGTATTTTAATTTCCTGGAGGAGGTCGTACAGGACCTGCAGGAAAGCGTGGATCTGGCGATCAAGTCCGGCATCAGCCGCGATAAGATCTGTCTGGATCCGGGCGTCGGCTTCGGCAAGACATATCAGATGAACTTAAAGATCCTGAATCATCTGGATCGGATCCGGGATATGGGGTATCCGGTACTGTTAGGTACATCGAGAAAATCTGTGATCGGTCTGACGCTGGGCGCAGATACGAATCAGCGGCTGGAAGGAACCATCGCGACGACCGTACTGGGATATCTGCAGGGCTGCAGAATCTTCCGGGTCCATGATGTGAAGGAAAATATCCGTGCGCTTCGGATGACGGAAGCAATCTTAAATTCATAATACATACAAAGGAACAAAGGAGGCGGCGCCTATGGGAGCAATCAGAATCAAAGGTTTGGAAGTATTTGGACACCACGGCATATTTAAGGAGGAAAATATGCTGGGACAGAAATTTATCGTCGACGCGGATCTGCATCTGGATGTGCGGAAAGCAGCGAAGAAAGATGAGATCACGGAATCGGTTCACTATGGGGAGATCTGTGATTTTATCTGTGAATTTATGCAGAAAAACACCTTTAAACTGTTGGAGACCGTAGCGGATAAGCTGGCAGCCGCCCTGCTTATGGAATATGATCTGCTCTGGTGGGTGGATCTGGAAGTGAAAAAACCGTTTGCGCCGATCCCCCATTCGTTTGATACGATCTCGGTCCGTGCGAACCGGCGGTGGCACAAGTGTTATATCGCGCTGGGCTCCAATATGGGAGACCGGGAGAATTATCTGAACGACGCCATTGCCCGGATGGAGGGCAATTCTTACTGCCGGGTCGGAAAAGTTTCGGATTTCTTTAATACGAAGCCGGAGGGACCGGTAGAGCAGGAAGATTTTCTGAACGGCTGTATAGAACTGACTACCATGTACGATCCCTATGAGCTGCTGCATTTTATGCATAAGCTGGAAAATGAGGCGAAACGGGAACGGAAGATTTTCTGGGGTCCCCGGACGCTGGATCTGGATATTCTGTTTTATGATAATAATGTACAGGCAGACGACCGGCTGATCCTGCCGCATCCGCGTATGCATAAGCGGGCCTTCGTATTGGACCCGATGATGCAGATCGCGCCTTACGCAGTGCATCCGGTTTATCATAAGACGATTGAAGACCTGTATCATGAACTGCCGGAGAGCGCGCATTATCAGCCTGTGGAATCAGAAGACGAGGAATAGAGCATGTTGGATTTAGGTAAAATCAGAGACGAAATTGACGAAATCGATTCCCAGATTGTAGAACTGTTTGAATCCCGCATGGCAAAATGTGAGGAAGTGGCAGAATATAAGATTTCCACAGGGAAACCGGTGCTGGATAAGCAGCGGGAAACGGAAAAGCTGGAAGCCCTGCGGAAAAAGGCGCACGGCACCTTTAATGAACACGCGGTGGCGGAAGTCTTTTCTCAGATGATGGCGATCAGCCGCAAACGGCAGTATCAGTTAATGGTCAGCCACGGAATTTTGCGGAAGCTGGATTTTAAGAAGGTGGATGCGCTGGAACTGAAAAACTGTAAAGTGGTGTATGCCGGCGTTCCGGGCGCTTATGCCCATGCGGCAATGCTTCAGTATTTCGGGGAAGACGTAGACAATTATAATGTAAAGACGTTCCGCCAGATCGTGGAGGAAGTGGAAAAAGGAAATGCGGATTACGGCGTGCTGCCAATCGAGAATACCACAGCGGGCGCGGTAACGGATGCGTATGATTCGCTGCTGGAAGCGGATGTATTTATTGTGGGAGAAACAGAGATCCGCGTGAATCATGCCCTGCTGGGACTGCCGGGCGCGGAAATTTCCGATATCCGGACTGTGTATTCCCATCCGCAGGGACTGATGCAGAGCGCTCAGTTTCTGGAGACGCATCCGGAATGGAACCGAATCAGTACCTCCAATACGGCGCTGAGCGCCAAGACCGTGATCGAAATGCAGGATAAGTCCTGCGCAGCGATTGCCAGCGTAACGGCGGCAAAGATTTACGGACTGCAGATCCTGCAGGAGCATTTAAATGTGAGCGACACCAATACCACCCGTTTTCTGATCATCAGCAGACAGAACATTTACAGAAAAGACGCGAAGAAAACCTGTCTGTGTTTTGAAGCGGCGCATGAAAGCGGTTCCCTGTATGAGATGCTGGCGCATTTTATTTATAACGGCGTCAATATGTGTAAGATTGAATCCCGTCCGGTACCGCAGGAAAACTGGCACTACCGCTTTGTGGTAGAAGTGGAGGGGACCGTGGAGGAGACAGGCGTGGTCAACGCCGTGCAGGGACTGGGTTGTGAGGCGCGCAATGTAAAGATCCTGGGCTGTTATTAACGCGGATACGGAAAAGAGGTTGACGGAATATGTATCGTGAAATTTCAAAACTGGTGATTTACCGGGAACTGGAGCCGGACTGTATTTTACTGCGGCTGGCAGAAATCTGCCGGCGCTTTTATACGGAGGACTATGAGAAAGAAGCCCTGATCGACGAAATCTACAGCGTGATCCATCAACTGTTGGACGTATCGACGCAGTTTGGGTTTGACAGAAATCTGTGGCACTGTTATCTGGCCTATATCCTTGCCACCAATGAGAATCCGTTCAGTATGACAGCGGAAAAGGTTGGCGCCAGAGACGGCAGCGTCAACAGCTTTGCCAAGCATGATTTTATGATCTTTAAGCATCTGATGGACTATGATTTCACTCCGCTGGAGGAGGCGCTGGGGATCGACTGTTTTTCTATTGTGCTTGACTATCACGCCATTGAAAAGAAAGAACAGCTTTACAATAAAAATGTCAGCGACAAGGTAAAGGCGCTGAGCGAAGCGATGGAGCAGGCGGAGGATGCGGATACGATCTATCGTCTGGTCACGGATTTTTACGCAGCATACGGCGTAGGTAAATTTGGTCTCAATAAGGCATTTCGGATCGTACACAGAGGAGACGCGGTACATCTGCATCCCATTAAAAATACGGACAATGTTCAGCTTTCCGATCTGGTCGGATATGAGATCCAGAAACAGAAACTGATCGAGAATACGGAAGCATTTGTGGAGGGCAGAAGAGCCAACAACTGCCTGTTGTTTGGCGACAGCGGAACGGGTAAGTCCACCAGTATAAAAGCGATTTTGAATGCATACTATAACCGTGGACTGCGGATCATCGAGATCTATAAACACCAGTTTCAGGATCTGTCGGCAGTGATCGCGCAGCTGAAAAACCGGAACTACCGGTTTATCATTTACATGGATGATCTTTCCTTTGAGGATTTTGAGATCGAGTATAAATATCTGAAAGCAGTGATCGAAGGCGGATTGGAGACCAAACCGGAAAATGTGCTGATTTACGCCACTTCAAACCGGCGCCACCTGATCCGGGAAACCTGGGACGACCGGGGCGACATGGTCAATGATAACGGTCTGCATAAATCTGACACCATGCAGGAGAAACTTTCGCTGGTCAATCGGTTCGGCGTACAGATCAGTTACAGCAAGCCCAGCCAAAAGGAATTTTTCGAGATCGTTAAGGTGCTGGCGAGACGGCACCCGGAGATCACACTGACGGATGAACAACTGTGTGCAAAAGCCAATATGTGGGAATTAAGCCATGGCGGTATTTCCGGCAGAACGGCACAGCAGTTTATCAATAACCTGTTAAGTAAAGGAGCGGATATGTAAACGCGCATTCTCGCGTAAACGCTCGGAAAGGAGGAAGCAATGCAAAAGTATGTATGTGATCCCTGCGGATATATCTATGATCCCGAGGTTGGAGATCCGGATGGCGGTATCGCGCCGGGTACAGCGTTTGAGGATATTCCGGAAGACTGGGTATGCCCGATCTGCGGCGTAGATAAGAGTTGTTTTAGTCCGATGGAATAAAAAACTATTAAAATTATGTGTGGGGGCATCGCAAAACAATTCCTCGGCAACTCAGAGGAATTCGTTGCCACGGAATTGTTTTGCGATGCCTCCATATTTTTATACCTTTTTATAGGAGAGGGATTCGCTGCCACAGAATTGTTTTGCGATTTTTTCGATAGAAGGGGTTGACATTTCTGAAAAGTATGCTAATATGAACATATGAATGATTGTTCATATGTTCAAGGCAAAGAAACGGAGGTATGCGGATATGAAGCCATTGGGTGTGGATGTGGAAACCTGTGACGACATTTGTATTCATCAGGATGTAGTGAATGAAGTGAGCCACGATATGCCGGAGGAGGAGCAGCTCTATGATCTGGCGGAGTTTTTTAAGGTATTTGCGGATTCGACCAGGATTAAGATCTTATATGTGCTGCTTCGCTCGGAGATGTGCGTCTGCGACCTGGCGGATGTGCTGGGCGTAACGCAGTCGGCGGTTTCGCATCAGCTGCGTTTGCTGAAGCAAATGGATCTGGTGAAGTTCAGACGGGACGGAAAGACCATCTATTATTCACTGGCGGATTCTCATATCGAGAATATTTTAAGTCAGGGCTTTGAACATATCAATGAATAAAGTCTGAGAAAGGATGGTATCGGTATGAAGAAGGTTTATCGGGCAGAGATCGATTGCGCGAACTGCGCTTCTAAGGTAGAACGCGCCATGAAGAAAGTAAAAGGGGTAAAGGACGTTACGCTGAATTTTATGACACAGAAGCTGACATTTGAGGCGGACGACGCCGACTATGAGAATGTCTTTGCGGAAGCGCTGGCGAAGGGGCAGAAGATAGAACATGATTTTGCGGTAGAGGAGTTGGCGTAACCGTGAAAGCGATGAAGAAGGAATTGGGAAGGATTATTGCCGCACTGCTGATTTTGATCGCGGCTATGCTGCTGCCCTGGGAACGGGTTATGGCGTTCAGTCCGGAGAATGCAGGAAACGCAGAATTGATTGCTTATCTGATTGCGTATCTGATTGTGGGCGCTCCGGTCGTGCGGGAAGCAGTCGGAAATATCGGACACGGACAGATTTTTGACGAGAATTTTCTGATGACGTTGGCGACTGTCGGCGCGTTTTTTGTCGGCGAGTATCCGGAAGCGGTAGGCGTTATGCTGTTTTATCAGGTTGGAGAACTGTTCCAGTCTTACGCGGTCAACCGGTCCAGAACTTCCATTGCGGAGCTTATGGATATCCGGCCGGATTCTGCCAACAAACGGATGGAGGACGGCAGCATCCGCACGGTGAAGCCCCAGGAGATTGCGGTCGGAGATGTCATTGTCGTGCGGCCGGGCGAAAAGGTTCCGCTGGACGGCAGTGTGATCAAAGGAAACTGCAATATAGATACATCGGCGCTGACCGGCGAGAGCATACCGCAGAGTATTGCGTCCGGGGATTCGATCATCAGCGGATCCATTGTTCTGGACGGCATGGTGGAAGTCCGGGCAGAGAAGCTGTTTCAGGAATCTACGGTTTCCAAAATTCTGGAGCTGGTGGAGAACGCCAGTGATAAGAAGGCAAAGACAGAGAATTTTATTACGCGGTTTGCCCGGGTTTATACGCCCACTGTCGTGGCGCTGGCTGTAATCCTGGCGATCGTGCCGCCGCTGTTGTTTCAGGGCGAATGGAGCGGCTGGATCTACCGTGCGCTGTCATTTCTGGTTGTATCCTGTCCCTGCGCGCTTGTGATCTCCGTGCCGCTTAGCTTTTTCGGTGGGATCGGCGCGGCGTCTTCCAGGGGAATCCTGATCAAAGGGAGCAATTATCTGGAAACGCTGGCGGACTGCAGGACCATTGTATTTGATAAAACCGGAACTCTGACAGAAGGAAAGTTTAGCGTTGTGGATGTGCAGATGGCAAAAGGCATTTTTATGCAGCCGAAGCAGATGCTGAAAATGGCGGCCTATGCGGAGTATTATTCCACGCATCCGATCTCCCAGTCGTTAAAGGAAGCCCTGCGGCAGCAGGATCGGGACGCGTTTGACCGGATGGAGTCCGCAGTAAAAAATATTACCGTCGAAGAAATTGCCGGACGGGGGATCCACGCGAAGATCAATCAGGATGATGTTTATGTGGGAAATGAAAAACTGATGCAGCAGATCGGGATTTCGGCAGAACCCTTAAATGTGGTCGGAACTACGGTTCATGTGGCGCTTCAGGGACAGTATCTGGGACATATTCTGATCCGAGACCGGGTGAAGCCGGACAGCAAGGAAGCCATTGCGCTGCTGAAAGAACGGGCAGTCGGGCATCTTGTGATGCTGACCGGAGATCAGGAGGAAATCGCGAAGAAAATAGCGGAAGAAATCGGGATTTCGGAATACCACGCCAGACTGCTGCCCGCTGATAAGGTATCTTATGTAGAGCAGATGCTGGCAAAGCCGGAAGTTTATGGAAAACTGGCGTTTGTAGGCGACGGGATCAACGACGCTCCTGTGCTTGCCCGGGCGGATCTCGGGATCGCCATGGGAGCACTGGGGTCTGACGCGGCGATCGAAGCCGCCGATATCGTGCTGATGGACGACAATCCGAAAGGAATTGCCAAGGCCATAGACATCGCCCATAAAACGATCGGCATTGTAAAACAGAATATTGTGTTTGCCATTGCCGTTAAGATCATCGTACTGATTCTGGCAGCACTGGGCTGGGCGCCCATGTGGCTGGCAATTTTCGCGGACGTAGGCGTGGCAGTGCTGGCAATCTTAAACGCGCTGCGTGCTTTGCAGGTATAAAAAATAACAAAAAATAGCTGTTTCAGATAAACTGGTTCTGTGTTTCATCGTAAGTATAATTCACAGCAGCCAGTTTTTCTGTTATCTCAGATTTATCCGTGTCCAGATCTTCACACAGGGCGTCCAGGCTGGGATAAAAGTCCCGTAATTTCATATTGATGAAGCTTAACAGTAAAACAGGATCTTGCGGTAACATGGGAACCTCCATTTTGGAGTGTTTTCACTCCGTTTGTTTTTTTACAGTATACCCGCAATTTGTCGGAAAGTAAACAGAAATTCCGGTTGCAACTTTTGAAAAAAGGTAGTATTCTTGTTTGGGCTGAAGAAACAGTCCGGAATAGAGGAAGTTATGTTTACAAGAAAGAGTTTGATCAAATTATTGATCCCGCTGGTGATCGAACAGCTGCTGGGCGTGCTGGTGGGTATGGTGGACGGCGTTATGGTGTCGGCGGTCAGCGAATCGGCGGTGTCCGGCGTCAATCTGGTAGATCAGATCAACGTCCTGCTCATCAATCTGTTTACGGCGCTGGCGACCGGCGGTTCCGTGGTCGTGGCGCAGTTTGTAGGCAGCGGAAGGAAAAAGAGCGCCTGTGAAGCCGCCAATCAGCTGATCCTGGTAATCGGAGGATTGACGGTTCTGATCATGGCGGCAGCGCTGGCCGGCAACCGCCTTATCTTAAATCTGATCTTCGGAAACGTGTCGGCGCCGATCATGGAAAATGCTCGCATTTACTTTTACATTACGGCATTGTCGTTTCCGTTTTTGGGCGTGTATAATGCCTGCGCGGCCCTGTTCCGTTCTATGGGCAATTCCAAAGTATCCATGAATATTTCCCTGCTGATGAACGGCATCAATATTGTAGGAAACGCGATCTGCATTTACGGGCTGCGTCTGGGCGTGGAAGGCGTGGCGATCCCTACCCTGATCTCCAGGATCGTTGCCGCGGTTGTGCCTGTGATCATGCTGTTGAATCCCAGCCTGCAGGTCCATCTGCCCAGACCGTTTACTTTCCGGCTGCATATGCCGGTGGTGCTGAAAATCCTGGGGATTGGGATACCGAACGGCGTAGAAAACAGTATGTTCCAGCTGGGCAAGCTGATCGTGCAGCGCTGGGTTACCCGGTTCGGTGATTACGCGATCGCCGCCAATGCGGCAGCTTCCGCGATCGTGAATTTCCAGTGGATGGTATTAAGCGCCGTGGGCGTCAGCTTTTTGACGATCGTAGGGCAGTGCAGCGGCGCCGGAAGGATGGAAGAGGCAAAAGCGCATATTAAGAAGCTGCTGCTGATCGGAAAGGGGATTACGGCGGGCGTCGTTGTGATCATGATTATTTTCCGTTATCCGATCATTGGGATTTACAGCAATCTGTCGCCTGAGACGATTTCCATTGCGGCAACGCTGATCATTCTGCACGGCATTTTCTGCGTTTTGTTCTGGGGAGAATCCTTTTCTCTGCCGAACGCGTTCCGTGCCGCCAATGACGTGCGTTTCCCGATGCTGGTTTCTGTCACCAGCATGTGGCTCTGCCGGATCGGCTTAAGCTATGTGCTGGGGATCCTGTTTAATCTGGGCGTAATCGGGATCTGGCTTGCCATGTTCGCAGACTGGGGCGTGCGCGGGGTGATTTTTACTTACCGGTATTGGAAAGGAAAATGGTGCATACACTGTCAGTAGATAGGAAAGAAAAGGAACCGGACGGATTGTATGGAAAATCGCTTTGTGATGCATTTGGTGCTGTTTGGACTGCTGGCAGGCTTTGTACTGACTGCGTACAGCTGGAATAAAACCGCGGAGGCAAACGGAGGCGTAGCGCAGGCCGCAAATCATACGGAAACAGAAACCGGGCAGGACGGCGCAGCTGCTCCGTCAGGAGAAGAACCGGCGGCCGCAACGAAAAAAATTGCCCTTACCTTTGACGACGGACCCGGAAAATATACGGAGAAGCTGTTGGACGGGTTAAAAGAACGAAATGTCAAAGCGACGTTTTTTGTGATCGGGCTCAATGCGGAAAGTCATCGGGACACGCTGAAGCGGGCGGCCGAGGAAGGGCATCTGATCGGCAATCACACCTACAATCATGTGCGTCTAATCAAAATGTCCGTGGGAGATGCCTGTACGGAATTGCGAAACACCAATGAACTGATTTTTCAGATTACAGGACAGCGTCCCGTTTATGTAAGGCCTCCCTATGGAGAGTGGAGCGACGCGTTATCCGAAAGCTGCTATATGACAAGGGTATTGTGGAGCATCGATCCGCTGGACTGGTCTATTCACAATACGGAACAGATCGTGGAACATGTGGTCGAGCATGCCAAAGACGGTTCTATCATTTTATTGCACGATGTATTTGAAGAATCGGTAGACGCCGCGCTGGAGATCATCGACCGGCTGCAGCAGATGGGATTTACCTTTGTAAGGATCGATCAGATGGGTGAGAATCCCAAGATTCATGTGAATTAACGGTAGAAAAGAAATAAAAAATGTGATATGATGCAAGCGTCCCAAAACGCGGAGCATTCGTATTAGGAGGAACTATGATTAAGGATATACTAAAAGGAGCCGTGATCGGCGTCGCCAACATCATTCCCGGCGTCAGCGGCGGAACCATGGCAGTTTCCATGGGAATCTATGACAAACTGATCCATTCCCTGACCAATCTGCGGAAAGATTTTAAGAACAGCATCCGTTTTTTGCTGCCGGTGCTGGCAGGCGCGGCCATTGCCATTGTGGCGCTGTCGTTTGTCATTGAGTGGATGTTTGCAAATTACCCGCTGCAGACGAATTTTCTCTTTATCGGGCTGATCATCGGCGGACTGCCGGCGATCTTAAAGAAAGTAAAAGGAGCAAAGCCGTCCGTAGGAAAGGTGCTTGCGTTTCTTCTGTTTTTCGGAATCGTGCTGACGATGGCACTGTTAGGAGACGTGGAAGGCAGCGCGGCGGCAGATGTGAGCTTTAGCTTCGGCAATCTCTTTATTCTGTTCGGCGTCGGCATTATCGCCGCGGCGACTATGGTGATCCCCGGCGTCAGCGGTTCCATGATGTTAATGCTGCTGGGCTTTTATGAACCGGTGATCTCCACCATCAGTAATTTTATGCGCGCTTTGATGAAGTTCGATCTGGACGGAATCCTGGCAGGCTGCGGCACCCTGATCCCGTTCGGCCTGGGCTGTGTCTTCGGCATTTTTGCTATTGCCAAGTTAATTGAGATCGTCTTTGAACGCTGGCCCATGCTGGCATATTTCGCGATCATCGGGCTGATCGCGGCGTCGCCGGCAGCAATCCTGATCATGTCCGAAAAAGGGACGATCGGCGTTGCGGCAGTTCTGACAAGTATTGTGACCTTTGCTGTCGGAGCCGTATGCGCGTATAAACTGTCAGAATAGATTTTGTCTGAAAAAAATCGGAATAAATATAAAACGGGATTCCGTTTGATCTCGGCATCGGCGCATTTCTCTAAGCCGAAGCAGAGGTCGGAACGGAATCCCGTCTGCTATTACAGGATAGTTTGACACGGTGTTTTAAATATGACGTTTTACTGCTTCCGCAACCACTTCGGCGGCTCTCGGATCAAAGGCTTCCGGCAGAATGAAATCTTCGCTCAGTTCTTCATCGGAAACCAGACCTGCCAGCGCCAGCGCGGCAGCCAGTTTCATCTCTTCCGTGATCTGACGGGCGCGGCCTTCCAGCGCGCCCTTGAAAATACCGGGGAATGCTACGACGTTGTTGACCTGGTTCGGAAAATCGGAACGGCCGGTACCGACTACTTTCGCGCCTGCCGCCTTTGCCACATCCGGCATGATCTCCGGAACCGGATTCGCCATAGCAAACAGGATCGCGTCTTTGTTCATGGAAGCCACCATTTCCGCGCTTACAATGTTGGGAGCGGATACGCCCACAAAGATATCGGCGCCGCGAAGCGCGTCCGCAAGGGTTCCGGTCTGCTGTTCCGGGTTGGTGACCTCTGTCATGGACTGCTGCATCCAGTTCAGATTGGGGCTCTCCTTGGAAATAATACCGTTGATATCACACATGGTGATATGCTTAAATCCGTAGCGCAGCAGCAATTTCGTGATGGCGATCCCGGCGGACCCTGCGCCGTTTACAACGACTCTGCTGGTCTCGGCGTTCCGGCCGGTTACTTTCATCGCGTTGATAATGCCAGCCAGCACCACAATAGCGGTTCCGTGCTGGTCGTCATGAAAGACGGGAATATCGAGCAATTCTTTTAAGCGGCTCTCGATCTCAAAACAGCGGGGCGCGGAGATATCCTCCAGATTGATGCCGCCGAAAGCAGGCGCGATCTGTACCACTGTCTTGATGATCTCCTCTGTATCCTGCGTATCCAGGCAGATGGGGAATGCGTTTATATTTCCGAATTCCTTAAACAATACCGCCTTGCCTTCCATAACCGGCATCGCAGCGTAAGGGCCGATATTGCCAAGTCCCAGAACGGCGCTGCCGTCGGATACTACGGCGATGGTATTGGATTTGATCGTATATTGGTAGGCAGCCTCTCTGTCCCGGGCGATCACCTTGCAGGGCTCCGCAACGCCGGGCGTATAGGCCAGAGCCAGATCTTCCCTGGAATTCACATGGCATTTTGCCTCGGTCGTGATCTTCCCGTTCCATTCTTTATGTAACTGTAATGCTTTTTCGTTGGTTGTCATAGGTTTACTCCTTTGATTCAGCTGTAAGAACACTATACCACAATTTTTTTTATTTTCCACTACCATTTTTAAAAACTTTGTTGTATACTGAAACTATCAAAATCTAATATCTTGAATCTTTCATGCATATCTGTAAAATTACCCGGAGATTTCATGTGAATAGTGAATATAAGAGAACACACAGAGAGGAGTATATCTTTGAGAGAAAAATTATTGACGCTTCCGATTAAGGAGCTGCGCGAAATCGCGAAAACATGCGGGATCAGCAATGTGTCCGTTATGCGGAAACAGCAGCTGGTCGATCAGATTCTGAAAGTAAATGAGAATCGGACGGAACCGGAGCCGGCTCAGGCGAGCTTTTCGGCTTATCCGGAACCGGACGGGAAAAAGGAACGGACGGAGTCAGAACAGAAAGAACCGGAACGGAACGAAGCGGAGACGGGAGAACCGGAGAGAAAAGAAACGGAATTACAGCAGGAGCCGGAGGACCCGGAACAGACTGCGGAACAGCGGGTGCCCGATCTGCCGGGAAGCGAGCGCGCCCACGGAATCCTGGAAGTCCTGGCGGAAGGCTACGGATTTATCCGGTGTGACAATTATATGCCGGGGGATGATGATGTCTATGTTTCCGCGGCGCAGATCAAACGCTTTAATCTGAAAACCGGCGATATCCTGACCGGAAAGATGCGCCCCAATACCGGAAACGGAAGATATGGCGGCCTGTATTATCTGGAATGTGTCAACGACCGTTCTCTGGAGGAAGCCAGAGCCAGAAAGAATTTCGAAGATCTGACGCCTGTTTTTCCCAATGAGCGGATCCATCTGGAAACCGGCAGTCGGAATCTTGCCATGCGGATCGTCGATCTGATCTCCCCAATCGGAAAGGGGCAGAGAGGTATGATCGTTTCTCCGCCCAAAGCGGGAAAAACCACCCTGTTAAAGGCAATCGCCAATTCCGTCGTACAGAATAATCCGGAGATGAACCTGATCATTCTGCTGATCGACGAGCGGCCGGAGGAAGTCACCGATATCAAAGAGGCGATTTCAGGCGGAAAAGTGGAAGTGATCCATTCCACATTCGATGAACTGCCGGAACATCACAAACGGGTTTCGGAAATGACCATTGAGCGGGCAAAACGGCTGGTAGAACACGGACAGGACGTAATGATCCTGCTGGACAGCATTACCCGTCTGGCGCGGGCCTATAACCTGACGATCCCTGCCAGCGGACGTACCCTGTCCGGCGGTCTGGATCCGGCGGCCCTGCATATGCCCAAGAAGTTTTTCGGCGCGGCAAGAAATATGCGGGAGGGCGGCAGCCTGACGATCCTGGCGACGGCTCTGGTCGATACCGGAAGCAAGATGGACGATGTGGTATTTGAGGAATTTAAGGGCACCGGCAACATGGAACTGGTATTGGATCGGAGAATGTCGGAACGCAGGGTATTTCCGGCAGTTGATATCTTAAAGTCCGGAACCAGGCGGGAGGATCTGCTTTTGTCGGAAGAAGAGCAGAAGGCGACCATTGCCATCCGGCGGGCGACGACAAGCGGCCGGAGTGATGATGTGGCAGAGCGGGTACTGGACCTGTTCCACCGTACCAGGAGCAATCGGGAGTTTGTAGAGGCGGTACAAAAAGTAAGGCTGTATTAGGAAAAAAAGTATTGATTTCCTAAAAAAGCTGTGCTATACTTAACAAGCTGTTTGAAAACTTAGGGCACTAGTTACAGTTAGGCCCGAGGGAAAAAGTTTGAGAGAGGTGAATCGAATGAAAGAAGGAATCCATCCGGCGTATCATCAGGCAACCGTAACCTGTAACTGTGGAAATACCTTTACAACAGGTTCCACAAAGGAGAATATTCACGTGGAGATCTGCTCCAAGTGCCATCCGTATTATACAGGTCAGCAGAAGTCTGTTGCAGCGCGCGGACGTATTGATAAGTTCAATCGTAAGTACGGAATTCAGTAAGAATATCAGGAATTTTAAGGTTGAGACTTATATCGTCTCAACCTTTTTGCAATTTTACGGATAAGCGGATTTTGATGCATGATCCGGAAAGTGTGAGGAATGATGAATAAGAAAGAGAAAAAATGCCGGACATCGAACTGCGGCGTCAGCATCGGCGGTCAGGCGGTGCTGGAAGGCATCATGATGAAAAACGGCATTCAATATGCGGTGGCTGTGCGCAAGCCTAATCAGGAGATTGAGGTAAAGGTGGACGAATATCCGGGTGCCGGATATGGGAAGAAGTTCTTTAACCTGCCCTTTATCCGGGGAATTTTCCGGTTTATCGATTCCATGGTGCTGGGAATTAAGACACTGACCTATTCCGCAGAGTTTTACGATGAGGAAGAACCGGAAAAGAAGGATGCTTCGGATGGAAAGGAAGCGTCCGCAGATATGCCAAAAGAGTCGTCCGCAGAGCAGCCGGAAGAACCCAAGAAGGGTTTTTTGGAGCGCGTGCTGGGAGATAAGGCGGAGAGCGTTATCATGGGGTTTACGGTCTTTATTTCCGTAGTGATCTCCGTGGCGCTGTTTATGATGCTGCCGCTGTTTATTTCGGAGCTTCTGCAGAAATATGTGCCATTTATCAAGGATTCTTATGTGCCGGTGATCGAGGCCGTTGTAAAGATCGCTCTGTTTATTTTATATATTGTCCTGATCTCGAAGATGAAAGATATTCAGCGTACTTTCATGTATCATGGCGCGGAGCACAAATGTATTAACTGTATCGAGCACGGTATGGAGCTGAATGTGGAAAATGTGCTGAAAAGCTCCCGGTATCATAAGCGGTGCGGGACCAGTTTCCTGCTGATCGTTATGATCATCAGTATCGTATTTTTTATTTTTATCCGTTCTGAAAATGTATGGCTGCGGTATGGGATCCGGCTGCTGCTGATCCCTGTGATCGCGGGGATTTCCTATGAGGTGATCCGGCTGGCGGGCAGAAGCGACAGTCTGCTGGTGAAGATTGTCAGCGCGCCGGGCCTGGGCCTGCAGCGGTTTACGACAAAGGAGCCGGACGCGCAGATGGCAGAGGTAGCGATCGCGGCAGTGGAAGCGGTCTTTGACTGGAGAAGCTATCTGGCGGAACAGGAGACGAAGGAGACAGATGAGTAGCGAAACACGCAGTCTGCAGGAATGGCTGCGCTACGCGAAGCAGCGGTTTGCCGAAGCCGGCGTACCGGAACCGGAGGCTGACGCCCGGATTTTACTGGAAGCGGCGTTTTCTGTAGACCGGACACAGTTTTATCTGCACCCGGAACGGATTCCGCTACCCCGGCAGGCAGAGCAGTTTTTGGATATGGTGGAAAAGCGGTGCGCGCGGATTCCCGTACAGTATATTACCGGGAAACAGACGTTTATGGGGCTTTCCTTTGACGTAGTGCCTGCGGTACTGATTCCCAGAATGGATACGGAGATCCTGGTGGAGACAGTGCTGAGCTGGATCGGCGGCAGGAAAGCGGAGGTGCTGGATCTGTGCACCGGAAGCGGCTGTATTGCCGTCAGTATTGCCAAACTGGCCAGGAACGCCCGGGTAACCGCATCGGATATTTCCGCGGAGGCCCTGGAAACGGCAAAGAAAAACAGCAGACAAAACGGCACGGATATCCGGTTTTTAGAAGGAGATTTATTTACGCCATTCTGCAGGGAAGAGCGCTTTGACGCAATCGTATCCAACCCGCCGTATATTCCCTGCGCAGAGCTTGCACAACTGGAACCGGAAGTCAGAGACTGGGAGCCGGCGCTTGCGTTAGACGGAAGCGCGGACGGGCTGGCTTTTTACCGGCGGATCATCCGGGAAGCGCCCGTACATTTGAAAGACGGCGGACTGCTGGCATTTGAGATCGGATATGAACAGGGAAAAGCCGTCAGTGAACTGATGCGGCAGGCCGGATTTGGCGGCGTCTGCGTACAAAAAGATCTGGCCGGTCTTGACCGGGTTGTAACAGGTGAGAAGTAGGAGGAGCCTATGTTTGATAAATTGGAAGATATTTTAAAGCGATATGAGGAAGTCCAGGCAGAACTGATGCAGCCGGATGTGGCGAACGATCAGAAGCGGTTTCGCGACCTGATGAAGGAGCAGAGCGATCTGCAGCCGATCGTGGAAGCCTATACGGAATATAAGAACTGCAATCAGACGGTAGAGGACAGTCTGCTGATGCTGGATGAAGAGAATGATGAAGAGATGCGCGAAATGGCGAAGGAGGAACTGAATGCAGCCAGAGCGCGGATTGAAGAACTGGAGCAGCATATGAAGATCCTGCTGCTGCCGAAGGATCCCAATGACGATAAAAACATTATCGTGGAGATCAGAGCCGGCGCAGGCGGAGAGGAAGCGGCGCTGTTTGCGGCGGAATTATTCCGTATGTACAGCCATTACGCCGAGTCTCAAAGATGGAAGATCGAACTGGTCAATGTGGACGATACGGGAATCGGCGGCATGAAAGAAGTGGAATTTATGGTTAAGGGCAAAGGCGCGTATTCGCTGATGAAATACGAAAGCGGCGTCCATCGGGTACAGCGGGTGCCGGAAACGGAGTCCGGCGGCCGGATCCATACTTCCACGGCGACTGTGGCGGTAATTCCGGAAGCGGAGGACGTAGACGTGGTAATTGACGAAAAGGATATCCGGATCGATGTGATGCGGGCTTCCGGTAACGGCGGTCAGTGCGTCAATACGACGGATTCCGCCGTTCGGCTGACCCATTATCCGACCGGAATCGTGATTTACAGCCAGACCGAGAAATCCCAGATCCAAAATCGGGAGAAGGCCTTTACGCTGCTGCGCGCCAAATTGTATGATCTGGAAATGCAGAAGGCCCATGACGCGGAGGCGGAGGCGAGAAGAAGCCAGATCGGAACCGGAGACCGTTCCGAGAAAATCCGTACCTATAATTTCCCGCAGGGCCGCGTGACCGATCACCGGATCGGACTTACGCTCTATAAGCTGGAAAAAATCATGAACGGCGATATCCAGGAGATCATTGACGGCTGCATTGCGGCGGATCAGGCTGCCAAACTGGCAAAGGTAAATGAGGAACAAGCAGGATAGCAACAGAAAACGGAGGTAAGAAATGGAACGATATTTTGGCGAACAGACACCGAAGCTGGGATTTGGTCTGATGCGTCTGCCTAAAAAAGGACATGGCAAGATCGATATTGAGCAGACCAAGAAAATGGTGGATCTGTTCATGGAAGCCGGTCTCACGTATTTTGATACCGCCTATGTGTATGACGACGGCGATTCCGAGCGAGCCGCAAAAGCGGCGCTGGTCGATCGGTATCCGCGGGAAAGTTTTACGTTGGCAACGAAGCTGTGCGCCTGGATGGGCGTACACAATGAAAAAGCCGCCAAGCAGCAGTTTTATACCAGTCTGGAACGGACCGGCGCAGGTTATTTTGACTATTATCTGCTGCATGCTCTGCAGGCGGGGAACTATAAGACCTATGATAAGTATCACATCTGGGATTTTGTAAAGGAACAGAAGGAAAAGGGTCTGATTAAGCACTGGGGCTTTTCGTTCCACGCAACGCCGGATATTCTGGACGAACTGCTGACGGAACACCCGGATGTGGAGTTTGTGCAGCTGCAGCTTAATTATGCGGATTGGGAAAATCCGCATGTCACGGCCCGTGAAAATTACGAAGTGGCAAGAAAGCACGGAAAGTCCATTGTCGTTATGGAGCCGGTAAAGGGCGGCGCTTTGGCCAAGCCGCCGAAGAAGGTGGGAGAGATCTTCCGGGAAGCGAACCCGGATGCTTCTTACGCTTCCTGGGCGATCCGGTATGCCGCTTCCTTAGATGGGATTATTACGGTACTTTCCGGTATGTCTAATCTGGAGCAGATGCAGGATAATCTGTCTTATATGAAAAACTTTAAGCCGCTGGATGCGAAGGAACAGGAAGCAATCCGCAAGGCGCAGGAGATCATGACCGGCGTAAAATCCATTCCCTGTACCGCATGTCACTATTGTACGGCAGGCTGTCCGAAACAGATTCCGATTCCGGAAATCTTTGCGGCCAGAAACCAGCAGCTTGTCTGGGGACAGCTGGCAGAAGGACGCCGGCAGTATGCGAAAGCTGTGGAGACCGGCGGCAGAGCCGGTGACTGTATTGCCTGCGGCCAGTGCGAACGGGCATGTCCGCAGCAGATCGATGTCATTACGCGCTTAAAGGACTGCGCGGTGCAGTTTGACGTGTAATTGCTTTACATAAGGGACTAAAGTTTTTGAAATGTTTTTGTTTATAGCAGGAGTGGTATTCGTATTTGAATACCACTTTTTAATTATAATAAATTATATTGACAATATGAACTTAATGATATATAATGTAGTTTAAATGAAATAATAATTTCATAAATCTACAGATTGTTATTGAAAAACGAAAGGAATTATAGTATAGTAAAGGAGGTTCCATGAAATGTTTTGAAGATCTGACTTTCTGCGACGACTTCATGTTCTGTAAAGTCATGGCGAACCCGGAGGTCTGCCGCGGCGTTTTGGAAATAATCCTGGGCCGGAAGATCGCAGAAGCAAAACTGGTTATCAGCACACAGGAGAGCATTCAGAACGCCTATGCCGCCAAAGGGATCCGACTGGACGTGATGGCGGATGATGAGTCGCATACCCGCTATAATGTGGAGATGCAGGTTCAGCTGGTCCGTGCCTTGCCCAAGCGGGCCCGGTATTATTCCGGGCAGATGGATCTGAATCTGCTGCGGCAGGGAATGGAGTACGAGGAACTGCCGGATACCATCGTGATCTTCCTCTGCATGTTCGACCCATTTGGACGTGGCCGGTGTCGCTATACTTTCCAGAGGCAATGCCAGGAAGAGGAAGACTTATATTTGGAAGAAGGAACAAAGATTGTATTCGTCAATGCGGGCGGGAATACGGAAGAGGCGGATCCTCTGCTGCGGGAGTTCCTTACTTATCTGAAGTGTCCTGAACAGGTAAGCGGGGACGGCGGAGCACTGGTACAGAAGCTGGAGCAGGAAGTAGAAAAAGTAAAAAAGGACTATCAGTCCAGGGAGGCGTATATGAAATTAGAGTTAATGATGCGGGATCGGGAGAGGGAAGGTTTTGAGAGAGGCCGACAGTCCGGCGAGCAGTCTGGATTTGCACGGGGCGAACAGTCGGAGCGCCAAAAAATTGTGAAAAGTCTGATCGATTTTATCAAGCCGGAAGAGATTGCAAGCCGGCTGGGGCTGCCGCTGGAGGAAGTGCTGCGGTTGAGCAGAAATCAGAAATAAAGGAATTCTAATTCGCCGCGGACCACATAATGGGAACCATGCACACTCTTATTTTTTGGTATGCATGGTTCCGGGTTTGCCCGTCTAGCAGTCTCTGGGGAGATATTTATCGATCATGCTCCAGAGCGTATCGTGGAACATCATGGCCTGTGTTTTCCATTGCCTGTGTTTCATGGTCTGAAACTCCACTTCTTCCTGTAATTTTTTAATCTCTGCTTCCAAAGATTCGATCTTTGCTTCTAATGATTCATTCTCTGACATAGCGTTTACCCCTGCACAACACAACCAATCGTTACACCTGATATCATAGCATATTTTGGAAAAAAATCACGAATTTTCCATCTCAAAATACAGACATTATTCGACAGTGGGAAGTATTTTCTATATTCGGGTAAAAAATTCGGAAAAAGGCTTGCAAATCCATGTAAAAATGGTAAGATTTACACGTACCTGATTTGCGTATGTGAGCGTTTTTCGATGTGGTCAGCCCGGAGATGGAGGAAAAATGCTGGAGATATATTTATGTAAAACCTGTGGAAAATATGCCTTAGTCAGCAGAACCTCCCATAGAAAGGACGGGGATATCTGCCGTGCCTGCGGCAGCAAGATGCAGTTGTCGGATCTGACTTACGAGCAGTGGATCAGACTCCTGCCCGAAGAACGGGAAGCGTGGGTACAAAAAGAAAGTTTAGCCGGAATGGAGAAGAAGAATGGGTAAGTATTTTGGAACGGACGGATTCAGAGGAGAAGCAAATGTTACGCTGACGGTAGAGCATGCGTTTGAAGTAGGGCGCTTCCTGGGATGGTATTATGGGAGAGACCACAAGTGTAAGGTTGCAATCGGAAAGGATACCAGACTGAGCAGCTATATGTTTGAATATGCACTGGCAACCGGGCTGACAGCTTCCGGCGCGGATGTGTATCTGCTGCATGTGACTACAACCCCCAGCGTTTCCTATGTGGTAAGAACGGAAGATTTTGACTGCGGGATCATGATCTCGGCCAGCCATAACCCATATTATGACAACGGAATTAAGATCGTCAATTCCAACGGAGAGAAGATGTCGGAAGACGTGATCCTGGAAATTGAAGCTTATCTGGATAAAAAGACCGGGCCGGTGCCGCTGGCAACCGGTGAGAAGATCGGAAAGACTACGGATTATTCGGCGGGCAGAAACCGGTATATGGGATATCTGATGTCTTTGGCAATCCGCAGCTTTAAGGGAGTCAAGGTAGGACTGGACTGTGCAAACGGCAGTTCCTTTTCCATTGCGAAGAGTGTATTTGACGCCCTGGGCGCCCAGACTTATGTGATCCACAATGAGCCAAACGGCGTGAATATCAATACCGACTGCGGGTCCACGCATATCGGAGATCTGCAGCGATTTGTAGTAGAGAAAGGGCTGGATGTGGGCTTTGCCTATGACGGCGACGCGGACCGCTGCCTGGCGGTAGATGAGAACGGCACACTGGTAGACGGTGATAAGATCCTGTATATTTGCGGGACCTATATGAAAGAACAGGGAATGCTTGAAAATAATACGGTTGTAACAACCGTAATGTCAAATATGGGATTATATAAGGCATTTGACGCGGCGGGCATTTGCTATGAAAAGACTGCGGTCGGAGACAAATATGTCTATGAGAATATGAGCAATAACGGGCACAGACTGGGCGGAGAACAGTCCGGGCACATTATTTTCAGCAAATACGCGACGACCGGCGACGGAATCTTAACTTCCTTAAAGATTATGGAAGTAATGCTGGAAAAGAAGCAGAAGCTGTCTACGCTGGCATCTCCGGTGACAATCTACCCTCAGCTGCTGCACAATGTCCGGGTAACGGATAAGCGGGCGGCCCAGGAGGATGCGGACGTAAAAGCGGCAGTCGCAGCCGTAGAAGAAGCGCTGGGCAGCAACGGGCGGATCCTGGTCCGGGAAAGCGGAACGGAACCGCTGGTGCGTGTCATGGTAGAAGCGGAAACACAGGAGATCTGCAGAAAATATGTGGATTCTGTGGTAGAAGTGATCGAACGGAAAGGATATGGGAGGTAATACAATGATTGCGGATAAAATGGTAGGATTTGTAAAAAACAGTTCGGTGATCCGGGCCATGTTTGAGGAAGGAAACCGGCTGGCAAAGATCTACGGCAAAGAAAATGTCTATGATTTCAGCCTGGGCAATCCCAATGTGCCGGCGCCGAAGGAAGTGGAGGACGCGATCCGGGAGATTTTGGCCGAGGAGGAATCCACCTTTGTGCATGGTTATATGAGCAACGCCGGTTACGAGGATGTGCGGGAGCAGATCGCGGAACATCTGAATCGGCTGCACGGAACCGATTTGAAAGCGGACAATCTGCTGATGACCGTTGGCGCGGCCGGCGGATTGAATGTAATCTTAAAGACGCTTATCAATCCGGGCGATGAAGTGATCGCGTTTGCGCCGTTCTTTGGCGAATACAGATCCTATGTGGGAAATTATGACGGGGTACTGGTTGTCGTTCCCCCGGATACGGAGACGTTCCAGCCGAATCTGGAAGCGTTTGCGGACTTGATCACGGCAAAGACCAAAGCGGTCATTGTCAATACGCCCAATAATCCTACCGGAGTGGTATACAGTGAGGCAGTGATCCGGAAGATGGCGGCGATCATGGAGGAAAAAGAAAAGGAATTTGGCACCTCCATTTATCTGATCTCCGATGAACCTTACAGGGAACTTGCGTATGACGGCGTGGAGGTTCCGTATCTGACGAAATATTATCACAATGCGATTGTGGGCTATTCCTATAGTAAGTCCCTGTCTCTGCCGGGCGAACGGATCGGCTATCTGGTGATGCCGGATGAATTGGATGACGCGGAGGATATTCAGTCCGCCGCCAATGTGGCAAACCGGATCCTGGGCTTTGTCAATGCGCCGTCACTGATCCAGCGGGCCGTTGCCAAATGTCTGGACGCAAAGACAGATGTAGGTTATTATGACCGCAACCGGAAACTGTTATATGAAAGCCTGACCGAAATGGGATATACCTGTACCAAACCGGAAGGCGCATTTTATCTGTGGGTAAAATCTCCGGTTCCCGATGAAAGCGAATTCTGCGCGGAAGCCAAGAAACACAATATCCTGATCGTGCCGGGCAGCTCCTTTGCCGGACCGGGCTATGTGCGGATCGCCTACTGCGTGGCGTATGAAACCATCGTGAATGCGCTGCCGGGATTTGCGAAGGTAGCGGAGCATTACGGATTAAAATAATACGGATATCAGAAGCAGACAACAGGCAGGAAAGGAGACGGAACAATGGCGTGGAAAGATCATGTGCGCCGGGTGGAGCCTTATACTCCCGGAGAACAGCCGAATAAACCGTCTATGGTAAAATTAAATACAAATGAATGCCCGTATCCGCCGGCGCCCGGCGTGGCAAAGGCGGCCGCGGAATTTGACGCGGACTGTCTCCGGCTGTATCCGGATCCGAATGCGGGCGTACTCGTCAGGGAACTGGCGGCTTATTATCAGGTAGATCCGAATCAGGTCTTTGTGGGCGTGGGTTCGGATGATGTGCTGGCGACAGCGTTTTTGACTTTTTTTAACAGTGACAAGCCGATCTTGTTTCCGGACATCACCTATTCCTTTTACAGTGTGTGGGCCGACGTCTATCGGATCCCCTATCGGCGTCCGGCGCTGGATGAGCAGTTTCGGATCCGGAAAGAAGACTATTATCAGGAAAACGGCGGTGTGGTTTTTCCCAATCCCAATGCGCCTACAGGCGTGCTGATGCCGCTTTCGGAAGTGGAGGATATCATCCGGCACAATCCCGATGTGGTTGTGATCGTGGATGAAGCCTATATTGATTTCGGTGGGGTTTCCGCTCTGGAATTGGTGGATCGATATGACAATCTGCTGGTGGTGCAGACCTTTTCCAAGTCCCGCGCCATGGCGGGTATGCGAATCGGATTTGCCATCGGCAGCGCGGAACTGATCCGGGCTATGCAGGATGTGCGGTTTTCCGTCAATTCCTATACCATGAACCAGCCGGCGTTAAAGATCGGCGTGGAGGCCGTGCGGGATGCGGCGTATTTTAAGCAGACGCTTACTAAGATTACAGCGACCAGAGAAGAAGCGAAGCGAAGGCTTGCCGAACTGGGATTTACGTTCCCGGATTCCAAGGCCAATTTTATCTTTGCCGCGCATCGGACGGTACCGGCAAAGGAAATCTTCGAGGCGCTGAAAAAAGAAGATATCTATGTTCGGTATTTTGACGCGCCGCGGATCGACAATTACCTGCGGATCACGGTCGGAACCGATGCGCAGATGGAGAAATTATATGAAGTGCTGGGCAAGATACTTGCCTAGCATTTTTATTTTTCCTGCAGAGAAATGGAATAACCTGTAAAATTCTTTATGAAAAAAACAGAAAAAAAACTTGACAGGAACACTCATCAGTGTTATATTCCAAATAGAACAAATAGAGCAGCGCGTAGGCGCTCCGGAAAGGTGGTTCGTATGAATATACAGAAGTTTACACAGAAGTCAGTGGAAGCGATTCAGAATTGTGAGAAGCTGGCTTATGAATATGGAAATCAGGAGATTGAACAGGAACACCTGCTGTATGCTCTGGTAACGGATGAAGACGGACTGATCCCGAAGCTGATCGAGAAGATGGAGATTCAGCTTTCTCATTTTGTGAATCGGGCTGAGGCATATTTAAAGAAGCGGGTGAAGGTATCCGGTGGTCAGGTCTATGTGGGCAAGGATCTGAATCAGGCATTGCTGTACGCGGAAGATGAGGCGAAGGCCATGGGAGATTCCTATGTGTCGGTGGAGCATTTGATGCTTGCGATGCTGGATAAGCCCAACGCGGGACTGAAAGCGCTGTTTCAGGAATACGGTTTTACCAGAGACCGCTTTTTGCAGGCATTGTCCGGCGTACGGGGAAATCAGCAGGTGAATACGGATAATCCGGAAGCCACTTATGACAGCCTGAATAAGTATGCCGCTGATCTGGTGGACCGGGCTAGAAATCAAAAACTGGACCCGGTGATCGGACGGGACGCGGAGATCCGCAACGTGATCCGGATTTTGTCCCGTAAGACGAAGAATAACCCGGTGCTGATCGGTGAGCCGGGCGTAGGAAAAACGGCGGCAGTGGAAGGACTGGCGCAGCGGATCGTGCAGGGCGACGTACCGGAAGCCCTGAAGAATAAGAAGATTTACGCGCTGGATATGGGCGCGCTGGTGGCAGGCGCCAAGTACCGCGGCGAGTTTGAGGAACGGCTGAAAGCCGTGCTGGATGAAGTAAAGAAGAGCGACGGCGAGATCATTTTATTTATCGATGAACTCCATACTATTGTCGGCGCAGGGAAAACCGAGGGCGCCATGGATGCGGGCAATATGCTGAAGCCCATGCTGGCAAGAGGCGAACTGCACTGTATCGGCGCCACTACATTGGATGAATACAGACAGTATATCGAGAAGGATTCGGCGCTGGAGCGGCGGTTCCAGCCTGTCATGATGAACGAGCCCACGGTGGAAGATACCATTTCCATTCTGCGCGGTTTGAAGGAGCGGTATGAAGTATTTCACGGCGTAAAGATCACGGACAGCGCCCTGGTAGCCGCGGCGACGTTGTCTGACCGTTATATTACGGACCGGTTCCTGCCGGATAAAGCGATCGATCTGGTCGATGAGGCCTGCGCCATGATCAAGACGGAACTGGACTCTATGCCTACGGAGCTGGACGAACTGCGCCGTAAGGTGATGCAGATGGAGATTGAGGAAGCGGCTCTGAAGAAAGAGGACGACCGGCTGAGTCAGGAACGTCTGGAGGATTTACAGAAAGAACTGGCTGAGATGCGGGATACCTTTAATAACCGGAAAGCGCAGTGGGAGAATGAAAAGAATTCCGTAGAACGGCTGCAGAAGCTGCGGGAAGATATCGAAGCCATGAACAATGAGATTAAGATGGCGCAGCAGCGGTATGATCTGGAAAAAGCCGCGGAATTACAGTATGGAAAACTGCCTGCGCTGCAGAAAGCGCTGGAGCAGGAAGAAGCGGCCGTAAAACAGCAGGATCTGTCTTTAGTACATGAGAGCGTGACAGACGATGAGATTGCCAGGATCATTTCCAGATGGACCGGGATCCCCGTGGCAAAGCTGGCGGAATCCGAACGGAATAAGACGCTGCATCTGGACGAGAAGCTCCACGAGCGGGTAGTGGGACAGGATGACGGCGTGACTAAGGTAACGGAAGCGATCATCCGTTCCAAAGCAGGGATTAAAGACCCGTCGAAGCCCATCGGTTCCTTCCTGTTTCTGGGACCTACCGGCGTGGGTAAGACGGAGCTTGCCAAAGCGCTGGCAGAGAGTCTGTTTGATAATGAACAGAATATGGTTCGGATCGATATGTCGGAGTATATGGAGAAACATTCCGTATCCAGACTGATCGGAGCGCCTCCGGGATATGTGGGTTATGACGAGGGCGGACAGCTGACGGAAGCCGTACGCCGGAAACCGTATTCAGTCGTTTTGTTTGACGAAGTAGAAAAAGCACATCCGGATGTATTTAATGTGCTGCTGCAGGTGTTGGACGACGGACGGATCACCGATTCGCAGGGCAGGACTGTGGACTTTAAGAACACGATCCTGATCATGACTTCCAATATCGGTTCCGCTTATCTGCTGGAAGGCATTGAAGAAGACGGCAGCATTAAACCGGAGGCTGAAAACCAGGTGATGAATGAACTGCGGATGCATTTCCGCCCGGAATTTTTAAACCGCCTGGATGAGATCATTTTATTTAAGCCGCTGACCAAAGAAAATATCGGCGGTATTGTGGATTTGCTGATTGCCGACCTGAACAGACGCCTGGAAGATCGGGAACTTGCCATCGCACTGACCGATTCGGCAAAACAATACGTGATCGATCACGGTTATGACGCCGTTTACGGCGCAAGACCGCTGAAGCGATATATTCAGAAATATGTGGAGACGCTGGCGGCCAGACTGATCCTGGCAGACGGCGTACGCGAAGGCGATACGATCACGATTGACGTTATAAATGGTGAACTGATGGCTCAGGCCTACAGTCAGGTATAAGCATTACTGAACCAGTCCTGCGATCCGTTTCGCCACAGCGCTGCTTCCGGCAAGAGAGATCGCGTTGATAAAGATCAGATCGTTCGCTTTCTTTTCCTTGGCAAAGGATACGAAGTTTCCGTCATAGTAACGGAAATCCAGAACATAGATCGTCTGATAATGGTCTACCAGCCACGGGACGAAAGCATTCCCGTAAGACTCCTTGACGACGACACAGGAAGAACCGTCTTTGATCTTTGGATTCTTGATCACGCTGTACGGATTGTCTCCGGCGATGAAGCAGCTGTACAGCGCATGCTTCTGATAGTTGGAGACATCGTTGATCACGTACCAGTCCCGGGTGGTGCCGTCTGTCATTGTATAGGACATTTTGTTGGTGCCGTTCGGAATCCAGGTTTCAACGGTATCCGCATTGGCCTGCAGTTCGCTGCTGTTCGTGGACTGATAGTAAGAGCCTAAGAAACCGGAGAAACTTTTAGTCTGGAAAGAGTCTTTATCATGACTCTCCACACCTTTTACGGCGGCCCACTGCCGGTACGCGTAATAAGCGCCAAGCTGCGTCCAGTGGTGGTCTGTCCGGAAGAAGATATATTCGTTCCGATGTTCCCGCAGGGTATCAAATACGGGAACCGTTTTTACATTCTCATTCATCAGATAGTACGTATAAGCAATGGCATCCTGTTCGCTGCTGCAGCCCATAGCGTCCTGAACAGATTTATCCAGAATGGCGCCTGTGCTGTCCGGCAGCAGGATGCTGTATACATCAGTTGTCCCCTTTAAACGATCGGCCGCGCTGCTCATGGCGTCGGCATAGGTGTTGGAGGCTTCCTTATTGAAATAGAAAATACTATAGGCGGCTCCGTTCGCAATATACAGATTATTCTGGATCTTGTCCCGGATCGCGTCTTCAATGGCAGTTCCGCCATCCGGTACCGACACGGATTCTTTTTCGGTCGCAGCGGGTTTTGGAGTTGTCGTTTCTTCAGCCGGAGGATCAGTCGGAGCCGGAGCCGGACTGTCCGGAATCTCAGGGATTTCATCTTTGATATTGGTGTTGGTTCCGATCAGCTGCGTAGTCTGCAGTCCGTGCAGCCGATTGATTGCCTGACTTCCTGCCATCAGCGTATCCCGGAACGGATAGGTATCTGCGTACCAGGTGGAAATCCCACTGAAATAGTCGCCATTTAAGAAACCGGAAAACGTAAAGTCAGGAAATTCCGTTAACTTGCGGTTTTCCTGTTCAGAAATTTCAGGGCGGATCGGAATCAGCAGTCCGATAATTCCGCCGATCAGCAGAACAGCCATAAACAGTATGATCTGAATCCGGTGAAACAAATGTGCGGTCTGCCGGCGTTTTTTAATTTCTTGTTTTGCAGTCATGCCAGTACCCCCTTAAAACCTGAAATATAAGAATGGATTGTAACTGTCGCCTACTAATGCCATGGTAGACAAAAGCAGAAGAACAGCCGGCGTAAGCGCGTCGATCACATGCATTCCATAAGGAATCCGATGATTGTGATATGCGATCCGGATCAGCAGTTTGTGCAGCCAGCTGCCGAATGTGGTTACGGCGATGCAGCAGAAGATCAGCAGGAACAGATTGTTTTGGAAAACAATTCCCGTAGCCAGATTGGAAAAGCCGGCGGTGCCGATCCCCAGCATGCCGCCCAGTACGGCGCCCAGGGTTCCCAGATTTTCAAATCGGAACAGGATCCATCCCAGATAAACGACCACTAAGGCGTAAATATGTCCGACCGCGGCCGGAAGCCGTTCCAGCTGTTTCCGCAGAAAATACCGTTCCAGGATCAGGAATACGAAGAAATAAAGTCCCCATAAAATATAGTTCCAGCTGGCGCCGTGCCAGAATCCGGTCAGCGCCCAGACGATCAGCATATTGCGGACGACCTTCCATTCTTTGACCCGGTTTCCGCCCAGCGGAATATAGACATAGTCCCTGAAAAACGTACTCAGAGAGATATGCCATCTGCGCCAGAAATCCTGAATGGAGGACGCCATGTAAGGGTAATTGAAGTTCTCCAGATAGTGGAAGCCTACCATACGGCCCATACCGATCGCCATATCGGAGTAGGCGGAGAAATCCAAATAGATCGTAAACATATAAAACAGCATGCCAAGCCAGAGTCCGGCAGTTGTAGAAGAAGACAACTGTGCCGTCTGCGCCGGTAAAAGCGTATCGGCAACGGCGTTGCAGGAATTGGCGAGCAGCGCTTTTTTGGCAAGGCCGACACTGAAGCGGCGGATGCCGTATGCCACATCGCCGGGGGTGATCCGGCGTTCGTCGATCTCATCTGCAACCGTCTGATAACGGACGATGGGGCCGGCAATGCACTGATGAAACAGGCTGGCATAGAGCAGCAGCTTCCAGTAGTGCGGCTGTGCGGAAATCTCTCCGCGGTAAACGTCCACTACATAGGAAAGCAGCTGAAATGTATAAAAGGAAATACCGATGGGGAGGACAATTTCCGGAACCTCTTTGGGAAAACCAAAGAAAAAGTGGAGATTCCCCAGAAAGAACTGTGTATACTTAAAAAATGCAAGCAGACCTAACAGCAGAACGCAGTCGAGGATCAGCCATTTCCGTTTCTGTGACCGGATCATAAGCGCTCTTCTGCCGCTTTGCCTGCCGGAGCCGTTCTGTGCTGCTTCTTCGATCCGCAGGGCGCAGAACCAGCTTACCAATACCATAAATAATAACAGAATTAAATATTTCGGACCGCTCCATCCGTAAAAGATCAGGGAAAAAGTCAGCAATACCTGATTGCGGTATTGGGGAGAAATGAAAAAATAGATGACTAAATTTGCGCACAAAAACAAGAATATAAACAGTAAACTTGAAAAAACCATATTCCTACCTATTCACCGTCTTTGGTGTCCTTCTCCGAGGTATCTTCTTCCCGCTTTCCTTTTACCAGATCGTAGCAGTGCATATAAATCCACAGCAGCACAGGAAGCACTACCGTACAGAACAGAGAGGCCAGGAACCAGCTGGAAGACTGCGATCTGTCTGTGATGGCCAGGATCAGAGTAATCAGGTATAATAATACTAAAATACAAATGGTAGCAGACGCCAGGATCCGTTTCATAAAGGTTCCGTTCCTTTCCGTAAAATCAGGTTGTTGTTTCCTGTCACATATGATAAAATTTTGCTGTAATCAGTATATCTGTTTTTTATAAAAGTGTCAATGAAAAAAGTTTTGACCAAAACGGGTTTCTGTACTATAATAACCCTTTAGGGCAGAGACCACGCAAATGAAAAGTAAAAAGGAGAAAATGCAGAATGTCTTTATTGGAAACTTGGAGAAATGAAGCCTATTACGCAGAGCGGGATCAGAGATCTTCCGATCTGTTCTGGGCGAATTATTTTAATCAGGAAAAAGGCGTATACGAACAGCTGTTATCGGAACCGGATGTAGTCGTGGAAGGCACGGTAAAGGAACTGGCCGAAAAATACGGTCTGGATCTGATGATCATGGTCGGCGTACTGGACGGTATCAATGACAGTTTAAAGAATCCCAATCCCATTGAAGAAATGGAGGAGGATACGGTTGTCAATCTGGGATACGATCAGGAACTGCTGTATAAAAACATGGTAGAGGCGAAAGCTGACTGGCTGTACAATCTGCCGCAGTGGGACGCACTGATTCCGGAAGAACGCCGGAAGGAGCTGTATAAAGAGCAGAAGCGTTCCCATACGGTTGTCAAAGAAAAGAAGGTAGGGAGGAACGATCCCTGTCCGTGCGGAAGCGGTAAGAAATATAAGCACTGCTGCGGAAGATAGTGTTTGGAGACGTGGAGGAATTTATGGACGCATATACGGCATTTGCCGCTGTTTATGACAGATTTATGGCGGATATTCCTTATGATCAGTGGTACGAGTATCTGAAATCCCTGCTGGATGAATATGAGGTGCCTGCCGGCAGTCTGGTGCTGGAACTGGGCTGCGGGACCGGCGCGGTCACCGGACGGCTGGCGGCGGCCGGCTATGATATGATCGGCGTGGACAATTCCATGGAGATGCTGGAACAGGCAAAAGAGAAGGCATTGGAGCAGGGACTGGATATCCTGTATTTGCAGCAGGATATGCAGGAATTTGAACTGTACGGTACGGTGGCAGCCGTTGTCAGTCTGTGTGATTCCATGAATTATCTGACGGAGCCGGAAGAGCTGACAGCGGTATGCCGTCTGGTGAACAATTATCTGGATCCCGGCGGCATTTTTATTTTTGATTTGAAAACGGTGAGCTATTATATGGAAATGGGCGATTCCGTCATGAAGGAAGAAGACGGGGATACCGTGCTGATCTGGGAGAATACTTATTATGAGGAAGAACGGATCAATGAGTATGCGCTCACTCTCTTTTTGCCGGAGCCGGAAAAACCGGTCCGCTATCGGAAAGAAACCGAGACCCATTACCAGCGGGCTTACACGGTGGAAGAAGTCACACAGGCAGTTGCGGAAAGCGGCATGGAACTGCTGCATATTTACCGGGCGTTTACCAGAGAAGCCGGTACGGACGCGTCGGAGCGTCTTTATGTGATCGCGCGGGAAAAGCCTGCCGGAAATAAAGTATACCGGACACAGAATGCAGAATAGGATGGAAGATCATATGGAAGATTATATTGTGCGGGCAACGGCGGCAGACCGTCAGGTTCGGGCATTTGCCATATACGGAACGAATCTGGTGGAACACGCCAGACAGATCCACAATACCAGCCCGGTTGCTACGGCGGCCCTGGGCCGGCTGTTATGCGGCGGCGCTATGATGGGCGCCATGATGAAGGGGGAGAACGATATTCTGACCCTGATGATAAAAGGAGACGGTCCGATCGGCGGACTGACGGTAACGGCGGATTCCCATGCCAATGTTAAAGGGTATGCGGAGAACCCCAACGTACTGATCCCTGCCAATTATGCCGGCAAGCTGGATGTGGGCGCCGCGATCGGCTATGGTGAGCTGACGGTGATCAAGGATATGGGACTGAAAGAACCCTATGTCAGTACGACGCCGCTGGGAACCAGTGAAGTGGCGGAGGATCTGACTTATTATTTCGCAAAAAGCGAGCAGGTGCCGTCGGCGGTTGCGCTGGGGGTATTGATGAATAAAAACAATACGGTAAAACAGGCGGGCGGCTTTATCATTCAGCTGATGCCATTTGCTGAGGAACGGGTCATTGCGGCGCTGGAAAAAAAGATTGCCGCCGTCACTTCGGTAACTTCCATGCTGGAACAGGGTATGACGCCGGAGGATCTCTTACGGTATGTGACCGGCGATCTGGGAGAACTGGAAGTAACCGACCGGATCCCGACCCGATTTTTCTGTAACTGCAGTAAAGAGCGGGTTTCCAAAGCAATCGTCAGCATTGGGAAAAAAGATCTGCAGGAAATGATCGACGAAGGCAGATCCATTGAAGTCAACTGCCATTTCTGCAATACCGATTATACATTTACGGTGTCGGAACTGGAGCAGCTGATGAAGCATGCCGGTTAAAGAAAAACGGCATAGAAAATAAAAATATCCGTTATCCAACAGAGATCCTGTCGGTAACGGATATTTTTAAACTCAATCGTAACGCGCGTTCGGTCATTTCTAAATAAAATTCTTTCACATTTTCAAGTAAAAATTTATTTATAGAACAGGCACCGTATTACGATGGATTAAAGTTTGGTTACATTTGTAGCCTGAGGACCTTTGGCACCTTCTACTACGTCATACTCAACAGCCTGACCGTCTTCCAATGTCTTAAATCCTTCCATGTTCAGACCGGAAAAATGTACGAATACATCTTTTCCGCTCTCGTCGGAAATAAATCCGTACCCTTTCTGGTTGTTGAACCACTTTACTGTACCCTTGTTCATAGCGATACCTCCAAAAATATTTATGATTGAATTTTCCAACCACGGCTAATCATATCACATTTAGACAAGCGTGTCAAATAATATATCCATTCTTTTTATAAAGCAAAATACCATGCGGGCGGAAACAGATATTTAACGTAAGCCAGAACCGGCAGCCAGGTCTCCGCGGAAAAGAACATGGGCGTGCAGATCACACCGCCCAGAGTCAGCACCGGGATCAGCGCGGTAAAGGTCAGCATATGCGGGATCAGGCCCGATAAAAACCAGGCAGACAGTACTGTCAGAAGACTGTAGAGCAGAAGCCGCAGAAAGCCAATCCAGGATGCCGCGGATAAATCCATAATCCAAAGAAACAGACAGCCTGAAAAACAGCATAGGAGCGTGGGGATCAGACCGTAAAAGAGCCGCAGAAAATGAATCCGCCGTTTCGGCATGGAACCGAAAGCGCCGCGGTCCCGGTCCTGATACCAGACAACGCAGCCCGCAAATGCCGCGATAAAAATAAACAGCGCGACAAAGCCCATACAGGGGGAAAGCAGATAGGCAGCACGATCCGGTTCCAGAGAATCCGCCTCGATCGTTCGGTTGTAGTCAAACTGCAGGGTGTAATTCCCGTTATTATAGGTATCGTAAACAGGCCGCATGGCAGCGCGGATCTCATCCTCACGCATAGCGGAAAACAGACCGGAATCCACAGTATCATGGATCAGAGTCTCAAACGAGATTTCCTGAAAAAAAGTGGAAACCACCAGCTCATTGATCACACTGGTAAGCAGCGCGTCCGGCGCTTCATAGACCGTAACACTGTTCTGCAGGCGGTCTTCCAGGATCAGAGTCTGCAGATTATCCGGCAGGACATATCCGCATTGAATCTCGTCCCGGATTACGGCTTCCCGCAGATCGGACACGGAATCATAAGCGGTAAAGACAATCAAGCCTTTATGCGCGTACAGACGGCCGGCTATCTTTTCTGCAAGCTGTCCGTCCACGGTTTGGGAATCCGATGCCGCAATACAGACGCCGACAGGGACTGCTGTTTGAAACGAAGGAAGCACAGCCTGCAGGATCAGTCCGCCTGCAGGGAGCAAAAGCAGCAGGATCAGAAAAAAAGGTTTTTTCAGAAATCGTTTTAGGAAAACCGGAATCCAGTTCTTTATGAAATGCATGGAAACCTCCTATTTCTATTTTGTCCGCAGAATGCGGATCAGGACCGTCAGTGAGAAAAATACGGCTGTGCTAAGAAGCATGGCAACAGCGTTGTAAGCGGAAAATACGCCCAGAAATGCGGACGTCAGTCCGTTCATCATATAGGTAGTCGGCAGAAACCGGGCGATAGCGGAGCAAAATCCGGGAAGCAGCGGCAGCGGACAGATACAGCCGGACAGCAGGCAGAGTCCGAACGCGCTGCAGAGTACCAGAAAAACGGTTCCGATCCCGCCATCACTGATCTCATAGAGAAACAGAAGAAGCGAGCAGGCCGCAAGCAGCAGACAGAGCGCCGTCAGAATCAGCGGAAGCACGGGAACGCTCCACAGGATCCATGCCGGCAGCAAAATGCAGAGCAGCAGGATCAGATACAGAAAACCGAGTCCTGTAAATTTCGCGGTAATGGTAGAGATCACCGAAAATCCGGACTGCCGAAACTGTGCCAGCAGACATTTGGAATCCCGCGTCAGATAACGGATGCAGGGAATCCCCCACAACAATAAAAACAGGATACAGCCGCCTGCCAGGAAAAACTGCAGCACATTGAGGGAACCGGTTGCGCCCACGGTCTGCGCCCGGAAAATGGATTCCCGGCTTAATACCAGAGAAATATAGGCGCTTTCCAGACGGTCATAGGCTGCCTGCAGCGGTTTGCCGTCCCGGTCGCAGAGCCGGTAAAAATCTCTTGCCGTGTAATTGCCCGCCTGGGTGGAACCCAGGATCTGCATCGCGGCGTTGGCGATCTCCTCAAAAATAAGGGCTTCATAGCCGACCTCGTTCGCAAAATCAATCCGGATCGGCAGATTTTCTCCGCTGGCAATACTGCTTACAAAGCCCTTTGGAATGGTGGCAACCGCCGCCAGTTCATTGTTTTCCAGTTCCCTGGCCGCTTCTTCTGCGTCCGGGAATACAAATTCGCAGGCACTTCGGGTACTGGCGGACTGTGTAGTCGCCAGCCGGATCGCCATAGCGGTAAAAAAGGAGTCGTCTTCCAGCACAAAAGCGATCTTAGCCTTATTTAGTTCCTGTTCTCCGTAGAGCAGGTGCTGTCCGCAGAAGATCACGGCGCCGATCACGGCCAGAAGCACGGCAGTACCGAGCAGGATCCGGGGCAGACAGCGCAGCGCCCGCTTTAGTTCCAGTTGACATAAGATAACAAATCGTTTCATCGTTTCGATCCATTCTGTAAGATATGCAGCAGTTCCGTTCCGCGCAGCGTCGCCGGCTGCGGCAGGAGTCTGCCGTCTTTTAACAGATAAAGCCGGCTGCAGAGATCCAGGTCGGCTTCCTCGTGGGTAGTCAGGACCGCGCTGTTCCCGTTTGCCAGGTATTGCTTTAAGAAAGCGCGGATCTGATATTTGCAGGGCAGATCCAGGGCGGCGCCGGGTTCGTCCAGCAGCAGGATTGCGGGATCGGATGCCATGGCAATGGCAATGCTGACCCGTTTTTTCTGTCCGCCGGATAATTTCCGGATCTGTTGTTTATAAAAAGGCGTGATTCCAAGCAGCTTCAAATACGGACGGGCGGCGTCCGGATCGGAATACCACAGCTTTAGGTTGTCCCGGACAGATAAATCCGGGATCAGCGGATTGTCCTGTGGAACCAGGCCGATCTTTCGGAAAATGGACCGACCGGATTTCCCATTCAGCGTAATGGAGCCGCCGTCGGCTTTTGCGATACCCGACAATACGGAAAGCAGAGTGGATTTTCCGCAGCCGTTTACGCCCACGATCCCGACGCATTCGCCGGGGGAGAGCGTAAAAGAGACATCGGTCAGGATCCGATGCTTTCCATAGGATTTTTGAATGTGTTCTGCCTGCAACCTCATAGTGACACCTCTGAAGAATCTCTGAAAATTTCATTTGCAATTTCTTAAACAGTATACAATGAAACGACATGTTTTACAACAATAATGCTTGCATATCCGGTCAGTTTTTTTTATACTGAAATCATGGAAAAGGAGGGTTCCCATGCAAAAGAAATATATGATGGCACTTGATGCCGGAACGACCAGCAACCGCTGTATTTTATTTGACCATGCGGGCAGGATCTGCAGCATGGCACAGAAGGAATTTACCCAGTATTTTCCCAAACCGGGCTGGGTGGAACAGGATGCGGATGAGATCTGGTCCACCCAGTTGGGCGTTGCGGTGGAAGCGATGTCTAAGATCGGAGCATCGGCGGAGGAGATCGGAGCGATCGGAATCACCAATCAGAGAGAGACTACGATCGTATGGAACCGGCATACGGGCAGACCGGTCTGTCATGCGATCGTATGGCAATGCCGGAGAACTGCCGGAATCTGTGACAGCCTGATCGCGGCGGGACTGGAGGAATCCTGGAAGAAAAAAACGGGACTGAAGATCGACGCTTATTTTTCTGCTACGAAGATCGCGTGGATCCTGGAGCATGTGGAGGGCGCCAGAGAACAGGCGGAAGCAGGTGATCTGCTGTTCGGAACTGTAGAGACCTGGCTGATCTGGAAGCTGACTAAGGGAAAGATCCATGTGACCGATTACAGTAATGCCGCAAGAACTATGCTCTTTGATATTCACAATCTGTGTTGGGACAAAGAAATTCTGGATTATCTGAGAATACCGATTTCGATGATGCCGAAGCCAGTGGATTCCAGCGGCGTTTACGGATACAGCAGCAGTGCATTTTTTGGCGGAGAGATTCCAATCGGCGGCGCGGCGGGAGACCAGCAGGCCGCTCTGTTCGGGCAGACCTGTTATGAACCGGGAATGGTAAAAAATACATATGGGACCGGCGGCTTTTTGCTGATGAATACGGGGGAAGTGCCGGTAGTTTCTAAAAACGGACTGCTGACGACGATCGCATGGGGCATAAACGGAACCGTTACCTACGCGCTGGAAGGCTCTGTCTTTGTAGCGGGCGCGGCGATCCAGTGGCTGCGGGACGGGCTGCGGCTGATCGATACGGCTGCGGAATCGGAGCAGTACGCTTTAGAGGTGCCGGACTGCAATGGCTGTTATGTGGTACCGGCATTTACCGGATTGGGCGCGCCTTATTGGGACGCTTATGCCCGCGGCGCGATTTTGGGACTGACGCGCGGCACCAACCGGAATCATATTATCCGGGCCACGCTGGAGTCACTGGCTTATCAGGTCAATGATGTGATCCGGGCGATGGAAGCGGACGCCGGGATTTCCATGCAGATGCTGCAGGTAGACGGCGGCGCCAGCCGGAACAATTTTTTGATGCAGTTTCAGAGCGACATCAGCAACGCTGTGGTGCGAAGACCGTCCTGCGTGGAGACGACAGCCATGGGAGCGGCTTATCTGGCAGGTCTGGCCGTAGGCTTCTGGAAGGATCTGAATGAGATCCGCAATATCTGGGAAGTGGAATCTGTTTTTCGCCCGCAGATGCAGGAAGCAGAGCGGCAGACGCTTTATGCGGGGTGGAAAGCGGCAGTAGAACGGGTGAAAGGATAAAAATATAATTTGTGCTTGACATCATAAACAGAATGTGATAAGATTCACATAGAGAGGGATAATTAAACGCATGAAACGGAAAGTTGCCTTGTACATTGGCAACTTGATAGAATATGTTGTTTAAGACAGCGCTCTCGGATCGGGAATTTGGAATGCCGTTTGGAGGAACTTGATATTTCAAAATAATAGAATAGGTCAGAAGGAAAAGTCTTAGACGAAAGTTTAAGGCTTTTCTTTTTTTCATAAACAAATAAGGAATGGAGATCAGAATGGAGGGATTTTATGCGTGAAAAAAAACAGAGCAGATGGAAACGGATCATTGCCGGACTGTTGGCGGCTGCACTCCTTTTTGCCGGTGCGGGGATAGAACCGCTCGGCGGTGTGAAGGCGTATGCGGCGTCCGGCTACGCATGGGCCGGCAGCAGATTTTTCGGAGATGTATATTGGCTGTATGTACAGGATGCGGCTACGCCTACGCGCACGGACGCGGCTTTTTGCGCCAAGCGGGGAACGACACTGGTTCACACACTGACGCGGTCGTCTGCCATACCCTACAGCGGAGACCGGCTTGCGATCTTAAAAGCGGCATGGTGGTTCTGGGACGCCAAAAAGGACGGGAGAGTAAATGGATTTCCGGAGGGTGAGCGCTATGTAGTAGGAAGAATGATGACCTGGGCAGTCACGAACGGAAATGCGGATACGGCAGACGAGGTGATCCAGTATATCCGCGCAAATGCGCTGTCGTATGCTGCAAAATATCAGACGGCAATCCGGTCGGTGATCGCAAGCGCATTAAACGGCGAACTGAATGTGACCCTTTACTATTACAGTGCGGACGGAAACGGGACACAGCCCTTGCTGCAGGGATATGTAAAAGAAATTGAAAAAGTGGGACTTTCCTTAGTCAAAAGCGGCGCCCACACCGGGACGGCGGCATGTCGGAACGGAGCGGTTTACGGGGTGTATGCGAAAAAAGACAAGAGTGGAAATGATGTTGACCGAAATTCCCTGATCATGCGCTTTCCGGCTACCGATACAAACGGGAAGGCAGTGATCGCGCCGACAGAGAAGCTGAAACCCTATACCGTGTATTTCGTCAAAGAGATTAAGGCACCGTACAATTGTCAGCTGAACCAGACAGTTTACTCGGTTACAACGGGCGGAAACGGAAGCACGGTGAGCGTGAACGGAGGGTCCGGCGTAAAGGACGAAGAATGCGCGGCACAGGTGACGGTAACGAAGCTGGATCAGGACCTGGGGACCAGTGTGCCCATAAAAGGGGCGGAATTTACCCTTTATGAATATAAAGCCTCGGACCGAAAATATCATAAAATGGCAGCTTCGCATATTTCGGACGGAAAGAACGTGATCGTTACGGATCAGGATGGGAAGGCGGTCAGCGGAAAGTTATACAGTACCGCCCAGAATCAGGGAAAGTTTTATATTGCGGAGACAAAAGCTGCAGACGGATATTTACTGCCGGATCCTGCGCCCGGAAAATACTTTACTGTACGTGCGGGAACGGCTGTAACGCAGGTAACGTTTCAGGTAAAGAATGCGAAAGAGAAGGGATATCTGGAAATCCTTAAAAAAGATGACGGAGCGGTCGCGGCGGCGATCGATCTAAGCGCGGCGTTTGCGGTGTACAGCGATGCGGCGTGTAAGAACAGGGTAGGGAGCATTGAAACAGATCTCAATGGGAAAACCAAGAAAAAACTGGCGCTTCCGTGCCTGCAGACAGGAACGGTCTATTATGTCAGAGAGACAGACTGTTCGGACGGCCTGACAAAGAATCCGAAGGTTTTTTCCGTGCTGATCACGCCGGACAAGACGGCAGAGTTTCCCTACCGGCTGACCGTGCCGAATACGCGCTGGAAACTGAAACTGAAGATTCCGAAAATAGACGCTGTTACCGGAAAAGGATTGGGCGCCGCGAAATTTACGATTTATAACTGGAACCAAAAAAGCGGGAAATATGAAATTATGAGTCCGGATCTTATAGAAGCAAACAGTCGGGGCGAGACAAATCAGATCAGCAGCGACGCCGTTACCGGTGAAGCGATCAGCGGATGGCTTTATTATACGAGTCAAAACCAGGGCAGATTTATGGTAATGGAAACAAAAGCGCCTGCCGGATACCAGAAAGACGGCAGAGTCTGGTATGTGAGACTGAATCGGGAAAATAACGGAACGATGGTCGTCTATCCCGGTTCTGCAAAGTGGCCCAACCAACCGAAACCGGGGAAGATCAGTCTTCAAAAAGGCTTACAGGATTATACCGGCAAAGATCTGCCGGATCAGGCAGATTATTCCGGGATCCAATACAACATTTACGACAGAGACGATAAAAAAGCAGGCACGATTACGTTAGACGCATCCGGTTACGGCGTTAGCGGCGATCTGACTCCGGGCGAATACTATGTGGAAGAAGTTGTATCCACGCTGCCGGACAACATGGTAGTCGGCGTATCCGGAAAAACCATGAAGGTAACGGTGAAGTCAGAACAGACGACAGCCTATACCTATAAACAGACCAATAATGTCACGAAGGACGGAACGGCTTCCGGCACAACCTTTCAAATGAATGCGCTGATCAATGTGATCAAGAGCATGGAAGTCAATGTTTTAAAGACAGATGAGGAAAGCGAATATTTGGAGGGAGCTGAGTTTTCTCTGTACCAGTGGTCAAACAAAACAAAGACTTATGTTCTGGTAAAGGGAGGACTAGTCAGCGATGCCTTTGGCGATATTGCGTATAGCACGCTTTATTACACAAAAGATAACGGCGGACGCTTCAAATTGGTCGAAACAAAGGCTCCGGCCGGATATAAGATTTCCGAGGACAGCCCTTATGTCTTTACCTTTGCGGATGCGAAGAAAAAAGCAGATACAACTGCGAGCGTCACAACGAAATATGCGCCCAGTTATTATAAAGGACCGTGGAATGCCGATACGACGTATGCAAAAGGCGATCTGACATATCTATCGGTTACAGATCGTGATGGGATAAAAAGAGAGCTTTTATTCCAGGCGGTCAGAAGCAGCACGGGGAAAAATCCGACGCAGTATCCGGGCTATATCAACGGGGCATACGGGTATACGGTTTATTG
>CANQSA010000010.1 GCA_947626415.1 uncultured Lachnospiraceae bacterium
CCTTCCGCATTGGAAGCCTTTGTCCAATTCAGCTGTACCGAATTGCTGTCCTTAAGTACTGTTTTTAAAACCGGCTGGCTCGGGCTGACGGTCTTCGGAACTGTAATACTGACTCCGGTATAACCGGAACGGTATTTTTCTCCTCCTGCCATTACATAAGATCTGATCGCATAAATATATGTAGTTCCCTTCGTCAGTCCCGTATCCACATAAGACAACGTATTTACATTTGAGATCGTTTTAATCGCCTGATAACTGCCGCCGCTTTTCTTGCGGTATAAGATATAACCTTCCGCATTGGAAGCCTTTGTCCAATTCAGCTGTACCGAATTGCTGTCCTTAAGTACTGTTTTTAAAACCGGCTGATCCGGAATTACCGTAATCTGACAGGTTTTCTTTACGCTCGTTTTTCCCAAAGCAGTTACCGTGATCGTTGTTACCCCGGGAGCCTTTGCCGTCACAACGCCTGCGGAAGATACCGCTGCTGTCCCGGTATTGCTGCTGCTGTAAGATACTCTCTTATCGGAACCGACGATCGTCGCTTTAATGGTCAGCTGCTGTTTTGCGTATAATTCCCCGGAAGTTGGCGTAATACTCAGACTTACCACAGGTTCCTCCAGTGTTGTAACCGATACGCCTTTATAGTCTGACCGATATTTTGTCCCATTTATATATTTATAGGCTCTTACCGCATACACATAGTCCTTTGCCGCTTTCAGCCCGGTATCCAGATAACTCAGTGTATTCGAATCTGTAATTGTTTTAATTGCCTGATAAGTGCCGCCTTTTTCTTTCCGATATACAATATAGCCCTCTGCGTCAGAAGATTTCGTCCAATTTAACTGGACTGTACTGCTCGATTTCGCGACAGCACGCAGTGTCACACCATTGATATTCTTTACGCCGATACGAACTGCATCAAAAGCACCGCTGGCAAGGAAAGCATAGATTACCGCATTTCCTTCTCCCTGCGCCGTAACTTTTCCGTTCTTATCTACCGTAGCGACAGCCGGGTCGTCACTATGCCAGTAGATCGTATCCGCTTTATTTTTCAGCGTTACGCTCGGCGTCCAGCTCTGCCCGACATTCATGGTCTTGCTGACGCTCAACGTCAGAAATTCACTGTACATATATCCGGTTTTTTTGACTCCGTTCATGGTAAACTGGATCTGATACCAATATGGATAAACCAGATTATTATAGGAATATCCGTCCACGGTCTGCGTGCCGGATAAAATCGTAACCGGAGAATTATCATAAGGAACTGTTCCGTATGCCAGTCCCGGACCGCTTCTCACATTAGTTCCGCTTGTCGTCCCCGTCTTTCCCTTTGCTTCATTGATGACAATGGTATTGCCTTCCGTCGGCATATTGTTATAGACCGGGATCAGAAAACTCTTTCCGGCACTTAGGGCCCCCATGTTTTTATAAGCGTTATAAGTAATGGTTGCTTCCGAAGCCGCTCCGTTAATCGCCGTCATAAACTGATGCCAGTACAGATTTCCGGAACGCTTATCCACATTAAACTTAATCAGATAGCCCGTATTCTGATAACAGCTGATATATTTATCCCGGAAAAACTGTGCGCCGCCTTCAATGGCTTTTACCGGTGTCGTCCATCCGGCGCTTTTCGCGTAATTCAATCCGTTTTTAATCGGATCCGCGCCGTCATTGGCGCCGATATTATAAAAATTATAATATCCGATAAAATGGGTTTTATAATCTTTCGACCAATAATCACCGGATGTGCTTCCGCTTCCGTCCGCGCTGACCTCCTGCCTGATCTTGGACGCCAGCCAGTACGGATTCACGCCGTAGGTTTTCCCGGCGTTAAAAAGAACCTGCGCGTAAGACTGTTTGATTTTCTGGACTTTTCCGTTCGTATCCAGATATTCGATCACGGAGCCGTCCATAAAGGTGCCTTTTAACATCTGCTGCACGCCGGCAAGATTATGTACCTCTGCGTCATACGCATTGTTTTCAAATTGAAAAATATCGACTTCATTTAAGAAATTCAGCGGATTCAGATAATAAGCGACCGTCTGCTTGGCGGCGCTGAAAAACGAAGTGGAATCCTTGGGAATATATTTTCCTGTGGACGGATTAAAATCACACAGCAGATTTCGCTTTGACAGATCGCTGGCAACATATTGGATCGTACTCTTATTTCCCTGTCCGGAAACCTCCGGGTCCATCTCATTTTCAACAACCGTATCCCAGTCAAGGCCGGTATTTAACGGCGTAAATTTCCAGTTCGGATATTTACTGTGCAGGGCCTGCAGATAAGGCCGGTAACTGGCGGGAAACTCCGAATAGGCCGTTGCTGCCGCCTCCGCTGTCCTGTCTTCATTTCCGATATCCCAGACAATACCGGTCACAGATAAAATAGCCGTCAAAAACAGGGAAAGCAGACGTCTTCCCATCCGTTTCCCTGTTTGCTGTTTTCTTTGGATCCCCTTCATATTCTTCAACACCTTTCTTTTGTTTATACCCTTACTTTTGTCCCTTTTGTATCCCTTTTGGCCGCTTTGATCTTCCGCAGCTCGATTTCCTTCTCTTTATAAGAGACAACGGGTTTATCACCCGGTCCCATCAGATAAACATGCGCGACAGAATCATCCTTTGCCAGCTTGATCCCGCGGACGCCCACGGCGCCCTTCTTTTTCTCCGGGATCTCATCCAGACGGAACCGTAAAAAAACTCCGTTCTCGGTCTGCAATACAACCCACTGGTCTGTCCTGTCCGGCCGAATGTCGATATCTTCGATCACAAAATCCATGACCAGCTGCTCGTCTTCTCCCTCATAAAAATCCTCTGAGCCGCCTGACAATGCCAGATTCTCTGCCGGTTCTTCCGATCCTGCGCTCAGGCGTCCCGCAATCTGTACTGCTGCCAGCAGATCGCCTTCCCCCAGTTTTGTCGCGCTGATGGTCCGCTTGATCACCTGAAATTCACTGCCATCTACCAGTTTCATCATACCAGATTTTGTTGTGAATAACAACTGCTTATCCTGCAGTTCCCATAAACTATATAAATTGACAATCGTTTCCTTTTGACTGTCGTAATTGCTGACATTGTCAATGGGAATCCCCTTGTCCCGGAATTTCTTCATCGGCAGATCAGCGGCTTTGACCAGATGCATATTGCCCGCATCGGTAAACAGGCAGATCTTATCTGTATTCATACAGAGAAAGCTGTATTTATTCTCTGTTTCCACAGCTTCCCGGTTCCGGTCATATGCAGACGCTTCGATCAGCTTTGCGTAGCCGAAGCGGTCCATAACAAACGCCACTTCCTGTTCTACCATCTTCACTTCTTCATAGACAGCTTCTTTTGCGTTGACGATCTGGGTTTTTCTGGGATAACCGTATTCCTTTTTGATCTTTTCCAGATCTTTTTTGATCACCCGGGTCATGGCTTTCCGGCTGTTTAAGATCTCCTCATACTCCGCGATCTTTTCCACCAGCTCGGAATATTCCTTTTCCAGAGCCATGATCTCCAGACCGATCAGACGGTACAGCCGCAGTTCTACGATTGCCTGTGCCTGCTTTTCCGTAAAGGATAACTGCTGCGCGTAAATAGAAGATTCCGGATTTTTGAACTTAATATCCGTGATATCTCCGCCGGTCAGGCATGCTTTCACCTGTTTCAGATTCTGACTGCCCCGGATGATCTCAATGATCAGATCTATGATATTGCAGGCTTTGATCAGACCTTCTTTAATCTCCTTCTGCTCCAGCGCCTTATTGAGCAACGTCGTGTATTTTCTGGTCATCAGATCATACTGGAACTGTACGCAGTGCGACAGGATTGACCGCAGTCCCAATACTTCCGGTTTCCCGTCCGCGATTGCCAGCATATTGACGCCAAAGGTATCTTCCAGTTTTGTTTTTTTATACAGCATGTTTTCCAGCTTGGAAACATCCGCATTCTTTTTTAATTCCAGTACAATCCGGATGCCGTCCTTGGAAGACGCATTGATGATATCTACCACATCCTGCGTTTTCTTCGATTCGATCAGATCATAGATATCGGCAATAAATTTCCCGATATTGGCACCAATCATGGTATAGGGGATCTCGCTGATTACCAGCTTATCCCGGTCCGATCTGCGGGCTGCCGGTTCAAATTCTACCTTGCCCCGCAGCTTGATCTTTCCGATCCCCGTCTCATAGATCTGCTCCAGTTCATCCTGATTGACGACCAGACCCCCGGTCGGGAAATCCGGACCGGGCATGATCTTCATCAGTTCCGCGGTCGTAATGGACGGATTCGCCATATACGCGATCATGGCATCCACAACCTCTGACAGATTATGCGTGGGAATACTGGTCGTCATACCGACCGCGATTCCTTCCGCCCCGTTGATCAGAAGGTTCGGCACACGCACCGGCAATACCTCCGGTTCTTTTTCCGTCTCGTCAAAATTCGGGACAAAATCTACGACATCCTTATCCAGATCTGCCAGATAAACATCCTGCGTAAATTTCTTTAACTTGGCCTCTGTATACCGCATGGCGGCCGCGCCGTCTCCTTCAATCGAGCCGAAATTTCCATGCCCGTCTACCAGCGGCATTCCCTTTTTAAAATCCTGTTCCAGTACGACCAGCGCATCATAGATCGATCCGTCTCCGTGCGGATGGTATTTACCCATCGCGTCGCCCACGATACGGGCTGACTTCCTGTGGGGCTTGTCATAATCCAGTCCCAGCTGCTCCATCGCATAAAGCACCCGCCGCTGCACAGGCTTCAGCCCGTCTCTGGCATCCGGTACGGCACGGGCCGTGATCACGCTCATCGCGTAATTGATATAAGATGTCTGCATAACATCTGAATATTCGGTGGTTACAATCTGCTCCGCCATTTAATTCCTCCGTTCTGAAGTGATCCTGTCTGTTTTCTATATGTCTAATACCGCATCATTGGCATGCTGATAAATAAATCCCCTTCTGGGCGCCACATCGGTACCCATCAGCATACCGGTCACATCCGATGCCATCTTACCGTCTTCAATCTCCACCTGCTTCAGAATCCGAGTCTTAGGGTCCAGCGTTGTTTCCCACAACTGCTGCGCATCCATCTCTCCAAGCCCTTTATAGCGCTGCAGCGTGAAATTAGAGTGAGATTTCCTGTATTTTTCCAGCGCCTGGTCGTCATACAGGTAGCATCCGGTTTCTTTCTTATTCTTTGGGACGACCTTATAAAGCGGCGGCGTCGCCAGATAAACATGCCCGCCCAGGATCAGATCCGGCATGAACCGGTAAAAGAATGTCAAAAGCAGGGTGGCTATATGCGCGCCGTCCACGTCCGCATCCGTCATAATCACAATCTTGTGATACCGCAGCTTTGTGATATCAAAATCATTTCCGTAACCTTCGGAAAAGCCGCAGCCAAACGCATGGATCATGGTTTTGATCTCCGCATTGGCAAGTACTTTATCCATAGACGCTTTTTCTACATTCAAAATCTTGCCTCGGATCGGAAGGATTGCCTGCGTCCTGCGGTCTCTTGCCGTTTTGGCGGAACCTCCCGCGGAATCTCCTTCCACGATAAAGATCTCGCATTCCTCCGGATTCCGGCTTTCGCAGTTGGCCAGCTTTCCGTTGGAATCGATGGAAAACTTCGGCTTTGTCAGCAGATTGGTTCTTGCCTTTTCCTCTGCCTTCCGGATCTTTGCGGATTTTTCCGCGGCTCCGATGATATGTTTTAAGGTCTCCAGATTTTTATCAAAAAACAGGACCAGTTCTTCTGCCGATACTTCTCCCACAACTTTACCGGCGTCCGGGTTGTCCAGTTTCGTCTTGGTCTGTCCTTCAAAACGGGGCGCCGGATGCTTGACTGCCACAATCGCCGTCATTCCGTTCCGGACGTCAGCGCCGTTGAAATTGGCGTCCTTCTCCTTTAAAATCCCCAGTTCTCTGGCGTACTGGTTGATGATCGTTGTAAATTTGGTCTTAAATCCGGTCAGGTGCGTACCGCCCTCCTGTGTGTAGATATTATTGCAGAATCCGAGAATATTTTCCTGAAATTCGTCCACAAACTGGATCGCTACCTCCGCCTCGATCCCATCCCGCTGCTTTTTAAAATAAATAGTATCGTGCAGTACGGTTTTCCCTGTATTCAGGGCAGCTACATAGGCCTTGATCCCATCCGGCTCATGATATACGACTTCTTCTTCCTCCGCAAAGCGGTTATTCCGGAAGGTGATTGTCAGTCCCGGATTCAGATATGCCGTTTCATGCAGCCGGCTTTTAATACTTTCCGCTTTAAAATAAGTCTTTTCAAAAATCTCATCGTCCGGCAGAAAAACTACTTTGGTCCCGGTATCGTTTTTCCGGCAGGTTCCGGTCTTTTCAAGCGGGCTTGCGATCTTTCCCTGTTCATAACGTTGTTGCCAGATCTCTCCGTCCCGTTTTACCGTAACTTCCAGCCATTTTGAGAGCGCGTTCACTACAGACGCGCCCACGCCGTGCAGACCGCCGGATATTTTATATCCGCCGTCCCCGAATTTGCCGCCGGCATGTAATACCGTAAATACCAGCTGCACAGCCGGGACTCCTGTTTTGGAGTTGATCTCCACAGGGATCCCACGCCCGTCATCTGTGATCACGGCGGTCCCGTCTTTTTCCAACGTCACGGTAATATTCTGACAAAATCCCGCCAGATGTTCATCCACGGAATTATCCATGATCTCATAGATCAGATGATTCAGTCCCTTGGTGGACACGCTTCCGATATACATGCCCGGGCGCACCCGAACCGCTTCCAGTCCTTCCAGTACCGATATGCTGTCCGCCGTATATTCCTGTTTCTTTTCCGCCATGCCTTAATCTTCCTCCCGCAAATACATGATCATCCCCGGTCCCAGCGTCTCTGTTGGACGTGCCAGAAATCCCATATGGGAATAAAACTGTTCCCGGCCTTTCGCGCACATCAGATCCAGCATCAGCTGTGTCCCGGGAAGCCGGATCTCCTTGGCATGGCTGATCAGACGGCGCAGCAGTTCTTTGCCGACTCCGCGGCTCTGCAGATCCGGATGTACGATCAGATCCTGCACATAGACGATAACAACGCCGTCGCCTACCATTCGCCCCATGCCCACAGGTTTTCCGTTATCATAAGCGCAGACCGTATAAATACTGTTTGCAAGCGCCCGTTCTGCCTGCTCCAAAGACAGCGGGATCCAATGTACCGAATCCCGCAGATACAGATATTCCTGAACCGTAATCGTATTTTCTTTATATTGAACTTCCTGTTTCATAATGACTTCCTATTTTCTTTACCACAAAACTGCCTATGAGCCCGCAGATCACGCCGATCAGGGCGCCTGCCAGCACATCGGTCGGAAAATGCACATACAGATATAATCTGGAAAAAGCGATCAAAGTCGTTAAGATATATGCGCAGATTCCGGCTTTTTTATTCCAGCAGAACAACGCCGTTGCCGCCGCGAACCCGGCTGCGCTGTGTCCGGACGGAAAGGAATAATCCGTCGGATTCGCAACCAGCAGATCCACCGCCCGTTCCCAGCAGGGTCTCGGTCTTGCGACCATATTTTTCAGCCACAGATTGGTGATCAGAAAATCCGGGATCAGTGCCGCCGTCATATAAAGTCCGCCGGTCCGATACCGTTTTCCGAGCAAAAGCAGGATCGCCAGCGCGATCCAAAACCAACCCGCATTTCCCAAAAAGCTGACTGCCGTCATAAATTTATCCAAGATCGGATTATGCCAGTTTTGTATTGCATCCAAAATCGCAAATTCCCAGTCCATCTATTTCACACACTCCCTGCAAGTCTCCTTTTCTGTCTGCAGCCATGTTAAAAAATCATTTGCTGTCAGATTATACATCGGGATGGAATACTGCCCCTGCTCATACCGAAGCAGACTGATACACGCATTCCGCAGCCATGTTTTTCCTCTGCCGATCATACCGTCTGAAAAATCCGAAAGCAGCTGTGTGATCACACCGCCATGCGTCACGATCGCAATCGCCTGACAGCTGCCTGCCGCCGCATACTGCGTGATTCCTTTTCGGATCCTGGCGCTGAGCAGTTCCAGGTTTTCCGCCTCCCCAAGCCTGCTTTTGTCAACCAGTTTTCGTTCTTCATAAGTCAGGCCGGAAAGCGAGCCGAAATCCCGTTCGATAAAGCAGTCATCCACCACGATCTGCGGCGTCCCGCTTTGATGGAACTGTACGATCTGCGCAGTTCGAAACGCCCGCTGCAGAGGACTTGTAACGATCAGATCCAGTTTCACGCTGCTCATCGCCCGGCCGCAGGCATCCGCCTGACCGATCCCGGTTTCATTCAACGGAATATCCTCCCGTCCCTGTACCCGCAGCGCTGCGTTCCAATCTGTTTCTCCATGCCTGATGATATAGAGCTGCATTTTCTTTTCTCCTTCACTGTTCGTTTTAAGCGTCCTCATTAACCTCATATAACAACATTCTTCCGGATTTTCCTACACGCCGGATCAGTTCCAGGTTATACAGGATCCGCAATGCGGTCTGCGCCATTCCCACACTGGTATGCGCCGCTTTCGCGTAATCTCTGGAGGTAAACCGATCCGGAACGGAAATCGGGATCAGCTGCATATAATCCTCAATCTGCGTAAACGCATATTCCCCTACCAGCGCCAGTGGGATCCTGTCATACCGGTAAGAGCCCCGTTTCCGGTCTCTGCTCCAGCCGTTTAACAGTCTCTGCTCCTCCATATCCAGCATAGCGATCCGCAAATGGAAATTGGGATGTTTCAGATAATTCTGAATTTTATATAATTCCGGAATGATATCATAAATAGAACCCTGTTTGGGAGACTTGTGTCTTTTGGAAAATTCCCCTGTTTCCTCATCGATCCACACAAGCCATTTTGACGCGGGGATCGGATAGATCACAGTGACAGAATACAAGGGCAGAAACCGATCCAGCTTGTCCCGCAGTTTATTAAAATTGCGCGTCTGTATCTCCAGAATGGATCCATTCTCATATACATCCGCTACATAGCCTTCCACCGGCACTTCATGCGTATCCGGATCCGGTGCGTAGTAATTCTTCAAAACCGCATGCACTGTCTTCTCTGACAGGGTTCCGATTCCCTGTCTTTGTCGTTCCGCCCCTGTTATTTGATTTCGAATCGTTTCAAACCGAATTGTATCGATCAAAGCTGTCCTCCATGACAGGTATCCTCACTGCCGGACAGAGAAAACCCATATGGCAGTAATTCTTTTAATTTCAGTATCCGGTAACGATCCGGACTGTTTGCCAGGACCACCTGAAACTGCTCCGGATCACAAAACTCTGCCATAACCTGCAGGCAGACGCCGCACGGCGCGCAAAACTGTTCCGGATCCGGCGTACGGTCCCGATGGTTTCCGACAATGGCAATCGCCGCAAATTCCCGTTCTCCTTCTGATACCGCTTTGAAAAAAGCCGTCCGCTCCGCACAGTTTGTCGGCGTATAAGCGGCGTTCTCCACATTGCAGCCACTGTATATCCTACCGCTTTTTGCCAGCAGCGCCGCTCCGACGCAGAAATCGGAATACGGCGCATAGGCCTGTTTCTGAACCGCGTACGCCTCTTTGATCAACGTCTTAGGATCCATCACTTAAAAATCGCTCTCTTTCTGTTTGCCTGCGGCAACCACATCGTCAAACTCCCGGATCATTTCCGCAGACGGCTGCTTCGTACACAGGCTCACAACAACGATCACAGCCGCACTTAATGCGAATCCGATCACCAGACTGTACAAACCGGTAGACTCGCCCAGCGTCTGTCCGCCAAACGGAATATAATCCCATACGATAACGGTCAGCGCACCGGTCAGAATACCGGAAACCGCCCCTGCCAGATTCGTCCGTTTCCAATACAAAGACAGCAGTACGATCGGTCCGAATGCCGCGCCGAATCCCGCCCACGCATTGGATACCAGTCCCATAATGCTGCTCTTCGGATCCCATGCGATCACGAAAGCCAGCAATGCGACAATCACAACTGTGATCCGGCTGATCCGCAGGATCGTCTTATCGCTTGCCTTCGGGTTCACCACGCCTTTATAGATATCCTCGGATACAGAAGACGCAGTCACCAGAAGCTGGGAATCCGCCGTCGACATGATCGCAGCCAGAATCCCGCAGAGGAACAGTCCGCCGATAAAGATCAGCACTACATTATCCGTAAACATATGTAAGATCATATCAATAAATACATTTTCAGAATCCGCAATCTCCGGGCTTCCCAGATAAGCGCGTCCCACTACGCCGATCAGGCAGGCAAATCCCAGAGACAGCGCTACCCAGACAATTCCGATAATCTTGGACTTATTCAGTTCTTTATTACTCTTTACCGCCATAAACCGGGTCAGAATATGCGGCATGCCGCAGTAGCCGAGGCCCCAGCCGACCTGAGAAATGATTGCTATAAAATCGTAATCCTGTCCGTCATTCTGAAACAGGCTTAAAAACGAACCCGCATTCTTGCCCGTCGCTTCAATGGCGCCGGTAAAATCTCCGCTTACGGCTCCGTATGCCGCGATCGGTACGATCAGCAGAGCGACCAGCATAAGCATACCCTGAATAAAATCCGTTACGCAGACTGCCATAAATCCGCCCATAGCCGTATACAGCAAAATGATCACGGCACCGATTGTCAGGGCCACACGATAATCCAGACCGAATACCGTATTAAACAATTTGCCGCCGGCTGACAGCGCAGACGCCGTATATACCAAAAAGAAGATAACGATTACAATAGAAGAAAGCAGAAGCAGAATCTTCTTCGTATCGTGAAACCGGTTCTGCAGATATTCCGGGAAAGTCAGCGCATTGTTCGCCCGGATCGTATAACGGCGTAATCTGGAAGAAATACACAGCCAGTTAAACACAGTACCTAAAAACAGACCAATGGCGACCCAGGACTGCCCTGTTCCCATGGCATATACAGTACCCGGAAGTCCCATCAGCAGCCACCCGCTCATATCCGATGCCTGTGCTGACAGCGCCGCAACCCAGCCGCCCAGGCCGCGTCCTCCCAAAAAATAATCCTCGTTGTTGCTTGTCTTTTTCATATAGGATGCGCCGATTATCAGCATCATAGCCATATAAAGCACAAATGCTATAAGAAAGCAGACCGTTGTTGTAGTACTCATATTGAATCCTCCTCTAAACAAACATATCGCTTAATTATAGCATAGGCAAAAGATACTGTCAAATCAAAGCTATCTTGAATTTTCTATATTTTTTCCCGTTTTCTTTTGAAATTTCATGATCGTGCCGGTCGGAAACGAAAAAATCTTCAGGGAAGTGATCAGTGTGAGCCCCACTCCAATCAACATCCATAGAATTTTACCGATCCTGGTAGGACAGATTGCCATAGGGAGTCCCCAGTAGGCAAATGCGTATAGGATAATCCGATGCCAAAAATAAATCTGCAGGGTTCTTTGTCCGACAACCGAAATTACCGGAATTCTTTTTTTAGGCGTTATCAGAATACAGGAAAATCCTACAAGGAATGTGATCGCATAGGCAAGCAGACGCCAAAGATAACCCCACTCCAGCAGATCCGCGCTGTATGGCTTCCTGCCGATAAACAGAATCTGCAGGATATAAACATGATCCAGTCCGAACAAACACATAGCCGCCCACACCGCCAGGATCACAACCCCTGCCGCCTGCAGATACCGGTTTTCAAGAATCCGTTCCAACCGTTTCATATTTTCTCCGGAAAACAATGTCCCCAACAAATAAAAAGGATAAAAAACAATAATTCTTGACAAGACCAGATAACTGTTAATGGACGGATCATATCCTGAAAAGCAGGCCAGGATCACGCCTGTCACCAACAGTAAATAGGGATTCACTTCCCGCAGCAAATACGTAAGCAGCGTAAACACCGCCAATGCGAACATAAACCAGGGTGCCCCTGACTCTTCCAGAACTTTAAATCCGGGATCCTTCCCAAATGCAGCGTTTACCAGAAATACCGCTATCTTATAAATATAAAAGATGGCCAAATACGCGCATATTTTTTGCGCTATCCTAGTATTCCTGTGAAATAACCCTGAGATAAAAATAAACAGAGGCATATGAAATGTGTAGACAAACATAAACAGACTCTTATACGCATCGGATACATAACTTTCCGAGTAGTGTCCGAGCACCACACATAAGATCAAAAAGAACTTTAAATTATCCCATAAGGCAATTCTTTTCTGTATCATATACTTATCCTCTGTCCTCTGTCTTCTATTATACTTCTCGTCATTCTCTCCAATCCGTTTTTCAGGTCTACGGACTCATACCATCCCAGACTTTTCAGTTTTTGATTGGATAAAACAGCGTCCCGGATCGGAGAAAATTTATTCTTCTCTTCCTCCGTCGGCAGATCAAATCTCAGGCGCACGCCTTTCTCATAATAGATTTCTTCCAGTGTTCTTCCCATATCCGCAATCGTGGTAATACAAAGGGAAGACGCGATATTATACGCCTCTCCGTCCGCTCCGCTCGCCAATACGGCCAGCAGACCAGTGATCGCGTCCGAAATATAGGTGTAGGAACGCCGCTGCTCTCCTTTACTCTTTAAGACCAGATCTTCTCCCGCCGCTGCCGCTCTGGCCAGGATCGCAACGACTTTGGAGTCATCCTTTTTCATCCCGGCTCCGAAAATATAGCTCAGCCTGCCGATAGAGACCGGAAGCCCATACTGTTTTCCAAAACAGACAGCTGCCGTTTCACAGGCTTTTTTGCTGATCGGATAACAGGAACGCGGATTGACCGCGTCGATATATCCGTAACCGTCTTCGGAAATTTCTCCCGACTGGTCCGTATTGCCGTAGATCTCAATGGTAGAAACATACAAAAACTTCTGTACGCCCTTTTTTCTGGCAAATTCCAACAGTTCAAAAGTCCCGAAGAAATTTGTCTTCATTGTTCCGACCGGATCGGCCGCATATTCCTTCGGCGCGGCGTTGCTTGCGCAGTGAACCACAAAATCCACCGGTTTTTCATAGACGACCGGCTCACATACATCACCGACCGCGAAATCCAGCAGGCCGGTTTCCAGATAATCGGAGAACATCGCTTCTGCCCGCTGCCGGTTTCTTACCATAGCCACGATCCGGATCCGGGAATCCGTATGCAGGTTCCGGTACATGAGTCCCCGGATCATGCAGGAGCCGATAAAACCGGTTGCTCCGGTGATCAATACCGTTTTCCCGGTCAGCCGATCCCAGTCTACGCTGCCGCTCTTTGCTATATTTTTCGCGTCCTCTTTTATGACAGTATTCATCTCTGAATCCTCCGGTCCTTATCTGTTTTCTTTTTCTCTCTGCGTCAGATATGCCTCCAGCAGTCCGATATCTTCTGCCGTCGTAATCTTGAAATTATCATTCTTTCCCAGGACAAAATGAACCTCTTCTCCCAGTTCCACAAGCAGGGTACAGGTAGCCACCGTATCCGTGATTCCTCGCTTCTGTGCTTCTTCATGCGCCCAGATGAATTTACGCAGTCTTAAGCTCTGCGGAGTCTGCGTCCTCCAGATCAGATTTCTGTCGACCACCTTGTCCGAAGTTTCCTTGTTTTCACTGTAAAGCAAAGCCTCCGTACAGGGGATGCTGGTAATCGCCGTACCAAATTCAACAACGCCGGCAATATTGGCATTGATGATATCGTCTGAAAGAAGCGGACGCACAGCGTCATGGATCACGATAATATCATCCGGATCACAGTCTGCGCGCAATACTTCCATTCCGTTCCGCAGGGATTCCATTCCGGTACTTCCGCCGGGTGCGATCCACTTTAATTTCGTGATATTGTACTTTCTGGCATACTTCTTCAAAATGTCCTCCCAGCCCTTCAGGCATACGACCGCGATATAGTCAATGGAAGAATTGTTTTGAAATGCCTCCAGCGTGTGGATAATAATCGGTTTCCCCTTTACTACGATAAACTGTTTCGGCGTTGTATTATTCATTCTCGCCCCTACGCCGCCGGCGATCACCAATCCTATGTTCATGGACGGATTCTCCTTTCGTTTCTCTTTTCTTTATTGTGTAATCTGTTCAAAAATTCTGTCCGTCGCCCTGCCGTCGCAATCGGTCATATAAGTCTCTCTGAATCTTCGTATTTTCGCCGCGTCAAATTCCGAAGTTTCCCGGCGGACGGCATCTGCCAGTTCTGCTCTGTCCGTTACAATCCTTCCCGGCAGTCCGGCATAATCAATATAAAATCCTCGTTTACTCCCATACGTCTCATAATCGGGGGCAAACAGGATCAGCGGTTTTTCAAACAATGAATATTCAAAAATAACGGTTGAATAATCCGAGATCAGCAGATCGATCACCGGCAGCAGTTCCTCCGTCGGAATGTCACAGTTAAGCTCTTTATCATGGAAATGCGGATGCAGCCGAATCAGCAGAAACCATGTATCCGAAAGTTCCTGCCGGAGTCTGATGATATCCTCCCTGCCTTCCAGATACGGCAGTCCTGCGTTTCCGCGGAACGTAGGCGCCCATAAAGCAATCTTTTTCCCTTTGGCCTGCGGATAACGCCGGTACAGCTGCTCTCTGCACTGTTCTCTGTAAGTCTCTTTAAAATAGATATCTGTCCGGCTCACACCCGTATTCCTGACCGTATGCTCGTCCAAATGCATGGCGTTCGCATAGACCGGAACGCAGACCGGCGCGCTTACGGTAACCAGGTCGTAATTTTTGATTACAGGACACTTATAATATTTCGGAATATCATCCTCTGCGTCATAGGCAAAGCGTTTAAAGATTCCGCAGGCATGCCAGAGCTGGATCACTTTCGTCTGCTTCTTTTTGGAAGGCGCCGCGGCAGGCAGAAAATAATCACAGATGATCACATAGCCTGCTTTCGCATACAGTTTCGTAAACGCGAGCATATTCCGAAAGGTCGTCAAAAAGCCGTCTCTTCCGTAATCGCTGAACATATCGACCACAGTATAGTTTTCCGCCTGAAATTTTTCATGCAGCAGCTTCATGCTGTACGGCATCGTATGATGATGCGCATCCGCAAAGATTACCAGCCGTTCATCTGTCTTCTGCCATCGGAACAGAGCATACCAAAGCGGCAGTATAACGGCCTGCGTAAACATTTTCACAAACTGCCTGATTACAAAAGCGGCTTTTTTCATATATCTTCTCCATATGGATCATTTTCATTTATCCTGCCCAATAACTTTCCAAATTATAGCATAGGAATCCGTAAAAGTCAATTTTATGTATATTATGTAATATTTCCGTTTTTATGGCATAGACTGCAGTAACAAGATTTGTACATGAGGTATTACCATGATATCCGTCTTATCAAGACAGCAGCTGCCCGAACCCGGAAATGATACCGGAAATCTGAAGATCCAGATCACCAATACCGCCAATCTGCCGATTGCCAACGCTACCGTTCAGATCTCCTATACCGGCGCTCCCGACAGTACGTTTGAGACACTGACAACCGATTCCAGCGGTCAGACAGAGTCGATTGCCCTGAATGCGCCGCCGCTTTCTTACAGTCTGGATTCCGAAAGCAACCAGCAGCCCTATTCCGAATACACCATCAATGTCAACGCACCCGGCTATGAGGAAATCGACATTTCCGGCATTGAGATCCTGCCCGAAACAGATTCCCTACAGTCCGTACAGCTGACTCCGATAGAACCGGATCTGCGTTCCGAAAACATCGCCATCCCCGCGCACACCCTGTACGGCGAGTATCCGCCGAAAATACCGGAAGCCGAGATCAAACCGATGGATGAAAGCGGCGAGATCGTATTAAGTCAGGTAGTCGTACCGGAATATGTAATCGTACACGACGGCGCTCCCAGCGATTCCACTGCTTCCAATTACTATGTTCCCTACACGGATTACATCAAAAATGTGGCGTCCAGCGAAATTTACGCCACCTGGCCGGAAGCCACGATCTATGCTAACGTACTGGCAATCATGTCCTTTACCATGAACCGGATCTATACGGAATGGTACCGGGGAAAAGGCTATGATTTTACCATTACTTCCTCTACTGCCTATGATCAGAAATGGATCCGGGGACGAAATATTTTTGACAACATCTCCTTTATCGTTGATTCCGTTTTTAACAATTATCTGGCACGGCCGGATGTAAGACAGCCCATATTTACCCAATACTGTGACGGAAAACGGGTCACCTGTCCCAACTGGCTTTCCCAATGGGGCTCCAAATACTTAGGGGACCAGGGGTACAGCGCTATAGAGATCATCCGGAATTACTACGGCAGCGATATGTATATCGGCACAGCCCCCGTAGTCTCCGGCGTGCCTTCCTCCTGGCCCGGCTACAACCTGGATATCGGAGCCAGCGGTGAAAAAGTGCGGCAGCTGCAGGAACAGCTGGACCGGATCGCCCAGGTATACACAGCGATCGGCAGGATCAGCGCTGATGGAATCTACGGAGAAAAAACGCAGGCCGCCGTTCGGAATTTCCAGCGGATCTTTAATCTGCCGGTCACCGGCATTGTAGATTTTGCCACCTGGTATAAGATCTCACAGATCTATGTCGGGATCACGCGGATTGCCGAGAACCGGTGACCGCGATCTTTGCCGGCTTTCGCTGCGCTTTATAAAATAAAGTTTTCTGGAAAAAAATCTGCGCGAAACCGTCCGCCAGAACAGGCTGTCCTGTCTGCAGATCGGTTTCGCGCAGATCATTTATGAAAGTATGGTTTTGCTTTTTATCCCGCCGACACGTCATCAGAACCGGCGTCCTTCGTCAGATATTCTTTGGTAAATTCCTTGATTCCCGCAACAATACCGTCCGCCAGTTTCTGCTGGTATTCATCTGTTACCAGTCTGGCGCGTTCCTCCTTATGCGTTAAGAATCCGCATTCTACCAGGCAAGCCGGCATCGTGGAATCTTTAATAACAACGTAGTAGTTATCTTCCTTGGTCTTTAAGCTCTTAGCCTGTGTCGATTCGATCACAGCCTTCTGAACCGCCTCTGCCAGTTTTACGGATACCTTATCCTTTTCTCCGTTGTACCAGGTCTCGATTCCCTCTGCGATCCCGTCTCCATTCTCCCCTTCCGCCGTTCCGTCGGAATTCAGATGAATGCTGACAAACAGATCCGCTTTCTTTTCATTGGCAAATGCCGCCCTGTCCCAGATATTAATATATTCCTCTTCTTCCTGCCGGGTATAAATAACCGTATACCCCGCAGCGGTCAATAGTGGTTCGATCTTCCGCGCAATCGCCAGAGTCAGATCCGCCTCCCAGACATTCTCCGCTTCGATCCCGCAGCCGGGGTCTTTTGCACCATGTCCCGGATCCAGAACAAGGGTAAGTCCCTGTCCTACCTGTTCAACCGGCTCTGCCGGCGTTTCCCTTTCGGCAGGATCCTCCGGCGTTACCGTTCCGGAAACCGGCAGATTTTCATTTGTCTGCGCCTTCCCGTCTTCTGCCTCCGTCTGTTCCGCATTCAGCGTGCTGCTGATCGCTATGACCAGACAGACCAGCAGTACCGCCAGCGCGCCGGTACACGCTCTCAATTTTTTCTGCCGAAGTATTTCCTGTCTGCGACTTCTGGAATTTCTTGTCCCCGCCATGATTACCCCCGTCCGAATATATTACTTTTTGTCATTGTATGTCATTTTTCCTTAAAAATCAAGTTCTTTCATAAGTCCGAAAATAATATTCCAGATCAAAATAAGTCTGTTCATCACTTTCTTCGGTCAGTTTCCACTCCGGGCTCTCTGAAAGACGAACCGGAAAATACGTATCTGCCGCATACGCATGGTCCACATAGGTAACCAGCGCCTTCCTGCAATAGGGCAGCATCTGCTCGTAAATCATGCCGCCGCCAATGACATAAATCTCTTTCCCGGCGTATTTTTCCGCCTCTGCCGCGGCTTCTTCGACACTGTGCACGACTACCGCATCCTTTACCGCATAGTCTGTCCGTTTTGTGATCACAATATTCACCCGGTTCGGAAGCGGCGCGCCGTTTGGAAAACTCTCCAGAGTTTTTCTTCCCATGATCACCACATTCCCGGTCGTTTTCTGTCTGAAAAATTTCTGATCCTGCGGAATCCGGACAAGCAGCCGGTTCTGATTGCCGATCGCCCAGTTTTGATCGACTGCAACAATTATATTCATACTGCCTCCATTTGTTTATACTGCCACAGGAATGTTTCGGATCTGCGGACCGGTCTCATAATGATCCAGCCGCACATCGTCCGGGGTAAATGCGTAAAAATCTTTGATTTCCGGGTTCAGCCAAAAATCCGGCGCCGGATAGGGGGTCCGCTCAATCAGTTCCCGGATGATCGGAATGTGCCGGTCATAGATATGAGCGTCCGCGATGACATGCACCAGTTCCCCCGGCACCATATCGCATACCTGCGCCATCATATGAACCAGAACCGCGTACTGGCACACATTCCAATTATTGGCAGCCAGAACATCCTGGGAACGCTGATTTAAAACAGCGTTCAATTTCAGTTTTTCTGCGCCGGGTTCTTTTGTCACATTAAAGGTCACGCTGTAGGCGCAGGGATACAGATTCATCTCATGCAGATCCTGATGTACATAGAGATTTGTCATGATCCGGCGGCTGTAAGGATTATGCTTCAGGTCGTAGATAACCCGGTCCACCTGATCCATTTTCCCCTCTTTATAAGTGTGCTTTACGCCCATCTGATACCCGTATGCCTTTCCGATGGAACCGGTTTCATCGGCCCACGCGTCCCAGATATGGCTGTGCAGATCATGAATATTGTTCGATTTTTTCTGCCAGATCCAGAGAATTTCATCGACACAGCTTTTAATCGCCGTCCTGCGCAGGGTGATCGCCGGAAATTCTTTTGAAAGATCATACCGGTTCACCACGCCGAACCGTTTCACCGTATAGGCGCTGCTGCCGTCTTCCCATTTGGGACGCACCTTTTCTCCCTCCGTACTTGTTCCGTTTTCCAATATGTCTTTGCACATAGCAATAAAGACCGTATCCGCGTAACTCATTCTTCTCCTCCGTTTCCGCATATTATGCGCCTGTTTTGATATCCAGTTCTACCGGGCAATGGTCTGAGCCCATTACTTCTGTGTGTATCTTAGCGTCTGTCAGCTGTTCTTTCAAAGACTGCGAGACCAGAAAATAGTCGATACGCCACCCGGAATTTCTGCTCCTGGCCTGAAACCGGTAGGACCACCAGCTGTAAACCCCTTCTGCGTCCGGATAGAAATACCGGAAGGTATCAATGAATCCCGCTTCCGTCAGCTGCGTAAATTTCCCGCGCTCCTCATCCGTAAAGCCGGCGTTTTTCCGATTTGTCTTTGGGTTTTTCAGGTCGATCTCCTGATGGGCGACATTTAAGTCTCCGCAGAAAATGACCGGCTTCTTTTCTTCCAGTTTTTTCAGATAAGCAAGGAAAGCATCTTCCCACTGCATTCGATAGGACAGACGTTTGAGTTCATCCTGGGAATTCGGCGTATACACATTAACCAGATAGAAATCCGTAAATTCCAGTGTGATCACCCTCCCCTCCCGGTCATGCTCTTCTGCCCCGATTCCGTAAGTGACCAGAAGCGGCCTTATTTTCGTAAATACCGCCGTACCGGAATAGCCCTTTTTCTCCGCGTAATTCCAGTACTGTTCATAGCCCGGCAGATCTAGTTCGATCTGCCCTGCCTGCAGCTTGGTCTCCTGCAGGCAAAAAATATCCGCGTCAATCTCCTGAAAAAAATCCATAAAGTTTTTTCCCATACAGGCCCGCAGACCGTTTACATTCCATGATATCAGTTTCATTCCGTTTTTCCTTTCTCTATTGCAGCCGCCAGTTCCTTTCCCACATAAGCCTCTATATAAATGCCGTCCTCCCGATATTCTTCCGCGATCAGCTGTCCGTATTTCCGGATCTGTCCGATCACGCCCGCTTCCGGATAGGCAAAGACCCGGCTGATATAAACCCGGCTTTCCCGCAGGATCTGTTCCAGCACTTCCGTCAGTTCCTGCATTCCCTGTCCGGTTTTGAGGGAGACCGGCAGACTGTACTCTGCTTTTTCATCCCGCATATGCACCGGCTCCTCCAGCTTGTCCTGTTTATTAAACAGGGTTACGACCGGCTGTCCGGATACGCCCAGCTGGTTTAACGTTTCATAGACTACCTGCATCTGCGCATCCATCTGCGGATTGGAAGCGTCCACAACATGAAGCAAAATATCCGCATATTTTGCTTCCTCCAGCGTAGAGCGAAACGCATCGATCAGATGATGAGGCAATTTGCGGATAAATCCAACCGTATCCGTAAGCAAAAGTTCCTGTCCGTCTTTCAGCTTCAGCATACGGGTCGTCGGATCCAGCGTCGCGAACAGGGCATTCTCCTCCAGTACGTCTGCACCCGTCATCGTATTTAACAAAGTGGACTTTCCTGCATTCGTATATCCTACAATAGCCGCCACCGGCACTCTGCGCTTCTTTCGCTGATTCCGGACCAGTTCCCGATGGGTTTCCATTTCCCGAATCTCCCGGCGCAGCTGTGAGATCCGTTCTTTGATCAGACGCCGGTCAATTTCCAGCTTTTTCTCACCCGGGCCTCTGGTTCCGATTCCGCCGCCAAGCCGCGACAGCACATTGCCGGCGCCGATCAGCCGAGTTGCCCGATACCGCAGCTGTGCCAGTTCCACCTGCAGTTTTCCTTCTTTCGTCCGCGCCCTGCCCGCAAAAATATCGAGGATCACCAGCGTCCGGTCCATGATCTTGGTATCCAGCACGTCTTCCAGATTCTTAATCTGCATCGGCGACAATTCATCATCACACACGATTCCCGTTGCCTGCGTCTCATGAAGCATCTGCCGGATCTCGTCCAGTTTTCCTTTTCCTACATAAGTGGCGCTTACGATCTGTTCCAGATTCTGGATTACGGTGCCTGCCGTTTCAGCGCCCGCAGTCTTTACCAGTTCTGCCAATTCCGCTGCGGACTGCTCGGTTTCTTCATAATCACCGGTATTAACGGCAACTAAGAGCACCCGTTCCATTGGCGCTTCTATCTCATATCCGTCCGACATATCTGTTCTCCCCTTTACGATTCTTTCGAGAAAGAATCCTTCCGCAGCTGTTCCAGCACTTCCAGTCCTTCCGCATCCAGCGAATCCGCCAATGTAGAACGCTTTTGCAGATGATTCTGTTCGTAATTCTCCCGGCTCTCTTTTGCCGCGTTTACAACCTCGGTTTCCAATTCCCGCGCAGACAGCCGCTTACATCCGGCGCCGATAATGATGATCTGCTCCAGACCGTCGGAGGTCGCTACAGTAATATCGTATTTCCCGCCATTTTCATGCGCGAATTTTTCAATGTAAGCATCCGCGGTTTCCGCCTCTTTGGTATAAACGATATGAATATTATGGTAATCCAGAAACTCCGTTCCATGCCCTTTGACTCTGTACGCGTCAAATACCAGAATCAGGCTGCACTGCCGGATTCCCTGATAATTGCACAAAATATCAGCCAGTTTGTCCCTTGCGCTGTCAATATTTTCCTCCGCTAACTGCCGCAGACTCTCCCATGCGAAGATGATATTATATCCGTCTACCAACAGATACGGTTTCTTTTTTTCCACAGGCCGATATACCCGTTTCTGCCCGTTCTGCTCTGCGGTCTTCTTCGGCATATTCCCCCGGCTGATGCCTTTATGCGGCGTAAATTCCGGTTTCCGATTGGCATAAAAAGTCCGGTCTAAGATCGCGTCGATCTCATCCGTTCCCAGCGCCAGATCCAGCCGGCTTTCCAGCGGTCTGTTCGGAATGTCTTCCTGTTTTTCCAAAGATTCCGGCTGTTTCAGGACACCTTCCAGATGCATATACCGGGGCACTTCGTACCAGGGCACCTGGAAGCCGGCGCCGTGTGCGCAGAAAACAGAGCCGGACGGGTTGTCCGGATCTTCATCCGCGTCATAGCCGATCTCCGCGATAACCTGTTCCGGGTTATGGCAGGGCGCATAACCGGACAGCATACAGGTTAACCTGCCTTTTCCTTTTGTATAAGCCGTGACCTCCCGCTGATATCCGTTCATTTCACTGACCGGCGCGCTGCCGGTCAGTACAGCCTGCTCGCCATCGGATTCCCGCACTTCACAGGTACCGCTCATTTTTTCGATATCGGTCATTGCCCTGCCCACAGAATCCGCGGGCAGTTTCAAACGAAACCGGTAACAGGGCTCCAACAGCACGGAACGCGCCTGCCGCAGTCCCTGCCGGACAGCCCGATAGGTCGCCTGCCGGAAATCTCCGCCTTCCGTATGCTTCTGATGCGCACGGCCTGAGATCAGTAAAATACGCATATCCGTAATCGCAGAACCGGTCAGAACGCCTAGATGCTGTTTTTCCTCCAAATGCGTCAGGATCAGTCTCTGCCAGTTTTTTGCCAGGATATCTTCGCTGCAGACCGTATCGAACTGCAGCCCGCTGCCCGGTTCTCCCGGTTCCATCAGCAGATGCACTTCCGCATAATGGCGGAGCGGTTCAAAATGACCGACTCCTTCCACGGTATTCGCGATCGTCTCTTTATAAACAATGCTGCCGGTTCCAAATGAAACCTCCGCGCTGCACCGCTCCAGGATCAGAGTCTGCAGCACTTCCAGCTGAACCTCTCCCATGACTTGCACAAAAATTTCCTTGGTGTCCGCCTGCCATCGGATATGCAGACCGGGGTCTTCTTCCTCCAGCAGCCGCAGCTTCGGTAAAATGACAGCCGGATTTACCGACTCCGGCAAGAGGATCTGATAGTTTAATACCGGTTCCAGGAGCGGCAGTACCGTATCGGTTTCGGCGCCCAGTCCCTGACCGGCGAACGTTTCCGTCAGCCCGGCAACCGCGCAGATCTCGCCGGCCGCCGCAAGCTTGGCGGTCTCATATTTCTCCCCGGAATACAGACGGATCTGATTGATCTTCTCCTGCTTCTGCTCGCCCTCTTTGTCATAGGAAACCGTATCTCTGACCTGCAGGCTGCCGCCGGTAATCTTGATATGGGTCAGTCTGTTGCCCTGCATATCGCGTGTGATCTTAAACACCCTGGCGGCAAACCGGTCTCCATACTGCGGCATCTTCGTGTAACGTCTCAACCCTTCCATAAATTCCCGGACTCCGGTCAGTTTCAGGGCTGAACCAAAATAACACGGATAGAGCATCCGCTCCGCTATGAGCTGCCGGATCTCCTCGATTTCCAGCTTCCCCGTTTCCAGATATTCCATCATCAGTTCTTCTTTACAGACCGCCGCATTCTCATAAAAACGCGCGTCTTCTTCCGTAAAATCCACAATTCCGGGATCCAGTTTATTCTGCAGCAGTTTCAACAGCGCATTTGGATCTGTGCCGGGCTGATCCATTTTATTGACAAATAAAAATGTGGGAACCCGGTATTTTTTCAGCAGCTGCCAGAGCGTTTCCGTATGGCCCTGAACCCCGTCCGCTCCGCTGACGATCAGGATCGCATAATCCAATACCTGCAGGGTCCGCTCCATTTCCGTAGAAAAATCCACATGCCCCGGGGTATCCAAAAGCGTGATCTTCAGATCTGCAAACTCCAGGATCGCCTGTTTGGAAAAAATCGTGATCCCTCTCTGTTTCTCCAGCGCATAAGTATCCAGGAAAGCGTCTCCGTTATCGACTCTTCCCATCTTTCGGATACTGCCGCTTTCAAACAGCATACTCTCTGATAGTGTGGTTTTCCCCGCGTCTACATGAGCCAGAACGCCTACTGTCAACTGTTCCATAGATTCACCCGACTCCCGGTTTGGCTGCCGCGCCATTTTCTTCATTCAAACTCGCACAGTCATTTTAGCAGATTTTTCGCCATTATTCAATAGCGCTTCAAAAAACCTATGGCAGACTGTCTGCCAGGCACAGCGCGCCCCAGCCGGTTCTGGGAGAAGGAACCGGCTCTCCTAAGAGCGGCCTGGCGCCCCGCAGCAGATACGCCTTTACCTTTTCTCCATACAGATACGGATCATTTCCTAGCACGATCCCCCACTCCATCAGCAGCGCCGCGCTGCCCGTCACAAACGGGGTCGCCATAGAAGTGCCGGTCCGGTTTTCCACTCCCCCGCCCACAGCCGCGGAAGAAATATTGACGCCCGGTGCCACCAAATCCGGTTTGATCCGGTTTCCCAGCCGGGTATAGCCCCGTCCGGAAAAATTGGCGTAGGCATTGGTCGTGTCATCATAGGCGCCTACCGAAATCACATTTTCCGTCGCGGCCGGGATTGTCAGCGTAGTATCCGGCTCCGGATTGATAAATCCGGTCCGGTTGATCAAAGAAACCCCTGCCGGCAGCCACAGATCCACCTGTCCGTTTACAATATCCTGCGTGCTCAGCCGGATTTTCCAGATACCGGGCGCAATATAGTTCTGTCTGGGAATCAGATCCAGAAAAATCTCCTGCGCGATGCTGTAAGGTTTGGGCGTTCCGTAATATGCCAGTATGACCGTACTGTTTCCTTCCGCCACATATCGGACTGTTTCCGCCAGCTCCGTCAGTGGTCCGATCTGCTCCCCCGACGGTGTTTCGATCGTGATCTGAAACCGATCCACATACTGTTTCCAAAGCTGAATATTAAAAGACGGCGTATAGGCGGCCACATTCAGCTCGATTTCCCGGTACACACCCGCATTTCCCCGTCCCTGCGGCAGAAACGTTCTGGCATGGCCGCCCGCGATTCCTTCATTTCCCATTCCCACAGCGATCACGCTTCTGCCAATATTGGAAATCCCGTCCATAAACGTGGACAGCAGAGATTCTCCGTCATGGGATCCATAGGTATTTCCAAAGCTCAGATTGACTGCGATGGGCCGGTTATAAGCCGCACCCCGCTTTGCCACATAGTCAAGCGCCTGCATCAGTTCACTGGTCCGGGGAAAAGAATCCGTTCCAGGTGTGCCCAATTTCACGATGATCAGATCGCTTTTCGCTGCGATCCCCAGCGTTTCATTTCTGTTTTCGGCAAAATTCCCGGCGGCAATTCCTGCCACATGGGTTCCGTGCCCCGACAGATCTCTGCTCGGCACCACGGCAAGCTGCCGCTCTCTGCCCTCCTCCTGCAGGGCGCGGTTGATTTTCTCCGCAGTATACACACTTCCCAGCGTATAGCCTTCCGGCGGATTTCCCGGAATGGTCTGATCCCAAAGTTCCAGGATCCGGGTGGTTCCGTCGGCATTGCGAAAAGCGGGGTGCGCGTAATCGATTCCCGAATCGATCACAGCCACGATCACCCCGCTTCCATATAGATTTAATTGTCCCGGCAGCATCGGATTCTGCACCGGACTGATACAGGACGCGCGTCTTCCCTCCTGCAGGGCAAAATACAGACGCTTCGGTTTTTCAATAAATACGATCTGCTCTGTTCGGGCCAGCCCATCTATCAGACGTTCCGGGACCGTCAGAATGGCGTATCCGCCGGACAACAGCACGACATCGATCCCCTGTTCTCTGAGAAAATCAATAGAGCCCACATACTGCACGATCAGATCCCATTTGCGTTCCGCCGCGTCATACCCCACCTGCAGGATGTCGGAGCGTTCCCGTTCCGCCTCCGGCGTTTCCAGCGCCATATTCAGCACGTTTTCTATCTTTTCACTGTTCATTTTTCCGCCTGTCATGTTCTTTTTAACCATTATAAGAAGAACGGGCCGAAAAAATACCTTACAGATCACTCCGCGGACAGACGCCGATAGCGGAATTTTCCGATCAGCAGAGCCAGCATACCCGCCGCAACGGCAAAAGCCGTTTCGATCAGCAGAAATACCAAAACATTTTCGGAGCGGAACGGTTCGTTTCCGGACAGCATATTGTTGATCCGGACATACCAGTACGCCGGCAGAAATCTGGCTACGGCAAGCACGCCGCTTCCCAGCAGAGACTGCTCTACAAAGATACCGCAGAAGAAACTCATTCCCAGGCCGATCACCTGCGTGATCAGATTGATCGTATTCTCACCGGGAGAAAAACAGGAGAACAGAATGGCCCAGGACGCCGAAACCAGGGTAAAAACAAAACTGTTCAGTACAGCTATCCACGCTTTCCCTGCATATAACCCTCCATACAGGAATATACCGACGCCCATAAATAACAGCCAGATCCCGATGATAAAGAGCACGCTTCCCGCCGAGTTCCAAAGCAGATAGGACGCGGGACGGATTCCGGAGCAGTCCGTCCGAAACCGGATATCATTACGGTTCATGGTAAGCAGGACCGGGCACAGCGTATTGAACAAAACGGATATCAGGATATACGGAAGATACTGAAAAAAGAAGAAAATAACCGTAGGGTATTCCGTATCCTCCTCAAAATCGGCATAGGTCACATCCGCCTGCACGGAAAGCGCGGTTTCCGCTTTTTGCACGGCTTCCGGCAGCAGACAGCCTTCCGCCAGATACGCGCTGACAGAAGCGACATATTGATCGAGCAGCTGCTCCGTCAGGATATCGGCATATCCCGCATGCATCGCATACCGTTCAAACAGATTTTCTGTATTTCCCTCCGCCAGTTGTTTTGCATATCCGGATTTGATCAGGAGAATACAGTTGACGCGTTCATAATAAAGCGCGTCCAGCAGGATATCTTCATCCTGTTCCAGATCGACAAGCTCATGCTGTTTGCCGATATAGCTCACCAAGGACCGGCTTTCAGCGGAATCATCCTGATCGAAAATACAGAATATCAGTTCTGTCTGTTCAAAGACCGTCTTATCCTCTTGCCCTGAAAACGCGAACACGAGGGAAATCGAGAGAAATATAATGATATAGATCAAAGAGGACGGAATTGATTTTTTCAGGACTTTAAAAAACGCCTTAAATATCTGCATATTGTTTCCTCCTTGTCATGATAATACCCAAAATACAAAAGAGCAGCGAGATCAGGAGCATTGCCGCCAGCTTTTCGCCAAACCGCCGGTAATCGCTGTACAGGTTCAGGCAGTAAATACTGTCTGAAATGACGGCGGCAGGATTGATCTCGTTTAACCACGGGACAAACCGAGCAACGAGCGCTTTCATATTGCCTACCATCAGCCCGCTGAAGAAACAGAGCAGCAGAACAACCGCATTGCAGATCCCGGTTCGGACCCTTTGTCCTACCGTTCCGACAGAACCCACGAAAAAGCCGATGGAAACTCCGGTCAGACCGCCCAGGCAGGCCGCCAGATAAACGAGCGGCAGCCGGTTTCCGAGATCGATCTTTAATACAAAAACCAAAAACGTAACGCAGACCGCCATACAGAGAAACTGCAGCAAGACTGCGCCGGTCAGATCGGCGGCAAGGCTGACCGCTTTTGAGATCGGAGAACAGCTTTTTCTGGCGCCAAGCGCAGAGAGATTGGCCTGGTTATTGAAACAGATCTGCATACCTAACAGACTGCCGTACAGGGCTGTCATGGCGATCAGATTATAAAAATACTGCGTGAAATTATTGGTGTTTTCCGCAGTCACGGAAACGGCCGCAACCGAATGGCAGTCTTTGGATAACGCGGCGGCTGCCGCCTCTATTTTCTCGGGATGCATAAGCGCCGCATCGGTAAGAATGGTTTCCCGCAGCGTATACGTTTCTACAAATTTTTTCAGCATGGTCTCTTCCAATCCGTCTTCCGCCACGGTCAGGCGCAGTTTGTCATTTATATAGAGGATTCCTTCTACCGTGTTGTTTTTTAATTGGTCCAGCGCTGTCGCTTCATCCATATCCACAGGGTCCAGAAACCGGTCCTTGGATCCTTGCATTGATTCCAAAACGGAACGGAAGACCGGATTATCCTTTTCCTCCACGACAGCCACAGGAATCGGCTCGGTCTGTGTCAGATTTCCGTAAATCTCACCAAATGCGATCCGGAAGAAACAGCCCAGCGCAATCGGGAAAAGCAGAAGCCAGAAAATAAGGTTTTTGGTCTTTAGCTGCGATAAGATAAAATATTTCAGATCATGAAAGAACATGCGAATCCCCTTTCCTGTCCCGGAGTTCCTTCCCGGTAATCTCCAGAAACACATCATTTAACGTAGGAAGTTCCGAGTACACCCGTCCGACCCGGATCTCATGCGTTCGGAAAACATCTAAAACCCGGATCAGGTTATGCGTTCCGCCGGAGCAGAAAACAATCAGCCGTTCGCCGTCATATTCTGTCCGGTATACATGCGGAAGCTGCACGATCTCATTCCGAATGGCCTCAGAGAGTCCCAACACTTCCACAGTAATCGTTTCCGTATTCTTGATCATCCGCTTTAATTCATCTTTCGTTCCTTCCGCGATCTTCTTGCCTTTATCCATAATGGCAACCCTGGTACAGATCTGTTCCACTTCTTCCATGTAGTGGGACGTATAGACAATGGTCGCGCCCATTCGGTTCAATTTCTGAATCCCCTCCAGGATTTTATTTCTGCTCTGTGGATCCACGGCGATCGTAGGCTCATCCAGAATGATCAGCCTGGGTTTGTGCGCGATCCCGCAGGCAATGTTCAGCCTGCGCAGCAGACCGCCGGACAGTTTTTTCGGATAAAATTTTAAAAATTCTCCCAGCCCTGTAAATTCCACAGCTTCCATTACACAGCGTTTCCGCTCTGCCTTGTCTGTAATATAAAGCCCGCAAAAGTAATCAATATTTTCATAAACCGTCAGTTCATTGAATACCGCCACATCCTGCATGATAATTCCGATCTGTTTTTTGATATCGTAATTGACCGGCGTCATTTTCTGTCCGAAAATCTCAATGCTTCCCTTGTCAAACGCAAGCAGAGAAAGCATGCAATTTATCGTTGTGGTCTTTCCGGAACCGTTCGGTCCCAGCAGCCCGAAAATCTCCCCTTCCCGGATTGCAAGGCTAAAATGATCCAGAGCGATCAGATCCCCGTACCGTTTTACCAGATTTTCTATTTTTATCACTGTATTTTCCATCGTCTTACTCCAATCTGTATCTTTTTATTTATTTTACCACATTCCCGGCCCGGATAAAAAGTGTCGGAAATCAACTTTTCCCATGACATTTGTCACTTTTTTATTTCGTTGCAAAACCCGGCTTGCATTTTAAGATTTAATCTGATATTCTCATTTTAAGTCCAATAAAAAGGCGGTGAATCGTTATTGAACAGACTGTTTGACAAACTGGCAATCCTGGTCTTATGCCTGGTCACCTTCAGTATGGACGCAGGCTTTATCGGTCCGGTCGCCGCCCTGATGCTCTCTGCCATCGCTTCTCTGACCGTTCAGCTTTTTACGGGAAAACCGCCTGCTTTTTGCGTGATCCTTTTGTGGGCCTGCCTGTGTGGGATCCTGCCTGTTTTTTTCTGCGCGCTTCCCCTGATGCTTTATGACGCCCTGTGGGAAAAACGATGGTGGCTGGCACTTCCGTCCCTTACCGTTCTGCTTAGGCCTGCGGAGCTGTCCGTTTTTCAGTTTATGCTTGTATTTGCGGGCGCGCTCATTTCCGTTATCATCTATCTGCGGGTTTCCAAATTGGAAGAAACGGTTGCCAACCTCACCGCGCTCCGGGACGAGATCACCGAAAAAAATATTTTTCTTGCACGGCAGAATATCCGGCTTGCGGAAGCGCAGGACAATGAGATCCACCTTGCGGAGCTGCAGGAGCGGAATCGGATCGCCCGGGAGATCCACGACAATGTAGGGCATACGCTGACCCGTTCCCTGCTGCAGTCCGGCGCTTTGCTCGTGCTGAACAAGGACACAGCGTTAAAGGAGCCGTTGGAAAGCCTGAAGCATACGCTGGATGACGCCATGACGGAAATTCGTAAAAGCGTTCACGATCTGCACGAGGATTCCATTGATCTGCAGTCAGTGATTGCAGAATGTATCAATGCGGTAGACAGCCGCTTTCAGGTATCGTTTGACTATGACGTGGAGGGACCGGTTCCGGGAAAGATCAAGCTGTGCATCGCGGGGATCGTAAAAGAAGGACTTTCCAATGCGGTAAAACACTCCGCCGGCGACCGAATTACGGTCACCGTCAGGGAACATCCAGGATTTTATCAGCTTTTGCTCATGGATAACGGCGTCTGTACCGGGATCATGGGAAACGGGATCGGATTAAAAAATATGGAGGAGCGAGCAGACAGCGTAGGCGGAAGACTTTCCGTTACCTCTTCCGAAAACGGGTTCCGCGTTTTTCTGTCTGTTCCGAAAGAACAATGCAGATCATAATTATCGATGACGACAGACTGGTTGCGCTGTCATTAAAAACAATTCTGGAAAATACCGGCAGGATCACTGTAGCGGCAATGGGTTACAGCGGCGGGGACGCGATCCGCCTTTACGCCCTTTACCGGCCTGACGTTATGTTAATGGATATCCGAATGGAAGGCATGAGCGGACTCGAGGCCGGAGAAAAGATTTTAAAACAGGCGCCGCTGGCGAAAATTCTGTATCTCACCACATTCGCGGATGACGAATACATTATCAAAGCGCTGGATATCGGCGCGAAAGGATATATCTTAAAACAGGATTTTGAAGGAATCGCAGCTGCCTTACATGCAGTCGCAGAGGGGCAGATCGTCTTCGGCGGCAGGATCATGGACCGGTTTCCAGACTTAATGAAACCCCGGGAGTCCTTTAACTACGCGGAACATGGAATCAGCGAAAAAGAAAAAGAAATCCTGGAGCTTGTCGCTGCAGGATTCAGTAACCGCGAGATCGCGGGCAGATTATTTCTCAGTGAGGGTACAGTCCGGAATTATATCAGTGCGCTGCTTGACAAACTGGCGCTCCGGGACAGGACTCAGCTCGCCGTTTATTACTATACGGAGATCCGATCCTGATCTAGCCGATCTCACATCGGGAAAGCATCTCTTCTATCGTTCCTTTTTTGATCTCACACATCCGCGCAAACGCACCGCGGATATCTTCCGTCATGCCGGTCCGACACCAGGCTGAAATAATTCCAAAGCCTACGCTGGACATATATTGTTTTATCAGCTGAAAATCACTGTCGCTGATTTTTCGCCCCTTTAAGGCGGAATTGATATAGGCTTCGATCACATGGTCACAGACCTTCCACAGATACTGTTCATAGATCTCCCGGCTGACCGAATTGTAGATATGCAACACTACCCGTTTTTTCGACAGTGCCAGTTCGATCACATCATCCAGACAGTCTTCTATCTTCTCCACAGTAGGATAACGCTGAATGATTATTTCCGCGTCCTCCATCACAATATCCTCGATCAGATCCGGAATATTCTGGAAATAGTAATAAAATGTGTTTCGGTTTATCCCGCAGTCTTCTACGATCTCCTTCACAGTGATCTGAGAAAGCGGATACTCCGTAAGCAGTTTAAGGAATGATTCTTTGATCGCGTTTTTCGTGAACTTCGCCATTCTGTTTCCACCCGGTTAATTGTAATAACGGAGATGGTGGGAGTCGAACCCACGCGCCCTTGCGGACCTATCGCATTTCGAGTGCGACCTCTTCGACCACTTGAGTACATCTCCTCACAGCACGCTTTCTATCCTATCAGATTTTTCCCCGATTGTCAAAACTATTTTCAAATAAAAATAAGGTTGGGACTTCCCAACCTTACTCATTCTTGATCCGGCATCAATAGTACGCCTGAAATTCATATCCTTTTGCCCTTGCCTGATCGATAAAATCTCCCAGGATATTCGTATTGGTCTTTGAAACCGCGTGCAGCAGGTAAATAGCGCCGGGATGCAGCTTATCCACACATTTTTTCAGGGATTCCGCTTCATCCGGCTGATTGTTCGGATCCCAGTCCGCATGGGCAAAGCTCCAGAACACGCTCGTATATCCCAGGCTTCCCATCAGGGCCAGAGACTGTTCGCTGAAGATCCCCGCCGGATAGCGGAACAGCTGCATCCGGTAACCGTTGAAGTTTTTCGCCATATAATCGTCCATCTGCTTCATTTCCGCTTTCTGTTCATCCAGAGATAAGGAAACCATTCCGGCAGAGGGATGGGTCACGCTGTGATTTCCCACGATATGCCCTTCCGCGATCATCCGCTTTACTAAATCCGGTTCGCTCTTTAAATAATCCATCGTGCAGAAGAAAACAGCTTTTACATTCTTTTCCTTCAGCACATCTAATATCTTACCCGTATATCCGTTCTCATATCCTTCATCAAAAGTCAGATATACATTGTTGGAAACATCATCCTCGTACCGAATAAAATCCGCATTGTACCGGTTATATTTTTCCTGCATATCCAGACAATGCAGCGACACGCCCTTATCATTGGTGTCCCCGCCGAAATAGCTGTCCTGCCGTTCATTAGAAAGCTTCTTGATCTCATCCTCCGTAATGGCAGCCGGCTTCCGGTAATTCCTGGTCTCCGTTTCCCCGCCGGCAGTTTCGTTCGCCGCAGGATCTGATTCCTCCGGTTTTGCCGATACCGGCTTATCCGTCGTTTTACTCTCAAGCAGGGTATTCTCTCCTGTCGTTGTTTCCGGATTCTCCTGTTCCCCGCACGCGCCCAGCGATCCCGCCGTCATAAGCGCCGCGAGCATAACAGCCGTTCCCTTCTTACCAATCCGTTTCATACTAACCCATCTCACAGTCTTACGCTAACCTCCTCTTACTCTTCTGTTCTCTCAGATCCCATATTTCTCTGTTCCCTCGATAAAATCCCGCCAATTCTTCCGCTTTCCCTGGCTGATAAGGACTTCCAGCCTTTTTCCAGCACCTGGTCCAGCAGTCCCAACTCTTCCGCAATCTCATATTTCCGCTTTTCTGTTCCGGACAGTTCTTCTATTTTTACCGGTTTCTTCGCTTTCATGCACACCCTCCCTGTTATGGGCAAAGCCCATTTGCCATGCAGCAGATTTGATAAAAATAGTATGAACTATATCTTATATTTTATACGCCCTTTTCCGTCTTGACAAGTAATTTTTGTCGAAATTCCGTTTAACATGGTAAACTGAGGACCCCGATGTCCAATATCCGCGTCAAAAATAACCGGCAGATTCAGATCGTCCAGTGCATACAGCACAGCATCTTCATACCGCGTTTCCGAAAAAGACCGATAAAACGCGGGACGACCGAACACAAACCCTCTGGCGTAACGGAACCAGCCCATCTGTTTCAGCTTCCACAAATGCATCTCCAACATTTCACTGCCGGCCGAAAAGGTTTCCATATACCAGACGATCCCTTCGTTCCGATAGCGTTCAATAAAATCAAGCGTCCCGTCATACTGTGTTCCCGCCAGGAAAAACAACACGTCCGTACAGCCGCCGATCAGTCTCCCCTCCATCTCGATCCGGTCTTCGCCCCTTCCGTTTTTCCAGTATACCGGCAGATCCGGGCGGTATCCTTCCAGACCGGTTTCATATTCCTTAAATTCATTTTCATATGCGCAGAAGCTATTCTGCTCCATCCGGGTTCCGCTTAAGATCTCATAGGCGTTCTGCACAGGTTCTTCCCAGTCTTTCATGCCAAAATCGCCGAAATGACAGCCGTACGCCGTGGCAATGTCGTATTTTGTCGTAATCGTATACAGCAGGCCGGTATTGTCAGAATATCCCTGGATCCACTTCGGATTCTCCCGCAGCAGCTGCCAATCCACATAGGGCAGCATTTCCACCAGATAATCTCCGCCTGCCGCGGCAATCACCGCGGCTACATTCGGATCGGCAATCAGCGCGTTAAACTGTTCTCCCCGTTCAATCCCCGAACTGCTTCTGCCTTTTTCATCCTGTGTAAAAACATTCTCCGTAAAGAGAACCGGATGATTCCGCCGCTTCAGTTGTCTTTCGGCGTTCTGAAAGCGGATTCGCTTCTTCTCTTCCGTAATTCCGCCGGAAGTAGCCGTAACGCCAATGCTGTCTCCCGGTTTCAGCCATTTTGGTATGATCATAACTGATAACCTCTCCATTTCCGGGTCTTCAGCAGAAAATACTTTCCTGCAGCTGTACAGAATACAAAATCCGCTCTTTTACCGGTTTCCCGGTAAGCTGCGTCAGCGCCTTTGCATAGTATTCCAGCTGAATCCCATATTGATTCCGCAGCTGTTCCGCAGATTCCACGCAATCCGTTTTATAATCCACCAGAACCAGCTCTCCCTGTTCTTCAAAGTATGCGTCAATGATCCCCTGGATCAAAATGATTTCTTCCGCCGGATACGAATCATTCACTTCATTGGCCGGAATCCCGATTACAAACGGCTGCTCCCGGTATAAGTTCCCCGCCAGCTCCGCTGTCCGCATACGGGCATATAATTCACTGTTCATGAAATCCGAAAAATCCTGCGGCTGTACAGACAGCTGCTCCGATCCGCTCAACAGCTTCCGCTCTGTCAGTTCAAGCAGCCAGTCCGCGATCTCCTCTGTTGTTTGCGCGTGTTTAAAATCCAGCAGTTCAAAGATCCGATGATAAGCAGTTCCTCGTTCTGCTCCGCTTACAGGCGTTTTCTTTTGGACGAAAGCAGGCTGTTTCCCACTTTCCGGCTTCTCATACCGGATTGTTTCCGCGTCGGGATCCTGCATGGACGCCCGTTTTAGATCGCTGACACTATATTTAACCGGAATATGCTGATAATCCGCATATGGATAGTGATATGCCATATATTCCCGCAAATATGCGTTGGTCTCCGCATCGTAAACCCGTTCTGCGTCCCAGTGCGCAAAGACCGCTTTCCGGATGCCGCGCTCTTCCTGCTTTTCTAAAATCCCCCGGGCGAGCTCCTCGCCTGACGCTACATGCATCTCCAGAGACGAAGCTCCGGGATCTTTCAAATAGCTGCATCCGATCCAGTCCAAAAAACTTTGCGCCTCTGTCAGCATCTGGAATGAGATCGTCCTGCCGCCGGGATTGGTCTGATCTTTCCATTGATTCAGTTTCTTTTCCGCATTTTTTACCGTTGCGGTCAGAATCAGTTTTTCTCTGGCACGGGTCAGCGCCACATATAAAATCCGCAGCTCCTCGCCCAGCATTTCCATTTTCATTTTGGTACAGATTGCCTGCCGGATCAGCGTATCCCCTTTCTCCCTGGTCTCCGGATTCCGATAATCGATGCCAAGCCCTAGATCCGGTTCCGCTGCCAGCGCCTTGCGCATATCCATCTGATTAAACGGTTTTGACAGCCCGGAGACAAATACGATCGGGAACTCCAGACCTTTACTGCCATGAATGCTCATGATCCGTACCGCATTTCCGGTCTGCTCCGCGATCGCCGCCTCGGAATCATCCAGGGCATTTTCCCGTATCTTTTCCACATAGCGGATAAAATGAAACAGTCCCCGGTATTGGGTCGACTCATAAGCAGCCGCACGCTGCTTTAACTGCTCCAGATTGGCCGTCCGCTGGGTTCCGGAAGGAAGCGCCGCCACATAATATTCATATCCCGTATCCGCTAAAATATAAGTGATCAGATCATAGACCGGGGTAAACGGGACCATGTCCCGATAGCGGCTCAGACGTGCCGTAAATTTTTCGGCTTTCGGCATTTCAGACTGCATCAGCGCTTCCGCAAGATACGGAGCCGCTTCGTTTTCATGGGACAGCATGGCCAGCTCTTCATTGGTAAACCCACCGATCGGTGAAAGCAAAACCCCTGCCAGCGGAATATCCTGATAAGGATTGTCAATGACCGTCAGCAGATTCATGACCGTTACGACTTCCACAGAGTCAAAATACCCGCTGCCTGATTCGCAGGCCACCGGAATCCCCTGTGCCATCAGGATTTCCATAAACGCATCCGCATAGGTTTTCGGAGAACGCAAAAGGATAACCATATCTCCATATCGGCAGGAACGGGTTCGTCCGGTTTCTTTATCGTAAACCTGAAATCCGGAATCGATCAGTTCGCGGATTCGTTTTGCCGCCAGATGCGCCTCCAGCTGTTTATTATTGTAACTCTCTTCCGCCGGTGTCTCTTCCTCTGTTTCCGGATTTCCGGTTTCTCCGGTTTCCAAAAGCAGCAGTTCCGCCTGCATGGTATCGGAAGGCGTATAGTAATCCGCACCCGGGTAAAGCGCCTGTCCCGCATCATAGTCGATCCCACCCACAGTATTTACCATACAGTGATAAAACAGACTGTTTACCATATCCAGCACCTGTATCCGGCTTCTGAAATTCTGATCCAGGATGATCTTCTGATTCTCCGTGCCTGTTTCCGTATAGGTCAGATATTTTTCCAGGAACAGATCCGGCCTCGCCATACGGAACCGGTATATGCTCTGTTTGACATCGCCTACCATAAACATATGGTGTCTGCCTTCTTCTTCCCCGGATACGCTCCTTAAAATGGTTTCCTGCACCAGATTGCTGTCCTGATATTCATCGATCATAACTTCGTCAAACTGACTGCTGTAAGCCCTGGCGATCTCTGTCGGTCTCCAGTTTCCGGCTTCATCCTGCTCTGTCAGGATTTCCAGCGCATAATGCTCCAGATCGCCGAAATCCACAATCCCCGCTTCCTGCTTGGTCGCCTGAAACCGCAGGGAAAATTCCTCTGTCAGCTGAACCAGAAGTCCGACATTTTTACGGCTGATCTCCAGATCCTTCTGCATTTCGGATTCTGTCTGAAAATAATACTTTTCCGCCAAAACACTCAGTTTCTTTTTAACCGCGTCCCGCAGCCTTTTAACCTGTTCTTTTTTCTCCGGTTTTACTTCATTGACTTCCTTAGCCGCAAGTTTCATAAAGGAAAGGGAAGAAAGCAGCTTTGCCCTTTCATCAAATCCGGCGTCCCCAAGCTGCCGGATAAACGCCCGATCCGCTTCCAGCATAGGCAGATAATGGTTGGGACCATCCGCTTCGTTTGCGATCTCGGCTGCACGTTCCGCCATTTCCGCAATTTCTTTCAGAAGCGCGTCCAGATATCGGTTCAAATATTGAACCCATGCCGTATCCGTCTCTAATGTATACTGACTGATACAGTGATTAAGCCACCGGGAAGGCCACGGATAACTTCTGGAAAAATCAAACAGATGCAGGATCATATCCTCAAGCTCTGTATCATTTCGGTTTGGCACATAGCTTTCCACAAACTGTATAAAATCCGGTTCTGCTTCCTGGTACCTGCTTTCCAGCAGATCCTTTACCACATCGCTTTTTAACAATTGAATTTCTTCGCGGTCAGCTACCCGAAAGCCCGGATCCAGATCCGCCTGATAAAAATGTTCTCTGACAACCTGCAGACAAAAGCTGTCGATTGTAGTAATCATGGCGTTTGCCAGATACATCTGCTGTCTGCGAAGCCGTTTATTCTCCGGATGCTCCTGCAGTTTTTGGTACAGGGCATTGGCGATCCTCTCCCGCATTTCAGCTGCCGCGGCTTTTGTAAAGGTTACTACCAGCATATGATCTACGTCCACCGAAGAGACTGGATCCGTGATCCTGGAAATGATCCGTTCTGTCAGAACTGCTGTTTTTCCGGAGCCGGCAGCGGCTGAAACAAGCAGATTTTTATTTCTTGCTTCAATTACTTTCTTCTGGTTCTCTGTCCAGTTCATCTGCCTGTCCCCCTTTCTCCATTTGTTCCCAGATCACATCTGTTTTCATATGTTTCAAAGTCCGATAGGAAAATCCCGGAAAACGGGAATCAAAATTGCAGGCATTTTTGTATGCGCAGTAATCACAGGGCGTCTTTTTTCCTTTCTGGTACGGATTCTTTTCAATATGCCCGGAGCGGATCTCCCGCTGGATCGCTTCCGCTTTCTCTGTAATATAGTTCTGTAATGTGGCAAACTGCGCTTCCGTCGCCGTTTTGCTGCGGTAATCGATCGTGCCGTTTTTGGTATACCGAACCGGAATGACGGATGACTCTTTCCGCTCTGCCAGCTCACGGTCCAGATTTTCTATGACTTCCACTCTGCTGTTTACCAGACCCGACATGAGAAATGTTTTCAGATAATCCGTTTCCGTTTTTTTCACATAAGGATCCTGGATCTGGTAATAAAAAACAGCGCCCGGCCGGATCTCCTTTTTGAATTCTGTTTGCAATTTTTTCACGGCGTCCTGCAGGTACCACACCAGCTGCATCTGCAGCCCGAAATAAGCATCTGCCAGACTGAACTGTTTCATACCCGATTTGTAATCTATGATTTTTAAATAAACCGCGTCTTCCCCTTCGTATAGATCGATCCGGTCAATTCTGCCGTTTCCGGAATCAAATTCATAGTAGGCGGGTTCAAAAGCACCCTGCCGGATCTGACTGCACAGAACCCACACGGTCCGGTCTGCCATTCGGTTCAGCCGATTGATCATATAACTGTTTCTGGCACTGGAAGAGATGGCGTCACCGGGAAAATTCTCCACTACCTGTTTTACTTCCGTTTCAACCAGCATATGACGCTGCTCATCCGTCAGAGTCCGCCAGTTGTAGGTTCCATCCTCCATTTTCCCGGATATGCCCTCCAGTACACTGTGAAACATAGTTCCGATATCCGTGTTTTCCACCTGATAGATCTCCCGGGGCACTAAAGCCAGTCCGTACTGCATAAAATGACAGTAAGCACAGGCGGCATAATTTTCAAGCCGTGTAATACTCCGAATCTCCGCATCCGGATAAAGCATATGCGCGACTGCCTGAGAAAGTCTGTCATGCTCCGCCTCATAGACACTCCCCGATACGATCATCTCCACCTGATCTCTGAATCCCGGCTGCCGCCTTAAAAAAGAAAATACTTCCTGCCACATGCTGTCCGGCTCGGTTTCCCGGTATTGACCGATCCGGCCCGCGGTATACTTTAGCAGAGCCCGGCTGCCCGTAAATTTCTGCAGCTGCCCGCTGATTCCGCTTTCCGCTCCGGAAGGCAGCGGCTGACCGAATACCTGTCTGACCTGTTCCGTCAGAGCTGCCGGCCGTAAGGCTTTTCCTTCACCGTCCGTTCTGCTGTACGTCAGATACAGCGCACGAGATGCTTTCGTCAGGGCCAGATAAAGATAAAACCGATCGATGGCAGACTGTTCCCGAACCGTAGGCGCCAGTTCAAAGGATTGCTGCCGCAAAAACGTCCTGTCCATATTGGATAAGATCCCGCCCGATACAGAAGCCGGTGGAACAATCCCGTCATTGACACCCAGGAAAAACAATACTTTAACATCGGTCAGCCTTGTCCGTATCGTATCTCCTGCCGTCACTTCATCCAATCCGGGAGGAATGACTGCTACCTTGATTTCATGAAATCCCGATTCCAGGATCTCCCGCAGTTCCGAAATACTGATCTGCATATCGCCGAACAAGCGGACAATCTTTTCAAACAATTCCATGACCGTTTTCCAGATCTGCAGATATTCCCTGCTCTGCTCCATCTTTCCCTCTGCCTGAAACTTCTCCGCATAATCTTCCAGTTGTTTTTCCGCCCCGATCTGCTCCAACAGCTGATACAGCGCCGTCATTCTGTCTCGTACCGTCGCGTTCTTCTTTTTCATCGCGGCATAAAAATCATGCAGCTGCTGTTCCACGCATTTCCGAACGGCATTGACAGTTTCCCGTTTTTCGCTGCGGATTGTTTTCGTATCGCTGTCCCAGACTGTCGGAGTATCGCTATCCGCCGCCGCGCTGTACTGCGCATGACCGCGGACGTTTTTTGCCAGCACAAAATTTTCAAGCAGATCAATTCCGTTTCTTTCGATTTTGCTCATTCCCGTCCGCAGATAACGGAATACCGATTCATAGCTGTAGTTCTGTTCAACGATCATAAATGCGCTCTGAATCAGCTCCACACAGGGATTTCCCATAATATCGCGCTTATAATCAATAAAAACCGGAATCTCCTGCTCCGAAAACACATCCCGGATCAGGCGGTAATAGTGCTCCATATCCGCCGTAATGATCGCGATATCCCGATAGCGGAATCCCTGCTTCCGCACAAGCTGATGGATCCGGGCGGCCGCAAATTCTACCTCTTCTGCCGGAGAATCCAGTCCGTCCAAATAAACTGCCTGCTCACCCGTAAATGCAGCTGGCACTTCATCCGAGAACAAATACCGCTCCAGATGTTCTAACGCCGGGCTCTCCAGAAACCGATATGCGGGCTTCGGCATCCAGACGCAGGGCGTTATCGGAATCTGATTTTTGATGGCCAGATCCGTCATTTTCATGATCATACTTCGGCTGAGTCCGTACAACTCCCCCTCTTCCGGTGCCCTCGCGTATGCCTGTTCCGAAAAAACAGCAGTCAGAACCAGTTCCCGGCAGCATACCAGAAGCTGTTCCAGAAACTGATACTGAACCGGCGTAAATCCGGTAAATCCGTCAATCAGTACATAACAGCCGTTTACCAGCTTCGACTTGGATATCTGACGGCTCAAAACCTCCAATAGCGCTTCGCTGGTAATATATTTCTCGGCGATCATCTCCTGAAAACCGTTATAAATCACATGGATGTCCCGGAGTTTGGCAGACAGCAGCGGTTTTCCCTTTGCGCTTTCCTCCATCCGGGTCAGCTCCGCTTCCCCGATCCGATACTGTCCGAACTCTGATAAAACAGACTTTACTTCCTCGAGAAATCCGCGGTAATTTACCTTCTTCGCAAAAACAGACAATTCCGGCTTCACCTGTTCCAAAACCCGGCGCAGGATCAGATTTTTTCCGGTATCATCCAAAATCTCCAGAATATCCGTACCAACTTCTTCAAACACGCGGTATGCCAGCCGTTCAAAACTCAGAATATCAATATTCAGAACGCCGCGGCACGGATGCATCCGGACAATATCTTTCTGTGTCTGCATCGTAAACTGTGCCGGAACCAGGATCATATACCGGTTTTTCGGATGCGCCATTGCTTCCTCGATCAACCGTTTCATCGCGTAATCGGATTTCCCGGAACCGCTTTCGCCCAAGATAAATTGTAGCGCCATTTCTCTTACACTCCTCGTTTTTATATTGATTAGAATCCCACTTTTTTCAGCTCCACTCTACTAAAATAATTGTACCGCACGTTGATTTATCTGTCAACTTTCCGAAGGATCGCAGCCCTTATATGGATTCACTACAAAAACACTTTGAGGCACCTTCCATACGGAGGGTGCCCCAAAGTATTCTCTTCAACATTCTGTTGTTTTTCGTCTTATAAGTCTACCGAACCGGTCTCTTTTCCATTGATTACCCAGTAAGCCTTGCCTTCTTCCGGCTTGATATACAAATCCACTTTCTTAATGGAAGATGCTCTGTGTCCTGCGTTTACCCAGTCGGTCTTAACCTGCTCCAGTACCTTCTTCGGTTCGATCTCGGCGTCCTGATACTGCACATAAACAGTTGCCTCAGCCTCTTTCTTCGGAGCGGCTGTCTTCTTTACAGGTTCCTTCTTTGCAGCTTCTTTCTTCGGAGCTTCTTTCTTAACCGGCTTCTCTTCCTTAACTGCTGCCGGTGCTGTTACCTTTGTTTCTTCTGCCTTAACTGCTGCCTTCTTCTCTTCTGCCTTAACCGCTGCCTTCTTCTCTTCTGTCTTAACCGCTGCTGTCTTTGCTACTGTTTGATTTGCCATGAAATCCTCCTCATCTTCTACAGTCTGCGCCTGTAGGTACATATGTATTATAGCTTTCGGTCTGTTTATATCGCATCTGTCTGTTTTTGTCAAGTAATTCAAAAATTTTCGTGATTTTTTCATCTATTTTCCTTTTTCGGAATCTTCTTTTATGCATATTTTCCTTTTTTTCCAAATATATTGAAGCAGAGAATAAAAAAGGAGTACATATTCACTATGCCAAAACAGCCCAAAATTATGGTTTTCCATTTAAAAGAGTTTTTGTATACTCTGATTTTTCTTCTGCTGGGAGCCGCTTTTATCGTGCTTTTGATCACAATGTTTTTCTCAGGCGGAGATGATTCCGGCAGTTCCGAACAGACAGAACCGGCATCTTATACGGCAGGCGTATACACCACATCCATCACCATGAACCAGTCCCCGATGGAACTGGAAGTTACGGTAGACGCAGACCGGATCAATTCCATCCGGCTGATCCATACCGATGAAGCGGTTCTTGCCATGTATCCGCTGGTCCAGTCTTCCGTTGAAGATCTTGAGCGGCAGATCGTTTCCGCCCAGTCCCTGGAAAATATCACCTGTGAAAAAAACGCGGAATATACCTATGCTGTTCTGTTGAACGCAATCCGTTCCACTTTAAATAAAGCAAAACAATGACCGCTGCTATTTTTGTTCCAGTTCATCCATCCACTGGCGAACCGAAGCGTCGCTTGGCATCCGCAGATCTCCCCGGGGAGAAACCGCGACAGATCCCACTTTCGGTCCGTCCGGCAGACAGGATCGTTTAAACTGCTGCGAGAAAAAGCGCCGGTAAAAGACTTTCAGCCATTTCAAAATAACCGCATCCTCATAAGCGTTTCCGAACGCCTGCTTTGCCAGATACAGAATCTTTCCGGGCGGACAGCCCCAGCGCAGCATATGATACAGGAAGAAATCATGCAGTTCATACGGTCCTACCAGATCTTCCGTTTTCTGCGCAATCTTTCCGTCTCCCGCAGGCGGCAGTAATTCCGGACTGACCGGCGTATCCAGGATATCGTACAGTACCTCTGCCAGACCGGTATCCTGACAGGTATCGGCATAATAACGGACCAGGTGGCGGACCAAAGTCTTGGGTACGGACGCGTTTACCCCATACATAGACATATGGTCGCCGTTATAGGTCGCCCAGCCCAGCGCCAGTTCAGACATATCTCCGGTTCCGATCACCATGCCGTTCTGCTCATTGGCAATATCCATCAGCAGATAGGTACGCTGTCTGGCCTGCGCGTTTTCATAAGTGATATCTTTCACTGCCGGATCATGCCCGATATTTTCAAAATGCTGCATTACAGCCTGTCCGATCGGGATCTCGGCAAGCGAAGCGCCCAGCCTTCGGATCAGTTCCTGTGCGTTCCGGTACGTCCGGTCTGTCGTCCCGAAACCCGGCATGGTTACTGCCATAATTCCCTTATGTTCCAATCCCAGCAGATCAAACGCATATGCGGTTACCAGCAGCGCCAGCGTAGAATCCAGGCCGCCGGAAATCCCAATCACCGCAGTCTTACAGTTCGTATGCTCCAGACGTTTTTTCAGTCCTCTCGCCTGCAGCTCCAGGATTTCCTTACATCTGCGTTCCCGGTCTTCTGTCTGTGCCGGCACAAACGGCGCCGGATCAATATACCGCGATAAAACTCCGTCCGTATTCTGAAATGCGAACGTAATTTCTCTCCATCCCTCCGCGCGGTTGGCGTATGTCGTCATCCGCCGGCGCTCCCCTGTCAGCCGCTCTGTATCAATATCCGCATAGATCGTTTCGTTCTGAAATTTGCGGGCTTCCGCCAGCAGGATCCCGTTCTCCGCAATCAGATTATGTCCCGCATAAACCAGATCGGTTGTGGATTCTCCCTCTCCGGCATCCGCGTAAACGTAAGCGCCGACAAGCCGCGCCGACTGGCTGCGTACCAGTTCTCTTCGGTAGCTGTCCTTTCCCGTTACCTCATCGCTGGCGGAACAGTTCGCGATCACAGTTGCGCCCGCCATCGCCAGATGTACGCTGGGCGGATCCGGAACCCACAGGTCCTCACAGATTTCAATGCCCAATACAAAAGAATCCATGTTTGCTTCTTTAAATAACAGGTCTGTCCCAAACGGAACACACTGCCCGCCGATCCGGATCTCCTCCCGGAGCCCCGTTCCGCCGGTAAAATGTCTTGCCTCATAAAACTCGGAATAATTGGGCAAATGGGTTTTCGGTACGATCCCCAGTATCTTCCCTTCAAACAAAACCGCTGCTCCGTTGTACAGTTTGTTCCGATGTGCAACCGGCAGTCCAACCACGGCCAGCATATCCGTTCCCACCGTAGATTTTGCGATTTCCAGCAGACTGTTCTCTGCCGCTTTCAGCAGATGCTGCTGCCAGAACAAATCGCTGCAGGTATAGCCGGTAATGCATAATTCCGGAAATACTCCCAGTTTCGCGCCCTGCGCCGCCATCTCTCCGATCAGCCTGCAGATCTCTTTTGTATTATACGTACAGTCTGCCACCCGGATGGAAGGGGTGGCAGCCGCAACTTTTATAAATCCGTAGCTCATATCGACTCCTTATGTCCGTTTCCGTTATTTTTTTACAGTATAGTACAATCCCCCGGTTCCGTCAAATTATTTATTGAGATACCAGAAAGGTTTCATAGCCGTCCATACGGAGCCGCTGTTCCATCAATACCGCATTATCCAGATAGCGGTAAGCGCCTACCTGTACTTTATAATAAGGGCTCTGATACAGTACAAACGCCGGATAGCCGCTCAGCTGCAGACGGTAGGACAAACGCTCCGCCAGCTGCTGATTTTCAAACGCCCCCACCTGTACCCGGTAAAGCGGATCCTGAGAGATATACGGACCGCGGCGCATCTGCATCTGGGATTCTCCCGCCCGATACTGCGGACCTTCCGGATTCTCTTCTTTCTCATTTTCCGGCACCGGATTCATTTCCAGTTCTGTCATGGGATCGGCTGTGGGCTGTACAGCCGCCTCTGCCGCCGCCTGTGTATTTAAGGTTTCCAGGATTCCGTCGGCAATGGCACGGGCGATCTCGTTAAACTGACTGTCAAATTTCGCGTTATCCGCTTCATTGTCAATAAATCCCGCTTCAACCAGCAGCGCGGGCATTCTGGTCCTGCGCAGCACGACCAGATTGGGACGTTCGATCACACCGCGGTTGGCAAAGCCCAGCTCCGCCAGATTCGCGTTAATCGCCCTTGCCATATCCGCCTTGATCCCTTCATCATTGTAAACCAGCGTTTCCACTCCGGTCCCTGTATTGGGAGTCGGCAGCGCGTTTCGGTGGAACGATATAAAATAATCCGCATCCGTCCGGTTCCCCATCTGTGCTTTTTCAAACGGCGTATGATAAACATCCGTCGTTCTGGTGTATTCCACATCTACGCCGTTATTTTCCAGAATTTCTCCCACCGCGAGCGTAAGCGCAAGGTTATCGTCTTTTTCCTGTCTGCCTTCATACACCGCGCCCGGATCCGAGCCGCCGTGTCCCGCGTCTAATACCACTTTTGCCATAAAAAAAATCCTCCGCATATGCCTTCTAAATCAGCATATGCGGAAGATTGCTTTTTGTTCTTTTGAAAAACTATTTGGAATCCAATTTTGCCAGTTCTGTCTGGATCTTCTGAATCTCTTCGTGAGAGATCTTTTTCTCATGCAGCATACAGGTGATCATTTCCACAATGTCATTTTTATACCAGAAGTCCAGCGCTTCCCGCATGAGCTTCTGCCTGTATTCCTTTTCACTTTTTAAAGCATGTACATAAGAATATCTTCCCTTCCGATATGTGGTTGCAAATTCCTTGTCCGAAAGATGCAGCAAAAATGTAACGACTGTGGTCTTCGCATATTCCTTTCCATACTTCGTATTCAGAAGATTGATTAGATTCGGAACCGACAGGTCTTCCTCCGCGTCCCAAATCGCTTTCATGATAACAGTTTCACTTGCACTTAAATTCCGTTCTTTTTTTTCAAAATCCATATAAATCCCTCCTTTTCATTTATGATATTAGTTTCGTCTGAATTTTGCAAGTGTTTTTTTCATTTTTTTATAAAAAAAGCAAAAAAAATTGCACAAAATAACCCTACTGTGCCAAAAATTGCCTGTTTCGGAATTATTCTGTGCAAATTACCGCTTATCTGGCGCCGCTGCCGTCCTTGATCGCGTCACCGACATCGTCGATTCCCTTTTTCACATCGTCACCGACATCGCCGATTCCTTTTTTGATATCGTCCCCGATGTCATCCACAACACCGTTCTCGGAAGAAGATTCATTTTCATTGTTATTCTCATTTTCTGCTCTGCTGGTCGTCTGCTGATTATTCAGACCGGCGCCGGTGGTCGATTCATTTTCATTGCGGGTCGTCGTGTTTTCCTGGGTCGTGGTCCTGTCTGTCGCGTCGTCCTTTTTATCATCGCCCATATTTCCGCATCCGACTGCGCCAAACGCCATCACTGCCAGCAATACTGCCAATAACAATTTTTTCTTTTTCATACTAAAAACTCTCCTTTTATCATAATTAAGAGGATGCCCTCTTTTATTACGATTCCCAAAAGGAGAGTTTTTATGAATGAAAAATTATTCTTCTGTCAGTTCATGCAGCGCGTCAATGATCTCGTTCACATCTTTTTTGCTGACCAGCATTTCCGTCGCTCCGTTTACCGTTGCCTGATAATTACCGGTATTATAAGATTTCAGTTCCGCATTGATCACCGAAAAGGAACTGCTGCTGTCAAGCTTTTCAAAATGCATTTTCATAATCGTTTCTCCATCCCGGATCTGGCTTTCTTGATACAGGATTTCATTCCCGGATTTGGAAATCAATGTATGATAAAAAGATTGGAACTTCTCTTCATCCAGTTTTCGGCCGTTGCAGTAATATTCCAGGATCCGGACGCCGTACTGCAAAGCGCCGCTCTGGGTTTCTTCTCCCGCTTCCGTCTCCTGCTCTTTTCTTCCGATCTCCCGGATCTCAAAATCATAGGTTTCATCCCCTACCGTCAGGGACAGGGCTTTCAGATCGTCCAGTTTGACATATACGATATTTTTGTACATATACTGCAGCGGATTTAAATTCATTGTCTTAGCGATCTGAGAAGCAGTGACCAGATAGATCCGGCTCTTTTCAATGATCTTGTTTCCCTCTGTGATCTCATATCTGGAATAATAATAGTTGTCTGTTTCCCCGGCATTTCCCACATAAATCGTCAGCGCGCGTTCATTTCTTAACGCATTGTTTTCTTCTGTGGAGTCCTCGCCTTCGGATGTGCCCGGATATACAAACCGGATCGTCCGGCTGCAGTCCTCTCCCAATCCGTAAGCCTCGTAATCAGCCTCCGTTACCCGATATGCCTGCAGCTTGGCAAAGGAAAATGCCGTAATATCATCGATATACTCATCAAACATATCTTCTACCAGACCGTGAAGCAGCTGGAACGGTTCTTTAATGTACCATCCGGTATTCCCGGACATATCCAGACCGTATTCCCGGTTCCCCAGGATATTGTATTCCCGGTCGCCGTTATGGATCGTAATGTTTTGGATCGTACTAAAGGTAAGCGACGGTATGGTCTCAATCTGACCCAGATCCATTAAATTACAGGCAAATGCTTCCGGCAGCGTAGAATCAATGGTATACAGCTCCGTTTCGTCATTCACGCGGAGATAATACTGATTGGTCGTAATATTATGCTTTCCGACGGTCAGCTTTGTCTCTTTCCCACTCTTGGTAAATAAAGAAATCTCATTCATCGGCGCATCAAAGCCATATTGAGACAGATCTTCTGCTGAGACGGAAATTTTTTGCGTCGCGTCGATACTGGAAGCGATATCCAGCATCTGGTCTAAGGTATCGGAATTTGTAGGGAACTGATCGTCCGCCTCATAGACCCATTCTTCTCCCTTTAACAAAAAAGCCGCTTCCAGATTTTCGTTTTTAAACACGATCCTGCCGATATCGCTGCTGACCAGATTGACCGCTTTAAAGTTTCCGGTTTCCGCATCAGGCTCCGGATCCGCGGTACTGTCTGTCGATAAAAACCGGATCAGCAATACGACGCTCACCAGTATAACCGCGGCAGCCGCAAGTGCGATCAGTTTGATCCACTTCTTTTTTTGGCTTTTTGTCATCTTTTCCGTCTCCTATTCCATACCAGCAGGCCATATCCCAGGACGATTGCCGGAAATACCAGCACTACGATCACCGTATAAATATTTACTTCCTTGTCCGATACGACCAGATCGGCCGGCGCCAGAGACTTCACCATGATCAGCACATCCTCGGCCTGTCCTGCCAGCCAGCGAATGGAGCTGACCAGAAGCCGCTGATTATTTTCATCCAACGTGGTGTTGTCCGTACTCTGAACCATGGACCGGGAAGAATAAAGCAGAAATCTTCCGTTGGTCTTCGTATTGGTCACTGCCATACCGTAATTGAAAGTGCCGGTTTCATCCGTAGGCAGCTGCGCCATCGTAGCGGAGCCCTGTTCTTTCAGATAGGCCGTGGAAGAAGACTGTGCAAGCGGCTCAATGACCAGATCATCCCTGTTTTGATCCAGGATCTTGATATTGTCCGCCATAGCCAGAACAACGGAACGTTTTTCCTCTACGCAGACATGGGTCGCGCTGTGATCTACCAGCTGCGCCCGGCAGAAATACGGAGAATTTTCATTCATCCAGTATTGTGTATCTCCCTCTAATACCGTTTTATATTCAATGCCGATCCCGACTTTTTCCATCAGCTTGTCAAAATTTTTCAGACGGTTGCTGATCTTAATCTGCGCCGTATCCATGATTATCACAACAGATTTGCCGGAATCCATAAACTCGGAAACCGCCTCCAGCTGCGCGTCCGTCAGATCGGTAAGCGGCAGATTGAACAGCAGCATATCCGCATCCTCCGGGATCTCGGTCGTCTGTGAAAAATCCAGTTCTCCCACATCAATATTCTGACGGGAAATATAGGAACCCTGTCTTCTGGTCAGCGGAGTCTCTTCAAATCCGCTTACCTCATACAGTTTCGGCGTATAATCCCCGCTCAGCCGAACAATGGCGCTGGTGATCAGACCCTCGCAGTCCACGCCGGTAATGGAGTCAATATTGGTGGCGGAATCCGTTGTCGTTATAAACATATCGTTGAGTTCGATCCCGTCGTGGGCATCCCCGCATTCCACCATCAGGCTGCCCTGGGACAGATTTTCACCGTAATCCTCGATAAACTGCGGATTCAGGATCGGATCGATCGTCTCATGTTTAATATGGTCGCTTTCATTCATATAAAGCTGTACAAAATTTTCCACATAGCGGTTCTCATTTCCGACCTGGGCAATGGTATACAGCGTAACATCTTTATTCAGGTTGTGCAGCACTTCCTTCGTGGTATCGGACAGGGCGAACAGATCTGTAGCCGTAGCGTCCAGTTTCCGGTATTCAGAAGGGATCTGTGCCACCAGAAGGTTGATCATGACCACAATGATCAGTACAATGGCGATCACGGCAAAACTGTAAGTTCCGTTTTTAAACTGCTTCTTCATGTCTGCCACCTCCTAATCCCATTTTCTCTTCTGCAGCATCTGTACCGCAATGACCAGACACAGTACGACCACGGACAGATAATACAGGATCGCATCTACTTCAAAATAGCCGTTGATAAAGTTGTCATAATGCGAATTCAGGCACAATACCAGCATCAGCTTTGCGATCAGCCCTTCAAACAGACTGCTCTTTACCAGATACAGGATCACAACGACCGCCTCCAGTACCAGTCCCAGAATCCCGGCCGCGATCAGATTCTTCGCGAATCCGTAATAGATCAGAGCAGCCAGTGCAGCCAGCACAAGGAAACAGATGAAGGAAAATACCGCCGTTGTAGGCGTAATATCCACCAGATACTGCATGGAAAACGATAAAATCAGAACCGCGAACGTCACAACTGCGGAAATGATCTGGTTCTCCGTTGACGCCGATACCACGATCCCGATCGCAAAGTACGCCATTCCCAGCAGTACAAAGCCCAGAATGGAAACATAGGACATCGGCAGCGGCACTGTACCGAACGAAGTCAGCATGATCGGATAAATGCAGATCCAGACCATAGGAATCGCGAACAGGGTCAGGGTCCCGAAATATTTGGCCAGCACGATCTTCGTAATGCTGACCGGCGAGGTAAATAAAAGCTGGTCTGTCTTAGTCCGGTGCTCATCCGCAAGCACACGCATGGTAACAACCGGAACCAGCAGCATAAAGACCACCGACACATAGGCCTGCTGCAGCGCATAACCGATAAACGGGCTTTTGCCGTTAATGTTAATAGATGAATATACAAATCCGATTACCAGGAGCAGAAACGCCACAAACGCGTATCCGATCATGGAAATAAAATAGGATTTCACTTCTCGCTTGTAAATTGCCAACATTGTTAATCCCTCTCTTCCTTATTCCTGCGGATCGGCGCGTATTTGCCGGTTTGCCGCTTTCCTCTGGAATCCGTGTTCTTACCTTCCGTAACCTTTAAGAATACGTCCTCCAGGGAAATATTGGACGGTTTCATGGAAATGATCGGCTGCTTCGCCGCAGCGAACGCATAGAATACACTTTCCCTGATATCCACCTCCATCGAAGCGGACAGCAATGCTTTCGTACACTCCATGCCGTTATCCTCTTCCCGGGAAACCTCATATTTGGAAATATCGGAAATCTTATCCAATACGCTCCGCACTCTGTAATCCGGCGCCTTAACCAGCAGCTCCAGGGTATTGGTTCCGGTAACATGCTGGCTCAGATTGTCCGGCGTATCCTGCGCCAGCATCCGGCCATGAGCAATGATCATAACTTCGTCGCTCACTGCGCTGATCTCCTGCATGATATGGGAACTTAAGATTACGGTATGCTGCTTTCCGAGGCTTCGGATCAGATCCCGCATCTCGATGATCTGCTTGGGATCCAGGCCGACTGTAGGCTCGTCCAGAATGATGATCTCGGGAAATCCCAGAATCGCCTGTGCGAATCCCACACGCTGCTTATAGCCCTTTGACAGATTCCGGATCAGCCGATTGGAGACATCCTGGATCTTCGTCTGTTCAATGGCAGCGTCAATACACTTTTTCTGCTGATTCCTTGGGATCTTCTTTAACTCTGCTACAAATTTTAAATATTCATACGGCGTCATATCGGTATAAAGCGGCGGGAACTCGGGCAGATACCCGATGCACTTCTTCGCTTCTTCCGGCTCTTCCGCCACGTCATGCCCGTTTACGACGATCTGCCCTGTGGTCGGCGCGATATATCCGGTGATCATATTCATGGTCGTTGACTTTCCGGCGCCGTTGGGCCCCAGGAATCCGTATATCTTTCCCTGTTCAATGTGGAAGTTCAGATCATTCACCGCCACATGGTCGCCATATATTTTACTCAGATTCTTAACTTCGATCAAAGTAATTCCTCCTTCAAGTTCTCTTCTGTGTCATTTTATCACACACTATTTCACATTTTATCACAGTTTTCGGCATTTGCCTATTCCTTTTTTGTGAATTTTTCATAAAAAAGAAAACTGCCGCTTCACAGAGCATTCCTCTGCGTTTGCGGCAGTTCCCAATTTGCGTTTCCGTTTTTATTTTCTAACTTAATTTTATAAAATCAATCTGTTTGTCTTTGTTTTTTAACATATCAGAATCCACAATACTGAAATTCGGACACAGATACAGCGTATCTGTGCAGTCCGGATAGCACACAAATACCAGTTCGACCACAGCCGTAACCGCTTCATCTCCGCCCGGATCCTGCTGATACACATAAGTGCTGTCCGGCGTCACAAGCGGATTATCACATTCCACGATCCGATAATCGTCCGGATTTCCGCACGGCAGAAGACTTCCGTCTTTCTGTTCACAGTAAAACCACAGGTTCTGCAGATTGTTGCAATATACTCCTTTATACGCATAGTACCGGCACCTGACTACCAGATACCGCAGGTCCTTTTCCGTAAAGCCCAGTTCTTCTACATACCGTTTTGTAACAGTCTGGAGGGCTTTACTGTCTGAAAATCCGGACGGCAGTTCTTTCAGGGAGTCATAAACGGAGCTTTCCGTCTCCGACAGCATTGTATAAGGCAGATCCAGGATCTGCTTTCCCTGACTATCCAGATGAATGCTGTATGCGGGAGTCTTCGGGTCCTTAAGGATCTGTTTCTGATCAGGGAACAGCTGATAGGCTTCCAGATCTGCTTTTTCTGACAGCACAGTCGGGTTCAGCCAGTCTCCCTCTGCTTTAAACAGCGCGTTATCATTTTCCTGCGCGGAAATCTCCCGTCTGGACAGCTGCTCTCCCTGATAGGCGCATTCCATCGGCCACGGAGTCTGATATACCGTTACCGGAAGTTCCGTGATCATCCGTTCCAGTGTCATCTTACCCCCTGCCGTACCGGTCGGTTCAAATACCAGGACCGGATGATACAAGGACTCGTATGCAGTAAACGGACAGACATACAGAAGCTGAAGCTCCATGGTCTCTCCTTCCTTCAGATTGAATTTAGGCTGGGCTTCCGTCAGCGTCTCCGGATCTCCTTTCAGAACCTTAAAATCACTCATCGGCAGATCATGCCATCGGGATGCCTCATAGAAATTAAACGGTTTCCCGTCACTCGAGCTTCCATCATAGGAAATTCCCTCTTCCTTTCCGTCATACAGACTGGCCAGCCGGATATTCTCCAGGCTAAGGACAGGCGGCTCTTTCCTGTAGCGCTCCTGTTTCGCTTCCGTCAGCGAAGACAGATCGGATTTGAGACATTCGACCGTTAAATCAACAGTCAGATATCCGGTATTCCCTTCATAAGACGTATCGACCGATTCGTAATTTCTCAGCGTGGAAAGCAGCTTCGCAACCCGCCCCTTCTTTTCATAATATCCGTCCGAATCCGGCAGCGTTTCATTGTAGGCGGCGCTTACTATCGTGATCCGAAACGGAGCAATCTCCGTATTTTTGCAATACAATAAAAAGGAATCTTCCTTTGCAAGCTCCCCTTCCTGAACGGAATCATCCGGTTCAACCGGTTTGAAGCGTTCCCAAAGGAAAAACGCGATGATCCCGATAAAGATAACGCTTATAATAATGATCCTGGCGCTGGGCTTACTGATCCGTTTTTTCATTGCCGCCTCCTCCCGACACACTCTGTTCCTTTTGTTCCATGCGTACCCTTCCCGATTCCACCAGCAGGATCGTATCCGCCAGCTGATACAGTTCCTCCGTATCATGGCAGGAGAGCAAAATCAGGGCTCCTCTCTCCTTTTCCCGCTTCAAAAGCGGCCGGAGCAGTTCAATGCCGCTCTCATCCAGAGCATTCGTAGGCTCATCCAGAATGATCAGATCCGGATGCTCCATCAGCGCGGCTGCGATTCCAAGCCGCTGCTTCATCCCCAGCGAATACTTATGGTACTTCCTCTTATCGTCCGGATCCAGCCCCACATCCAAAATTGCCTGCCTGACTTCGTCTTCCCCGATCCGCTTCTGCAGAGAGGCCAGTTCCTTCAGATTCCGCAGGCCGGTATCTCCCGGCAGAAAGGACGGATTCTCGATCAGCACCCCTGCGCTTTCCGGAAACGACATATCCTTTCCCAATACCTTTCCGTTAATGCTGACAGTTCCGCTGGTCGCATAGATCAATCCGCAGGCGGCGCGCATCAGCATGGTCTTTCCGCCTCCGTTTCTCCCCTTCAGTCCGTAGATATGTCCGCCGGTCAGATGCAGATTCACCTGATCCAGGACCGTTGCTTTTTTTAATACCTTTGTATAATCTTGAAAAATCATTTCAATCTCTGTTTTCATGCATTTGTCCTCCTTATCACAATCCGGCTTCCACTTGTTTTACACTATAGAATATCTTTTTTTCTGAGAAAGACAATGCCTGCCAGTATACTTCCGACAATCAGGACCAGATCCAGAATGACCGCAGGATAAAATTCCAATCCTTCCGGGTTCAGCAGCTTTGTCCGAGTTAACATCAGATAATTTCCCGGAAGCCACCAGATCCGATCCGTCACTCCGGAAACGGTCAGAATACATACGGTAAAAATCCCACCGTAAATGGGTTCCGTCAGAATCGAGATCAACATCTGTACCATACTCAAAGCAAACGAAGTGAGCAGCGGCAATACCAGCACCCAGACGGCAATCGTTCCTGCAGACGGGATCTCCGATACATCCATATAGGAAGCTGCCAGACAGAGCCAGGAACCCAGCGTAAAATCCGCAGACAGATCACCCAGGATCAGCCCCAGTACCAGACAGGTAGAAAACAGAGCGAAATACGCGGCAAGGACGGTACCCAGATTCCAGACACATTTAGACAGCCACCAGGAATATTTCTGTCCGCAGCGGGTAAAAACCTGAATTCCTCTTTGCGTCATGTCTTCATGCGCGTAATTGGCCACCAGGATCATGATCCAGGCATTTAGCAGCAGATATCCCGTCGCCGATACCATAATATTTACACGCGGCAGATAAGGCGAACCTTTCAGCGCATTGAGAAAAAACGCGGCCAGAGGGATCTGCTCCCCAACATCCGAAATCCCGTTATAGACCTGGATCGAGCTGAATGCGGCAAGCACGACAATCGGCAAAAACAACACAAGCCTGCGGAAAACGCCCTGTCTTAAATCGCTTATAAACAATTGCATTCTCATCACGGATACAACTCCCTTCTTCTGCATTTCCAAAAGTAAACTACGATTCCCAGCAGCAGCAAAATCCCCAGATTCAGGGCAAAATGCAGTCCGGAATAGTAATAGCCTTCTCCATAGGGCTGTGCCGGACAAGCCTTGGAAATGAATATCAATTCAAGCTGTTTATGGACTCTTCCCAGATAGCTCAGCCCAATATTGAACACATAAGGAAAAATAAAGATCAGGAAGGTATTCCTAAGCAGCCAGGTCGCCGCAAGTCCCAGGCAGGCATAAATACCGCCAAATATATAGTCGATCAACATATAAATCGCTGCATACAGGTAAGGACAGGTATAGAACAGACTTCCGCCCACCGCGCTGGGCCCCAATACTTTGCCTATCGGAGACGGCGACAGGGTTGTAGGCAGACACAAATGGCAAACCAGCAGATCCAGCAGCAGGACAGAAACAATTATGATCCCGCCGGCATTGAAGACTGCCAGATATTTTCCTATGTAATACCGTTTCCGGTCACAGCGGGTGCAGACCTGAACCCGATAGCCGCTTTTTATATCCTGCCATCCGGAAACGGCATAGGGCAAGGCTGCCAGTACCGGAAGCAGACTGTCAAAAAACAGCAGGCTCTCAGCGTATAAGGCATCCGTACCCAGCCAGCAATCCCATACATTCAGAAACGCCGCTGCTTCCATCGATTCGTTCCGTACACTCCAATTATAACGAAACGCAACCTGGATCACATCGAAGAAATGCCACCCGACCAGCAGCAGAACAAACAGCAGGGAAACCCGAAACGTCATAGAACGGAACATCCGTCTTTGTTCAAACAAGAAAACCTCTTTCACACGATCACGCTCCTTCCTGTTCTTCCAGCATCATCCACACATCAGGAGCATTTAGGATTGTCAGATACGCCCGATCCGCATCATACTCTTCCAGCAGCCCTGCCTTCTGATTCGAGATCACCAGCAAATGCCCTGTTCCTGACGGTTCCAACAGGAGAGAAGTGTCATTCTCCGGTTCTTTCTCCGCCATATCATAATAGTTTCCCCCATTGTTATATTTCGTACAAACCAGGTAGCCTCCTACAGAAACCTCCGTACTCTCTGCCACATTCAGATTCTCCACCTCCAGATCCGCGCACAGATAACACCAGGGACCTGCCCACAGATTCATCTCGGCTGTCAGATAAGAAAAATCTCTCTGAAAGATCTCCGGATATTCTCGTTCAAACGTCTCTTGGTCCAACAGCCGACATCCCGTGACCCTGCAGGCAACGCCTCCGAACTCCAGTGTCTCCCCTGCCGGGATCACGGTGACCTTGCGGGTAAACATACAATTAACAAAAATCATACACGCCGCCATCAGCACAACAGAAGCCAGAGCGATTCCCCATAACATTCTTTTTTTCTTCATACGCATCTCCCCGCTTTCATACCGATCTTTTATTATAATATAACAAATCCTTTTTTTCTTTGAAATATGCTTCACTGAAGATTCATACAACTTTTACAACTCTTTTACATCTCTATAACTGCAAAAAAAAAGAGGGCATCTTCAAGTCATTTCAAATGACTTTTGGGACACCCTCTTCATTTTCAACAATTCCCATTATTGTGCTTCGATCACATCATGCATATCGTACATACCCGGCGCCTTGCCTGCCAGAAACTTGGCCGCGGCTACCGCGCCCTTCGCGAAAACCGCTTTAGAATAAGCGGTATGCTTAATCTCGATCACCTCGTCAACGCCCGCGAAGATCACTTCATGTTCTCCCACAATGGTGCCGCCCCGGACCGCGCTGATACCGATCTCCTGTTTCGGCCTGCGCATCCGCTCCCGGCTGCGGTCAAACTTATAGGCATAGCGGTTATCCAGCTCCTCATTCATGGCGTCTGCCAGCGCCAGCGCCGTACCGCTGGGCGCATCCACCTTACGGTTGTGGTGCTTCTCCACGATCTCAATGTCATATCCTTCCGGCGCAAATACATTGACCGCCTGCTTTAACAGCTTCATGATCGTATTGATCCCAAGCGACATATTCGCAGATTTCAAAACCGGCGTGTGCTGCGCCGCTTCCTTTACATGGGCAAGCTGGGCTTCACTTAGACCGGTCGTACATAAAACAACCGGCAGCCTGTTGGCTTCACAGTAATCCAGCAGATCGTCCACCGCAGCCGCAGCCGCGAAATCAATGACCACATCTGCTTCTGCCTTACAGGCCCCAATATTGGGAAACACCGGAAACGGATTGGTACCGGCATCGACCGGATCGATTCCCGCCACAATTTCCGTCTCTGTATCCTGTGCAACGATTCCCGCAACGACTCTCCCCATCTGACCGTTGCATCCGTGCATGATTATCTTTATCATATCGAACCTCTTTCCTGTAATCCTGTTATCATAAAATTCCGTACTTCATCATAGCCTGCGCGAGTTTTTCCGCATTGGCTGCCTCCATCTGCGTCAGCGGCTTTCTGAGCGGTCCTACTTCCTTACCCATCAGATTGAGCGCCGCTTTTACCGGGATCGGATTCACTTCGCTGAACAGAGCCCGGATCAGGCTCATAGCCTCCAGCTGCAGCTTCCGGCTCTCCGCTACCTCGCCCGCCATATATTTCGCGACGATATCATGCGTCTGTTTCGGCGCTACGTTTGACAATACGGAGATCACGCCCTTGGCTCCCAGAGACAAAAGCGGAACGATCTGATCGTCGTTGCCGGAATAAATATCCAGCATGCCTTCGCTCATCGCCGCCAGATCCGCGACCTGAGACAGATTTCCGCTGGCTTCTTTGATCGCTACGATATTGTCCGCCGTCTTCACCGCTTTCATCGCGGTCGCCGGCAGGATATTGCAGCCCGTTCGGCTGGGCACATTGTACATGATCAGCGGAACGTCCGCCGCTTTCGCGATATCCACGAAATATTCAACCAGTCCGTTTTGCGTACACTTATTGTAGTACGGCGTAACTGCCAGAAGACCGTCCACTCCGACTGCCGCCGCCCGTTTTGACAGCGAAACCGCTTCCGCCGTATTGTTGGAACCGGTTCCGGCAATAACCGGGATCCTTCCCGCCGTCTTCTCCACCGCATAACGGATACATTCAAAATGCTCGTCATGCGTCAGCGTTGAAGATTCTCCGGTTGTTCCGCAGATAATGATTGCATCGGTTCCGGCCGCGATCTGTTCGTCGATCAGTTCTCCCAGCTTATCAAAATTCACCGATCCGTCCGCATACATCGGTGTTACGATCGCAACACCCGCTCCTGTAAAAATTGCCATAATCCAAAGACTCCTTTCTTCTGTTGCCTGAAATAAAAGACCAGCCCTGAGGCTGGTCTACGAATCCAAATCAATCTTCATTCTCCGGTAGCGCCCCATCTCTCGATGACAGTCATAAACCTGTTCGGCCTATGCCCAAGAAAACGGTTCCGGTCCGTCCTCTTTCGGCGTTAGTTCCTTTCCCCTGTCTTCTTCTGTGTCCGGCACATCCGGCAGGGTACTGATAAATAACGCAACCTCTACACATTTCTTTTGTATGTTAGCTATAAAATAGCATTTCCGTTCCTGAAAGTCAACCCTTATTTTACGGTTTCATGCCTGTTTTGCGATTTTTTGCCTACTGGTCATAATATTCCAGTTTGCTGACGGAAACCTCATAGGCGATCTGTTTCCGGGTTTCTTCTTCACTGATCTTTTTGACATACTCTCTGCTCTGAACCCGCCCCCAGATCTGGATCCTGCCTCCGACCTGAAAGCTCTGCGCGTATCTGGCGTTTCTGCCCCACGCAATACAGGGTATGTAATCCGATTTTCCATACGGACGGTTAACCGCCACCAGCAGATCTGCGATTTCCCGACCCAGCGGCGTCTTCCGATAAATCGGCGCTTTGCAGATAAATCCGTCCAGAAAGATCTGGTTGGTTCTGCCGGATTCCAGATTTTCGTCCACAAACATCCATTCCCTTACAAAAATGGATAATACCAGCCTGTTTTTCGTACCTTCATGCCTGTTGTAAGAGCGAAACTGCCCCGCAACCTCTACCAGCTGTCCGCGGCAGTCCTCCGTCACATCGACCAGCCGTTCCGATACCATAAGCGGAATGATATCCACCAGCTCGCTCAGCCGGTTCACCGCGATATCCACCAGATAAAATCCTTCTCCGAACACCTCATGACTGTAGCGGAATTCAGATACGATCTCACCCGCGACACTGACTCTGTTATTTTCAATTACCTTATCTACCATTGGTATTTCTCCTTCCATCATTCACTTCTTCCCTTTCCACTTTTCACTGCTTCTTCCCGCACTGCTACAAGAATAATGTCGGGACCGATCTGCTTAATACATGGATACGGAATAATGTATTCCTCTTCCTTTCCGAATATGCCGCAGAACTTGCTCGGTCCCGGCACGATAATTGCCTGTATACATCCCGTACAAATATCAAATTCCAGATCAGCCACAAATCCCAGCCGTCTGCAGTCGCACTCATTGATCACTTCTTTCTGCCGCAGATCAAACATCCGCATACGCCCGTCTCCTCCGTATCCCGACATTCTGTATCAATGCCGCCTTTCCATACAGCATATGCGCTTTTTCCGTGTTTGTGCCTGCCTTAATCCTTCAAAAAGTTCCGCATGGTCTTCAGTGCGTTTTTCTCCAGCCGGCTGACCTGTGCCTGCGAAATTCCGATCTCTTTTGCTACCTCCATCTGCGTCTTTCCGTTAAAAAAACGCATTTCAATAATCATTCGTTCCCGTTCCGGCAGTTTTTCCATTGCGTCCTGCAGCGCGATCTCTTCCACCCATTTTTCTTCTCTGTTTTTCTTATCGCTGATCTGGTCCAGCACATACAGCGTATCGCCGCCCTCCTGATACACCGGCTCGTAAATAGAAACCGGACTCTGAATGGCATCCATGGAATATACGATCTGCTCGGCGTCAATTCCGATCTCCGCCGCGATCTCGCTGATCGCAGGCTCCCGCTGCTTCTGCTTCATCAGGGTCTCGCGCGCATAAATTGCCTTATAGGCGATATCCCGCAGGGAGCGGCTGACCCGGATACTGTTATTATCCCGCAGATACCGGCGTATTTCTCCGATGATCATGGGCACCGCATAGGTGGAAAACTTTACCTGCTGACTCAGATCAAAGTTGTCGATCGCTTTGATCAGTCCGATGCATCCGATCTGAAACAGGTCATCCACATTTTCATTGCTGTTCCCAAAGCGCTGGATAATGCTGAGAACCAGTCTCAGGTTCCCATAGATAAACTCCTCTCTGGCTTCCTGATTGCCCCTGGCAATCTCCTCTAACAGTTCCTGTTTCCGCGCCTGGCTGATCAACGGCAGCTTTGCCGTATTCACACCGCATATTTCTACTTTATAAAGTGCCATTCTGATTTCCCTCCGTACCTGACATTTTCATCTCGGCAAATGGTAATCCACCACTTTCTACCTAAAATGATTCACCGTTTAGAGGGCTTTTATACGCACTATTGGAACCTTAAAATTTCCTTTTTTAACCTTTTCATGATCCGTTTCTCAAGCCGCGAAATATACGATTGGGAAATCCCCAGTAAATCCGCCACTTCCTTCTGCGTCATCTCATTTCCTTCCTCCGAATTGAGTCCGTACCGAAGCTCTACAATGGTACGTTCCCGCTTTGTTAAATGGCTGACAGCCTTTTTTAAGAGATTCTTCTCCACTTCATCTTCCATATTTCTGGAGATCACATCCTCATCCGTACCGAGAATATCGGACAATAACAGTTCATTTCCGTCCCAGTCCACATTCAGCGGTTCGTCAAACGACACTTCCATTTTATTTTTGCTGGTTCTGCGCAGATACATTAAGATTTCATTTTCGATACAACGGGAAGCATAGGTCGCGAGCTTGATCTTTTTTTCAGGATTAAACGTATTGATCGCTTTGATCAGTCCGATCGTTCCGATTGAAATCAAATCTTCCACCCCGACTCCCGTATTGTCGAATTTTTTTGCTATGTATACGACCAGACGCAGATTGTGTTCTATGAGAATGCTTTTTGTCTCTGCGCTGTCCCCTTCTGCCAGTCCGCAGATCAGCCTCTGTTCTTCCCCGGATTCCAAAGGCGGCGGCAGGACATCCGTTCCCCCGATATAATGAATATCTCCCTGCTTCGGAAATACGAAACTTCGTATGGAAGGAATGATCTTCAGCTGAATTCTCTTTGGTATGGATACCTTAATCACCATACTAACACTCCTTATTATCCATCGCTGCCGGATGCAGCAGCATCTGATACTCCTTTCTGCCGGATAATTCTCCCGGATAAATTGCCAATATCGGTTTCTCAATCGTAGTTTCTCCGGTTTCCCCTTTAATAACCAGGTTATCTATGGTTTTTCCAAACAAAATACCCTGTTTTTTTCCGACCGAATGGTATGGGATCACCCATGCGCCTTCCGGCTCCGGCTGTTCTTTTGTAAGCTGCTCCCATACCCGCATATCTAAGATATGGACCGGTCTTTGGGTAATGGGTTCCGTAAGGCTGTTTCCGGTATCTAACAGAGCTGTCACCGCAATCTCCCGTTCCAGATAGCGAACGACTACCCGATACCGTTTTGACAGGCTTTTTCTCTGCCGCAGCAGTCTGCTAAAGCCGTATGCCATTCCCAGCAGGAGCAGAACGGACAGGCCAAGAACCAGCAGACGGTTATTGCTGTAGCGAAGCGCCATATTCATAACTCCGCTGCACAGGCAGGCCGCGCCGTAAAAGATCACCGGCAGTTTCCAAAACTGCTTCTTATCCGCTCCGGAATAAGCGATTTTGACCATCAGAACAGATGCCAGCGGCGTCATTGCCGTCAGCACGATCCAATCCGGCATTCGCAGGACCAGTATGATGCAGCTGTAAACCCCGCCAATCACAGCGCCGGTACAAAGCCCGGCAAACCGGATCCGAACTCCGCTGACTTTTCCGGTGACATACAAAAGCAGCATATCCATCAGAAAATTCATGAAAAAGTAGTGATCCAGATAAATAATCATTTGATTTCCCCTGGGGTTCCCTCCTTACCCGACCCATTATAGTAGTTTCCGTTTTCTTTTTTTGTCTAAATCTGACTGCTGGCGGACAAAATTTATCGGGAAAATTCTACAGAAACACGCAAAAACCGACAGTTTCGCAAAATCTCTCTTCCGCGGAAATTCGGTTTCCCGCAAAACAAAAAAAGCTATCTGAGAATATACTTCTCAGATAGCTCCATTTCGCTGAATATTCAATTAAGTAACGTGTCTGTTTTATTTCTTCTGCAGGAAATCAGGGATCTTTAACGCCTTCTCTTCCACATGACGCTCCGGTTTTACAGATCTGTTAAAATTAAAGGTCGTCTTGGGCGCTGCCTGTGCTTCCGGGCTCCGGTTTGTATTAAATCCGCTGCCGGCGCTGAAATTTGAAGTCTTGCTTGCCTGATAATTAAAACCGATGGATTTCGGTGCTCTCGTATTATGGTCCATCTGGCTGTCCAGACCGGTTGCCATAACGGTAATCGTACACTCATCCGGATATGTATCGTCATATCTTGCGCCGAAAATAATATTCGCATCTTCACCCGCAAGTTCCTGAACGTAGCTTGCGGCGTCGTTTGCTTCCATCAGGCTGATATCACCCGAGATGTTAATGATCACATGAGAAGCTCCGGAAATCGTAGTCTCAAGCAGCGGACTGGTTACTGCCATCTGTACCGCGTCGGCAGCCTTCTCGTCTCCCTTTCCTACGCCGATTCCGATATGCGCGATTCCCTTGTCCTTCATTACGGTCTGTACATCCGCGAAGTCCAGATTGATCAGAGACGGTACATTGATCAGATCCGTAATCCCCTGTACGGACTGCTGCAATACCTCATCTGCCTTCTTCAATGCTTCCGGCATGGTTGTCCTTCTGTCTACGATCTCAAGCAGCTTGTCATTCGGAATCACGATCAGCGTATCGACAGCCTGTCTCAGCTTCTCAATGCCTTCCAGCGCATTATTCATACGGGTCCTGGATTCAAACTTAAACGGCTTGGTTACAACGCCGACCGTCAGCGCGCCCATTTCCTTGGCAAGACCTGCCACAACCGGAGCCGCGCCGGTTCCGGTACCGCCGCCCATACCGCAGGTTACAAATACCATATCCGCACCCTGCAGCAGTTCGCTGATCTCCTCTACATTCTCTTCGGCTGCCTTCTGTCCGACATCCGGCTGCGCGCCCGCGCCCAGTCCCTTTGTCAGCTTCTCGCCGATCTGCAGGGTCTTCGGAGCCTTACAACGGGCCAAAGCCTGCTTGTCTGTATTCACGCCTATGAACTGTACGCCCCCAATATTCTCGTCAATCATTCTATTCACGGCATTATTGCCGGCACCGCCAACACCTACAACAATAATCTTTGCGCTATCATCCGTATCGTTTGTCTTAATTTCAAGCAAGGGTTTGTCCTCCTTATTAATTAATTATTCTCTTTGTATAACATAATCTATGTATTTATACACATATATTTTTATAATATAATCTTTTTTCAAAAATATCAATACGTATTTTTATTTTTTTTCAGTTTTCTTACTGTTTTCCAATTGAAACGTGTATTCGCCGTCTTCCTGATAAACCGTCATATCCAGCGTTCCCGCTTTTTTCGTATCCATATGCGGTAAAATATCATGCAGATCCGACATTTTTTCGTTCAGATAATCGTCATTTCCCAACGCAATCTTCGCCGCATCTATGATCAGCGTGATTGCAAACGTGTCTGAGAGCTGAATCCGCTGCACCTGCATTTCATACTTATCGATCATCTGGGTAACCGCCAGCAGGTCGGCAAAAACATCAGGATCCTGAATCGGAAGTTTTTCATTTAAGACCACATAGTCAAAATGCAGGCCCCGGACTTCGGGAATCTTCTCCGGCGCTTCCGAACTGCTTCCGATCACGACTCCGTCTTTATCGAAGTACATATAGTTTCCCATATATTTAAAATATCCGATCTTCTTTTTTTCATAAACGGTTATCTTTAGTTCCTTCCATGACACGATCTCCAGATCGTAAGTTTCCACATTTGCAACCGATTCTTTCTGATTGGTCAGTTTATGAAATAAAACCATTCCCAGCGAGCGATCCAGCTTCGACGGAAATACCTGATCAATGACCGTTTCCTGCGCCACCTGTTCATTTCCTTCCACTACGATCACCTGAAAATGCAGGACGAAAAACAGTACTGCCGCCGCTGTCAACAAGACCAGCGGAACCAAAATGGCAATTATTGTTTTGATACCGATTTTCCTTTTCATAAAATCAGAACCCTCACCTGCCTTTATCATGTGATCTTTCTTATTTCGGCTCCCAGACTGCGCAGATCGCCGGCGATATCCGCATATCCTCTGGCGATATAGCCGTCGTCCTCGATCAGAGTCGTTCCTTCCGCTGTCAGGGCCGCCGTCAGCAATGCGGCTCCGCCGCGCAGTTCCCGGGAAATCACCCGAGCGCCGTGCAGTTTCCCGCCGCCGCGGATCCGAATCCGATTCGGGGACAGGGTTTCGATCAGGGCTCCCATGCGCTGCAGTTCCGGCACAATTCGAAAACGGTTCTCAAAAATCGTCTCGTCCACTTCCGCATCCCAGCCGGTTCCCGCAAGCACAGCTGTAAATACCGACTGCAGATCCGTCGGGAATCCGGGATAAGGCGCAGTCCGGATATCCACATGGCCGCCTGTGCTCTGCGGCTGTTTTGTGATCCGGATCCGGTCTGCTTCACAGGATATCTCACAATGCAGTGTCCTGCACAGACGGATCGGCGCCTGCAGCTCTTCCGATGAAATGCCGTTTATTGCGACACAGCCGCCCGCACCCGCCACGGCAGCCAGGTAAGTGCCTGCCACGATCCGGTCTCCCGGCACATTATACACCGTATCTTTCAGTTCCCTGACGCCCCGGATATAAAAATGTCCGCCTTTTTTCCAGGAAATTCTGGCGCCCGCCGCGTTTAAAAATACGCACAGCGAAGTGATCTCCGGCTCTATGGCCGCGTTTTCGATTTCCGTATCTCCGTCAGCCAGAACGGAAGCCAGGATTACATTTTCCGTCGCGCCTACGCTGGGAACCGAAAAGGAAATTTTGTTCCCCTTGAGCCGATCTGCCCGGCACCGGATCTTGCTGCCTGTACAGACAATTTCCGCACCCAGCTGTTTGAGACCGTATAAATGCAGGTCAATCGGGCGCAGACCGATCATACAGCCGCCGGGCGCATAGATCTCCGCATTCTGAAAACGGTTTAAAAAAGGTCCCAGGAACAAAATGGACGACCGCATCTTCTCATAATAGGAATCCGCAAGCGGTTTCCAGACTAGCGCCCTGGTGTCGATCACAACCTGATTTCTGTCCTTCCATTCTACCTGACCGCCCATAGCCGTAATCATGGCAAGGGCCGTATGCACATCCGTAATCGACGGACAGCGATTCAATACGGTAACCCCTCTGTGCAGTACCGTCGCCGCAATAACCGGCAGAACAGTATTTTTGGAACCTTGGATCCGAATCGCACCAAAGAGACTTCTTCCGCCCGTTACCCGATAAATGTCCAAGCCGCTACCTCCGCAATACCATATATCCTATCGTATTCCAAAGCAGCCTGCCCTGTTACCGGTATCCGCCGTAGCTATTGCACCTTGATTCCCCGGGAGACAGACAAAACCAATCCCATTTCCGCCAGCAAAAACAAAATAGAGGTTCCGCCGTAGCTGATAAACGGCAGCGTAACGCCTGTATTGGGAATGGTATTTGTTACAACGGCAATATTTAAGATTACCTGCAGCGCTATATGTCCCATCACGCCAACTACCAGTAAAGCGCTGAACAGATTCGGCGCATTGTTGGCAATGATCATGAACCGCCAAAGCATGAATAAAAAGAGCAGAATAACGCAGACAGCACCAAACAGGCCCAGTTCTTCACAGATGATCGTAAAGATCATGTCGTTCTGCGCTTCGGGGATAAAGCCCATTTTCTGCAGACTCTGCCCCAGTCCTTTTCCGAAGATCCCGCCGGAGCCGATCGCATACAGGCCCTGCAGCACCTGAAATCCGCCGTCCTGCGGATAAAGTTCCGGATTTTTCCAGACTTCGATCCGCGTCATACGGAAACCGCTGCCAAACATGATAAAAGCCAGAATCCCCACTACGGCAACGCCCGCTATCACCAGAAACGGTTTATATTTCGGGCTGGCGACAAACAGCATGATAAACGCGATTCCCATAATGATGATTGCCGTACTCAGATTTTCCGTTACGACTGCCACGGCAGCAACCGCAGGCAGGATCAGCACAAAGATTTTCACCAGGTTTTTCCAGTCCGAAATCTTTCCGGCTGTTTTACTGATGATAAACGCGAGGAAAATGATAACCGCCAGCTTTACAAATTCCGCCGGCTGCACGCTGGTTACGCCCAGATTCAGCCAGCGTCTCGCGCCATTGGCCTCATATCCCAGCGGCGTCAGTACCAGCAGCACAGATAAGATCGATACGACATAGATCGGAAATGCCAGCTTTTCGATCCGCTCATATCCAAACCAAATGACAAAAGCCATTCCGGCCAGTCCTAAGATCGTGGCAAAAATCTGTTTATTTAAGTAATAGCTTCCGCTCCCGAATTTCAGCTGCGCTGTATAGGAACTGGTGCTGTAAAGCATAACAAGTCCAAAGCACAGCAGAAAGATAATGATGAACAGCAGACTGTAATCAAAAAATCTTCCGCTTTTTGTTTTATGGATCCTGGTCTTTTGCCTTTTTGCCATATCCGTTCCTTTCTGTCTAAAGCGCATTTACATATTCTTTAAACAATTTTCCTCTTTCTTCATAGCTTTTAAACATATCCCAGCTTGCGCACGCCGGCGACAGCAATACCGCTTCTCCGTCTTTCGCTTCCTTTGCGCAGAACGCCACCGCGTCCTGTAACGAATCCGTCATTACAATTTCCGTAAATCCCTGTTTCCTTGCGGCCGCTGCGATCTTATCTTTTGTCGCGCCCAGAAGAACCAGCTTTTTGATCGTGGTCCCAAAGGTCGCGATCCAATCGTCATAATCGGACCCCTTGTCATATCCGCCCGCGATCAGATAGGTCGGACGGCTCATTGCCTTTACCGCCTGAATCGAGGCGTCCGTATTGGTTCCCTTGGAATCATTGTAATACATGACGCCGTTCTTGGTTGCCACATATTCGATCCGGTGCTCTACGGCCCGAAATGTATGGATAACCTGACGGATTACTTCCATCGGTACTCCCATATGCCGCGTGATCAAAACAGCTGCCAGCACATTTTCCACATTATGCATACCCACCAGATTCATCTCATCCACAGCCAGGATCCGTTCGGGGATTCCGTTTTCCGCATAATACAGAACGCCGTCCTCATAATACGCGCCGTTTTCCAGTCTGCGCCTGCTGCTGAAATAACAGATCTGCGCCCGGATACCGGAAGCAGCCGCCCGCAGCCTTTCGTCTTCATAATTTAAAACACAGTAATCATCCGGCGTCTGATTCTTCGTCACGGAAAGCTTTACTGCCGTATAATTTTCCATCGTATAGTGCCGGTTTAAGTGATCCGGCGTAATATTCAGGATCGCGGACACCACGGGATGAAACGTATGAATGGATTCCAGCTGGAAGCTGCTGATCTCCGCGGCCGTCACCGACTGTTCCGTCATATCCAGAGCCACAGAGGTATAGGAAATCCCGATATTCCCCACTACAAAGGTACTGTCATAATAAGCTTTGAAAATCTCACCTGTCAGGGCAGTCGTCGTCGTTTTTCCGTTTGTCCCGGTAATCGCGGCCACTCTCCCGGCTCCGCATACATAAGCCAGTTCCACTTCTCCCCAGATCGGCACGCCCTGTTCGCGTACCCGATTGACAAACGGCGCGTCAATGGCGATCCCGGGGCTTAACACCATGAGATCGGCGCAATTGATCACAGCCTGCGGCAGTTCGCCCAATACGACTTCCGTCTGGGGATCCTCTCCGAGTTTCTGCAGGATATCCTCCCGATTTAATTTTTCATTGCTGTCATAGACAATGACAGCCGCTCCTTTTTTCAGCAAAAGCTTTGCCGCACCGATTCCGCTGATGCCGCTCCCTGCCACCAGGCAGGTCATATGATTAAAATCCATTTTTATTTCCATCCTTATGCTGCTATATTGCCAGATATGCGATCAGGCATAAGATTGCCGTAATAATGGCAAATGCCGCCACAACCTGCGTTTCCGCGTACCCGCAGAGTTCAAAATGATGATGGATGGGCGCCATCTTAAACAGCCGTTTTCCGTGAGTCAGTTTAAAATAAACGACCTGCAGGATTACCGAGATCACTTCGATCAAATAAATAAACGCCACCATCAGCAAAAAGATCGGCATTCTCAATACCATTGCGGTTCCGGCGACAAAGCCGCCTAACGCCAGAGAACCGGTATCTCCCATAAACACCCGCGCGGGATGCACGTTAAACAGGAAAAATCCCAAAAGCGCGCCTACAACAGCACCGTTCATCGGTACGATATTGCTGCCCGCGATCAGAGCGATCACGGAAAAGAAAACGGCAATGATCAGCGTTACGCCGGTTGCCAGTCCGTCCAGTCCGTCTGTCAGATTCGCGCCATTTACGGTACCTACGATCACGATGAACACAAACGGAATAAACAGAACGCCCAAATCCCAGGTCTGCCCGCCGGTAAACGGAATGATCACTTCGGTTCCCACATCCGTATACTGCAGCAGATAAAAAATGAACAAACCGGTCACAATGATCTGCAGCAGCATTTTCTGCCAGGCGCGCAGTCCCAGATTCCGCTTCATCACGACCTTGATATAGTCATCCAGAAAACCGATCAGACCAAACCCCAGCGTCAGGAACAGGATTGGAAGGATTTCCGTATGCGCTTTAACAAAAATCAGGCTGGTGATCGTCACGCTGCAGAGAATGACCAGACCGCCCATCGTAGGCGTCCCGCTTTTGCTCTTATGCGCCTCCGGTCCTTCTTCCCGGATATACTGTCCGAATTTCAGTTTCTTTAAAAGCGGGATCACAATCGGGCACAAAACCACGCTGATCCCAAAAGCGATTAAAATCGCGCTGACAAATTCCGTGTTCATATTGAATACTCCTTCATTTATTCTTCTGTCGTAACCTCCTGCTGCGGGATTCCCAGATAAGGCAGGATATTTTCATATAATTCCCGAATCATAGGCGCCGCAACGGTTCCGCCGTAATAAACGCCCTCCGGCTCGTCGATAATACCGATCGCGACCACCGAAGGATTGTCGGCAGGCGCAAAGCCGATATAAGAAGAAATGTATTTATGCGCGCTTCGCGGCAGCTTCTGCGAGGTAGCGGTTTTTCCCCCAATGGAGAACCCTTCTATCTTGCCGTTTTTCCCCGTTCCTTCCGACACAACCTGTTCCAAAATATACCGCATGGTTTCAGAGGTGTCAAGAGAAATCACATTGCTTTCCGTCGGATAGGAAAATGTTTCCACCGTATTTCCATCGCCGTCTTTCGCGCACACTCCAAAATGAGGTGTAACCAGCGTACCGCCGTTAATCACCGCGCTGACCGCGCGCAGCAGCTGCATGGGCGTGATCTGAAAAGACTGCCCAAAGGACATAGTGGCCAGCTCTACCGGTCCCACATTTTCCTGCTTATGAATAATCGTCGCCGCCTCGCCGGGCAGATCCACGCCGGTCCGGTTCAACAGTCCCAGTTTCCGAAAATACAGATACATTTTTTCCACGCCGACCCGTTCTCCCACTGTCATAAAAACAGGATTGCAGGAGTTCATGGTCGCCTGCAGAAAGGTCTCCGCCCCATGCCCTGTTGTCTTATGGCAGCGGATCCTGCGGTCCTCCACGATTTTATACCCGGGGCAGGAAAACGTACTGTTGATATTGACAACTTTTTCCTCCAGGCCCGCGGTTGCCGTAATAATCTTAAAGGTGGAACCCGGCTCATAGGTATCATTGATACTCTGATTCCGCCACATCTGATTCAGCAGGTTCTGTTTTTCCTTTTCATCAGCGGGTTCCGTCTCAATATTCAGTTCATATGGGGTATTCAGATTAAATTCCGGGGCGTTTACCATTGCCAGGATCTCTCCGTTTTGCGGATTCATGACAATGATGGAAACATAATTGGCGGATTTGGCTTCCAGTGTTTTATACGCGATCTGCTGCGCGTATTTCTGGATATTGTAATCGAGACTGACATACACGTCATATCCGGCCTGCGATTCTTCCCTGACTTCTCTCGCGCCCTCCAGCTCTACGCCGCGGGCATCGGTCAGCGTCAGGATCGTTCCGTCTTTTCCTTTCAGCCAATCCTCATATTCCACTTCCAGTCCGATGATCCCCTGATTATCCGCACCGGTAAACCCCAATACCTTTGACGCCAGGTTATCGTATGGATAATATCGCTTATAATCCTCATCCACCTTCACGCCGGCATAGTCATAAGCCCGGATCCGGTCTCCGACTTCTTTATCCACATTGGATTTGATTCGTTCCCGGGAGCTTTTCTTTTCCACTTTTTTCCGGACTTCCGCTTCCTCCAGCTGCAGTTCCTTTGTCAGCATGGAGATTACTTTTTCCGGTTCTTCAACCTGATTGTATATGACTGAGACGGTACAGACTGTCCGGTTTGACGCCAATTCGACGCCGTTGGCATCCATGATCCTGCCGCGCGCCGCTTTGATCCTGCGCTCTCTCTGGTGCAGTTCCTCTGCCTGAAGTGTGTAATATTCCTTGCATACGATCATAAGATATGCCAGTCTTACCAGGATCAGAATGACTGCCAGCAGAAACGCCGCCATCATAAACAATATCTTTTTTCGGTTATAGGTTCGGAAGATCGCCATATTTGCTGTCCTGTTGTTTCTTCCATACTACTATATTTCCGATTGATATAGCTTATACCAAACAATCCGGATTCTCTACTGCGCTGCCGTCGTAGTTTCCTTCTCTGCGGCAGTCGTTTCTTCCGTATAACCGCCCTCCGGATCCTGCAGTCCCACATCGGGGATCTCCGGTTTTTTATCATAGGCGTCAGTCAGTTTACTGTTATTTTTATCCTTTGTATCTGTTTTGAAAATATTCATATAGGGAAGGACTTCTTCCATAATATTATGGAACAGCTGCGCCGCTTTACCGGAATCATCCGGATTCTTTTTCGGCGTATCGATCACTACATAACATACGACTTCCGGATCGTCATAAGGTACGCTGCCGATAAAAGACAGTACATATTGATTATTTCCACGGGGCAGTTTTTCCGCCGTACCGGTCTTGCCTGCCACTTCATAGCCGTCGATCGCCGCTTTGGCGCCGGTACCTTTTGTTACAACGGTACGAAGCGCTTCATTGATAAATTTGGACGTAGTCGGCGTAACCGTCTGCTTCACTACATCATCCGCCACATTTTCCACCAGTCCGCCGTTAACCGTATTGACCCGGCTGACCAGATGCGGCGTATAATAATTCCCGCCATTGACCAGAGAACAATAGCCGGCCGCGATCTGCAGCATATTGACCGTAAAATTCTGTCCGAAAGAATTGGTCGCCAGGGTTACATCACTGATATTATCCGCACTGTATAAAATACCGCTGGCTTCTCCTTTCAAATCGATCCCGGTCTTTAATCCAAACCCAAACCGGCTCTGATAGGTGCTGAAAATATTCGCTCCTACCTTCAGTCCGATCTGCATCAGCGCGTCATTACAGGAACTGGTGATACTTTGCTGCAGCGTAATCTTTCCATGTCCTTCATGGTCGCTGCAGCTGATATGTCTTTTGCCGACTGTTTCGCCGCCGTCGCAGAGGAAGGTATCGCTTTCCTTCACTTTTCCTTCTTCCAGAGCCATAGCAACGGTAAACGGCTTCATCGTGGAGCCCGGTTCAAAGGTATTGCTGATACATTCGTTCCGCCACATCTGATTCAGGGCGTCCAGCTTTTCCTCGTCATTCATGGCCGCGATCTGTTTCTTACTGTACATCGTACTCAGGTCACGGGGGTTATTCAGATTATAGGTCTCGTCGTTCGCCATAGCCAGAATTGCGCCTGTATCGGGATTCATTACCAGCACGGATATGCTTTGCGCCTTCTCCGTCTTGTTGAATTCCGCCAGTTTCTTTTCTACGATCTGCTGAATCATGATATCCAGCGTGGAATTGACCTGGTTGCCGTCAACAGCAGGCTTTGTAATTTCTTCTGTTGTATTGTCATCGTTCACATAACTGAAGGTTCTGCCGTTAATTCCATTTAACGTATCGCAGTAGTAACCCTCCAGTCCCCAGTCGGCATGGTTTCCGTCATAGGTAAAACCCAGAACCGTGGAAGCCAGCGTATCATAGGGATATTTCCGCTTATATTCCTCTTCAAACCAGACGCCCTTGATAAACGGATTGTTTTTCGTATCTGCCTGCAGCTGCTTAAATGGTTCGATCTGGCTGTATTCCAGCTGTTTGAGCATGACCACATAGCTGCTCTGGCTGCGTTCCTTAATGACCGCATGCAGTTCATCCGCTTTCAGGTCCGGAAAGCACTGAACCAGCGCGCTGACCGTCGGTTCCTCATACCGCTCATCATCCAGAATGACTTTCGGATCCAGGATCAGATTATATACTTTGATGCTGGTAGCCAGAATATTGCCATTGCAGTCCAGGATATCCCCGCGCTTATACGGGATCACTTTGCTGGCTGACTGCTGTTGATCCAATACCTGAATCGTATATTTATCTCCGCTTTCAAAATGAATATAAGAAATGATTCCGCTTAACGCAAACAAAAGCAGCACAATTATAATAAATGTAACTGCCAGTTTGGATCTCATTTTTCGATTGAATCTCCCGCGCACTGCATGTTTTCGCGGATTCCGCTCTTTCTGCACACGCTCCTTTTCCTGTCCTGCCAAAGTCTCACCTGCTTTATGACGGTATATTCCCCATTTGCTTCATGTATTCCCCATTCGATTTGTCATAGACCGTTACCTGGTCTCCGGTCGCTTCCACCATGCCCAGTTTCTGCTTTGCGACTTTACGGATGTTCTCAATATCGATAAAGCTGTTGATGTCATAATCGATCGCGTCGTTCTGAACCGTCAGTTCCGCGATCTCGCTGTTTAAATGATTCAAAGCAATGGTTTTTTCCGAAATTTTCGCTTCCGCATTCAGATATTGCACACACATGATCAGACAGAATACGACTGCTAATACCAGAAACAGCGCATATGCGCCGTTCATCTGTAATGCTTTCTGTCGATTCCTGTATACATGCGAATCTGTCCTGGTTTTCGGTTTTCTCGCCCTTCCCGGAACCGGAACGACCGGCTGCTCCTTCGGCACCGCCGAATACCGCGTTCCCGCCAGGTTTCTCGCCGCATTCCCGGACGTATATGCTTCCAACCCCATATTCCGATATTCTCTCATAATTATACTCCTCACAGGCGGCGTTCAAACACCCTCAGTTTAGAACTTTTCGCCCTTTTATTTGCCTCAATCTCCCTTTGATCCGGTACGATTGGTTTTTTCGTGATCACAGTTCCTTTTGAAACCCTTCCGCATACGCAGACCGGAAAATCCGGCGGACAGATGCAGGGATTTTCATTTTCTCTGAATTTGTTTTTTACGATCCTATCTTCCAATGAATGAAATGTTATGACCGCCAGTCTCCCCCTGTCGTCTAACAAATCAATCATTGTATCGATAGAATCTTTTAATACTGCAAGCTCCTGGTTGAGCTCTATGCGAATTGCCTGAAACGTTTTCTTTGCCGGATGCCCTTGTGCCATTCTGACTTTCGCCGGAATGGCAGCTTTTATAATATAAATCAACTCCCCAGTTGTTTCTATTGTTTTGCGCTTCCGATATGCCACGATATGCTTTGCAATGTTTTTCGCGAATCTTTCTTCCCCGTAATCACGAATTATCTGAAATAATTCGGACTCGCTGTAATCATTGACGATATCCCTGGCTGTCTTCGGCTCTCTTGTATCCATCCGCATATCAAGCGGCACATCTTCCCGATAGGTAAATCCCCGTTCGGGATTGTCAAGCTGGTAGGAGGAAACTCCCAGATCCAGCAAAATGCCGTTTACATGGTGGATATTCTGTGCATCCAGTATCTGTCTGATCTTACTGTAGTTGCTTCGGACAATTGTAACTTGTTCTTGGAAAGGTTCCAATCGTTTTGTCGCCGCGGCGATCGCATCGCCGTCCTGATCAATTCCGATCAGCCTTCCGCTTTTCCCCAACATTCGGCACACTTCATAAGCATGTCCGGCTCCGCCCAATGTTCCGTCCACATAAATTCCCTCCGGCTTTATGGCAAGGCTCTCTATTGTCTCTTCCAACAAAACCGATTTATGCTCAAATTCCATGGGGCTGCTCCTCTCATCGTGAAATCCGGCTGCAGGCTCGGGTTCCCTTCCTTAAATCCCCAGCTCTGCCATATGAGAAGCCATCTTGTCTACTTCGTCATCATCGTAGCTGCTGTTGCCTTCCCATCTGTCAGTATTCCAGATTTCAACTCTGCTGCCGACACCCGCTAATGTCACATCCTTTTCCAGTTCGGCAAACTCCCGTAAGCCGCCCGGAATCAGAATTCTTCCCTGTTTATCCACTTCTACCTGTCCTGCCCCTGCAAGAAAGAACCGGGAAAATCTGCGTGCTTCTTTGTCGGACAGTGGTAATGCTCTCAGTTTCTCCTCCAGTTTTTTCCAGTCTTCATCAGCAAATGCCCATAAGCATCCATCCAGCCCTTTCGTTACCACAAATTCATCTCCCAGAGATTCGCGGAACTTGGCCGGTACGATCAATCTGCCCTTGGCATCTATGGAATGTTTGTACTCACCCATAAACATGATTGCTGATATCCCTTCTGCCCTTTCGGTTCTGTGTCAATAGACCGGTAAATTTACCACTTTATGACACATTTTCACCACTTTGTACCACTTAATACACATTCTAAACCATCTCAGAATAAATTTCAAGGACTTTTTTTAAAAAGCGAAGAAAAAAGCAAATAAAAAAAGGACTTTTCCGTTCATTTGGAAAAATCCTTTTACCCATCTTCTTTTTACAGTTCCAATGCGATGTAATCGTTGATCAGCCGATCCAATTCCCGGCTTCGCGTCAGCAGTTTTTCATGATCGACGGTCTGCTGTTCCAGTATCGCGTCCACTTCTTTTCTCTTCTCCTCAATCTGCGCTGTCAGTTCTTTCTTGTTCATTGTAATCCTCCTGTCTGCCTGTCTGTATCATATTGTGTAGTTTTATCCTTTTATATGCAAGGATACAGATTGCCGCAATTCCTACAGCAATAGACAATAACTGTGATACCGGAAGCGTAGTGCCCGGTATCAGTAATTGGTCCGTCCGCAGTCCCTCGATCCATGCTCTGCCTGCGGCATACCCCAATACGTACCAAAGAAAGACCTCTCCGTCATATGCCTTCTTTCTTCTGAAGATCAGGATCAGAATCAGCACGCAAAGATTCCAAAGTGATTCATACAGAAACGTGGGATGAACCTGAATATACCCCAGATTCGATGCGGTATTTCCAAAAACCTGCTCCATCTGTGTCTTGACTGCCGGAGGTACGTCCCCGCCCGAAAAATAAGGATCAAAATAAATCCGCATGGCCAGTGGATTGGAATCGGACGTTACCGACCCAAAGGCTTCCCGGTTAAAGAAGTTTCCCCAGCGGCCGATTATCTGACCTGCGATCAGGCCCAGGCAGGCTGTATCCAGGATACGCGGGAATGACAGCTTTCTGATCCTGGTATATATAAAACAAGTCAGGACCGCCGCAATGATCGCTCCGTAAATTGCAAGCCCGCCATGCCGGAGGTTAAAAATCTCCAGCAGATTGTCCTTATAATGATCCCAGCGAAAGATCACATAGTACAGGCGCGCTCCTACAATACTTGCAATGATCACGTATAGCGCAAAGTCAATATAATCTTCCATCTTCTGCCCTGTAGCTTTTGCTTCCCGGCATGCGATCACTACGCCCGCCATGATCCCAAGCGCGATAATGATCCCGTAATAAGCGATTTCAAATCCGAATATACTGATATTCTTCCCCATATTTTCAATGGTGATTCCCAATCCCGGGAATTCTATACTGACAGCATGAGCCATATCTGACCTCCGTTCTCGACACTTGTTTTCATTTTACACCTTCCTTTCACAAAAATCAACATTTTCCCATCGCTGCCAATCGACATATTTCGTCAGAATAACCCGGATTCGCCATTTGCTTTTTTCATATAAATATGGTACACTCAATAAGATTAATGAAAATAAGGAAAACAACTTTCGGAACGGAGGCAGAAAATGAAACTTGGTATCGTAGGTTTACCAAACGTAGGAAAAAGTACGCTATTTAATTCTTTAACAAAAGCAGGGGCGGAATCCGCCAATTATCCTTTTTGTACCATAGACCCCAACATCGGTATTGTTCCTGTGCCGGATGCAAGATTGGACGCGCTTGCCGCGCTTTATCATTCCCAGAAGATCACGCCCGCGGTTATTGAATTTGTGGATATCGCCGGTCTGGTCAAGGGCGCTTCCAAAGGAGAAGGTCTGGGCAACCAGTTCCTGGCCAATATCCGGGAAGTAGACGCCATTGTGCATGTGGTCCGCTGTTTTGAAGACAGCAATGTGATCCATGTGGACGGCAGCATAGATCCCATGCGCGATATCGAAACGATCAATCTGGAACTGATTTTTTCGGATATGGAAATACTGGAGCGGCGGATTGCGAAAATAACCAAGATCGCGCGTGCCGGTGCTGATAAAGCAGCGGCAAAAGAACTGGAATTTATGAAACGCCTCTATGCGCATATGGAAAACGGCGGATTGGCACGTTCTTATGCGACAGAGGAAGAAGACGAGCTGGCATGGCTTAGAGAATATAATCTGCTTACCTATAAACCTGTCATCTTTGCCGCCAACGTATCGGACTCTGATCTGGCGGACGACGGCAATTCCAATCCGCATGTACAGGCTGTCCGGGCATTCGCCGCGGAAACCGGCTGCGAGGTTTTTGTGATCTGTGCCGAAACCGAACAGGAGTTGTCTGAACTGGACGCAGAAGACAAAGCCATGTTCCTTGAAGATCTGGGGCTTGCCGAATCCGGTCTGGATAAACTGATCCGTGCCAGCTACAAACTGCTGGGTCTGATCAGCTATTTAACAGCCGGTGAAACCGAAACCAGGGCATGGACTATTACCAGGGGTACAAAAGCACCCGCTGCCGCCGGAAAGATCCACAGCGATTTTGAACGGGGCTTTATCCGCGCCGAGGTCGTAAACTATCAGGATCTGCTGGACTGCGGCAATTACGCAAAGGCGAAAGAAAAAGGTCTCGTCGGTCTGGAAGGAAAAGATTACGTCGTCAGGGACGGCGATGTTATTTTATTCCGTTTTCATGTATGACCGGCTTTTATAAAACCGGAGAGTTCAGTCTCTGGTTTCCAGGACAAGCAGAACACCGCTCTCTATAATGATTTCCGCGGTTTCTTCTGTGATCTCGTTGCTGACGCCCCAGCCGGGGCATATGCCTGCCGTAAACGTCTGATTCTCCAGGGGATAGGCAAATCCGCGCAGGGTCACCCCGGTCACCCGGGGTGTAAACGGCAGCAGCGAGACATAAGTTCCATACACGCAGTCCCGTTTCAGCTGTATGCTGCGGTCAGCCAGATAAATCTTATTATGGGCATTCACGATATATCCCTTTTTGCCCGCACGGCGGATCACTTCCAGCAGCCCCAGATTGGCGAGCGTATGATCCATACGGGTTCCGATTGCTCCCAGCATCCAGATTTCTTCCGCTCCCATCCGCAGCGCCCAGTCCACGGCTTCCTGCGTATCGGTCTGATCTTTATGCGGATTCAGCGTAATACTCTGAACGCCTTTCTTTTTCAGTTCTGCAATCAAGGCACTGTCAGCCGTATCAAAATCCCCGATCATATGGGTCGGCAGGATTTTCAAACGGGCAGCAGCTTCCGTTCCGCCGTCTACTGCAATGACCGCATCCCATTTTTCCGAAAAAGAAGCAGCATCGGTATCGACACTGCCTCCGGTAATGATCAATGTTTTATGACACATGTTCAAATTCCTCAAACTTCTGTTTAAACGCCCGGATGTTCTCCGCGACGTCGCCTTTAAATACCGCGGATCCCGCAACTACAACATTGGCGCCCGCCTCCAGAACAATATCGACATTCGCCGTGGAAATGCCGCCGTCTACTTCGATCTCTACATCCAGATTCCGTTCCGTGATCATTTTCTTTACATCACGGATCTTCCGCTCCATCCCGTCAATATACTTCTGCCCTCCAAAACCCGGGCTGACCGTCATGACCAGGATCAGATCCACCTCATTGGCAATATAGTCCAGTACATCCAGCGAAGTGGCCGGATTCAGTGCAACCCCGCAGCGCATTCCCATCCGTTTAATTTCCGTCACGGTTTTATACAGATGCTGGCATGCTTCCGCATGAACCGTGATCAGATCCGCGCCTGCCTTTTTAAATTCTTCCAGCAGACGGATCGGTTCCTGAATCATCAGATGCACGTCAAACGGTTTGCGGGTGTACTTATGTAAACATTCCATAACCGGCATCCCGATGGAAATGCTGGGTACAAAGGAACCGTCCATAACATCCACATGAATGTAATCCGCCCCCGCCTGATCAGCCGCTATGATCTGTGCTCCCAGATTAGCGAAATCAGAAGCCAGAATGGATGCTGATAATTTAATCATAGTTTCCTCCTCCATACATCAATAACGTTTTTTATTTTTTAACTCCTCATAGAAAACTTTATAATTTTCATATCGACAAGCCGCGATTGTGTTTTTTTGAACCGCTTCTTTCACTCTGCAGTCCGGCTCATTGAGATGCGCGCAGCCATGATACCGGCAGTTTCCTTCATATTCCCGAAATTCGGGAAACGCAAACCGCAGTTCTTCTGCTTCGATTCCGTCCAGCAGCAGCGAGCTGAATCCCGGTGTATCCAGCAGATAGGTATCCTTCTCCACATAAAAGATCTCGGAATGTCTGGTCGTATGTCTGCCGCGCCCGATCTTTCGGCTGACTTCTCCGGTATCCATATTGGCCGTCGGAACCAATGTATTCAACATGGAAGATTTTCCTACGCCCGACGGTCCCGCCAGTACGGTCGTATGTCCCCGAAGCCGCCCGCGAACCGCTTCGATCCCGGTCTGCTCTACTATACTGGTAAAGAGCACCGGATATCCCGCTTTGTCCGCATATACCTGCAGCAGACACTCTGCCTGAGCCCGATTTAAGTCGATTTTATTGATACAGATCATAACGGGAACGCGCTGATGCTCCATCGACACCAGAAAGCGGTCCAGCAGATTCAAATTGGGTTCCGGACTGGCAGCCGCGAAAATAATCAGTACCTGATCCGCATTTGCTACCGCCGGACGCAGCAATTCATTCTTTCTCGGCAATAATTCCGCGATCCGGCCCGTATGCTCCTGTTCGGAAAGGATATCAATCGTCACATCATCTCCGACCAGCGGTTTCCTTCCCTGATTCCGAAACAATCCCTTTGCTTTGCATTCATAAATCCCGCAGTCCTCAACATGCACATAGTAAAAACCCGCAATTCCCTTTACAATTTTTCCGCGCATATACTGTCCCGTCTCTTAATTGACTGCAACATCCACCTGCCATATGGAAATCCCGTCCACAAAGGCTTCCACTTTGCATATGGTTTTTTGATCCCGTTTGATCGTATAGGTCCACGCTGTCTGCGGCCACTCCGATAATTCTTCATAAGCGCCCATATCGACAGATTCTCCGTCTACTTCAACCGTAACCTTACCGCTTGTCAGCAAATTGCCTTCCGCGTCTTTTAAATTGGATTTCTGCAGAACAACCGTTCCTATATACTGTTTTTCCTCTCCCGAATCCTGCTTCCCGGTTGTGGTCGTCTCATCATCCGGATTCTTTCCTTTGCTGACTACAATATTGACTTTGCTGTCCGCATCGGCCTGTTTTCCGCCTTCCGGATCGGAAGAAATGATCCTGCCTTCTGCGATTGTGTCACTCCAGTCCTCTGAGGTTTCACCCAGCTGCAGTTCACTCTTTTCCAGCTCTTCTTTGGCTTCCTCCGGAGTCATATTCGTCAGGGTAGGTACAAGTACCTGTTTCGGTCCCGAGCTGACCACAAATGCGACCCGGGTTCCTTTCGGAAGCTTTTCTCCTGAATTTACAGCCTGAGAAATTACACGGCCCTTTTCTATCTCACTGCTTTCCTCATAAAGGACTTCGCCCGGCTCCAGACCGCTTTCCTGCAGTTTCTTTCTGGCGTCTGCTTCCTTTTCTCCGAGTACGCTGGGGACTACGGTATCCGCCATATACTCTGTGCCTTTGCTTACAACCAGTGAGATCGTATCTCCGTACTGAACTTCCGTACCGGCCGGAGAAGAACTGATGATCCGATTTGTATCGACTTCCTCGCTGAATTCATAACTGATATCGTATTTCAGTCCGAGGCTGTCTAATTCCTTTAAGGTTTCATCCAGTGTCTTGCCTGCATAATTAGCAGCAGCAAAACGATCGGCTCCCTGGCTGATCGTAACCGTGATCGTTGTATTCTTCGCAACGACAGAATTCGGCTTTTCGGACTGATCGCAGATCAGGCCTTCCTTTACCGTATTGCTCTTGGCATATACATATCTTCTGCCCAGATTCGCCTTTTCCAGCAGCACATCCGCTTCTTCCGATGTCTTTCCCAGCAGATCCGGCATATACGTATACCGTTCATCCAGCGTCTCCGTTGTTACTTCTCCCAGCTGGACTCCCGAGCCCGCCTCGCTCTGCTTAAAAAATTTCCATACCAGCATGATCACAATGATCAGGAAAACAACGCCTGCAATAATCCCGCCTACCGCAATGATCCGGTCAATTTTCGGGTTGACTGCGTCAATATCGTTCTGATCTTCGGAATCAGGCTCTTCCTCCTGTTCGTCTTCCTCCTGCGGTACGCTCTGGATCACGCCCGCCTTTATCTGCTGCGGGTCAAACATCACGGTTTTCCCATCTGTCGGTTCATCATCGACGAATTGAACAAAATCCTCATCCGGATGTACCAGCGACCGTTTCAGATCCGCGATCAGAGAAGAGATCTTTAAATAACGGTGATCTGCCTTTTTCTGCGTACATTTCTGTACGATCTTCTGCGTACTGACCGGAATGTCTTCAATATAATCTCTTAGATCCGGCATTTCGCCCTGAATATGCTGCAGTGCGACGGCAACCGTGGAATCTCCCTCAAACGGCATTTCGCCGGTCAGCATCTCAAACATGGTAATGCCCAGAGAATAGATATCACTCTTTTCATCCAGGTATCCGCCTCTTGCCTGTTCCGGTGAAATATAATGAACAGACCCCATCGCGTTGGAATTGATGGTATTGGCAGACACGGCTCTCGCAATCCCGAAATCCGTTACCTTAACCTTTCCTTCTTTGGAAATGATGATATTCTGCGGCTTGATATCCCGGTGGATAATATGATTGTTATGCGCGCATTCGATTCCCTGTGCCACCTGAATGGCAATACTGGTCGTTTCTTTTACAGACAGCTTTCCCTTTTTCTGTATGTACTTTTTCAAAGTAATGCCTTCGATCAGTTCCATTACAATGTAGTACAGATTATTGTCATCTCCGACATCATAGATACTTACAATATTCGGGTGAGACAAGCCTGCCGCAGACTGTGCCTCGATCCTGAATTTGGAAACAAAATTCCTGTCTTCGCTAAACTCCTGTTTTAAGACCTTCACCGCAACATTACGGTTCAGTTTATGATCTTTGGCCTTGTAAACATCAGACATACCGCCGGAGCCTACCTGATCCATAATCTCATATCGATCACCGATAAACATACCCTTTCTTAACGTCATAAGTCCTATCCTTTCTATCCTTGTATTTTCCCATTCCTAATAGTCAAGCTGAATTAAAATAACTGATATATTATCACTGCCTCCGTTTTGGTTGGCCTGTGTAATAAGCGCTTCTACGACTTTTGTCTGATCTTCATGATGATTGACAATATGGCGGATTACAACATCTTCTACCATATTCGTCAATCCGTCCGAACACATCAGGATCTTATCCCCCGGCTCATATTCAATTTCAAAGAAATCCGGTACCACCTGGCTCTCCGCGCCGATTGCTCTGGTGATCACATTTTTCTTTTTATGCCTTCTGGCGTTTGCCTCATTCAGTTCTCCCAGACTGACCATTTCCTCTACCAGAGAATGATCCCTGCTGATCTGCTTGATAGAGTCGTTAATCAGATATAATCGGCTGTCTCCCACATTAGCGATATAAATCGTCTGCTGCAGAATCGTCGCAACCACGATCGTAGTCCCCATGCCTTCATAATCGGGGCTCGTTTTTGCTTCCTTTACCAAACGCCGGTTTGCTTCCTGAATCGCATTGTCGATCAGCGTGATCGGATTGGAATCCTCTGACTGCCGGATATGCTCCACCACATGATTCACTGTCATCCTGGACGCTACATCCCCCGCCCGGTGTCCCCCCATTCCGTCTGCTACGATAAACAGATTCGGCAACTTTCCAACCGGTTCCTGAGAAACAAAAATATAATCCTGATTGATTGTACGCTGTCGTCCGATATCTGTTCTGCCATAAGCACGCATACGTTTTCTCCTCTCATCTCTCAGTTTTATGATTCCTGCGCCGCATACCCGTATCCGCGATAAGATCGTCTGAGCAGACCGCAGGCCCCCTGTATATCTCTTTTATCACATCTTATATTTAAATTATATTACCACACGACGAAAAAAAAGACAAGGTATTAATTATTACACCTCATCTTTTTTTATTTTAACACTGTACGAAGCGTGTACATGCAATTTTTGAAATGTTAGGATTGCAAAAGATTTTATACTTTTTAGGTTGATATTTATGATAACTTCTGTTCTATCCTTTTTATCAATCAGTTTATCAAAAAGTAAGTTCCTCCGCTTTCGGCTTATAAACATATAATCAAACAAACCGCTCTCTGCAAATCGACAAAGCTCGCTCCTGCAAAGAATAAAACCGTTTGTTTTTGTGATAAGCGAGAAGATAATCACGGTCAAAATCGCAGTCGGTTATCGTGATCGTTTTTAATTTTCCCTGTTCGACACATTCTTTGATCAGATTTTGCGGCAGGACGGCGATTCCGTTTCCGGCCGCAGCACAGGAAATCAACGCTTGATTACTTGCAGATTCTATCGTTGGTCTTGCGGTAAGATTGTTGACCGAAAGTGTTGCGTCAAGTAAATCTCTTGACGCACTGCCGGGTTCCCGCAGAAGCAGAGGATACTTGGTCAGTTCCTCTAAAGTGATTTGCTTTGGAACCGCAAATTGACAGGAGGAAACCGCTGTCAGTCGGTCTTGAAACACAGCCTGTGTTATAAGATGCTTGGAATGAATACTGCCTTCCACAAACGCAAAGTCAAGACTTCCATTCGCGAGCAATCTCTCAATCCCCGAAGTCTGCTGAATGATGACGGATAAGCGAATCTGTGGCAATTCCCGATTGATTGCCGCAACCATTTGCGGAACATATAATCTGCCGATAGTGAGAGATGCGCCGATACGTAAATCTGTATTTGTTTCACTTTCTCGTGCGAGATGTTCAAAGTCATCGAAGGAAACAACGGTTTCTTTCGCTTTCGCAAGCAATCGTTTCCCACTGTCCGTCAAAACAAGCCGGTTGCCGATACGGTCAAACAATATCACATTGTAGTATTTTTCAATCTCCGCTATAGTTTGACTGACTGCGGGCTGGGCAACATAAAGAGCGCTTGCCGCCTTTGTGATTCCGCCTGCCTCACAAACTGCGATAAAAGTTTTCAGATGCCGCACCGTCATAGTTTCATAACCTTTCTCTTATAATTTTGATAAGATTATACTATTTTACTTATTGGACGTCAAGCGATATGCTGTAACTGATGATCGCAGGCGTAATTCTCTATTGTATTATGAGGTATATGAGGGGAAAATCGAATGAAAAAAATATTTAAACTGTTTCTTATCATGCTGAAAATCGGCCTGTTTACCTTTGGCGGCGGATATGCCATGATTGCTCTGTTGGAAAACGAATTTGTTTCCAAACGCCGCTTTATGCAAACAGATGAATTTGCGGATATGGTCGCCATTGCCGAATCCACGCCCGGACCGATCGCCATCAATGCCGCCACCTATATCGGCTATCAGCAAAACGGCGTTCTCGGTTCGGCTGCCGCTACTGTGGGAGTCTGTATTCCGTCCTTTGTAATCATCTTTTTGATTTCTCTGTTCTTCGACGCCTTTCAGCAGATCCGGTGGGTGACAGCGGCTTTCAAGGGAATCCAGGTTGGCGTAGTCGTTCTGATTTTGTCGGCGGGACTGAAAATGCTGCGGCAAATGAAAAAAACGATTTATAACATCGTGTGTGTATGTCTGACGACGGCTTGTCTTGTATTATGCTCGCTGTTTGCCGTAAACTTTTCGTCCGTTTTCTATATTCTTATCGGTGCGATGATCGGTCTTAGTAGATATTTTGTGAAACGGATGTATGAACACAGAAAAACGGAGACGAAAAAATGATTTCCTTTCGGCTTTTCCTGACATTTTTGAAAATAGGCGCCGTGTCCTTCGGCGGCGGATATGGGATGATCTCGCTGATACGGGAAGAAGTTCT
>CANQSA010000011.1 GCA_947626415.1 uncultured Lachnospiraceae bacterium
TACCCTTTTTTCAGCAAATGATATGAAAATAATTCAAAAACAATTTCAATTTACTCTTGACATATCACCGCTGGACTATCCGATCATTTTCTGTGCCTCTGTATTGGTTTTATTATCACACAAGCCCATAAAAAAAACAAGTATTTGTGTATTTTTCAAAGCGGACTTGTTTTTTTGAAAGTTTATGATACAATAAAGAACACATAAACGAAAGGGATATAATAATTATGGGAGAAACACGAAATCCACAGCGGAGAGACGGCGGAAGAAGGGCCGCTGATTCCGTTGTACAGGAAGCTCGCCAACAGGCGAAACGGAAAGTAATCAGAAGCCGTAAGATCGGCTATATCATGGCACTGCTGCAGCTGCTGGCAACCATTTTTCTCAGCTGGATCCTGCTGACGCTGGATCTGCTGGAACCGCTTTATACTTATACACTGATCGGAATCCTTGCCTTTCTGGCAGTTTACGTTTTTCTTACACAGCTCGGCAAACGCAAGATCCGGATATTCGGCAAGATCTTATCCGGCGTTTTTATCCTTCTGATCGGAGCCGCTTCTTATTATCTGTTCCTGACCTATGATATGATGGCGCAGATTACCGGCGGCGATACGAAAACTGATACCATTTCCGTAGTCGTATTAAAAGATGACCCTGCGCAGGAATTATCCGACGCCGCAGATTACAACTTCGGGATTTCCCAGGTAATCGACCGTACCAACACGAACAAGGCGCTGGAAGATCTGAAAAAAGACCTGGACAAGACCGTAGCTACTACGGAATACGCCGATTTTCATACCTTAGCACAGGCTTTATATGAAGGAAAAACCAAGGTAATCCTGCTCAATGAAGCTTACCGCAGCACCATCGAGGATGATTATCCCAACTTTTCCAAAGATACCCGGATCCTGAAATCTTATCAGTACAAAACCAAGCTGAATACTTCCGGGGCAACGGTTGAAGTTACCAAAGAACCGTTTATCATCTATTTATGCGGCAATGATCAGAACGGCACCGTCACCGGTACCGGCAGAAGCGATGTGAATATCTGCGCCGTAGTCAATCCGAAAAACGGACAGATTTTACTGGTAACCACGCCGCGTGACGCATATATTGAACTGATCGACGCAAACGGGGAAGTACCGGCAGGCATGATGGATAAACTGACGCATGTCAGCAATTTCGGGGTAGACAGTTCCATCCAGACCCTGGATAAACTGTATGGCATAGACATTGCGCATTATATCCGGGTAAACTTTACGGGATTTAAGGAAATCGTAGACGCATTGGGTGGGATCGAGATCGACTCTCCGTTTACCTTTACCTCTCACGACGGATATTATTATGAAGCGGGACCGCAGCATATGGACGGTACCCGGGCGCTTCATTACGCCCGTGAACGGAAGGCTTTCCCTACCGGCGATTTACAGCGAAATAAAAACCAGGCGCAGGTGTTAAAAGCAATCCTGGATAAGGCGCTGTCCCCGTCGATTCTGACGAATTACGCGGCGCTAATGGACAGTGTTCCCAACGCGTTTTTAACCAGTTTTTCCAGTGATGATATTTCCGATCTGGTGAAAATGCAGATGTCCGGCAATATCAACTGGGAGATCCTGTCCTATAATGTGGGCGGAACAGCCGGCAAGGAATATGTATACTCCATTTCTTCCTTCCCGGTGGATATCGTATATGTAAATCAGACCGATGTACAAAACGCCTCCGCGCTGATGAATAAAATGATGAACGGGGAAAAAATCACACAGGCGGAACTGGATCAGTTAAGCAAGGCAGCCAATGAAACAACGGCCGCCGTTTCCCAGTAATGCCGAGCAAGAGAAAGGACACTCTGTTTTATGAAGAAAATATTATTGACCGGCGGCGGTACTGCCGGCCACGTTACCCCCAATATCGCCCTGATTCCCAGATTAAAGGAACTGGGATACGAGATCCGCTATATCGGCTCGTATGACGGCATTGAGAAACAGCTGATCACCGACATCGGGATCCCCTATGACGGGATTTCCTCCGGCAAGCTGCGCCGCTATCTGTCCGTAAGAAACCTGACGGATCCGTTTCGGGTGATCAAAGGCTTCTCCGAATCCAGAAAGCTGATCCGGGCATACGCGCCGGATGTGGTTTTTTCCAAAGGCGGCTTTGTTTCCGTACCCGTCGTAATGGCGGCTGCCAAGCTGGATATCCCGGTTATTATTCACGAATCGGATATGACGCCCGGCCTTGCCAATAAGCTGGCGATCCCAAAAGCCGCAAAAGTCTGCCACAATTTTCCGGAGACGGCAGAATATATCAAAGGCGGAAAATCCGTTTTAACTGGAACTCCCATCCGAAGCGAACTGTTCACCGGCAGTAAACTGGCCGGTCTGCAGCTGTGCGGCTTCACCGCCAACAAGCCGGTGATCATGGTGGTAGGCGGCAGTCTGGGCTCCGTAGTCGTAAATAACGCAGTGCGAAGCGCGCTGCCCGATCTGCTGAAGGAGTTTCAGATCGTACACCTGTGCGGTAAGGGCAAACTGGATGAAGCTCTGACAAATGTAGAAGGATATCGCCAATTTGAATATATCAGCGGAGAAATGAAAGATCTGTTTGCAATGAGCGATCTGGTGATCTCCCGTGCCGGCGCTAACGCGATTTCTGAGATCCTGGCGCTTAAAAAGCCCAGCATTTTGATCCCGCTGTCCGCCAAAGCAAGCCGCGGCGATCAGATCCTGAATGCCCGTTCTTTTGAAAAACAGGGCTTCAGCTATGTAATCGAAGAAGAACAGCTTTCCGCGGAAACGCTGGAGGCTGCCATTACCGAAGTGCTTGCCAATCGGGAGCGCTATCTGGAAGCGATTTCCCAATCGCCGACTACCAATGCGATTGAGATCATAATCGGACTGATCGAGGAAGCCGCAGCGCAGAAGGCTTGAGATTTTGAATTGGCTATAATAAAGTTTACTTTGGATTAGACAAGAGCGCTACGTATTCGATTAACAGAAGTATAGCATTTATAAAGCGGTCATATCAGGGAAATCCTGATATGACCGCTTTTTGCATTTCTTCTTTATTTCTGTTTTACCCGTTATTCCGCTTTTTTCTTTGCCGCCAGCGGAACAACTGCGGCTCCGGAAACTGCTAACAGAAGCAGGAACCATCCCAGATTATTCTGATCCCCGGTGGTCGGGCTGCCTGCTCCCGGCATCTTTCCGCCGGTTATCGGTTCTTCGGGAGCCTGCTGATCGGAAGTCGGTTGTTCCGTTTCTTTCTCAGGATCCTTAGTTTCCGTCGGTTTGGTGGTTTCCTCTCCCGGAGTCTCAGGTTCCTTTTCCGGAATATTCGCTAAGAGACTCTGCAGCGCTGTCTCGAAATCCTTCATAATCGTATTGATCTCTTCTTCTGTTTTCGCACCCCGCAGTGTATACAGAACTTCACTCCACAAGTTCGAAACGCTTTCCCGGTAAGCCGCCTTCTCCTCTTCGGTCAGACCTTCCATCTTTTCAATCTCGTCCATCGCGTTGTCTGCCGCATCTGTCATTGTCGTTTCGGTAACATTTTTCGTACCTAATAACGTCTCGTCTACCACAAAATACAGATGATAGTATCCCTCTTTGGTCGTTACCGTGCCGGAGCCGGAATAATTATTGACATAAACCGGTGTTTCATTCACGAATTCTTCCAAATATAACATATGCGGGCCCTTTTGCAGGGTAAGATGCAGACCGTCTTCCTCTATGACCGCTTCAACCTCTCTTTCCTCAGAGTCCTCACAGAGGATATGAACCGTTTTTCCGACTGCAGTAGTCTTGCCTTCCGCATCTTTAACCGGAATGACTACGGAATATGTTTCCGGAGACTGATCATTCGCGATCAGAATCCGGTCTGCCGTAGTCGGCACATATAACAGATTCGTCCCGTTTTCTGTCTGGCTCAACAGATATTCCTCCACGATCTGGTCTTCGCCGCCCAGCTCGCCCAATTTTTCTCCTTCCGCAATTCCGGGGAAGGTAGCGACATAATTATTGGTAGCAAGCAGCAGCTTCGTCGTTGTGTCGGTTCTCTTTAACTCGGTTCCGTCCGGCAGTGTCACCGCTGTTACCTTGCTGCCTGTTTCACCGGCAGGATCATAGGCATAGGTAAACCCGCTTACCTGCAAAAAGCTTCCGCTCTCTTTTTTCCTCAACAGCAGTCCGTCTTCTCCCTGACCGGTCACGACCAGACCGTTTTCCAACGCGGTATACAGTTGTGCCGGCGTCACCTGCAGAACTTCTACCATATTTCCGTGGTTAAAGGCATCCAGAATATCTTTCCGGGTTACCGTACCCGCGGGCATCGTTTGGGCAATGCCTCCGCCGTTTTCTACTGCCACAACCGGCAGGTCCAGGTTCTGCTGCTTCGCGAATTCTGCCGCATAAGAAGCAAACGCGTCTGTAACAAAATCGCCGTACGCCGTTTCCACGATCCGGGACTCCACATAATCAAAATAAATATATCCGCCCCATACCGGAGACAAATTCTCGCAGAGTTTCTCGCCCAAAACGGACTGTTGCGTTTCGCTGATCTCCGCGTAAGTCTTTTCAACTTTTGCCTTTGCTGCCTCTCCGTCTTTCGTCAGGCTGACAGCCATTGCCGCGTCATAATCCAATACTTCACCGGCTGCCGTAACCTGATCTCCGTCAAAGGTAAGCTCGATCTTTCCCAATGCCGTAAACAGCGTTCCGGTCTGAATAACCGGGATTCCCGTATCCGCATAGGTGCCGGTTTCAAGGGTATGGCTGTGACCATCGATCACTGCCGTTACCTCTGCCAGTTCTGCCGGCGTAAGACCTGCCAGCAGATCTTCGCTGGTAATTTTGACTGCAGCATCATTATCTCCCATATGACAAACCAGAACAATCGCATCAGTCCGATCCTTAATCGCAGCGATCTGTGCCTTCGCGGCAGCGATCTCATCCTCAAACGTAACGCCTGTCAGCTTCGCCGGATTGGTAGAAGTAGCCGTATCCGCCGTAGTCAGTCCGATAAAACCGATCCGGTGTCCGCCTGCTTCTACAATCGTATACGGATCTAACATTGCCTCGCCGTTCTGCTTCACATTGGCGCTCAGGATCGGGAACTCCGCCAGTTCTTTATTCGCCAGAAGCTGCTCGGCGCCATAGTCAAATTCGTGGTTGCCGGCTGTCATTACATCATAGCCGGCCGCATTCATCATCCGGATCACATCCGCGCCCTGAGTGATCGTCGCAAAGGACGCGCCCTGCGTTGCGTCTCCCGCATCCACCAGCAGTGCGTTTTCCGTGGATGCCGCGATCCCGGCTGCCTGCGCAAGCCCGATCGTTTTGGATTTTTCACTATTCGTTACCGTACCGTGGATATCATTGGTCGTATAGATCGTAACCGTATCCGCCGTACTTCCCGCTGCCGGCTGATCTTCCGCAAATGCCGGAAGTGTCATGGTGCAGGTTAAAATTACCGTTAAAATAAAACTCCAGATTTTTCTGCTCATATTTGCCTCCATTCTCACAAGATGTCTAGTCTTTCGAGATACTCGACCCATCCGAAACCGCCGCCACAATCTGCAGAACATAGTAGATCAGTTCCAGTACGGACAAAACGATATCATTTATGTACTGAAGATTATACAGCTTAAATAACTCCTGTATACTCCGGATCTCCTCCTCGGTCGCCATCTGATTCTCCCGCAAGATCTCATAAGCACGTTTTTGCGCCTTCTTCTCCGTCTTCAGAGTGGAAAGCGATAAAAACAGAGAAAACAGATAGAAGAGGACGCCAACGGCTGCCAGTGCGATAAAGATCACGCCGTTCGTATGGAACAGCAGCACATCCAGCACAGCGCCAACCAGGATCAACGGGACACACATAAATGGTCCGAACGTGATCAGCGGCACCAGCCGCACCCGTTTCTTCATATCCGGATCTCCCTCTTTGTCAAGCACTGCCAGCGCCGACTTCTGCGCTCCCATGGCCAGCGCCGCAACACTGGTCTTTCCTTTTGTCCTTCTTCTCAGCCTGACTTTTTTAAAATAATGGCTGTAGCTGTTTCCAAAGATCAGAGAACCCACCGTCTTAACCTTGATGTGTTCCAGTCCGTTCAGATCCAAGATCTTCCTTGCTGTTTCCTCGCCTGTCAGTCCGACGCTGTTTTCCGTCTTATTATATTTCCGGTAGCGAATCGCCAGTACAATGCTGATAACAAGCGCGATCACACCTACAATACAGATCAGGAGCGCCACAACCAGAATGGCAATTCCCAGCGGGCTGTGAAAATCAATATTCACTCCATCTAAGAAATCTTCCATCTCAAATCCTCCTCCTTATATTTTTTCTATATTATAATAGCCCAAATCTCCGCCGAATTCAAGGTCTTCCATTGGTTATTTGCGATCAATTTCTGTCGTTTACGTCATAAAGTTGTCGTAGATGACACTGGATTTTTCAGAATGAATATGATATAGGTAAAATATGCAATAAAATTATGGATTCAGAAAGGAAATTACGATGGATATTGATTACCTGCTTTTTCTCCAGAATCTCCGGGAAGCCACCGGCGGATTTCTGGACGGCGCATTTGAACTGATCACCAAACTGGGGGAAGCCTCGATCGCCACGCTTCTGGTCGCGCTTATTTACTGGTGCGTCAACAAACGGGAAGGCATTTTCCTGATGCTGACTTTTTATTATAACCGCGTCATCAACGCGTTTATCAAGATCACTGCCTGCGTTTACCGCCCCTGGATCCGGGATCCGCGGGTTACGCCTGTAGAGGCGGCGCTGGAAGACGCTACCGGCTATTCCTTCCCCAGCGGTCACTCCGCCAACGCGACCAGCGTTTTCGGCGGTCTGGCGCTCAACCGGAAATACCACAAGGCATTTCGGATCGGCATGATCGCTCTGATCCTGTTGGTTGCGTTTTCCCGGAATTATCTGGGCGTACATACCCCACAGGACGTTATTGTCTCCCTTGTGCTTGCCGTTGCGCTGCTGTTTGTGTTCCGCGCGTTATTAAACTGGGTAGACAGACATCCGGAAAAGGATTGGATCGTACTGCTGGTGGGAATTGCCATATGCATTTTATTGGTATTTTATGCTTCTTTAAAATCCTACCCGGTTGATTATGACGCTGCGGGAAAGGTCATTGTTGATCCCGTGAAAATGTCGGTAGACGCATTTAAAAACGCCGGCATGGGACTTGGATTTATCATCGGCTGGTTTTTGGAGCGGAGATGGATCCGTTTTGACGTACAGGGCGCCTGGTATCTCCGTGTGATTCGTTATGCCGTCTGCATCGGCATCTACGAGCTTCTGAAGAATTTCGCCACGCCGCTGATCGGCGATGTGATCGCAGGCGGACTCGGCAAAGCGCTGGAACAGTTCGTGCTGATCCTGTATATTACTGCCGGCGCGCCCCTGATCATCAACCTGATGAACCGGCTGACGAAAAAGACGGCTTAAAAATTTGATCCATCAATTTGTTTTTCCTGCCCTCGTGCCGGCCGATCTGTGCCTGACCGGGGGCATTTATTATGTTTTTTATTCTGCCGGCCATTCGCAAATTTGTTCTTGACATTCAAAATGAGATGTTTTATAATATATATCACATTTAGTTAATGTTCAGTTTCTTAACTTGGTTTTTATGGTTTGTTTTGTTTTATGTCTAATACATGACGCTGTTAAAGAAAACGCTGTTATAATCATTATATTTTACTGTTGACTTTATTTTATAAATATATATAATAAAAACAGGAGGCTACATGTACCAATCAGAAAGTTTATACCGCAATCTGCAGGCCGCCGGTGATATGGCATCTTATGATGAACATGTAAAACAGATCTTATCCGAAAAACGCATACTGGCACATATCCTGACCGGCGCAGTGCCGGAATTTGAAGGCATGGAACCCAATGACGTAATCCCACTCATCGACACGCCGACCGTATCCGGCATCCCCCTCGATCCCGGCATGGCAGGCTCCATGATCATCGGAAATAATACGGAGAACACGATTGCCGGAGAAGGAACTGTTACCTTTGACATCTTCGCCTCTGTCCTTGCCCCGACCCGTTTGATCGGGACATATCAGAAGATGTATGTGGATGTGGAAGCGCAGAAGGATCCCTCTCCCGGCTACCGGATCGTATATCGGGGCTCCTACTATGATTCCCGTATGATCTCTTTTCAGAAAGACAGAGACTTTACCGGTTCCGACTATGATTCCCTGAAAAAGGTCTGTTCCATATGGCTGATCCTGGATGCGCCCAAACAGCTTGCCAACACGATCAGCCGATATGAATTGGAAGGTTCCGCCATATATGGAGGATCTGCGGGCGTTGAGGACTGCGGCTTAATGCGAATCATTGTGATCGGCCTGCCGGGAACATGTCCGGCAGAGTCAGAGACGCCGCCCCTCCTCCGTCTGCTCTGGACGCTGTTTACGACGGACCTGACATTTGAAGAAAAGAAACGAATTTTAGAAGCAGAGTTTGGAATATCCATGAAACCGAGAATAGAAAAGGAGATGAACGAGATGTGTAATTGGAGTGAAGCGATCTTACAGCGCGGCGTTAATCATGGCGTTGAGATCGGCACAGCGCACGGCATTGAGATCGGCACGAAACGCGGCATTGAGATCGGCACGGAACGCGGCATTGAGATCGGTACGGAACGCGGAGTTCAAATCGGCGCAAACCGTGCAAAATTAGAAACTGCCAAGGCGCTGATCGGACTACTGCCAATCGAAGTGATCGCGGAAAAGATCGGGCTGCCGCTGGAAACCGTATCCGGGTTGGAGTAACAGCCTGATCCGTCCGAGGATGCAGAACTACCGTTTAACGGGATTTGACAAAACCCTTTTACAGCAGTTTCTGCACCTTTCCCGCCAACTCCTGCAGATACTCCGTATCCGCCTTGCCTTCCTTCCAGAATCCAATGGCATGGTCGTTATGATACCGCGGGATCATGTGCAGATGAAAATGGAAAACCGTCTGGCCCGCATCCGTTCCATTATTCTGAATCAGATTAAATCCATCACAGCCGGTCGCCTCTTTCAGCGCGACTGCAACCTTCTTCGCCAGCGGCAGCACCTTTGCCGCTGTTGCATCATCCAGTTCAAATAAATTGGCATAGTGTTCCTTCGGCAGCAGCAGCGCATGCCCCTTCGTGGCCGGGCCAATGTCAAAGATCACCCGAAATTCATCGTCCTCATACAATGTCACAGACGGGATTTCCCCATTCGCGATCTTGCAAAAAATACAATTAGAATCTTTCATAATAACCTCCATTTAATTTTTTCTCTTCCATATTCTCGGCAGCAGCAACAGAACCGTAATGACGCAGCCGCCAATCAGGCCGGCTATATGCGCCGTATAGTCCACGTTTTCCGTATAGAATCCGTCTGCGATCATCAGAACGGCAATAAAGAGCACCCGCTGGATAAAGCCGTCCCGGATCCGTTCCCGATTGATCAGCAGCACAATGATCATTGCGCCCAGGATTCCGAAAATAGCGCCGGACGCGCCCGCGCTGGAGACGGATTCTCCCATCTGCCGATACCAGAGACAGCTTCCGAGAGACGCCGCAAGTCCGCTTCCCAGATAAATGATCAGGAACCGGATGCTGCCAATCCCATGCTCGAAATAAAATCCCAGCGCTCCCAGCATCAGCATATTGTTGATCAGATGCTCAATCCCGAAATGCAAAAACATACAGGTAAAGAGCCGATAATACGCTCCCTGCTCAAAAACGGCCTGCCACTCCGCCACTCCGTATGTATATAACCTGTCGCCTCCCGTTTCCGGTGCAAACAGATCGGAGATCAGAAAAACAAGCACATTGAGCCCAATCAGAACAATCGTAACTGCAGGGTATTGATTCAGCTTTCTTTTTAACTGCGTCGCAGACTCATTCATGGCTATCCTCTGGTTCATGTAAAATCCTGTCTTTTAGTATACCATCATGAACCCTGTTTCACAACTTATAATTTCGATTTTTGCGTTGATTTCATAAAAGGCAGAAGATATAATACAGGTACGCCAACCTTGTTTTCGCATAAACGCTTATTTTGTACATACACTATAGCAGGATTGGATTTTCAGATAGGAGTAAGAATAATAAGATGAAGAAAAAACGGAACCTATGGGGAAAAATAGTTTGCAGCATTCTGATCGTATGCCTGCTTTTGACCGGCTGCGGCGGCACAGGCACGGAACTGCCGCCACAGGATCTTGTGCCGGATACGACGACGGCGCCCTCCGACAGTCTGCAGGAGCTTCCGGTAAAAAATACCTATTCGGAATATAAAACTTTTTCGGAATTTACGGACGCCATGTTCCGGAAAGAAATTTCCGGTTCCACCCTGAATATGCACTATACGCTGGCGCATCCGGAAAATTACGGGATCAGCCGCGGCAGCGCCGCATTGTTTAAAAACTCCATGATCGATTTTGAGACGATCCGGCAGAGCTATGTGGATTATCTTGCCAAGATCTGCTCTTTCGACTACGCTTCTCTGACAAAACAGGAACAGCTGGTCTATGATATGCTGGTTTACGATCTGAAGCAGGAGCTTGCCGCCTCCGACAATATGCTCTATACTCCCCTGTTGGGGCCTACTACGGGAATCAATGCGCAGCTTCCGTTCCTGCTGGCGGAATACCGATTTTATGAAGAGGCTGACATCACCGATTATCTCACCATGCTGCCTACGGTTTCCGATTATTTTGCCGAGATCCTCCGGCTGGAGAAGATGAAATCGGAGGCCGGCCTGTTTATGTCCGATACGACGGCAGACGCCATCATCAGTCAATGTACCTCCTTTATCCAAAACCCGAACGAAAATCTGCTGCTGACTTCCTTTTCGGAGCGGATGGAAGAGATTGACTGGCTGGACGCCGAGAAAAAAGCAGCCTATACCGAGCAAAACAAAGAAGCGGTTCTGAAATCCGTACTTCCGGCCTATCAGAATCTGATCGACGGACTTACCAAATTAAAGGGGACCGGAAAAAATCAGACGACCGGGCTGGCCGCTCTGCCTGCCGGAAAAGATTATTATCAATATCTGGTAAATCGCGCTACCGGATGCAGTCTTTCGGTTTCGGAACTGCAGAAGGAGCTTGAAGATATGGTAACCGCAAATCTGCGGGAGATTATTACCATTGCTTCCAAAAATCCTGAGATCCTCAAAAATATCGACAATCTCAGCCTGCCCATTACAGAACCCGACGCCTGCCTTACCGATTTACAGGAAAAGATTCAGGCAGATTTTCCGGAAGGTCCTGAGACGCATTATGAAGTTAAGTATGTTTCTGAAGCGCTGAAAGAGCACATGAGTCCGGCCTTTTATTTAACCCCGCCGATTGACGCGCCCGAAGATAACGTCATTTACATCAATCCGGGCAATTCGGCTCAGACAAACCAGACGCTTTACGCGACCCTGGCGCACGAAGGATATCCCGGACACCTGTATCAGATTACATACTTCAGCCAGACCAACCCCGCTCTGGTCCGCAATCTTTTAAACTATCCCGGTTATGTAGAAGGCTGGGCGACCTATGTAGAATGTCTTTCCTATGAATACAGCGGCGCTGATCCGACAGCGGCGAGAATCTTTCAGTTAGACACCACCTATTCCCTCGGTCTGTATTCCCTGGTGGATATCGGCGTAAATTATGAGGGCTGGACGCAAAAGGATACAGCTGCCTTCCTGTCCGCCTACGGCATAACCGACCAGAATACCATAAAGAAAATTTTTGATACCATGGTAGCGGAGCCTTCCAATTATTTAAGCTACAGCGTCGGCTGTATGCAGTTTATGAAACTGCGGGACGCTGCGGCTGAGCAGCAGGGAGATGCCTTTTCCCTGAAAAAATTCCATAAAGCCATTCTGGATATCGGGCCCGCGCCTTTTTCGATTATAGAAAAATATCTGCCCGACTTCCTGTAAAGAAAAAAGCGTTCCATAACCGCTCTCCCGCCCGTTCAGAGATCCTCTCTGCCGCAGGATATGGTCATGGAACGCTCCTTATTTATAATTTATTGTTTTCCGCCCGCCTCAGTTTTGCTACAGTTGGCAGACATATGACAGCCGTGGCAGGCGGCGCAGTTCCCGCCGCAGATCGGGCTTTTCCCCTGCTTTTTATCCCGGCACATACTCCAGATCACCAGGATCACCAGCGCCAATATGATCAAAGCTGCAACCACAGTTCCCATTTCTGAAACTTCCTTTCTTATTTTTCCAAAACAACCTTCGTCTTCAATACATTGCTTTCCTTATACGGTCTTACCAGCAGATAGATCAGACCCGCCAGCAATAAAACTGCCGCTACGGTTCCGATTCCAAAGGCGCCTGTCGTAAATACGCTGCCGATCTGATATACGATCAGCGCGATAATGTAGGCAAATACACACTGATAACCGATCGCGAACCAGAACCATTTGATATTATTCATTTCCCGCTTGATCGCGCCCATAGCCGCAAAGCAGGGAGCGCATAACAGGTTAAAGATCAGGAAGGAGTACCCTGCCAGTCTTGTCATCGCCTGGAAATCCAGTACGCCGAATACGCCGACTACCTCTTCCTTTGCGACCAGTCCCATCACCGTCGCTACTGTTGCCGTAGACTCGCCAAAGCCAAGCGGCGCAAAGATCCATTTAATGGCATTTCCGACCTTTCCTAAGATACTGTCCGCCAGGTCCATATCCGGGTTAAATCCAAACCCGTTTCCGGTATCTCCGAACACGGAGCCGGCCCAGATCACGATGGAGGACAATAGGATGATGGTTCCGGCCTTTTTGATAAAGGACCAGCCTCTTTCCCACATGCTTCTCAAAATATTTCCCGGCGTAGGCCAGTGATAAGCCGGCAGTTCCATTACAAACGGCGCGGGATCACCGGCAAACATCTTTGTTTTTTTCAAAATAATGCCGGAAACAACGATTGCCGCTACTCCCAGGAAATAAGCACTGGGCGCTACCCACCATGCGCCGCCGAACAGCGCCGCCGTAATCAGCGCGATGATCGGCAGTTTCGCGCCGCAGGGAATAAAGGTAGTCGTCATGATCGTCATTTTCCGATCTCTGTCGTTTTCAATGGTACGGGAAGCCATAACGCCCGGCACCCCGCATCCGGTACCGATAAGCATCGGGATAAAGGATTTTCCGGACAGACCGAACTTCCTGAAAATACGATCCATAATAAACGCAATCCTCGCCATATAGCCGCAGGATTCCAGGAACGCCAGGAAAATAAACAGTACCAGCATCTGCGGCACAAAGCCCAGTACAGCGCCCACGCCGGCAACGATTCCGTCTAAGATCAGGCCGGACAGCCATTCGGCGCAATGGATCTTCTCTAACAGATTTCCGATCAGGACCGGAACGCCCGGCACCCATACGCCGTAATCCGCCGGATCCGGCGCGTCCGCATAAGCGCCTTCCTCATCTAACGGCAATACCTCCGCCAGATCAAATCCCGCTTCCGCCAGCGCGTCTCCATAGGAACCGTAGGCCTCGTCAAACGCACCGAAATCTCCGTCCGCAATCGCGCTCTGAAGTTCATCCGAACCGGTTACGCCTGCTGCCGCCGCCTGATCAACCATAGCAGCCACTTCTGCCGTAAAAATATTTTCTTCCGCGTATGCGTCATTTGCTTCCTCATAATCGCCGGAGCCGATCCCAAACAGATGCCAGCCGTCGCCAAAGACGCCGTCATTGGCCCAGTCGGTCGCCCAGGTTCCTACCGTTGTAACGGAAATATAGTAAACAATAATCATAACTACCGCAAAGATCGGCAGCGCCAGGATCCGATTGGTCACGATCCGGTCGATCCGGTCCGAAACGGACATTTTTTCCCGGCCCGCTTTTTTATAACAATCCGAAATAATAGAGGCAATATATTGATAGCGCTCATTGGTGATAATGCTTTCGGTATCATCATCCATTTCCTTTTCCGCCCTCGCGGAAATATCTTCTGCGGAAGGCGGATTGTCGATCAGCTCTCCGATCCGGTTATCCCGCTCGAACAGCTTAATCGCCATAAAGCGGCGCTGCTCCTCCGGAACATTCTCGATCCGTCCTTCAATCTCCTCCAGATAAGCTTCGACTGCTTCTGAAAATTTATGTACCCGCTGTCCCGCCTGCTTTGCGTTCGCGCATGCGACCGCTTTCTTTGCTGCCGCTTCGATTCCGGTTCCCTTTAACGCGGAAATCTCAACCACTTCACAGCCCAGCGCTTTAGACAGTTTGGAAACATTGATCTTATCTCCGTTTTTATTGACCAGATCCATCATATTTACCGCCATTACCACCGGGATACCCAGCTCCAGCAGCTGTGTAGATAAATACAGATTCCGTTCCAGATTCATTCCGTCTACGATATTTAAGATCGCGTCCGGTTTTTCGGCGACCAGATAATTCCTGGCTACCACTTCCTCCAGCGTATAGGGAGACAGCGAATAAATACCCGGCAGATCGACAATCGTAACCGATTTATCTCCCTTCCATTTTCCTTCCTTTTTTTCCACTGTAACGCCGGGCCAGTTTCCCACAAACTGGTTAGAACCGGTCAGCGCGTTAAACAATGTTGTTTTCCCACAGTTTGGATTTCCTGCTAATGCGATTCTTACTGACATGTTCCTGTTTCCTTTCTACTCTACCGTTATCATTTCCGCGTCCGCTTTCCGAAGCGATAATTCATACCCACGCACCGTAACCTCAATCGGATCGCCAAGCGGGGCGACCTTACGCACATAGATCTCTGTGCCCTTCGTAATGCCCATATCCATGATCCTCCGTTTTACAGCGCCTTCGCCTGTGATTTTTGCGACGCGGACAGTCTTGCCGCATGGCGTTTCTTTTAAAGTTCCCATAGCCGTTTCCTTTCCGATCCCAGGTTATACCATTATCTTATTTGCCATTTCTTTTGAGATGGCAATTCGGGATTCCTTAATGTTCACAATCACATTCCCGTTCATAACCGACACCATTTTTACAATCGAGCCGTTTACAAATCCGAGTGACTCCAAATATCTGCGAACATCCTCCTTGCCTCCCACTTTTTTGATACTGCTTTCTTCGCCGTTTTTCATCATAGTTAAAGGCATTTTAATCCCTCCTTTTGTCTGAGAATCTTTCTCTATTTTTCCTTTCGCATAGTTAGTATATGCTAACTCTTAAAACTTGTCAAGCCATATTTTAAAAAAATTATCGGCAGAAATATTATTCTCTTGAAGAAAATGAGCAGTTATGATATGATAACTGCATAGAGATAACTTACGGAAATCGTAATCGGATTGGATTATTAGAGAGGATTTACGGCATGAAAACACAGGAATCTCCGGAAGATTACTTAGAGGCGATCTATCTGATCATCAAGACCACCGGCGATGTGCGTTCCATCGACATTGCCAACCATTTCGGCTATTCCAAAGCCAGCGTCAGCGTTGCCATGAAGAAGCTGCGGGAGCGCGGCTATATTACCATGGACCATTCCGGCAGGATCACACTGACGAACAGCGGGCTGGAAACTGCCGCTAAAGTTTATGAGCGGCATGAGGTTCTGACCCGGTTTTTGGTCGCGCTGCATGTAGACGAGAAAACGGCTGCCGCCGACGCCTGCCGCATGGAGCATATTTTATCGGAAGAGAGCTTCCAGGCGATCCGGAAATGGACAAATCGCCTGGAAAATTAAAAAGAACGGCTGCAAATCATATTTTCTCCTGCAGTCGTTCTTTATTTTTAAGTTAGCCTACGCGAACTCTTCCGCTATTTTTGCAGATAAACATTGCGCGCCTCGCTGACCGTATTGGCGCGTCCGCTATCCATAATGGCGATCAGCGCTTCTGTTTTTGCCACATCCATAAACTCGCTTCCCATATAATTTCCATACCGGGACATCAGCTCCGCCCGCATGTGTTTGACGACGTTTTCCTGCTCCGTCTTCTGTTTTCCGAGTTCCGCTTCCTGTCCGCGCAGCGCTTCGATCTTAGGCGTATACTGATCCTGGATCTCCTTTACGATCACCGGACGGCTGGTTGTTTCAAACTCTTCCAGCGCCGATTCCCGCTTTTTGACAACCTGCCGGATACTTTCTTCCAAAGCCGCGATCTCCGCGTCAAAATTCCCCAGATTGTAGTGACTTTCGTCCGGGTCTCTGCGAATGGCGTTCTTAATCTCCCGGATCCGCCTGTTGTTCCGATCGATCGTATTCCGCTGTGCCCGCATTTCCGTCAGGATTCCGTTATTTTTCCCTCTGGTCCATTCCCAGACTGCTGCGTAGAGCGCGATCTCAAGGACTGCCAGCCCGACCCACAGCAGCGCCTTTCCCCAGGCAGGCCATCCGGTAAGCCAGGTGATCAGCCAGGGAATCCCGATCAGACCGACCAGCCATATGATCAAAAACAGAACTTTGGCGCGCAGTCCTTTCGGATAATACATCAGATAATACGCTTTACTGTTGCAAAAAGTGGGAATTCCTTTTTGCTTAAACAGCGAATTGATGCTTTCCCCGATTCGTTTATTTTCCTGGATCAGATCGCTGGTTTCCGTATTCATCCGGGCTTTCATCCCTTTGGTTTTTGCCTTTTCCCGGTTTCCCCGGATCGTGCGAAGCCTCGCCTGATCCTTCCCCAGCGCGTCGTCAAAGGTATTCGCCAGTTCGTCTCGCCGCTTTTTCAAAACCGCGGCGATCGTATCCTGCATCTTCTTTTCCATCGCGGCGGTTTCCCGTTCGGCTTTGGCGTGTTTTCCCGCCGCTTCCGCCGCTTCTTTGCTTTTAGTATCCAGCAATACAAGGGCGTCCCGCATCCGTTCCAGATCCACCTTCCCGCCGGATAGGATCGTCTGTCCGTTTTCCGCGGTCCGGGCGCCTGCGGACGCTTCCTGCACCGTCGGTGCTTTCTGTGCTGATCCTTCCGCCGTCGGTGCTTTCTGTGCCGGTTCCTCTGCCTCCGGCGCATCCTCTGCCGGCTCCGTTTGTGCCGGTTCCGTCTCCTGCACCTCATCGGTAATGTATTCCACTACGGGCACTTCTTCCGCGGCGGCTTCCTCCACGATATCTTCTGTTAATTCATTATTATCTTCCTTCATACACTGCCTCCATTCTGTACGATCCTACAAACGCAGGGTCATATCTCCGCTTAAGATCAAATTCATTTTCCGCATTGCTTCCGCGATCGCCAGGGTGATCACGCCCGGTAAAATAAACTGCATGATCAGGATTTCCAGCAGGACAACTGCCGGCGATCCGCCCGCCGCCGTCATAGTCTGATAAGTCATGATCTGCCCCACAAAACCGGCGCTTCCCATACCGGACCCGACCGGATTACTGGTCATTTTCAAGAATACCGTAGATATCGGCGCCAGGATCGCGCTGGATAAGATCGGCGGAATCCAGATCAAAGGCCTCCGGAATATGTTCGGCACCTGCAGCATGGAAGTTCCGACTCCCTGCGCGACCAGACCGCCGAACCGGTTTTCCCGAAAGCTGGCAACCGCGAAGCCTACCATCTGGCAGCAGCATCCGATCGTTGCGGCACCCGCCGCCAGTCCGCTCAATCCCATCGACACGCCAATGGCCGCCGAGCTGATCGGCAGCGTTAAGATCATACCCATCAGCACCGCTACGATGATGCCGCCGATGATCGGCTGTTTATCCACATTGACGTTAACCAGTTCCCCCAGATATTTCATAGCGCTGGAAATCGGCGGTCCCAACAACAGACCGACCGCGCTGCCGCTTCCGATGGAAATCAACGGGGTCAGCACAATATCCAGCTGTGTTTTTCCCGCGATCAGCTGTCCCAGTTCAATCGCCACAAAAGCCGCCACAAAAGCGCCCAGCGGCTCGCCCGGTCCACTGTAAATAATGGCTTCACTGAGCGCCGTCTCGCCTGCTGCCGTCGCCAGCGTCCCCGTTACCAGAACGCCCCCCGCCAGCAGCTTGGATGCGAACGCGCCTACCATGCCGGCTACCGCCGCCGACACAGTTACCAGCGGTCCCTGTTTAAACTTCACGGCAACGCCTACGCCGATCCCGGCGCCGGTCACACTGGCCGCCGCTTTTCCGATCAGATAAATATAAGATCCGATCTGGCCGGGGATCAGTTCCCCGATCTGCTGAATGATCGTTCCGATGATCAGCGTGGAGAATAATCCCAGCGCCATGCCGCCTAATCCGTCAATAAATACATGATTCAACCACTTCTTCATAAGTTTTCCTCTTCCTTTATTTCTTTAAGCTCTTCTGATAGCGTTTTAAAACCGTATCCTTTTTATTTCTCGCTTCCTCGACCGACTTAACCAGATTATACAGGGATACCAGAAACCAGATCACCGCCGCAAACCAGATCAAAACGGCGATTGACATGATAACCGCGGAATCTCCGTACCCGATAAACTGCAGCGCGTAATAAATCGGCAGTGTGCAGCCGTATACAAAGGAGGGCAGATACAACGTATTCTTCCCGCTCTTTCCATGGTCGGCCAGCAGCTTCACAAGGCCGTAGCCCAGGTAAACGCCCATTCCCACAAAGCAGATATATTCACAGGTCTCCAGTAAAATGCTGACATAATTCGTCAGCGCTGTATCCGCTTCTAAAAGGTTCATCACGAGAATCACCGCGTAATTTCCTACATACAGGATCAGATCGGGGATTAAAATGCGCCGCATCTGTTTCACCGGTTCATTGACCGCCGCCATCTGATTCGCCCCGATCAGCAGCATGATCCTGCCGACCAGCATCGTAATAATGGAAAGGTACGGGATCTGCAGGACCGCCAGCGCCGCTCCCCAGAGAAACATACGGAGAACCTTGCTTTCCGGATCGATGTTTTGTCGGGCGTCCTGTTTTCCACTGGTATTCATATCACTGATTTCCTTTCTTTTTTGCCTGCAAATGTACGCTGCCCCAATTGTACCCTTTTTTGGTTAAAATTACAATGCCTGCCACAAAAATTTCACCAAGATATAAATTTTTATTGGCAAACAGGCTTTCTTATGCTAGGATAAAATACAAATAAGGAGGCGGACGCATGCGGATCTGGTTTAAGCTCATGAAAGATACCCGGCTTTTGCAGGATATCACCATTACCGTGAATCAGGCGGATATGACCCGGACAAAGAAAATATTTTACGCGCTGGAACAGGCATGCTGCAGGCTGGATCTGAGTCAGCCCATCTGGCTGGACCGGAATATCACGGAATTCAAGCGCCACAACCGGACCCGGTTCCGGCAGGACAGTTTTATTGAAACCATAGCATTTGATTTTTTGGAAATGCATATTATTGAAGAGTAATGCAGTCATATTCTGCAAAATAAGAGGAGGTTAGAAATGAAAGTTATTTTGGTAAACGGAGGCCCGCATGAGAAGGGCTGTACTTACACGGCGCTGTGCGAAGCGGCGTCGGCGCTGGAGAAAAACGGAATTGAAACGGAAATTTTCTGGCTGGGCGTTAAGCCGGTCGGCGGCTGTATCGGCTGCGGCGCCTGCTATAAAACCGGCCGATGCTTTATGAACGACTGTGTGAATACGTTTCTGGAGAAAGCGCCGGAAGCGGATGGCTTTATTTTCGGAAGTCCCGTGCATTACGCGGCTGCGTCAGGAACACTGACATCCTTTATGGACCGGGTTTTCTTCGGCAAGAGCGCGCAGTTCCGGGGCAAACCGGCTGCCGCCGTATTCAGCTGCCGCCGGGGCGGCGCTTCTGCCGCGTTCGATCAGATCAATAAGTATTTTACGATCAGCGAAATGCCGATCGTCTCTTCCCAGTATTGGAACATGGTACACGGGCAGAATCCCGACGAGGTCCGGCAGGATCAAGAAGGCCTGCAGATTATGCGGACACTTGGCAGCAACATGGCATGGATGTTAAAATGTATCGAAGCCGGCAAGGCTGCCGGGATCGAGCTGCCTGCACCGGAGCAGCGGATCTCTACCAATTTTATTCACTAAGCAAAAACTCCGCAGCAGTGTTTGATGTAAAAACACCGCTGCGGGGTTTCCTTTATGCAACCACTTCATTTTTCAATTCTTCCCCCTGCTCAACGGCGCGGGCATTCTCCAGGGTAACCTGGGTAATAGCGTCCATCGCTTCTTCCGTAAAATAGCCCTGGTGCGAGGTTACCAGTACGTTGGGGAATGTCATCAGTCTCGCGAGGTTCGGATCCGTGATAATATCGTTGGAACGGTCTTCATAGAAAACGCCTTCCTCCTCTTCATACACGTCTAACGCCACTCCGCCGATCCGCTTGGGGATCAGCAGCATATCGATCAGATCCGTGGTCCTGATCAGTTCGCCGCGGGACGTATTCACCAGATAAACGCCCTGTTTCATCATTTCCAGGCTGTGGGAATTGATCAGATACTTGGTTTCTGTCGTCAGCGGACAGTGCAGGGAAATAAAATCGGAATTTTTAAACAGGGTTTCCAGATCCACATATTCCACCGGCAGTTCTTCATTGGGATACAGATCGTACGCCAGGATTTTCATGTCAAATCCCTTGCAAATGTGGATCATTGCCTGTCCGATCTTGCCGGTTCCCACAATTCCCATGGTTTTATTGTGAAAATTCCGTCCCATCAGTCCCTGAATGCTCATATTGAAATCCCGGGTCCGGCTGTACGCCCGGTGGAGTTTCCGGGAAATACAAAGAAGCTGCGCCATGGCGAATTCCGCAACTGCCTCCGGGGAATAACTGGGCACACGCAGTACCGGAATCCGCCCCTTCGCAGCTTCCAGGTCTACATTATTATATCCCGCGCAACGCAGTAAGATCCCTTTCACTCCATATTCCGCCAGCCTGTCGATAACGGTCCGATTCACTTCATCATTGACAAATACGCAAACCAGATCGCTGTCCTTTGCCAGCCTTACCGTATCCGGACGCAATCTTGTCTTATAAAACTTCATTTCATATCCATACTGCTCCGCTTTCGGCTCAAACCATTCCTGATCATATACTTTGGAATCAAAAAAAGAAATCTTCATAGCGCACCTCCATATTGACAGTGTACCCTACGAAGATTTTTTTATACGGGATTTATGTTCCATATTTTTCCGCGGCCGCGTCTTCGATCCGGTCGCACCGCACGGTAACACGGGCGTTTCCGGCGTAATTACAGGTAAACAGGCTCAGATCATATTCCGAATCAACCATATCGCCTACCGCAGTCGGCTCTAAGGTTTCCACCGTCCTAACCTGATAAGTAACCGCATTTCTCATTACGTCCACAAAGATCACTTTATCGCCCGTCTGCAGATCCTCGATATTCCGAAAATGCGTTCTGTAATTATGCCCGCAGATCACCAGATCGTCCCGATATATTGAGCCGGAATAGCGGCACGGAGAAATCTTCATCTGATCGTAATCCCAGTCCTGCGAGACAGGCAGCTCCAGTCCGATCGCCGGTATGACGAGGGAACCGATATAGGCCTTGCCGTCTATGAGGATTGTCGGCATCGGGGCATCGGGAGAAATCGTTTCCTCCTCTGTAACGCCTGTCGGACGTTCTGAGGATTCCGTATATTTATCACGTTCAGCGTCTAATTGCTGTAAAACTGACAGCGCCGACTCCGCCGCAAGGGAATCCTCGTACAGATTGTAAGCCGTCAGTCCGAACGCCGCACCCATTAAAATGGCTCCTGACAGCATCAGCGCGATTCGTCTACTCTTTTTCATTATCTTCACTCAATCGGCCGGCAATGAATCCCGTAAAGAACAGGAATGCGCCTACCACGAAAAGTATCAGCACAGGATACCATAACTGCCCTGTCTGCGGAAGCTTCGGCGGATTTGTACCGCCGGACGCCGGCGGGTTTTGAGCCGCAGTGGTTTCCGTTGTGGAAGGCGTATCGGTCGTATCCGGTTTCGTTGTTTCGGTTGAGCCGGAAGGTTTTACCGCCTTATTCTCAATCGTAAATGTGGTTTCTTCCAATATAATGGAAACCGTATAATTCACGGGGATATCTTTTTCGATCACATTCCAGTCATAATCGGAAGATAAATCCTCCCATCTGTGAGACCAGTCATTTTCAGCAGATAACGTTACTTCATCAAATATCTCGTCATTTCGGAGTAACTGCACCGTAACCGACTTCGGACGTTCTGTCCCTTCCTGATCCACCCATACTTTTCTGACCGTATAGGCAGTGCTGGCCGGACCTGTCGTTACCGTATATTTTGCAGTCGCTTCGATCAGATCCTCCGAACCTCCCACAACACGGATCAGCGCAGGCTTGGGCGTATAAATCAGATTTCCAATCGTAGCGGAAGACCCTGTCACAAGATAAATTCCTGAAGGAAGCTCCGTAAAATCCACATATCCCAGCCCATTGGTAAGACCGGTGGCAACAGGCGTTCCAATCCCGCTTGCCGCATAAGAATCCAGCGTATTCGCAAGACGGCTGACATTTTCACTATCGTCCAGCTCGCCGACCTCAATGGGGAGCGCCGCGAAATCTCCGAGCAGGCCGCCGTCATTCGCCATGACATGGTACAGCTTAAATGCCGCATCCGTCACCGCTCCGGATTCCGTGATAAATTTCATTCGCAGCGTGCGCGTCTGCGTATCGGCATACGAAACAATCCCGCCGCACAGCAGAGCAACGACCATTATAATAATTGTCAGACATTTTCTGGATTTATGCATCATTTTTCACCTTCTTTTTTCGTGTACGGCGTGAAACAATCAACACAGTGATAAGTACTGCCGGAATTTCACAGATAATAACAATCCACCCTGCCGAAATATATTTTGCACCGGATTGTATCATAAGCTCTTCTGCTGTTTCCTCCTTGCCCAGAAGTTCGCCATGGATCAGCAGCCGATGCGAATTAATCCCGTAAGGAGTACAGGTCACGAGTGTGCAGTAATTTTTCCCGCTCTCAATACGCAAGTTCTGCACATCAGTCGGTTCAACAGTTTCAATTCCCCTGACGCGATAAACATAGGATTCGCTTAGGATAGAGATGGTAAACGTATCTCCCTCCTCCATTCTGTCAAGGTTTGTGAACAGCAGCGCAGATGGCAGCCCTCTGTGACCGGAAAGGACCGCATGCACATTTTCTCCCGCAATGGGGAAGGACGAGCCTTCAATATGGCCTGCGCCTTCCTGCAAAACCGCCTCACTTATGCCGTGATAGATCGGCAGCATAATATCTCCTTTCGGAATGCTGATATAACCGATAATCCCGTCTCGCGCAATATCGAGAATGGAATTATATTCTGTCAGCAGCTCATCCGGCAGATTCATCAGCATATACTGACTGGCAGCCAGCTTTTTGTTAAATGCCTCCGCCTGTTCCAGATAGGCGGAATAATCCGCGTCGGGAATCTTCTCTACCGAGGAAATATAATTAAAGATCGCTCTGCGCTGACGCTGCGCATTGATGTAATCGCTGACGGACGGGTACAGCAGCAGGGACAGACCCATAACCAGCATTATAAACGCAACAAGTGATACAATTCGCTGTTTCATATGAGGCTCTCCTTGCTGCTGCAATGAGGGTTTCCCCCTCATCGCAGCAAAATAGGTTTATTTCGCGGTTTTTCTTCTCGACAGGAAGAACAGCGCTGCGGAGAGCGCGATTCCACCGCCGCCGAGAATGTAAAATAAATATCTGCCGATACCACCCGTGGACGGGAGATCGGTATACAGGAAGTTGGCTACGATCATTTCGGCGCTGCCATCGTTGTCAGGATTATCAGTTTTCGAATCAACAAGTTGTACAAATTCTTCATAACTGAATGATTCATTATCCTCTACTGTATTGCTAACTTCAGCACCTGAGAGCGTACCTGTATATTCGCCAAGCCGATCTGTAGCTGCTTCAAGTTTGATTGTAAACGGGTCAATCTTAGCGTAGTCTCCAGAAGTTGGCATCGCTGTCTCGACCATCGTATAAGTTACACCTGCATCAAGACCAGAAATATTCAGAGCACCGTTTGAGAGGGAGGCAATGTTATATTCATTTTTGCCTTTATATGTTGCGATGTCAAGCCATTCAGAATTAAATGTCCCTGTAACTGCATTACCGCCACCATCTACTATTTCTTCCCATGAAATAATAGCGTAGTAGCCATTATCTTTAAATGACTGTGGTAAATTTTCCATTGTAGTTGGGTTAGGACCTATTGGCCTGAATTGGGCAATTTCCCATTTATCACCAGTTGCCGGACGCACTAATGCGAATTTTGCATCTCCTAATGCAGCCGCTGATTTATCTTTGTCATTTTTCAGGAATGAGGCCGCATCAACTTTTACAATGTCAAGGCCAAACACATATACAACTGCTGCTTGCGTTGTAGTTTTTGCTGTATCATCATATGCTTGTGGATTGTTGGAATAAGTAAGCACTGCAGAGTTTTTATTTCCATTCATATCAGAAACATTTCTAGGGCTTACAACTGCATTTTGATTTACTTTTGCCTTGTAAGTAATATAGATTTGTGAAGATTCATCGTCTTTTACCCCAAGCGTATATGTATCCGAACCTTCTTTTACCGCTATTTCTTTTAGGCAAGGAAAGTTAATTTCCAAAGTATTTGTACTTTCCTCATAACTTTCAGTATATCCATAAACACTTCCCTTGTGTGTATGTTCTACCTCTGTGATATCCTGCGGCGTAATTGTGATTTCCTTTGTCGGCAACCAGATGTTTTCTTGATTATATACGCCTTTTGCTTTTACTGTTACATATACATTAGAAACACCAGCCTCTTTTAATTCCAACGTCAAACCCTTACTCAAAGTATCGGTGAAAATATATTGATAACCAAGAGTGAAATTGTCATAGTTGCTAGGGAGTGTACCTGTCAGCTTGAATGTTACTACATCCCCGACACCTGCAACTTCTGTATTATATTCACCACCGTCTCTGACAATCTCTTTGTCAAGTGTAGGGACATCTGCTTTCAGTTCCTGTGTAATATTGTCTGCCACAAAAAGCATACGGGCAGAATACGCTTCATTTACTTTTTCTTCATCTGAAAGGTCAAGAATCATGTAATAACCAGCAGGGACTGATATTGTACATTGATTACTAATACTGTTCCAAGGGATACTGCCATAATACTGATTCACAAAACTCTCATTTGCATATGTCGCTGTTCCTGAACTGTCACTTTCAAAACCTCCGAGGATATCAGCGAAATCCTGAAGCCATTCTCTGTTGGCATGAGATGAATCTGCAATAACATCGGCAACTGCCACAGCAAGTTTGTCAAAGTTTACCTTCGTCAAAGTGCCGCTAACATTACCATATTCATCTACATCTATCTCCTCTCCACCATCCGTATAATCAGTATTAAGTATTTTTTTCCCGTCTTTTTCTTTTACAAAATCGTCAAATCCATCGAAATTATCAAAAGCATAGTTGTACTCACCACCAGCATCATTAGCTTTGGCAAGGGCAAATACAAATTTTATAATATTTTTTTGCCAAGCTTCTTCGCCCGTTGTCCCAAATGCATTACCCCATTTGATATCCGTGATAGGAATTGGTTCGTTCCTATTCCCGGGATTATCATCATATGTATCCCCTTTGACCGTACCAGAAAAGATCTGATATGCACCATACTTTGCCTCTTCATCAACTACAGCATTATCATGCGGGTCAGTCAAGGTAATGGTATACTTATCCAGACCATCATATTGTTTATCTTGATTCAAATTAGTATCGCCACTATGATGCTTATACCCACTAGCCGATGTCGCAAACGCCGGTACTGCTGAAGTGACAAGCAGAACAACGGAGACTGCTATGCTGAAAAATTTACGCATAAATTTTTTCATTCAAATCATTCCTTTCTTCTTAACTTTTGTCTCTATGCTTAATCTGGTATTTCCGGAGTTGGCAGAATACGCAGCAGCAGCTTTCCCTCAACTTGATCGCTATCTATGTAACCAACCACAGTATTCCGTGAATCAATGGACGTTCGCCTGTTGTCGCCCATCACGAAATAGCTGCCTTCCGGTACAGTAACGGGATATTCTACCGTGCTGTTGCCAAGACTGACGCCATTCAGGTATGGCTCGGCAAGTTCCGTGCCGTTCACATAGACAACGCCGTTTTCGTCGATACGGATTTCGTCGCCGCCTGTGCCGATCACGCGCTTGCAAAAAATCCTGCCATTCATTGAAAATACGCAAATATCGCCCCTTTCAAGTGTTGCGGTTTTCCGAGTGATCACGATGTCTCCGTCAAACAGAGTCGGACTCATGGAATCCCCGTAAATGCGTACTACAGGAAATACACAGATCACAAGCAGGGTGACGGTTATTGCGGTGACCGCCGCACTCACTGCCGCCGCTGCAAGGATCTTAAATAGCCTTTTCTTACGATTACGTTTCTTTTCTTTCCCCATAGGCATCACCCGTCCGGTCCGTCACGGCTCAGGCGCTTTTTGCAGAGTAGCTGTTTTCTATATTTAAGATATTGCATTGCGATAGCCAGAATCCCCGCAATCATCAGCATCAAGCCAAGGAAAAGACGCCCGTTAATGCCAAATCCGCCCGTTGTCGGCAGTTCCTTTATGAGTCCATTCACAAACAAACGGTATTGAACCGCATTTTTGCTGGTAATGGTGTCGCCGATAGGGTCGCCGCTCGTAAGCAGATTTGGTCCATCATCTGAATCATGATCTCTCACGTACAGGAGCATATATTTGTCCGTATTGGTTTCGGTAATTTGATACTGCGTATCTGCCGGAATATCGCTGAATTCAACCTTTTCACCATCCTTCAGCGTGAAGCTGTAGGTCCATTTATTAGTCTCTTTTTTAGGATCGATGCTTTTCGTACCGCCCTTAACTGCCTTTATAATTTGGTCTGTATCATTTTTATAAGTAAACACGACCTCAAACCCAAATTCTGTCGTATCCGCTTCGCTGCTGCTGACAACCTTCTTGGCTACCGTAAGATTGCCGATGGCAACATTGGTAAAAGGAATCGTAACATTTGAATCCGTTGGTTCAGAAGGTTCCGCAGGAGCAGAACTGCTCACCCTGTGCGCATAGGTGGCGACAAGCTTATGGGTCGTTTCTGTACCGCCTGGAGTAATCTCCGGCTCCTGAATGGTTATAAACAAGTCAATGGCCGGTTCACGGCAGTACATATTTTCCAGATCTTCCGTTACCTCGGATATGGTAAATTTGTATTGTGTGCCTTCCGTCAGCGTACCGATATTGTTAATTTCTACTTTGCCAAATGATTGTTTAATTATATCGCCAGTTGTAGAAACACTGTTAATTTTTACTGTATAAGAACCGTCCGATTCGTTTAGTTTCCCCGGCACTGTGATGGTTCCATTATCAATTGCATCCCGTGTTTTTAAATCCGGCTTGATCTTGAACGTAAATTGATCTTCTGCGGTCCATGCTCTCCCGATAATCTGCTTAGAAATATCGAGATCAAATGCGGTGCTTTCGTAAGTGTTTGTAAATTGGAAAACCTCATCCTCGATCGTCTTGGAATCAGAACCCTCAATGGTCGGCTGAAGCGTACCGTCTCCGTTATCTTCAACTTCTACAATCACGTCATATGTGGCAAGTGAATTATTTTTTTCATCTTTTTCAGTAATTGTGAATTCGTATGTTCCCGCCTTCGTGAATTTGATTGCATCAAACACTTTTGTGTAGTCATTAGTGATGTCATCGCTTGTAATGCTAAGTTCTTTGCTGTCTCCAGGCGCAAAGCTGCACCCGCCCACTTCATTCTCGCTATCAGCGGTTAGGGTAAATGTGAACTCATCAGTGGCAAGCCAATTCCTGCCGGCCAATACCTTTTGTATCTTTGGCACCCATGTATAGCTTGTGTGGTAGGTATTGGTGATCGTGATCGTGTGACTGCCTCCATTTACATCCTCATGCTTATCCCATCTTCTGACAAGGAGTTTGGCATCTTTCGGCTGTACAGTCTCGTGCGTTTCTGTGACATCTATTAATTTATTGTTTTTATCAACATAAAACCAGGCATACTTTCCACCATCAGATGGCGTGCCAGGGACTTTCCATTGATCAAATTCCAGTACCTCTGCCCTTGTCTGACAAGTAGCTACACAATCTTCTTCCTTTAATTTGGTCACATCTGTCACTGAATGATCAACATGATAGAGTTTCATGTCGATCTCATCAATAATGCCGTCTTCCTCTTCCTCTTCAAGACTTCCGACACTGACTTTTGCTTCTGCGTTTCTCAGAACGATCTGGAGATAATACACCGTATCATCATAGTCGATTCCCTTTGTCTCAGCCGGAATCGTCTCGGCAATTTTCAGCCAGTACGTGACAGGGATCGTCTGGGCGGAATATTGCCCAGGATTGCGGCCAATCTGTTCTTTCGGCGGTGTAGGATAATCTTCAGTGGAATTCCATACATTGTTCGGGTCTGTCGGATCTTCGCCATTTTTCACATACTGTACCGGAAAAATAATCCCGTTGAATGTAAATGAATCAAACTTCCACTCTGCATGACCTTCACTGCCACCAGTAAATGTATGAACCCATTCATTTTTTGCACCCGCTTTACTCAGATCTCCAAACCCTGCGCCATTTATCACAAGATTTCCTTTTTTTATCGCATCCTGCGTTTCTGTGTCTACACCGGATACCGTAATCGTAAATTCATCTGTAGAAAGCCATTCATTTCCTTTTCTTCCCGTAAAATTCTTGACAATCTTGTAACTCGTATCCTGCTTTGCCGGGGCAGGCGCATACCGGTTGGTAAACAGCGGACTGCTTCCGGCGTAGATCTGTGTAACGCCATCTGCATCCTCTGTATAAGTAATAGAAGAAACTTCTGCTACAAGGTGGGAATTATCCTCCATTAAATCTGTTACTGCTGTTCCGGTTGCATCTGGCACACGGGTCACACTGAGGATAACCGTATATTCATAGTCAGATTTTATCAAAGTATCATCATCTGTAATGTCATTTTCATAAATGGTAAAGGTATAGACACCTGCCATAGGGAATGTCACACCACAGAAAGAAGCGTATGTATTCGTTTTCGTACGGTCAAATTCACTGCCGTCTACCAGAAGCTGATCGGACATTTTCCGGTCGGCATAAGTAAATGTATTTGTTTTTCCTTCTACATGAGTGTCCTTTGCGGAATAGCTGTAATAAGGGTTAGAATTCCCCACTTCGACTATATTCTTTTTATCTGCCGAATTTTCTTTGAATTCGTCTGCGAACGCAGTAGCTAACACAAGAGGTGTCTCTCCCGCGTTACTAATGATTGCTTGTTCTGCTGCGTCAACTCTGATGCCGACTGCTGTACTCAATTCTGTTGAAGTACTGCTGTCGTATGCATTTAATACCTTAAACGAAAACCGGTCATTCTCTTGCCATGCTCTGCCCTCGATTCGTTTGAGAATATAGAAATTGGTATCAGCAGGCGCGTTACCGACATCAACCTTTACATAATTATTAGTATCAAATTTGTATATCCCTTCTGCGGCATTAACCTCTTCTGATGAATCTTTAGCGTATACAACATAAAACGGATTCAGGATACGGAAACCGGCAGGCGCGAACACTTCACGAATGAAATAACTCTTAGTCGGGTCAAGTCCGGGGAATGCGATACGTCCGTTAGATCTCGTGGTTGCAGAACCAACCTGGCAGTCTTTTAATGTTTTTGTAGCCGCCTGATCGCCTTTTTCCGCTTCTGTTACCAGGTTTTTCATCTCGTCTACGGTTTTTCCAGTCAGATCATAAACACGAAATGTAGCGCCCTGCAAAGCATTGCTTTCTACATTTGTGCCCTGATACTTGAAGATTTCAATCGTGCCGGGTGCTTTTGCATTAGTAATGGTAATGGTTGTCCTGTCCGAGCTGATATTTCTGTCAAGGACAGCTTTATAAAGGGCCGCATTTTCAGCAAGCGCACTGCCCCAATTAATATTTTTTAGAACAGACAGGTCAGGAATATTGGAGAAGTTCTTCACCGTGCCGCCCAGTTCGGAAAGCTCTGCCCGGTATGTTGTCCCGACAAAGCTGCCATATTTTCCGTTTTCATAAGCAAATGTATGCCTATAGATATTATCACCGTCAATATAATACTCCGCCGCGACATAATAATCTTCAACCGGACTGCCGTCAAATGTCTTAGAGAGATATTCGTTCTCATATTGCCATGATGTGATCGCCGATATTACATGGTAAGCATATACTTTATCGCCGCCGGTCGTATTGCAGTGTACCTCGTACGCGACTGCTGTCGGGTGAGTTTCCGTTGTATCCCATGTCTTTTTCAGCACAAGCGACTGTGACATTATCTCATAATTATAACCGACATCGACCGCACAGACGGCGTTGGTTGTGTTTGGAACAGACGGATCATGGCCCATAACTGTCGGATCGACTTGACCAACTTGCTTGCCAACTATAATGCGCTGCACTTCTGTCCCTTTATATGTTGTTCCATAACTCTTATTCGCATAGTAGCCATACGCTACTGAATCTCTGGTAAGAGACTCAGCCGTTATCCCTTGACTCGTCAGCGTATAACGTTCATCCGGCTTTATCACCTGATATAAGTATTCCGTTCCCGCTGTGGGATCATATTCCAGTCCCGTGAATTTATACATTCCCTCGCCTGTAGTCAGACCTGTGTCAACAAGTTCATATTTATTGGAAGCGCTTGCAAAAGTGTTTGAATCAAGCAAAGTTACCGTACCATCATCCGAATTATAAGTAACATATGTTTTTTTTGCATCATATGAAGTACTCGTTGTTTTCTTGTATAAATTCAGCGTAACATCTTTCAGTGGGTAGTCCCCATCCGCACTCATGTCGTTATATATACCATCCTTTTTTACATCAAAGAAAACACGACCTGTGAGATTGAACGAATGCTCAGGACGCGGTCCAATTGTTATACCATCTATATCGATGGATGCCCGAGCCGGTTTTGCGGGAATAAATGTCCAGAAATTAGCGATCGCATAATCCGTAGTAGAAGGAGTTGTAGTCGACTTGCCCACAGGATTATCTAAACTGCTCAGATAGCTGATCATATTTTTCTGATCTTCCGTCGGTTTAGTTATCAGATTGCCGTTTTTGTCAAAATATTCAATAACATTTGTGGTGTGACTGTGATCGCCTATTCTGATATTCGGATGATCTTTAATGTATTGTGTATTCCGTGCGGCCTGTTCACCGCCGCCAGGGCCCATATTCTTATATTGGAAATACTGTCCTCCATTTCCATCATCCGTATTAAACTTATTTTTTGCCACATCTACATTTGCTTCTGAATGTCCGGTAGATGCGGCAGGTTCGCCGTAGTAGATGGCTGTTTCATCATAATAGATAACGTTTTTTGTCAGCTCATAAATGGAACCCTCCGTATCTTGCTGTTCTCCGTTTTTATCATAGATATGACTCAATCTGGTGAAAGTGATACCACCGGGCGCATTCTCCATATCAATGATAGGAAAATGGATCTCGCCGGCTTTCGTAGTAACAGTAAAGGTAAAATCATTTATTGTATACTTGTTACTCGGTATAACAGTTCCATTGCCATCTTTACCGTTCCAGTAAAAATAATTAGTTGAATGTGGCGTAACCGCTCCCGATATTTCCACCGGGGCATATTTTTGATTGCCTTCTCCTTCAAATTCAAGGCGCAAGGTCGCTGTCGTCGCTTCTTCTACATCGAAGGAAAAATATCCGCCCTCCCCCTCATAAGCACCGGGAATATTATTTCCCTCGGTGTCTTTGATCGTACTTACAAAGCGCAGATTGGTTGCGGGATCCGGCTGGACCGCTTTCTCATATAATTCTCCCTCCAGCTGATCATTCGGATATTCCAGAAAAATATAATAGCTTTTCAACATTTCTGTATCCTTTGTACCGGGATATTTATACGCTGCGCCCATTTCATCAAAGGTGTTTTGATTGTTGATATCCTTCACCGAGGTGTAGATGATCTCACCTGTTGCGGAATCATAAATACCTTTATTATTCGTAAAGAAATTATAGGTATATGGTTTCACATTGTTAAATTTCATTTTATAAATATAGCTGTCCGTTGTTAAAATATAGTAGGTGTCTACTACACCGGTAGCGGCAGGATGCATTTGTAAAGATAGAAAATCCGCATATGTGCGGCCATGTTGTTCCGTTCCGCTTTCGTCAAATACCGTTAAATTTAATGCGGCAATTTCTCCACCATAATTTATCTTTGGATTATGAAAAGGTTCCGATCTTTTTCTGTAATTTGCTTCATCGTTTACCGTATTGCTTTTATTATAAGAATGAAACTCAAAAGTATATACGCCTGTTTCAGTAACCGTGTAGGTATAGGGAATGTATTTATAAGTAGCGCTTCCATCCGTATATTCTCCAAAAAATTTTCCATCTTCTTTATGTAATGCGCTCACGGCGGCATATTCTGTCTGCCAATTGCCGATATATCCTGTTGTATTTAACTCATCCTCATCCCCTGCTTGAGAATTTCGGATATCAATTGTGTGTGTATTTCCATTCAGATCGGTCATTACAATATCAACTGAGTCTTTATCGCCAGTATGCTTATTTGCAGTATGACTTAAATCCAGCGTAGAGTTGTACACGCTGGAACCTACACAAATTGTATCTCCCTCAAAGGCATATACATGAAAAATTGTCCTATATTCTACTCCGCCGAAACTACTATTACGACATGCATAGTATGGACGTGCAGCTTCCAGATAATCCGTATCCGGTTTACCGTCCCCATTAGAATCCCACATATACTCCAGCGTCTCATTTTTATATTCATCCGGATCGTCCGCCGCAGCACTGACATTTTCCTTTTTCGTAAGATGAAACAGCTCCGGCAGCTCCGTTCCTGCCACTACCGATAAAACCATGATCAGGCACAAAAGCATCGAAAATGTTTTTTTAAGAAATGAATATGAGCCGTATTTTTTCATAATAGTCTCTCCAATCTGATCCAGACAACGCAAAAGCACCTGACCGCGGCATCAATATGCCGCAGCCAGGTGCTTTTGCTCTATAATTGCTCTATAATTGACAGGGTATACTATCCCCTGTTCTGTTCTGTTCTGTTCTGTTCTGTTCTGTTCTGTTCTGTTCTGTTCTGTTCTGTTCTGTTCTGTTCTGTTCTGTTCAAATCGTAGTCCCAAGTCATAACCCTGTCAACCCCTTTTTAAAAATTTTCATATACCAAATCCGTTTTATTATACAAACTGTTTATCACTTTGTCAAGATAATCATAACTGGTTCGAATTTTTCTTATGAATTTGCGAGTTAGAACGACCCCACGGACTCTGCGGAAAACGCAATATAAATCGAAGTTGCATTTTTACGCTTTTTTGGTTATTATTTATTTGGGAGGAGGATGCGTTATGCCAGCAGTAAATATATATATATGACGCGTGAAGGTAAAGATGGAAAAAATAATATTATATCATGGAACTCCCGATAAAAACGTTCTGCCTACTTTCGGTTTAGGAGATGATAAACATGATTACGGAAGAGGCTTTTATCTGACTGAAGATCCGGAACTTGCAAAAGAATGGGCAGTTTGCCGGCCTAATAATGAAAACGGTTGGCTCCATAAATTGATGTTGTTAAGGGCTGGCGGGCCAATGCTTCCTACTTCTACATAGTCAAAGAGTTTGTCAGAGATAATGTAGATGTTGATATTCTTGAAGAACTTTTACAATTAGGCGGATTGGGAATGCAGTATTGTATCAAATCTCAATTTGCATACACAAGGCTTCACGAAGCAGAAACTGAACCGACGATAGTAAGCTACGACGAATTTAACGCAAAGTATAATTCACGGGATGTTGCGGCAAGACAGAAAATGCGGGATCTGGTGAATTCCGATGCTAACAAAGTAACTAATGTCTTCAGTACACTTTTTGAAAGGTAAAAACAATGCCGGCATATTCAGATGTTTATTTGGATGATGTGGTAGAAAATCAGGGAAAACTCTTTGATTTTGTAGCACAGTCATTTCCTAATACGGATACAATAGAATTCATTAAGGCGTATATGACTAGTAAAACACGAAAGAGCATTGATGAAGCAAAAGCTTATGTGATTACGATGACCGCGGAAGAACTGTGGAATTACTTTTCAAAAACGGAAGGGTATAAACTTAAAACAGGACATGCACTCCAGGGATTTATGCCCGATTGGATCGGTGAATTCTATGCTTATTATCAATGGTATTACAATATACCAAGCCCGGAAGTGATTAAAAAAGTGCCCATTGACTTTTTGATGAAAGCTTATTATGGGCTCCATGATCTGGAACTGGATCTGGCAGTAAAGAAAGTTGGTGAAGTGTAATGCAGATTTTATGTTTTCACAACCCTGGTGAAGAAAACGGTTTTTTAAGTAACTGGTACCTTTCTCGCTTTATAGTAGATGATATTTCCTTTTCTTCCATGGAGCAGTTTATGATGTATAAAAAAGCTGTCTGTTTCCGAGATGCTAATATAGCCGCTCAGATTTTAGAATCCGAGGATGTTTCTCAAATAAAATCGCTTGGACGTCTTGTTGCCGGTTATGATGACAATCTTTGGAATGGCATCAGACAGATTGTGGTATATCAAGGACTTTTTGAGAAGTTTTCACAGAATAAAGACCTAAAGGAAAAACTGTTGGAAACAGGTAATTCCATTTTAGCGGAATGCGCGGTTAACGATAGAATCTGGGGTATCGGCTTATCTATGAAAGATCCAGACAGACTTGAAAAAACAAAATGGAAAGGACAAAATCTGCTCGGTTATACTTTAATGATGGTTCGAGATCGTTTGTAAATGATCCATTTCCGGAAGCTTTCTCATTCATTCGTCCCAAAAAATACACCGTTCGTCCCAAATCTTTGTCAGCCTGCTTGTTTTAGCAGGCTGATTTATTATAATAAAGATACGGGAATGGAGGTTTTCATGAAAAAAAGAAAGCAACGCAGATTCTGGATCTGTATATCCGCGTTTATAATTGGAATTACAATAATTGCGGTTTGGCTCACCGGCCGTTTGGATTTTCCTTATAATCAGGAATTATCCAAATATTTATACCGGGACAGCAGCTGTAGGATTGAAAAAATCGAAATCCTTCGGAAACATAAACCGGAAGAGTCCGCTCTTCCCATACAAAGGCAAAATATAATACTGGATGATCCGGCACAGATTTCCGCACTGCTCGAACAGATTGGCAATATCCGGATTGACAAACCGGAGGAGGGAGACGGAACCGACTGGGAAACATTTCGGAAAGCACAGCTTAACAATCTTTCTGATGTGAATTCCTATACAGAGTATACGCTCACATTTCATATTGCAGGAGAAGATGAGAAATATGATGTAGAATTGCAGTACGAATATTTTTATGACAAAAATATCATAGCTGTGAGTTATCAGGAAAAAAACGGAAGCTGGAAATACAGCTTTTGTCAGACAGATCAGTGCCTGAACGACAGGATCGACGTATTTTTAAAAGCGCAGGAAGCAGGAGGGTGAAAAAGCCGTGACGATAATCTGGAATCTGTACCGGGATTACGATAGAAAAAATAACAAACAGAGCATTCTGCCAACTGTAGTGTTTATCATTTCTATTTTTATATTGCTGATCACTAATATTGCTTCCGCCATTATCCACAAAAGTATTGATAAGACAGTTCTGACCTATGCACAGAGAACGATTACCGTAGAAGGTTTGGAAGATTTCGCATGGTATGACTTACTGGAAAAAGAATTCGGACAAAATCCGGACATCGAAGCAGTGGAATTTGACACAAATGGAATTTTAGAACTACAGGATATCCCGGATGGGTTTCCGCTAAAACTGACTTCAACCGGAGAAATAACGAATCAAATGTCCTTTCATGCCATACAAAAGTCAGCCATGGACTCCTGTCCCCAGACAGAACCGGACGATCATCTTGCAGAAAATGAAATCCTGATTCCCAAATATATGTTTCGTTTGGGGCATATAAACGGTGCTTCTCAGGAATATATTGCAGGTGAACAGTTCATCGGAAAAACGCTGCAATGCGATCTGTGCGGCCAACAAACAACTTTCGTTATCCGAGGCATATACGACAATGCAGCGGAACAGGATATCGGAACCATATATCTTTCAGCCAGTACAGCCCGATCTGCCGCTGCACGGGGAAATCTGGGATATCGGTACAGCGTTGTTGTACAGAATTATGAAGATCTTGACTTTTATAAAAGTAAAATCCGTACCTGGTATGACAGGCTGGCAGCAGAAGCACAGATTACGGATCCGGCGGGCAGTATACAAACAAATCACGGATTAAAAGAGGATGCCATTACCTTCGCAAATGCACTTTTAATCGTCTCCACGATTCTCGCAATATCAGCGATGGCCTGGGCTTGTTTCGGAATGCTCTTATCCCGTTCAAAGTCTGTAAACGCAAGAAGACAGGAATTCGGACTGCTAAAGGCGGTTGGCTATCAGGATCGGCAATTATGCGCCATGCTGCGGATGGAGTCAGCAATTCTGTCCCTGCGGGTACTCCTGATCGCAGGCGGTTTTACGCTTGTAATTGCAACAGGCTATGGGATTTGGGTATTGACGCAATTAAATGTAATGTACCGGATCATTTTACCACAAATCAATCCTGTCTTTTTGTTTTTCATTCTGGCCGCCGACTTTCTTGTTCCCATGCTTGCCGGAGAACTGGCAGTGCGAGAAGTAAAAAAGATCACGCCTATCGAAGCGCTGCGATAACGCAGTACCGCTACAGCCTTTCACACGCCATATCACATACTGCCCGCAGCTGCTGCCATTCCGCGGCAGAATACGCATCATAAACGCCAAGTACCGGAAATCCCGCGTATTTGGCGCTTTTTGCCGCATGGAGCGCGTCTTCGATCACCAGCACCGCTTCCGGTTTCGCGCCGAAGCGTTCCGCACATTTTAAATAAATGCCCGGTCCGGATTTCCCCTCCGGCACTTCATTGGCGGTATACAGAAATGATATGTATGCGGCAATGCCGTTTTTCTCACAGACGGCTTTCACATTATTCCGGTCGGAAGCGGTGGCGATACACATCTGTTTCCCCTGCGCGAAGCAGTCTGTCAGTAACTGTTTTACGCCCGGCTTCAGCGGAATTTTTGTCTCGTATTTTTCTCTGGCCCGGTGCATAATCTCCAGGACCATAGCCTGCAGGCTGTCCTGCAGTTGAAATTCGTCCAGGAAAAATTGTGCCGACTCTTCCAGACTCATGGTCTTGATCCGCTGGCTGATGGCAGGATTGATCCGGATGCCCCGCGCCGCCAGAAGTTCGCGGTCCAGTTCCGCCCACATCCACATGGAATCCACCATTGTGCCGTCAAAGTCCCAGATCAGATATTGATATTGGTCCAAAAATTCTCTCCAGTTTTCAGTCATATGCCTCTCCCGTTCGTTGCCTCTATAATTCCAGAATCCGGTCGCTGACTGCCTCGATCACCTTCCGGTCATGAGAAATGAATAAAATCGCCAGCTTCCTTTCTTTCTGCAGCTTCAGCAATAATTCCAGTACCTGCGCGCCCACTGTCGCGTCCAGTGCGGACACCGGTTCGTCCGCGATCACAAATTCCGGATTTAACATAAGCGCCGCCGCAATGCTCACCCGCTGCCGCTGTCCGCCGCTCAGCGCGCTCGGAGAACGCCAGGCAATTTCCGGCGCAAGTCCCACCTGTTTTAACATCTGCGCTGTGCGCTGCGCCATAGCTTCCCGCTTTTTCCGGCCCGGTTCCGGCCACCAGGTTCCCTTCTGATACGCGATCCGAAGCGGCTCTTCTAAGATCCTGCCGACGGTCATCACCGGATTCAGGGAACTGTACGGATCCTGGAATACCATCTGCGGCTGTTTTGCTTTACAGGAAATGCTCCCTTCATAGCCCTTATGCAGTCCCAGCACCGCCATAGACAATGTTGTTTTCCCGCATCCACTCGGGCCTGCGACGCCCAGGATCTCGCCTTTGCGTACGGAAAAATTCAGATCCTTCTGCACATACCGTTTCCTCCGGTTTCTGCCGTAATACAGCGCACAGTGCTTCACTTCCAAAATCGGCTCTCCTTCAACCCGTACCGGCTGCTTTACCGGAAGTCTGGTCGCCGCCAGCAGCTGTCTGGTATACGTTTCTTTCGGATTTTGGAATATAGCTTCCGCAGAGCCCCGTTCTACAATCCTGCCGTTATGCAGAACCAAAATCGAGTCGCAGATGCGATTTACCACTTCCAGATCATGAGAAATCAGGATCAGCGCCGTTTTCTGCTGACTGCAGAGCCGCTGCAGCAAAGTCAGGATCTGCTCCTGCACTCTGGCGTCCAGCGCCGTGGTCGGTTCATCCGCGATCAGGACAGCCGGTTTACAGATCATCGCCATCGCGATCATAACCCGCTGCCGCATACCGCCCGAAAGTTCGTGCGGGTATTTGCCGCAGATCTGCTCCGGTTCCGGCAGTTCTGCCATAGACAGGGCTTCCAGTACCCGCTGATGCCGTTCCCGCCGGCTCAGCCCGGTGTGGAGCCGCAGCACTTCTTCTACCTGCGTTCCGATCCGTTTTACCGGATTTAATGAAGTCATGGGCTCCTGATAGATCATGGCGATCTGCTGCCCCTGATACCGCTTTCTCTGCTTTGCGGACAAGGCAAACAGATCGACCGGCCCGTTTTCCGTCTGATACCAGACATGACCGCTGTATGCCGCCTCTTTTGGCAGCAGCCCCATAATACTCAGCGCTGTCATGGATTTCCCGGAGCCGGACTCTCCCACAATGCCTAACTGCTGCCCCGCATGCAGCGTGAAAGAAACGCCGTCTACCACCTTCTGCGCTCCAAACGCTGCCTGTAGATTTTCCACCCGAAGCAGCGACGCGGTTTCTTCATTTCCGGCTCTTCCCGCCGCAGATTCGGCAGCCTTCGGAATCCGTTCTTCCGCTGCCTCCGCCGCCTTCAGAATTTCTATTTCTGCCATCTGATCGTCCGGCTGCGGCCGGTATCCGCCCCGTAACCGGCTGCCGCCTTTGGTGCTTACCATAACCACGCTCATTACCATAAGAACTACCGTCAGCGCCGGAAACAGACAGTACCACGGCGCGCTCATCAGATATCCCTGAGACTCCGCCAGCATCCGCCCTAAACTGGCGTCCGGCGGCTGTACGCCCAGTCCCAGATAACTCATACTGGATTCCGCCAGCACCGCGTTGTTAAAGCCGACCACGATCGCGGACAACAGAGTTCCCCGCACATTGGGCAAAATATGTACCAGGATGATCCGTGCGTGAGACGCTCCCATCAGTCTGGCGCTTTTCACAAAAGCCTGATGGCGCAGTCCGATAAACGCGCTGCGCACTACTCTCGCATAACTGGGGATAAATACGATGCCCAGCGCCAGGATCAGCTGTGCCGTTCCGGTTCCCAGCAGACTGACGATCACCAGTGCCAGCAAGATACTGGGAAATACGGTCAGCGAGTCATTGATCCGCATCAAAATCTCATCGATCCAGCCGCCGAAATATCCGGTCAGCGCGCCGACTGCCGTTCCGATCACGGTTCCGATCAGGATCGTGGACGCGGAGATCACAAAGGTCGTCCGCATGCCTACCAGTACCCGACTAAAAATATCCCGTCCGAAATTATCGGTTCCCATCCAGTGTGCCAAAGAAGGCGTGGAAAACCGTTCCGCCGCAGACATGGCGTTGGGATCATACGGCGTTCGGAAAAAACTGACGCATGCCAGCAGCGCCAGCGCGCCGATCAGACATACGCCCAGCCAGAAGCTGAACCCATGCGCCTGTGTCCGTTCGATTCGATTTTTCCTGCTCGCTTTCGACATCCGCGTTTCTCCTCTTTTTCTTAGCGCGCACCGGCCGCAGAGTTCTCCATTATACCGCTTCCCGGCTTCTCGGATCGATAAACCGGTACAAAATATCCACCAGCAGATTGATGCCGATGACCAGTACGGCGATATACATAACGATCGCCTGCACCACAGGATAATCCCTGGCGCTGATTGCCGTGATCAATGCGCGGCCCATACCCGGCAGATTAAATACCTGCTCCACCACCAGACTGCCCGCCAGGATTTCCGCTACGATCACGCCCAAAACCGTGCTGACCGGCATCAGCGCGTTTTTCAGTACATGGCGAAACAGGATCCGGTTCTCGCCCGCACCCTTTCCTCTGGCAGTCCGCACATAATCCAGATGCATCTGCCCGCTGATCTCACTTTTTAAAAATTTGACAACCATCGCCGCTTTGGGAATCGCGATTGCTGCCGCCGGCGTGATCAAATACGCCAGAAATCTGCTGAAATTCTCCTTATAGGAGACATAGCTTCCGGGCGTGAACCATTCGATGACGATCCCGAACAGATACACAAACAAAATGCCGATCACAAAGGACGGGATTGCCATAACCGCCTGATTTCCGGTATCAAACAAACCGGTCCCGTTCTTTTTGCCGAAACGGGCCCCCAGAATTCCGATCGGGATCGAAGTTATAAGGATCATGGCAAATGCCAGCAGTCCAAGCGTAACCGTCACCGGCACCCGTTCCTGAAGCAGATCCGCTACAGTCATATTGTGCTGATAATACTGATAGGATATCCCCAGATCGCCCCGAAGCAATCCGCCCAGCCAGTCCACATACCGTTCCATTACCGGCCGGTCAAGCCCCAGCTGTGTCCGCAGCGACGCAATCTGTTCCGGCGCCGCGTCCGTCCCCAGCAGATTCGTCGCCGGATCTCCGGGGATAACCTCAAACGCAAAAAAAGTCACAAAGGAGACCAGCAGCAGCGTTAAAATAACCGTTATGATTTTTTTTCCGATAAAACGCATGGCTGGTGTCTCCTTTCTATATTTAATAGTTATCTAAAGTATATAACAATTATCTAAAATCTTTACTTTGTTGATTTAAAAGATTTTGGAGCAAGTGACTTACAAGCCATGGAGATGAGACGCTCAAATCGTGGAAGCCTTTGCTGAACACGATTTTGGTTTGGAAGCGGCTCATCGGAATGATTGGCTTGACGGAGCTTGCGGAAAAATTTTTTGAATCAGCTTATAAGTATGATTTTACAGATTTTATTACTGCAAGTAAACCGTCGACATATCCTGTACGAACAGAGGATAAAATTCATATCCTTTCACATTCTTGCCGACGGCGACCAGTTTGGCCGGATCCTGCAGGAATACGGAAGCGGCGTCGTCTGCCAGGATTTTCTGCGCCTGCTTATACAGGGTTTCTTTTTCGTCCTGCTTGATGGTAGCAATGGCTTTTGCCAGTACCTCGTCGTATTCGTCGCTCTTGTAATTACACATATTCTTGCCGTATTCGGACTGGTAACGCAGCATCAGATCCTTGGGGGCCAGCGTAGAATCCACGCCGATCACGGTGGCTTCAAAGTTTCGGCCCGCATATACGTCGCTTACCCAGGTATTCCAGTCAATGGCGTCGATTTTCATGGTAACGCCGATTTCCTTTAACTGCTCTACGATCACCTGTGCCGTATCCATGTGGAACTGATAATTGGACGGCACCCGTACCGTAAATTCAAATCCGTTCGGATATCCCGCCTGCGCCAGCAGTTCCTTCGCCTTTTCGGTATCATGCGGGTAGGTATTGACGATATCCGCGTTAAAATAGCTCTTCAATCCGGGATAGAGGTTGCTGCCGATCAAGGTTCCCTTGCCGCCCGCTACCATATCCAGGATCATCTGGCGGTCAATGGCGTAACACAGCGCCTGCCGCACTTCCTTTTTGTTAAACGGCTCTTTTGCGTTGTTTAAATACAGTGCCTGCACCAGATTACTGGTTCCGTAAAGGATATCCATATTATCCAGTTCCTTTGCCTGCGCGTCGGTCAGATACGGGTAGAGATCGATCGCGCCTGCTTTCATATCCATCAGGACGGAATCCGTATTCGCAACCACCCGAAATTCCACCTGATCCAGATAAGGCACGCCTTTCTGCCAGTAATTCTCATTTTTCTTCATAACGATATTCTGCCCGGCCGTATAAGAAACAAAACAAAAAGGACCCGTTCCTACCGGTTTGGCTGCCTGTTCCTTATAATCCTTCGGTAAAATGGCGACTGTCAGACAACTGATAAATTCTGAATCGCCCTCCGATAATACAACCTCTACAGTAGACGCGTCCTTAATATTAACTTCCTTCACTGCTTCCAACCCATCCTGTAACGGTTTCCCGTCTTCGGAAAGGATTCCCGCGCAGCGTTCCACGGAATATTTCACGTCCTCTGCTGTTACCGGCGCGCCATTGTGGAATGTCACTCCACTGCGCAGTTTAAATGTGTACACCGTGCTATCCTCTGATACATCATAGCTTTCGGCAACGGCAGGAACCAGATCTCCTTCACGATTGGGCTTTACCAGGCCCTCAAACATGTTAAACAGGACTTCCATTGTTCCTGCCCCGACTGCTAAATGGGGGTCAAGACTGTCCAGGTCTTGTTGGATCCCGACTACGATATTTCCACCGTATTTCGGTTCTCCCTGTGTATCATCGGAAGCGGTCGTCGGGCCCGCCGTATTCGCTCCTGTTCCTTCCTTGCCGTCTCCGCATCCGCAGAGTACAACAGTCAGTACCAGCAGCAGGGCAGCTGCCTTCACCTTAGACAAAATGCTTTTTCTCATCCTTTTGTCTCCTTCCATATGATATTGTCGCGTATTGAAACGCCTTCCTCATTCTATACAAAAAAATCAGAAAATGCAAGCCGCATTTTCTGACTTTCTGCTTTTCGCTATGCTCCATGCCCGTTTTTCTTCCAAAATTCCTCGATCTTGGGATCCCGGATATCCTTTTGGATCATGGATTCGTTTTTTTTCAGCAAAATATGTTCCGGTCTGTAAAGCGGTTTATAGAACCGCTCCCATCCATTTTCTCTTTTCTGATCGGAAACCGAGAGCGACCATCCGTTTCCCAGATCCACGCTGTAACTGCCCTGTGCGGTTCCCTCCGCTGCCAGAGTAGAAAATTCCTCATAACATTCAAAATCCCGCCAGACCAGATCTGTTTTCCCAAACAGAGACCGGACCTCGTCCATGGTCATAGATTTTTGGTGCGCTTCCAGGAAATCCAGCAGGATCGACCGGATCGTCTTCACATCTGCCTGCAGGTATGGGACAAGCCCTTCGCTGTCTTCTTCCATATAAATCTTACCATTATCTTCCCCCTGAAAGCTGCGGTCGTTAACGGTAATCCGCCAAAGCTCTTTTGTCTGCGTTTGTTCCTTTTGAACTTGCTCCGGTTCTGCGGACGCCGCATCCGTCATTGAAACCCGGTCCATTTCTTCCCTAAATATCCGGATCAGCTCCGGATCGGAAAACGACATACTTTTCCGCTCGGCCGAATAAGAAATCGTGTCGATCCAGACGTACTCCCATTCGCCGGTTTCCGGAGCCGCAAGCTCTGAAAATCGCCGGTTATACACCGACAGGATCTTCTCATTTTCCCATTCCCTGGATTCCTGCGCAAGGCCGGTATATACCGCCACGCTTCCCGCGATCACAAGAAAGATCACGGCCAAAAAAATAAGGATCCGATTACTCTTCCTGTGTTTATTTTTCTGTAGCTCCATCAGGTCTTCAAATTCATTCATCGCGTATACTCCCCCTTCTGCGGACGCGATTCTGCTCCTCCCTATGCCTTTTTCAGCATCAGAACCGCATCCGCATAATCCTTAACCGCGTCATTGTGTGAAATGACAATGACCATCTTTCCACTCTCTGCCAGTATCTTTAATGTTTCAAATATATTTTCCTCATTTTTCTCATCCAGGTTGCCGGTCGGTTCATCCGCCAGAATAATCTCCGGATTGTTTGCCAGCGCCCGGGCAATTCCTACCCGCTGCTGTTCCCCGCCGGACAGCTCACTGGGATACCGGTCTTCATATTCTTCTATATGAAATTGCCGCAGCAGTTCTCTGGCGCGCTGCCGTTTCTTTTCCCGGTTTGCTTTCCCGCTGTATTCCGGATGAATGTGCATAGGCACCATCACATTTTCCAATACGGTCAGCTTCGGATTCAGGAAAAATTCCTGAAAGACGAATCCAAACGTCATCAGCCGCATGTCCGCCCGTTCTTCTTCCCCCTGCAGGGCAAGCGGCACACTATCCAGCCGGATCTCCCCCGAGGTCTTTTCATCCAGTAATCCCAAAATATGCAGCAGCGTGGACTTTCCTACTCCGGAAGGTCCCATTACCGCGTAAAATTTACCGGATTCAAAGGTATAATTAAAATCCTTCAGTACATAATCTTTTCCATTATACGTTTTTGCCAGATCTGCGATCTCCAGTTTCATCCGCCTGCCCTCTCTTTCTTCTTATTTCTACTCACGCCTCGGCGATACAAATTACAATTTTATTGTAGCAGATTCTGAACGTAAAACAAGCCGCTCGACACAAATTTGGGACGAACGGCCTGTTTTTTGGGACGAATGAACATGGAAAGGCTATTTTAATCGAATTTCAGTTCTCAAATACGTCTATTCGCTCTTCCATAAGAGCAGCAAAGCGTTCTTTCAGGTGTTCCGGCAACAGGGAGCTGCCGCACATTGCAAGAAAAGTTTCTTTTTTAGAAACAAGCATTGCAAGCATTTTCTCAGCAGAACTGCGTGCAATTCCACATTTATCTGCAAACACAAGAAAATCCTTTTTGCGGATATTCGTCTTTTTTCCGTTCATAGGAAGCGCAAACTGCTCTTTATCTTCAGGCATAATAACATTCACAGGAAGCAGATCATATGCAGGAGAAAGCACATAGTTTCCATTTCCTTCCTCTGTTTCAATGAGAGAAAAGTTCTTCAGATGCATATCGGAATTGCCGACAAGAAACGAAAACGCCAACCGCAAAAAAAATTCCGCCCTGTCCAGTCCGCTGCGAAACGAATATTGGTCGATAATTTTAACACACCGCTCATAAGAGCCGCGGTACTTATCCTGCGTTAAACGCAAGTCAAGCTGGCAAAAATCCTCCATTGCAAGCATTTGCATTTTATCTTTATCAAAGATACGGTCAATCCGTTTCGTAATATAAGCAAGTCTGTCATTTTCCATAATGAGCGCATGCGGCACCGTAGAAATACCCGCAGCGTCCGCCATACTCATAACCAACTGTTCTGCTTCCGGCAGCGATTCAAATTCTGCCACCTGCGGCTTCAAAATATATCCGGTCGGGTAATTGACTAAAGTAAGCCGCGGACGGTGGCCCTGCCCCGAGAACAGATGCAGAGACAGCTTTTTTTGAACACCGGGAACTGTATATCCCTTACTTGTACTTTCAGCAGCAATAAATTCCAGTGTTTTCTCATCAATGGTTATTTCCGGCAATTCAGCTGTACCGAAAAACTTCCTGATACAACTTTTATGCCATCCTGCCTGTGTATTCTTCGAATAAAGTGGTTTCCCACAGCATAAACAATTCATATGCGATCCTCCCTAATCTGAACATTGCCGATCCCATCCTTACAGGCGACAAGCAGGAGCCCAAAACGATCTCCGGGATCGATCTTCCAGTTCCGGCTTACTACGCCAAGCAGCCAGCCTTCCGGGATCAGGCCATCAAAAAATGAAAACAGGGTTTTTGATGTATAGGATTCGCTGCTAAGCGGTAAGGTAAGCGAAACGGCGCTGGCTCCGTCTCTGCGCAGATATTCCGCATCATAGGAAAAAGAATATCCCTCATCGGTTTCGCAGAGTTTCCCGGCAAATACGCCACGTACATATACATAAGCACTTCGAAAAACATCCATTATTTTCCATCCTTTCTTCCCGGGACAACTTCCATATCAAACATGCCAAGAGCAGCATTGACCTTATCCATGCGAACGGTTTCCTTTCCCTGTTCGAGTTCCCGAATAAAACGCAGTCCGAGGCCGGAACGTATAGCAAACTGCTCCTGCGTCAGTCCCGCAGCTTTTCGATTTTCTTTAACAAATTCGGCAATCCGATTCATAACAATCTCACTTCCTAAAATATTTCTTTTCATGATTTTACACCCTATCGGGTATGATTTCAAGAGGGTTTCTCATGATTATACCCGATAGGGTGTAAACTTGTTTTGTTGTTTTATTTTTTTCTTCTTTTTTATGAATACGAATTTCCCTTGCCGCTACAGCGCTTCCTTTTCGCTATCTAACCCGACATCTTCCTCAGTACTGCCCGGCTCGGTATTCTCTTTCGCGCTGTCCGACTCGGGATCTGCCACAGGTTCCGATTCGGATTCGGTCGCCATATTGGCCGCCACGGATTTCGCCGTATTTTTAAAGCGCTTCCAGAAATTTTCTTCCTTGGGCCGCGTTTCCTCTTCATCCGGGAACAAAAGGTCCTCCTCCACTTCTTCAAACTTCTGATAAGAGGTTTCATAATTCCGCTGATACCACAGTTTGAGCAGCGTGATCAGAGATGCGGTCACCGGTACCGCCAGGATCATACCCAACAGACCCCACTGGGAGCCGCCGATGGTAATCGCGATCAGGATAATGGCAGGATGTACGCCTACCGTATTGCCTACAATTCGCGGACACAGCACATTGGCGTCCAGCTGCTGAACCGCGAACAGGCATAATACAACCCACAGCGCCGTCCAGCCGTCATGCGTCAGCAGACCCATTAAACCGCCCAAGATCACGCCGATGGTAGAGCCCACATAAGGGATCAGGTTCAGGATTCCCGTAATAACACCGATCACTAACGCATAGTCCACATCAAAGAGCACCAGAACCAAAGAACAGAGCGCCGCCACGCAGCACGCCTCGATCAGCTGTCCGCGGATATAATTGGAAAACGTATAGTTGATGATCCGCAGTCCCCGTTTGATCGACAATCCGATCGGCCGGTCCCGAAATACAAAATAATAAGCCCGCCGCCAGATCGAAAGGAAAAATTCCTGACTGGAGATCACGTAAATACTTAAAATCAGAGAGATCAAAATGGAAAGCATATTGGAACCCAGACTTAAGATCCAGTTCGCGAAATCCCCTACCAGGTCCTGAATGAAGCCCTGCAGCCACTCCGCCAGTTCCGTGATCCGGGGCCCCAGCACATCGGCAAACGGAATATTCATACTTTCAACCTGCGCGGTCAGATCCGCACCGCTGCCGATCGTCTTAATATAGTCTGAAATCAGACCAAAGATACTGGAATTTTTGGAAATCTGGCCGCTTACCATGCTCAATATTCCAAAGACCATTCCGAGAATAACGCCCAGCAGCACCAGATATGTAATGATGATCCCCAGCGCGCGACACACTCCCTGCCGTTTTATATGACATTTTTCCCGAAAGAAGCGCTCCAGTGCCCGAACCGGTCCAATCAGCAGATATGCGATGATAAAGCCCAGAATGATTGGGAACAGCAAAGAAAACAGCGTCCCGGCCAGAGAAACCGCTCCGATCGACAGATTCGGGATCACGCCGAGCACGCTGTCTACGATCCGGATCAGAAAGACTGTCAGCACCACATACAGGGAAATTTTCAGATATTTTTTATCAAATTTGAATTTATCCATAAATCCGATTCATCTCCTTACGCTTAATAAATTTAGTATAACACAAATTTCACATTCTGTATCATAAATTTTAGAAATTTTTCCACTTGTATTCTTATAAATTCTGTATTAAAATAAGAGCAAATCTAAACTTAAGAAGGAGGCTGTATTATGGCACATGTAATTTCCGATGCCTGTGTAAGCTGCGGCGCTTGCGAGGCTACCTGTCCCGTTGAGGCGATTTCCGCCGGTGATACACAATATCAGGTTGATGCGGATGCCTGCATCGATTGCGGTGCCTGCGAAGATGCTTGCCCGACCGGTGCAATCGCAGGAGAATAATAAGCACATACATAAAGCAGCAGCAAGACGGGAACCCGTTTTTGCCGCTGCTTTTTATTTTTTTATTTTCTTTTTTTAAACAGGCTGTGTCTGCGCTCCGCTTTCGCGGCCGCGGCTTCCGTTCTTCCCTTCTGATAACTGCGGATCGTTTCATCCAGTTTCTTATACCGCGTCTCTTCCTGCTCCTCCTTCATGCGCATCAGATAATCCATTTCCTTAATGACATGATCGCTGACCTGATGGCTGACGCTTTTTGACAGTTCTTCGTTGTTATCCCGCAGAGCTTGTCCGATGATCTCCCCCAGGATCGTCTGAAACTGCTCCATTTTTGTCAGCGTTTCCGTCTGTACCGCCGTATTTTTTTCCGAAACCGCCAGCATATCCTTATCTCCCGCCTGTTCTTCTTCCGCTAAGGTTTCTTTCAGCAATTCCTGGGCTTTTTCTGTCACATCCTTACCCTCCATTAATTCCGGCATTAACATCTTGATCGCTTTTAAGCCGAAGCCCTGCTCCTTTAACAGCTTGATCCGCTGCAGTAACTTAATATGAAATTCTGTATAGTATCGATGGCCCAATTCATTTCTGGGTATCTTTATCTCCAGTTCTTCTTCCCAGTATCGAAGCACGTGAGATTCTACGTCCACGAGCTTCGATGCGTCTGATATAATGTACCGTTTGTCCGACATTCCGTCTTAACCTCCTTTCTTAAGCCTGTCTGACACCATAAGAAAAGAGACTGTTGTTTCTTTTACAACAGTCTCATCTTTTGTACATACAGTTATGCAATTGTGCCAAACTTGTCTACAAAATGCATTATACACAATATCTGGTAGTTTTGCAACGATTTTATACCTATATTTTGCTATTATCTCGCTCCAGATTGGCGAATTTTGTATAATTCGGCAGCCAGGCCAGCTTTACGGTGCCGACGGAACCATGCCGCTGTTTCCCGATAATCACCTCCGCAATGCCTTTTTCCTCAGAATCCTTGTGATAATATTCATCCCGATACAAGAACATAACAATATCCGCGTCCTGTTCAATGGCTCCGGACTCCCGCAGGTCGGAAAGCATGGGCCGCTTATCCGGTCTCGCTTCCACCGCGCGGCTTAACTGGGAACAGGCGATGATCGGAATATTTAACTCCCTGGCAAGCCCCTTTAAGGCACGGGAAATCTCCGCAACCTCCTGCTGCCTGCTTTCTGTTTTCCCACCGCTGGTCATAAGCTGCAGGTAATCGATAATCACCAGCTGAATATCATTTTCCAGCTTGTATTTCCGGCATTTGGAGCGCATCTCCGCAATACTGATACTGGACGTATCGTCAATAATCAGCTTAGAGTTGCCTACCACGCTGGCGCTTTCGATCAGCCGCTCCCATTCGGAATCCGACAGATTGCCGGTCCGGATATTCTGCGCGTCTACCTTGGACCACTGCGCAAATAAACGGTTTACCAGCTGCTCCTTCGACATTTCCAGACTGAAGATCACAGCGGGAATATTTTTCTTCAGTGAAATATACTCCGCCAGATTCAGCACAAAAGAGGTCTTTCCCATGGCCGGCCGCGCCGCCAACAGAATCAGATCGGACGGCTGAAAACCTGCCGTTTTGTAATCCAGATCAACAAAGCCGGACGGGATCCCGGTTACTGCGCCCGATATCTTGGACGCCGCCTCGATCTTATCCAATACGTTCAGTACGACCTGCCGGATCGGCACATAATCCGACGCGCCTCTGGACTGTACCAGATCAAATATTTTCTTTTCTGTATCATTTAATATTGTATCGATATCCTCATGCCCGGCATAACAGCGGCTGCTGATCTCCTCATTCGCCCGGATGATATTGCGAAGCACGGCCTTTTCCTTTACGATATTGGCATAGTGCCTCACATTCACGGACGTCGGCACACTGTTCAGCAATTCCCGTATCACTTCTACGCTGGAAATCTCCGGCGGCGCGCCGTTTTGTTCAAGCCGGTCTTTTAAGGTAACCAGATCCACTGCCCTGCCTTCCGCATATAACTGTACCATTGCCTCGAACATCAGCTTATGCTGTTTGGCATAGAAATCCTCTGCCGTCAAAATTTCCGAAGCTGCCAGTACCGCCTCCGCATCCATGATCATGGAGCCGATCACCGACTGCTCCGCTTCCATACTGTAGGGCAGAATCCGTTTTACAACTGCTTCCTCCATTCTTTTATCCCCATTTTACGTTCTCTATAATGCTTCTACCACAACCGTCAGATTTGCGGTGACGTCTTTATGAAGCTTAACCGGTACCGTATAAGTCCCCACATTTTTAATTGCTTCATTTAACACGATCTTCTTCTTATCGATCTCCAGCCCTAACTGTTTCTGAACCGCTGCCCCGATCTCCTTATTGGATACCGAACCAAAGGTACGGCCGCCCTCTCCGGTCTTGATCGCAACCGTTATCTTGCCTGCCGCGATCTTTTCCGCCAGCGCCTTCGCGTCCGCAAGCTTCTGTGCTGCGACTTTGTCGGCATTGGCTTTCTGCAGCTTTAAGTCGTTCAGATTTTTGCTGTTGGCTTCGATCCCCAGTTTTTTCGGCAGCACATAATTCCGTGCGTAGCCGTCGTTAATCTTAACAATCTCTCCCTTTTTTCCAAGTGATTTTACGTCCTGTAATAAAATAACTTCCATGTCCGATTCTCCTGTCTTTTTATCCGGATGTCTGCCGGATTCAGATCCGGCTATGTCAGATCGCCGTCCTCCTGCATGCCCCGGATCGTCTCTTTTAATAATGCCTTCGCGTTCCAAATGGAACAATTCTCGATCTGCGTGCCTGCTATGTTCATATGGCCTCCGCCGCCCAGCCGCTCCATGATCAGCTGTACATTGACCTCGTCGATGGAACGGGCGCTGATATATACTTTATTCTGGAAAGAGGTCAGCACAAAGGAGGCCCTGACGTCTCTCATATTCAGCAGTTCATTGGCTGCCTGCGCCGCGATGATTGTCGGGCTCTCCAGATTCTCTGCCGGGCTCTCCGCAATGGCAAATCCGCCGGGCATGATCTCCGTATGCCGGATTGCCTCCGCCTTGGCCTTATATTCCGTCTCGCTGTCCCGGAAGATCTTTCTGACACGCACTACATCCGCGCCGTGCCGCCGCAGAAATGCCGCCGCTTCAAAGGTCCTTACGCCGGTCTTCATGGTAAAGTTGGTCGTATCCAGGATAATGCCGGCGTACATCGCATCCGCTTCCTGATATTTCACCCGGATATCGTCGCCGAAATACTGCAGGATCTCGGAAACCATTTCACAGGCTGAGGAAGCATAGGGTTCCACATAAGACAGCACCGCATGCTCAATGCTTTCCGACGACTGCCGGTGATGATCCAGCACGACCGTAGCCTTCGACATCTTAAGCAGCTCCGGGCATTCCGTATAGCTGGGCCGGTTCACATCCACAACGATGACAACCGTATCCTCGTTGATCCGTTCGATCGCCTGCTGGCTGTTTAAAAACAGATCCGCCGGATACCCCGCTTCCGGAGTAAAATTCTCATACACCTGCCGCAGCGAGGTGGTAATATCGTTAATAACGATATGCGTTTCTTTTTCCAGGGTACGCATCGCGCAGTACAGACCGATCGCCGCGCCGAACGCATCCACATCCGCCAGCTTATGCCCCATCAGCAGCACCTGCTGTTTCGCGGACACCAGCTCTCGCAGCGCGTGTGCCTTCATTCTGGCTTTTACCCGCGTACTCTTTTCTACCGAGCGAGTCTTGCCGCCGTAATAAGAGATCTTTTCGCCTTCCTTTAATACCGCCTGATCGCCGCCGCGGCCCAGCGCCAGATCGATGGCGGTCCGGGAATCCTCGCACTTCTGCTGGTAGGAACCTTCCCCAACCCCCAGACCGATACTGATCGTAACCGCCATGGAGTTTCCGATATTGACGCTCTTTACCTCGTCCAGAATGGAAAATTTATTGCTCTGCAGTGTATTCAGGTACCGATGCCGGAAAGCAAGAAAATATTTATCATTTTCGATCTTGCGTACAATTCCGTCCACACCGGAAAAATATTTGTTGATCTTTCGGTCGATCAGCGCGATCAGAAGCGACCGGCGCACATCTTCCACGCTCTCCATCACTTCGTCATAATTATCAATATAGATCAGACCGGCAACCATCTTTTCATCCTGAAATTCTTTCTGCAGCTGCCGCAGGTCCGTCTCGTCAAATACGGTTACCGCAACCAGATAGGTTGCTTCGTCTACTTCAAACATGGACGCGTCATCAAATGCGTCCGCGATCTCCAGACGTTTCAGCTGTACCCGGTAGATCCGTTCCTCCTTTGTGATCTCCAGTTCCGCCGTATCCTCAAGCTGCAGCATATCCGCAGGCATCTTCGGAAATACGGAGACAATGGTTTTTCCGACCATATTGCGCTTACTGCCGTCGCCCAATACATCGGCAAACGCTTCATTGACCCACATCAGCTTGCCGGCGTTATCCATGACAGCATAAGGCAGTTCCAGTTCCCGCAGGATCCGCTTCTGCAGCCTGCCGTAATCGGACGCGAAGTCCACCATATCCTTAAAAATAACCGGATTCTGCAGGATATAAGCTACAACGGAAAAAATCGTAGAAAACAGCGTAAAAATGCCCAGCGCTGCCGCAACCTTAAAGTCCACAAACAGCAGCCATACCACGATCGCCCATAAAAACAGATTCATAAACACAGGCCAGCGCAGATAATATTTCAATGTTCCTTTGATCTTTGCCTTTTTTCCCTTTTTTTCCTTCATACCATTCTCCATTCCGGAGCGTTTCCGCGACGAGTGCTTCCGCGATCAGCGTTTAAACTCCACCAACCGCAGGATAATCTCCTGACAGACGGTTTCCACATCCTTTCCGTCCGTCTCAACGATCAGATCCGCCGCATCCAGATACTTTTGTCTCCGCTGCTCCATCAGACCGGCAATGTATTCCACATTCATGTTCCCATTCAAAAGCGGACGGTCCTTACTGTTCCGTACCCGTTTATAAATGGTCTCCGGCCGTGCCGTCAGTAAAACCACAATCCCATTTTTCTTCATAAGCGCGCTGTTTTCCGGTCTGACTACAACGCCGCCTCCGCAGGATACCAGCAGTCCGGTCTTTTCCTGCAGCGTTTCGATCATCCGGCTTTCCGCGTCCCGAAAATACGCTTCTCCGTATTTCGCGAAAATATCAGCGATCGGCATGCCCTGCTCCCGGACGAGTTCCGCATCCATTTCCAGATATTCCACATCCAGATATTCCGTCAGTTTCCTTGCGACGGTACTCTTGCCCGCGCCCATAAAACCGATTAAAAAAATATTACAGTCCAGTCTCTTTCTATTCATCGTTACTCCATATGTCGTTTGTTCTGACCTTTGGTATCATATTAGCACATTATTGTAAAATCTCCAACACTTTTTTCAAATCTGCCGCCTGAACCTGTCCGGGCGCCGATCCTTCCCCGACCGCGCCAAAGGTAACGGCGGAACCGAAGAACTGTCCCGACAGGCGGCTGATGCAGCCCGGCTTTCCCATCGACATGGTAATGATCGAACAACGCAGGCTGTGAGACGCCTCCCAGGTAACGTCCAGCAGTCGTTTTACATCTGTTTCATTCTGCGGCATGACCGCAATCTTGGCAATATCGGCGCCAAACGCCTGCATACTGCGCAGGGTTTCCAGCATTTCCGACTCCGGCGGGGTTTTCTCAAAATCATGGCTGGAAACGATAACCCGGATTCCCTGCTCCCGGGCGGCCTGCAGCAGCTCTTTTTGTGCGGGATCTGATTTGGAAAATTCAACATCCACCAGGTCTGCCAGCTGATGGGAGATCACATAGCGATTGATCTGTACATACTGCGCTTCGTCCATATCCGCCTCTCCGCCCTCCGGGACGGTCCGTATGGTAAATAAAATGGGAATTTCCCCGAAAACAGCGCGCAGGCGTCCAAATACAGACGCAACCGCCTGTACATCGGACACCTGCTCAAATTGATCCGCGCGCCACTCGATCAGATCCGCGACACATTTTCGCGTCTTTTCATCGATACTGGCCGCGATTCGTCTGGCCTGTTTTCGAATTTCCGTTTCATTCCTGCCGGTAACCGGCACGCAGATTTTGGGTCTGCCTTCCCCGATCTTTAAATTTCTGACTTCTACCATTGCTCTGTTATCCTTTTTTCTGATACGCCTTCGCTGCGGTTTCGTACAGATTATTCCCCTTCGTATCGATCACCACGATCACAGGAAAATTCTCTACCCGAAGTTCCCGGATCGCTTCTGTTCCCAGATCCTCATAGGCCACGACTCTGCTCGCTGTGATCCGTTTTGACAGCAGCGCGCCCGCGCCGCCTACCGCCGCAAAATACACCGCCTTATTTTTCACAATGCCGTCGATCACCGCCTGGCTGCGTTTTCCTTTTCCGATCATGCCCTTCAGGCCCAGATCCAGAAATGCCGGCGCATACTTATCCATCCGGCTGGCTGTCGTCGGTCCGGCAGAACCGATCACCCGGCCCTCTCTGGCGGGAGAAGGTCCCATATAGTAAATCATATTGTTTTTCATATCAATGGGAAGCGGCTCTCCTGCCGCCAGCGCTTCATACATGCGTTTATGCGCCGCATCCCGCGCCGTATACAGGGTTCCGGTTATGTACACATAATCGCCCGCCCGCAATTCTTCCAAAATCCGGTTATCCTTGACCGGTACTTCTATATAACGATCCATTTTCTGCTTCCTTCGTGTGAAAGATCACACTTCCTCCATTCTCATAAAATCCGCGTCGCATGGCGGTTTACATGGCAGCAGATATTGACTGCGACCGGCAGCCCCGCAATATGGGTCGGATAAGTCAAAATATTGACGGCCAGCGCGGTTTTCGTACCGCCCAGCCCGCCGGGCCCGATCCCCAGATTGTTGATCTTCTGAAGCAGTTCCTCCTCCAGTTCTCTGACATAGGGGATCTCCGAATGGGAATCCGCCGAAAGCGTCAGCGCTTTCTTTGCCAGATACGCGCATTTCTCAAAGGTGCCGCCGATTCCTACGCCTACCACCATCGGCGGACAGGCGTTCGGCCCCGCGTCCCGTACCGCGGTCATAACCGCGTCCTTTACGCCCTCGATCCCGTCAGCCGGTTTTAACATAAAGATCCGACTCATATTTTCACTGCCGAAGCCCTTCGGCGCAACCGTGACCGTCACCTTATCGCCGGGCACGATGCTGTAATGAATGACCGCCGGCGTATTGTCCTTCGTATTCTCCCGGTAAATCGGGTCTTTCACCACGGATTTCCGCAGATATCCTTCGGTATAACCTTTCCGCACGCCGGCGTGAATGGCTTCCTCCAGACTGTCGCCGGTCAGATGTACGTCCTGCCCGACTTCCACAAATACAACCGCCATTCCGGTATCCTGACAGATCGGGATCCGGTCCGTTTTGGCTATCTGCAGATTTTCCTCCAATTGCTCCAGGATCTGCCTGCCGAGCGGCGCTTCCTCTGTTTCTTTTGCCTGTTCAAATACGGCTTTCATATCCGAAGACAGTTCATAATTTGCTTCTATGCATAGTTCGGCAATCGCTTCCGTGACTGCCGATACCTGAATTTCTCTCATTCTTTTTCTCCCAATGTAATTTCTGCCGAAAACTTCCGCTCTTCTGCCGGTACATTCTGGCTGCCAATCCCGGCGGAATTGATATTTACAATATAAGCTTCTATCACCGTCTTCTCTGTAATTTCACAGGTGATCTGGTTTACCGACGCAAGGAACGCCGCCGCGTCTGTCCCTTCTTTCGCCGTATAGTGCGGGATTCCGCCCGCCATCAGATCGGTTTCCTTTAATACGGCCTGGCTGCCGCTCCAGCATAAGGTCAGGTTTTCATCGGTCGGCACCGCGTTTCCGGTCCGGTATGCCAGCGTATATGTATTTTCCGCAGACTGATCTACAAGATAGATCTGGTTCCAGTCAGAACCGGAGCCTGCGCGCACCGGATTGGTAAACAGCCGGTCTTCCGCCTGTTTTACACCGTCATTTCCTTTTGTCAGTGTGATCGTCATAACCTTCTGTACGCTGCTGTCACCGATCTTGCTGACAGCTTCCTCTGTTGCCATATAGACAATGGCGCGGACAGTTGCCGTTTCATAGACATTTCCGTCCGCATCCTCCGGAGCCCATACCGCATGCTCGGCCGCCGTGGTATAAGCGGTATGCCACAGATTTTCCGGTCTGTCCTGCTGCCGCAAAAATGTGTCCTCCGAGGCAGTCTGCGGCTTTACGGTACCGCCGTCCGCTTCCCAGTAAATATACAGACCGGAAATGTCCCCTTCCATCGGCACAGAAAGGGAACCGTCCTCATGGAGGACGATCCGCACTTCTTCGATGCTGTTGTCAAACCAGTCGTTGGCATATTCCAAAACCAGAAAATACGCCACAATCGCAACCGTAGCGATCAGCAGCACAAATCCGCCGTTGATCATGATCTTACGGAAACCGCTTTTTACTTTCATTGTCTTCCTTTCACTGCGCTTCCGAATCCCGAACTTTCGCGATACTTGCCACGCGGATGTCATTTTCTGTATCCAGCGCCATCAGTTTTACGCCGGAGGTCGCGCGTCCGACCACGGATATGGTATCTACCGGCATCCGGATCAGGATCCCTTCATTGGTAATGAGCAGGATCTCCTGATATTCATTGACTGCCTTAAACCCGACCACGTTTCCGGTTTTTTCATTGATCCGGTAGCACTTTACGCCTTTGCCGCCCCGATGCTGCGGAGAAAATTCTGTGATATTGGTCCGTTTTCCCATACCGTTTTCGGATACCAGAAGCAGCGCTTCTCCCTGCGTATCCATCTGCATTCCGACGATCTCGTCTCCGTCCGTCAGATCCATTCCGATCACGCCCATCGAGCTTCTGCCGGTAGGCCGCACATCCGTTTCATGGAACCGGATACACTGACCGAATTTGGTTACCAGGAAAATATCTTTCTGGTTATTGGTCCGTTTTACCTCGATCAGTTCATCATCTTCCCGCAGGGTAATCCCCTGGATTCCGGTCTTCCGGATATTCTGATATTCTGTAATGGAAGTCTTTTTGACAATACCCTTTTTGGTCGTCATAAACAGGTATTCGTCGTCCTTATATTCCCGCACTGCCATAGCGGCGCTGATCTTTTCGCCCGGCTGCAGCTGCAGCAAATTGATGATCGCCGTTCCGCGGGCCGTTCTGCCTGCCTCCGGGATCTCATATCCCTTCAGACGGTAGACCCGTCCCCGGTTGGTAAAGAACAGGATATAGTGGTGGGTGGTCGTCATAAACAGTTCCTTAATGAAATCCTCCTCTAAGGTCTGCATTCCTTTGACGCCCTTGCCTCCCCGGTTCTGAGAGCGGAAATTATCCACGCTCATCCGTTTGATATAACCCAGATTCGTCATACTGATCACCGTATTTTCCACCGGAATCAGATCTTCCGTAGAAAGATCGTAAACATCTCTGCCGATTTCGGTCCGCCGGTCGTCGCCGTACTTATCCCGGATCACCAGAATTTCTTCTTTGATAACGCCTAACAGCAGCTTTTCGTCGGCCAGAATGGATTTCAGATACTCGATCCGTTCCATCAGTTCTTTGTATTCCTGTTCGAGCTTCTCCCGTTCCAGACCGGTCAGCTGACGCAGACGCATATCGACAATGGCCTGTGCCTGTGGGTCTGACAGTCCGAACCGTTCCATCAGGCTTTCCTTCGCGATCTGTGTGGTACGAGAACTCCGGATGATCCGGATCACTTCGTCAATATGATCCAGCGCGATCAGCAGCCCCTCTAAAATATGGGCACGTTCCTCGGCTTTGTTCAGTTCATATTTTGTTCTTCTGGTTACGACATCCTCCTGATGCCGCAGATAATGTACCAGCATATCAAGCAGTGTGAGGATCTTTGGCTCATTATTCACCAGAGCCAGCATAATCACACCGAAGGTATCCTGCATCTGCGTATGTTTATAGAGCTGATTTAAAATGACATTGGCGTTGGCGTCCTTACGCAGTTCAATGACGATCCGCATTCCCTGTTTATCGGATTCATCCCGCAGCTCCGTAATGCCGTCGACCCGCTTTTCTTTTACCATATCGGCAATCTTCTCGATCAGCTTCGCTTTATTCACCATATACGGCAGTTCCGTTACAATGATCCGGCTTTTGCCGTTTTCCATCGTCTCGATATTGGAAATGGCGCGTACCCGGATTTTTCCTCTGCCGGTCCGGTATGCTTCTTCGATCCCTTTTCTCCCTAAGATCACGCCGCCGGTCGGAAAATCCGGTCCCTTAATGATTTCCATCACTTCTTCAATGGAAGTCTCCCGGTCTTCTTCGATCCGGTTGTCAATAATCTTCACTACGCCGTCAATGATCTCCCGCAGATTATGCGGCGGGATATTGGTTGCCATACCGACCGCGATCCCGTTGGTTCCGTTGGCAAGCAGATTCGGATACCGGGACGGCAGTACCACCGGTTCCCGCTCCGTCTCGTCAAAGTTCGGTACGAAATCTACGGTATCTTTATTGATATCCGCCAGCATTTCCATGGAAATCTTGCTTAATCTTGCCTCCGTATAACGCATGGCAGCCGCGCCGTCTCCGTCCACGGAGCCGAAATTTCCGTGACCGTCTACCAAAGGATACCGGGTCGACCACTCCTGCGCCAGATTCACCAGCGCGCCGTAAATCGAGCTGTCGCCGTGCGGGTGGTATTTACCCATGGTATCACCCACGATACGGGCGCATTTTCGATGGGGCTTATCCGGCCCGTTATTCAGTTCGATCATAGAAAACAGAACCCGCCGCTGTACCGGCTTTAACCCGTCTCTGACATCCGGAAGCGCTCTGGCCGCGATTACGCTCATGGCATACTGGATATAGGATTCTTCCATTGTCTGTTTCAGATCGACTTCATTGATCTTGTCAAAAATTGTCTCGTCCATTCTTCGTTCTCACCTCTGTTAAATATCCAAATCCTTCGCATACTTGGCGTTTCTCTCAATAAATTCCCGTCTTGGTTCGACCTGATCTCCCATCAGCGTAGTAAATGTCAGATCGATCTCATTGGAAGTGTCTTCATCGATCATAACCCGCAGCAAAATTCTGGTCTCCGGATTCATGGTCGTATCCCAGAGCTGTTCGGCGTCCATTTCTCCCAGACCTTTGTACCGCTGGATCTTATTCTGATTGTCTCTGCCGATCTCCGTTAAAATCCGATCCAGTTCCTCGTACGTATACGCGTAGTAAACCTTTTTATTTCTGACTATCTGATAAAGCGGCGGCTGCGCCAGATATACGTAGCCCTGCTTGATCAGTTCCGGCATGAACCGGTATAAAAATGTCAAAAGCAGCGTCGCGATATGCGCGCCGTCCACATCGGCATCGGTCATAATGATGATCTTGTGATACCGCAGCTTGGTAATATCGAAATCTTCATGAATTCCGGTACCGAACGCCGTGATCATAGCGCGGATCTCCGCATTTCCCAGAATCCGGTCCAGTCTGGCCTTTTCTACATTCAAAATCTTGCCTCTTAACGGCAGGATCGCCTGGGTATTCCGGGAACGGGCGGTTTTTGCCGAACCGCCGGCGGAATCCCCCTCTACAATATAAATCTCACAGTTTCTCGGATCTTTATCCGAACAGTCCGCCAGTTTGCCGGGCAGGCTGTTTCCCTCCAGCGCCGTTTTCCTTCGGGTCAGATCCCTGGCTTTTCTGGCAGCGTCTCTTGCCCGCTGCGCCAGCACCGCTTTTTCACAGATCAGCTTTGCCACAGCCGGATTCTGCTCCAGATAATAAGTAAGCTGTTCGCTGACGATACCATCTACCGCGCCTCTGGCTTCACTATTGCCTAATTTCTGCTTGGTCTGTCCTTCAAACTGCGGCTCTTCGATCTTAATACTGACGATCACGGTCAGACCTTCCCGGATATCTTCTCCGGACAGGTTTTCCTCGCTGTCCTTCAACAGCTTATTTTTTCTGGCGTAATCGTTAAACGTCTTTGTCAGCGCGCGCTTAAAACCTTCCAGATGCGTACCGCCTTCCGGCGTTACGATATTATTGACAAAGGTATAGGTATTTTCGTTGTAAGCGTCATTGTGCTGCATGGCGACCTCTACCTGTACATTGTCCCGAATCCCTTCACAATAAATGACATCTTCATATAAAGGAACCTTTCCCTTGTTCAGATATGTAACAAACTCCTTAATGCCGCCTTCATAATGGAACGTAAGCTCCTGTACTTCTTCTTCCCTCACATCCCGCAGTACGATCTTTAGATTCTTTGTTAAAAACGCGGTTTCCCGCAGACGGGTCTTTAAAACGGAAAAATCAAAGACAGTCGTCTCTTTAAAAATCTCAGGATCCGGCAGAAACGTCACTTCTGTTCCCGTCTCATCTCCTTCATAAGAACCGATCACTGTGACCGGCTGCGCGATCAGACCCCGTTCATAGCGCTGAAAATAAATCTTGCCCTCCCGGCGTACCTTTACTTCCAGCCAGGTTGACAACGCGTTTACAACCGACGCGCCGACGCCGTGCAGACCGCCGGATACCTTATATCCGCCGCCGCCGAATTTACCGCCCGCGTGCAGCTTGGTAAATACCAGCTCCAACGCGCTGACGCCGGATTTTTCATTGATTCCCACCGGAATCCCTCGCCCGTCGTCTGTTACCGTAACCGAACCATTTTGATTGATCTGCACGTCGATAGTCGTACAGAATCCGGCCAATGCCTCGTCTACGGAATTATCAACAATTTCATATACCAAATGATGCAATCCTTTTGCAGAAGTGCTGCCGATATACATACCCGGTCTTCTTCTTACTGCCTCTAATCCTTCCAAAATCTGAATCTGGTCGGCATCATATAATTCTTTTTCCTCTGCATTACTCATGCGAATGCTCCTTTCCTGCAAATACGGCGCCCTTAACAACCTGAAATACATTGTCTACCGTAAATCTGTTTTCCACCAATTCTTCCAGTCCGGTACAGGTAATAAATGTCTGTCCCTGATTCAGACTTTCCAGCAGATGATTCTGCCTTCCCGCATCCAGTTCCGACATCACATCATCCAATAATAAAACCGGCGTATCATGAATCATTTGTTTGACAAGAGAAATCTGCGCCAGCTTCAATGACAGCGCGATCGTCCGCTGCTGCCCCTGACTTCCGAACCGCCGCATATCCGTTCCTTCCACGGAAAATAAGATATCATCTCTGTGCGGCCCCGCGGAAGTTATCTTCTGGCGGATATCCCGTTCTCTGTTTTCCGCTAAAGTATGATACAATTTTTCACTTTCTATACTGGCATCATAAGAAATCCGGATGGTTTCCGTACCATTTGTCAGATTGCGGTGAATTGGAATCAGCAATATTTCCAATTCTTCCAGAAACTGTTTTCTTCTTTCAATGATCTTCTTCCCGTAATCCGCCAGCTGCTGATCCCAGATATCCAGCGTATCGATTAACTGTCTGTTATAATCGATATCCTTTAATAACTGATTTCTCTGGATCAGACATTTGTTATAATTTACCAGATTGCTGACATACACTCTGTCCAGCTGACAGAGTTCCATATCCATAAACCGCCGCCGTTCCGCCGGTCCCCGTTTGATGATATCCAGATCTTCTGGTGAAAAAAACACCATATTGGCGATTCCGAACAGTTCACTTGCTTTTTTGATCGGAATTCCATTTATCGCGATTCCTTTCGGACGGTTTTTCCGCAAATGAATATCGATCCGATACGGAATCTCCCGTTTTCGGAGAAGAAGTTTAATATGGGATTCTTCATTTTCAAACTGGATCATTTCCTTGTCTTTGCTGCCTCTGTGAGACCGGGTCGTACTGCACAGATACATGGCTTCCAGAATGTTTGTTTTTCCCTGCGCGTTATCCCCATAAAAAATGGTGGTTCCGGGTTCAAAGCGAATCGCAAGCTGCTTATAATTTCTGAAATGATCCAATTCTAACGCTTCAATAATCATCTTACTTTACAATAGAAACCTGCTGGCCCTGGTAAGAAACCACATCTCCGTCATACAATTTCTTACCGCGCTGCAAAATGACTTCTCCGTTTACCGTTACCAGTCCGTCCAAAATAACTTCTTTCGCTTCCGAACCGGATTCCACAAAACCAGCGGCCTTCAGCGCCTGTCCCAGTTTGATAAACTCATCTCTTAATACTACTGTTTCCATTCACAGATCTCCTTACATTTATGAAACGGTAACGATCTGTACCGGCAATACCAGATAAATGTATTTTCCTTCGTCATCCCGGATAAAACACGGAGCCTTTGGATTTACCAGATACATGGAAATCTGTTCGTCGTCGATTACACGAAGCGCGTCGATCAAAAACTTCGGATTAAAGCCGATTACAATATCCTTGCCTTCTTTTTCGATATCGATCTCTTCATCCATAGAACCGATAAACGACTGGATCTTCAATTCCATTGTTTTATCGTTGATATATAAGATAACCGGTTTTTTATCGCCCTCTTTGATCAGCAGCGTTGCTCTGTCGATACAATCAAGCAGTTCCCGCTTATTGATCACGACTTTGGTATTGTAATCGCTGGAAAGCATCTGATCGATCCGGAAATACTCCCCTTCGATCAGTCTGGAAACTACAATGGTTTCGTCAAATTCAAACACAATATGATTCTTGGTAAATGAAATCTGCACTTCATCTTCGATTCCGCCGGTCAAAATCTTACTGATCTCATTTAACGTCTTGCCCGGTACGATCACTTTGATATCTCCAAAGGAATCCTTTAATTCAACCTTCCGAATCGCAATCCGATGTCCGTCCAAAGCTACGACCTTCAGCTCATTCTCATGGATCTCAAATAATTCACCGGTCATCAGGCGGTTGGAATCGTTATCCGCAACAGAAAAAATCGTCTGTCTGATCATTTCCCGCAAGGTAAACTGAGAAAGGTATACGGAACGGTCCTTTTCCACAAACGGCAGATAAGAAAAATCTTCTCCTGATTTTCCCAAAATAGAAAATTTCGCTTTTTCACAGGTGATCAATGTCTCAAAATTAGACGCGACGTCAATCGTAATCTCATTTTCCGGAAGTTTTCTTACAATGTCGGAAAATACTCTAGCGTCAATCGCTACAATTCCTTTTTCGACAATAGTTCCGGTTACTTTCGTTTCAATTCCCAGTTCCATATCGTTAGCGGTCATCTTGATCTCATTGGAAGACGCGTCAATCAGAACACATTCCAAAATAGACATCGTCGTTTTGGAAGGAACTGCTTTCATAACGATATTGATCGCGGAAACTAAATCTGTTTTTTGACATATGATTTTCATGGTGAATAGAACTCCTTTCTCTGACTGCCGCACAGCGGCAATTATGTAATAATAAAATAAATAATGTAGTAGTATTATTAGAGGGCGTGGAAATGCGAAAAAGTATATCCAGCCCTTATGTTTTAATTGATTTCTTTCAGAATAAATCTGTGGAAATTCAAAAAAGTTATCAACGGTTTCCACAATTTACAGAAGATCTGTTTAATTTGGAACGATTTTTTTCTTGATGATTTCAATCGTGCTGCGGACAGATTCATCTTCTCGAATGGATTTATCGATCTTGTCGATTCCATAGCTGATTGTGGTATGGTCTTTTTTATTGATTAAGGCGCCGATGGTATTTAAGGATTCATCGGTCATTTGTCTTCCCAGGTACATATAGATCTGTCTTGCAAAAGCGATATCCTTAGTTCGCTTCTTACTGGTAAGATCCTGTACGCTTAACGCAAAGTGATCCGCCACAGTTTCCAGTATAATGGAGGGTGTGATCTGTTTGTCTACGTCCGGATAGATCGTATCTTTTAAGATATCGACGGCATCTTCCAGCGTCAAACTATTGTGAGAAACTTTAGAAAAAGCATGCAGCTTGATTAGCGCGCCTTCCAGTGTTCGGATATTGGATTTGATATTCGTTGCGATATAGTCCAGAATATCATTGGAAATGTTGAATCCGGAGGTTTCACTTTTCGTCTTTAAGATTGCCATTCTGGTTTCATAATCCGGCGCCTGAATATCAATGGAAAGGCCTGCTTCAAACCGGGTCCGAAGTCTGTCCTCCAATCCGTTCATATCTTTCGGCGGTTTATCGGAAGATATGACGATCTGTTTATCTGCCATACGGAGCGCGTTAAAGGTATTAAAAAATTCTTCCTGAATTCCTTCTTTATTGATCAAGAATTGGATATCGTCTATGATCAGTGCGTCAATATTCCGATATTTATTCTTGAACGCAGTCGTATTGGCACCGTTTCGGATGGCGTCGATAAATTGATTGGTGAAATCCTCACTGGTTGTATAAAGAACTCGGGCGCTCTTATTGTTTTCAATAATAAAATGCGCGATAGACTGGATCAGATGCGTCTTGCCGAGTCCTACGCCGCCGTAAATAAACAACGGATTATAGAGCGTACCGGGAGATTCTGCGGCAGCCAGCGCGGCAGCATGCGCGTACCGGTTATTGGAACCAACTACAAACGCGTCAAAGGTATAATTTAAATTTAGATTCGCTTCCAGCTTCCGGTTCATCGTAACGGAATCTTCTGTGTTTGGTTTTAACCGGTCAAAATTCTTATCAGATGTATTTTTATGTAGATTATTGATCTGATCCGGCAATAAGATTTTTACGTCAAATTCACTGTTTAACGCTTCTGAGATTACAACCATAAAGGCTTCCTTGTATTTATGATTGATGATATTCAGACCGATATCGGAAATATTCGCGACCAGCGTGACCAGCCCGTCTTCTACAGAATACACAGTAATGGGTTCAATCCAGGTTCTGTAAGAGACATCTGTAATTTCATATTCATTTTTTAAAGTGAATAATATCTCATCCCATTTATCGAGTAATTCCTGCAGCATATCGTAATCTCCGTTCTATTGATCTCATTTGTTTGTATAAAAACACATATAACCACCTATACATTTTACAGCAAAAAATAGGGAATTGCAAGAAAAAAAACCGTTTCCCGATTCGACAGAATTTGCGTGGTGGATAAAAGTTATCCACATATAAACCATTTAAAAATAAGGAAGTACGGATAAATTTTCAAAAAAATAAGCAACTTATCCACAAATTATCCACATAATGTGGAAAAATTGAGGAAAATGCGGATAAAAAAAGTTTATATTTTACTTGACGCAAGAAATCTTTTTTAGTACAATCGGAATGATGTTTTACTATGAACCAGAAGGAGGTGCTTTGACGATGAAAATGACATTTCAGCCAAAGAAACGGTCAAGATCCAAAGTTCATGGATTTAGAAAAAGAATGCATACTGCAAACGGCAGAAAAGTTTTAAAGGCCAGAAGAGCAAAAGGAAGAAAGATACTGTCAGCATAAGGAATAAGGTCGCAGTCATGTGGCCTTTTCATTCTTTAATGGCAGTAATTAGCTGTGTCAGGCAGTGACACAGGAATTTAAGTCATAAACGGAGGTATAAATGAGCCAGTTTATGCATCTGAGGAAGCCGCAGGAATTTCAGGCTGTATATCAGCATGGAAGATCTCTGGCGAATCGTTACCTTGTTATGTATCTGCTGCCGAACGGTACCGGCGAAAACAGGCTGGGAATCTCAGCCAGTAAAAAATTAGGGAACAGCGTAGTAAGACATCGGTTTGTACGGCTGGTACGGGAAGCATACAGATTAAACAGGGAGTCGTTGAACGGTGGGTTCGACATAGTAGTGATCGCGCGAATTGGCGCGAAAGGAAAAAGTTTCAGAGAAATAGAAAGCGCGTTTTTGCATTTATGCAGAAAGCACAATATGATTCGGAAAGGACAGGACTATTGTGATGAAACGGTTTTTACTGGGAAGCATCCGGTTTTACCAGAGAAATCTGTCGGGTCTGAAAAGGACCTGTAACTGTAAATTTATGCCGACCTGTTCACAATATGCCGTCGAGGCAATCGAAAAATATGGACCGTTAAAGGGGTCTTTTCTAGCAGTGAAACGAATATTACGGTGTAATCCATTTTCAAAAGGTGGATATGATCCGGTTCCGTAAGGAGGAAACAACGTGTTAAATTTGTTTTTAACAAAAGAAGACGGTTTTATTTTAGGTCCCATCAGCGCGCTGCTCGGTAAGATTCTGGAGTGGATTTATGATTTCTTCTCCATGATGAGTATCGAAAGCGTGGGAATCTGTATTATCGTCTTTACCATTATTGTCAGAATGTTGTTGTTGCCGCTTAATATCAAGCAGCAGAAATTTTCCAAGCTGTCTTCGCTTATGAATCCGGAATTGCAGGCAATTAACAAAAAGTACAAGGACAAGCGGGATCCCGATTCCATGACAAAGATGCGGGAGGAAACCAATGCGATTTATCAGAAATATGGAACCTCTCCCACAGGCGGATGTCTGCAGCTGATCATTCAGATGCCGATCCTGTTTGCATTGTGGCGGGTTATGATGAACATTCCCGCGTATGTGCCGAAGATTAAGGAAATGTATCTCGGTATCATCAATGCGATCACGAGCGGAGTCAGTGACGCGGCAGGACAGGTATCCGCACTGGCAAACAGCGGGTTTACGCTGGAAGGTGCTGATCAGGCGGCTTTTGCAGGCTGTACCACGCCGGAGTCCGTAGTCGATGTCATGAAGAACTTCGGCGCCGATCAGTGGGACGCTCTGCAGAATCATTTTACGGGCGCTGCCAATGTGATCGCTGAAAATTCAGCGCATCTGACAGATGTTAATACATTTCTGGGGATTAATTTAAGTTCAACGCCTCTGATCATCGGCGGAATCGCATTTTTGATCCCGATTTTGTCCGTATTGGGTCAGTGGTTCAGCATGCAGCTTGCCATGAAGCTGCAAAAAGGCAGAAACGGCGAAGATATGCCGGGTATGGGTTCCATGAAGATGATGAACAACATTATGCCGATCGTATCCGGCGTTATGTGTTTGTCCCTGCCCGCAGGTCTTGGTATTTACTGGGTTGCCGGCAGTGTGATCCAGATCATTCAGCAGATCGTTATGAACCGGTATTTTTCAAAACTGGATGTTAATGTGCTGGTGGAGAAGAATATCGAGAAACAGAACAAGAAGCGCGCGAAGCGTGGTTTGCCGCCGCAGAAGGTGACAAATGTCGCCCATATGAATGTGAAGAACATTGAGCACAATGAAAAGAGCAGTGCGGAAAAGCGGGCGGAAAAGGTAAAGGAATCTACGGAATATTATGCAAAGAATGCGCCAAAGCCGGGCAGTCTGGCCGCGAAAGCGAATATGGTGCAGATGTATAATGAGAAGCAGCAGAACAAGGGTAAAAAGAAGTAAGAGTGATGGAGGAATCATGGAACGGATTGAAGTAAAAGGAAAAACAGCGGAAGACGCGCTGACAGATGCGCTGGTACAGTTAGGCGTTACCAGTGATAAAGTAGAATATGAAGTAATTGAGAAAGGAAGCGCAGGCTTTCTGGGAATCGGCAGCAAACCGGCGGTCGTTCAGGTATGGTTAAAGGAAGAGCCTAAGAAATCTGTGGAAGAAGTTGCAGAGGAATTTATCGTAAAGGTTTGCGCTGCAATGAACCTGGATGTAAAGGTTAAGATTGAAACAGAAGATAAGAATCTGAATATCGAAATCGTCGGAGACGATATGGGCGTTCTGATCGGCAAGCGGGGCCAGACACTGGATTCCCTGCAGTATCTGGTAAGCCTGATCGTAAATAAGGAATCCGAGAGCTTTTACCGGGTAAAACTGGATACCGAGAATTACCGGGAACGCAGAAAGGAAACTCTGGAAAATCTTGCGAGAAACATTGCCTTTAAGGTAAAGAAAACGAGACATTCCGTAGCGCTGGAGCCTATGAATCCTTATGAGAGAAGAATCATTCATGCCGCGCTGCAGAATGACAAGTATGTTACGACAGCCAGCAAGGGTGAAGATCCTAACCGTTATGTAGTAATTTCTTTTAAGAAAAATAATTTCTATAAGGAAAAAGAAGATTAAAAATATGGGACATGCAGATACCATTGCGGCTATCGCAACCGGAATGACGCAAAGTGGAATCGGGATCATCCGGATCAGCGGAACCGATTCCATTTTAATTGCAGACAAGATATTTAAGCCATACCGGGAAAACCGATCCCTGCGGCAGGCAAAAAGCCATACGATCCACTATGGTACCATTGTGGAGCAGGACGCTGTAATCGACGAAGTCCTGGTGGCCATAATGCGCGCGCCGGCAACGTATACCAGAGAGGATACGGTGGAGATCAACTGCCACGGAGGCGTTCTGGTAATGAAAAAGGTGCTGGCGGCAGTAATTCATGCCGGGGCCAGGATGGCGGAACCCGGAGAATTTACAAAGCGGGCGTTTTTAAACGGAAGGATCGATCTGTCCCAGGCGGAAGCAGTAATTGATGTGATCCACGCGCAGAATGAATTTGCGCTGCAGAGTTCCGTCAATCAGTTAAAGGGAACGTTATCCGTTAAGATCCGGCAGCTGCGGGAGCAGCTTTTAGATGAGATCGCTTTTATTGAGGCGGCTTTGGACGATCCGGAGCATATTTCTCTGGAAGGGTATCCGGAGCGGCTTTCAGCGCATGTAAAAACGATTCGGGCGGCTCTGAAAAAAAGCCTGGATCTGTTTGAAAACGGAAGAATCCGGAAGGAAGGGATCAAGACCGTTATTTTAGGCAGACCCAACGCCGGAAAATCTTCTCTGTTAAATGCGCTGATGCAGGAAGACCGCGCCATTGTAACCGAAATCGCGGGGACGACCAGAGATACGCTGGAAGAACAGGTGCGGCTGGGAACCGTCAGCCTGCGTCTGGTAGATACGGCGGGTATCCGGAGCACGGAGGACGTCGTGGAGAAGATCGGAATTAAGAAGGCCATGGAACAGGCAGAACAGGCCGACTTGATCTTGTATGTGGCTGACAGTTCCGAACCGCTGGATGAAAATGACGCGGAGATCATACAGGCAATCGCGGAGAAACAGGCGATCGTTTTACTGAATAAATCCGATCTGGAGCCGGTGACGACGGAAGAAATGCTGAGAGCCCGAATTCCGGATAAGCAGATTTTAACGGTTTCCGCAAAGGAAGAGACCGGGATTTCGCAGTTAGAAACAGCCATTGAAGCGCTGTTCGGCGACGGAAAGATCCGCTGGAATGAAGCCGACGGAATCACCAATATCCGACATAAGCTGGCGATGGAAGAGGCGGACGGAAGTCTTGCGGAGGTAGAAAACAGCATTGCGGCAGGAATGCCGGAGGATTTCTTTTCCATTGACCTGATGCGCGCTTATGAGGTGCTGGGCACCATTGTGGGCGAGCGGGTGGAAGAAGACGTTGTGGAACAGATATTCAGTAAATTTTGTATGGGAAAATAGATTTCCAAATAAAAAATATTGAATTTATGGTTGACATTATACAGGTATGGTTATAATATAAAGGTAAGAAAAAATTCAGGTATTTCATGATCTTGGAAAGATGAATTAAATTATGTTGGGTGTTCCGCCACCATAAAGGGCGAATTATGATAATATGGGCAGAGGCTTCGGCCTCTGCTCGTTTCTTTAACAGAGGAGAAGGCATGGATTTATTTTTTTATGATGTTGATCCACAGTATATAAAATATTTAAAACAAAAAGAAATAGAAAAAAGAGGGTTTACACGAGTTCCGGATATTGAATATAAAAATGAAAAAAAGATGGTTTGCGGGATTGTTTTAGAAATCAATGATTATAAATATTATGTTCCTATTTCGTCATATAAGAAGAAACAAGAGAATAATTTGTTAATTGTGCTTAAAGATGATGCCTACAATCAAATAAAAGGATCTCTTCGATTTAACTATATGTTTCCGATTGCGGATCAATATATATCGAAAAGAGATTTTTCAAGATCAAAAAGTTTAAGCAGAAAAGAATTTCTTCGTAGACAATGGGTATATTGTAATACGATTGTTGAAGATATCAAAAAAATGGCATTAGATACATACAATGAAGTGATTGAGGGGAAAAATGAGAAACTAATAAAAGCGTCCTGTGATTTTAAGTTATTAGAGGAAGCAGCAAAAGCATACAGAAATACAAAATGAAAAGGAGAATCAGGTTGGCAGTATTGGAAGAATCCTATGATATTGTTGTAGTGGGTGCGGGTCACGCAGGCTGTGAGGCCGCGCTTGCTGCCGCAAGACTGGGAAATGAAACGATCATGTTTACGGTAAGTGTAGACAGTATTGCGCTGATGCCCTGTAATCCCAATATCGGCGGCAGTTCCAAGGGACATCTGGTGCGGGAGATAGACGCGTTAGGCGGAGAAATGGGAAAGAATATCGATAAAACCTTTATTCAGTCCAAGATGCTGAATGCTTCTAAGGGGCCGGCGGTTCATTCTCTGCGCGCGCAGGCGGACAAGCAGGAATATTCCCGGGCAATGCGGAAGACTTTGGAAAATACAGAGCACTTGACTGTCCGGCAGGGTGAAGTATGTACGCTTATCGTGGAAGAAGGCAGAGTGACCGGGGTAACGACGCTGTCCGGCGCCGTTTATCATTGTAAAGCGGTTGTGCTGGCGACCGGAACGTATCTGAAAGCCAGGTGCATTTACGGGGACGTGAGTGAACATACCGGGCCTAACGGATTAAAAGCGGCAAATCACCTGACGGATTCTTTAAAAGAGCTGGGAATAAAGATGTACCGGTTTAAGACCGGAACGCCGGCTCGGGTGGATAAGCGCAGTATTGATTTCAGCAAAATGGAAGAACAGTTTGGCGATACGCCAATAGTACCGTTTTCGTTTTCTACCGATCCGGACAGTGTTCAGAAAGAACAGATTTCCTGCTGGTTAACCTATACGAATGAAAATACACATAATATTATAAGAAGTAATATCGACCGTTCTCCGCTGTTTTCCGGTATGATTGAAGGAACAGGACCCAGATATTGTCCTTCCATTGAAGATAAAGTGATGAAATTTGCGGATAAAGAGCGGCATCAGGTTTTTGTAGAGCCGGAAGGCAATTATACCAATGAGATGTATCTGGGCGGCATGTCAAGTTCTCTGCCGGAGGACGTGCAGTACGCCATGTATCGGACGGTTCCGGGCCTGGAGCATGTAAAAATCGTAAGAAACGCATATGCGATCGAATATGACTGCATTGACGCCAGACAGTTAAATCCTACACTGGAATTTAAGCAAATAAAAGGATTATTCAGCGGCGGCCAGTTTAACGGAAGCAGCGGGTATGAAGAAGCGGCTGCGCAGGGCCTGATTGCGGGGATCAATGCGGCAATGTCTGTTTTGGGACGGGAACTGTTGATCTTAGACCGTTCCCAGGCCTATATCGGCGTACTGATCGATGATCTGGTAACAAAGGAAAATAAGGAACCGTATCGGATGATGACCTCCCGGGCAGAATACCGGCTGCTCCTTCGGCAAGATAACGCGGACTTGCGGCTGACGGAAATCGGGGCAGAGATCGGCCTGAATACGAAGGAACAGGCAGAAGCGGTTGCGAAAAAGTGCGAACAGATCGCAGAAGAAGTGCGCCGTATGAAAAATACACCCATTGGCGCGAATAAACGGGTGCAGGAATTTCTGGCTGCCCATAACAGCGCTCCGCTGCACACCGGAGCGACACTGGCGGAGTTGATCCGCCGACCAGAATTGGGATATGAAGCATTGGCGGAGTTTGATGCAGAACGGGAACCGCTGCCGAAAGATGTGACGGAGCAAGTGGAGATCCAGATCCGATATGAAGGATATATTGAGCGGCAGAAAAAACAGGTAGAGGAATTTGCCCGTCTGGAAAAACGAAAATTGCCGGTGGATATTGATTATACGGAAATCCACGGGCTGCGTCTGGAAGCGCAGCAGAAGCTGAATGCGATGAAGCCGTTGTCTATCGGACAGGCCAGCCGGATTTCCGGCGTTACGCCGGCGGATATTTCAGTTTTGCTGGTGTATCTGGCACAGAATCAGAAATAGAATGGGTGAAAAGAGATGGAGAATATGACAGATCTGTGGCTTCCGCCTGAGATCGAAAAGAAAACAGCAGATTTGTCTTATACAGAAAATAGCATCGGTATGTCCGGCGCCCTCGTTCGGATTTACGAGGATATGGTATTAAAGGTTCAGTCGTCCGCTCCGTGGACGAAGCGGGAAGTGACAATCCTCAAATGGCTTTGCGGAAAAATTCCTGTGCCGGAAGTAATCGCCTGCGGGGAGCAGGATGGAAAGACCTATCTATTGATGACGCGAGTGAAAGGAAAAATGGCATGCGATGAGTTTTTTCTTCAGCGACCGGAACTTTTAACTGCGCGTCTGGCTGAGGCGATGCGGATGCTGTGGGATGTGGATATTTCAGACTGTCCGATTTCGCGCGATCAGGAGACGGAACTTGCGGAAGCGCGTCTTCGAGTGGAGTGGGGACTGGTGGATCTGGATAACGTGGAACCAACCACCTTCGGTCCCGGCGGATTTAAAGATCCGGAAGCGCTGCTTCATTGGCTGGAGCGTAATCGGCCGTCTTATGAGCCGGTGTTGTCCCACGGTGATTTTTGCCTGCCAAATGTATTTTTTACTGAAACAGGCATCAGCGGTTTCATCGATTTGGGTGACGCAGGTGTCGGCGACCGCTGGCGGGATATTGCGCTCTGCCACCGGAGCCTGCGTCACAATATGAGCGGAAAATATGCATCAAAGGAGCGGGAGATAGACGCAGACCGCTTATTTGACGCGTTGGGCGTTAAGCCGGACGCAGAGAAACTGCGGTGGTATCTGTTGCTGGATGAACTATTTTGATTCAAATTCTCCTGTGATTCGGAAGTGTTCATTGGAGATAAAAGACTTGAATAAAGAACACTTTCGGATGGCGGCGGTATCGGTAATTGTGAAGGCATAAAAGCAAAAGCGTTAAAAGAGGCGTTCAGAGTATTGAAGCCGGGCGGCAAGCTCATAACTTCAACGGGTTTTGCAAACAAAGAAACACTTGCTTACGAGCTATATCAGATATTGCGTAAAGGAATAAAACGCCTTATTAGGGGTCGCAGAAATAGGGGGAGTTTCTGCTAAAAATCATGGTATCCTTCTCCGTCGCTTTATTTCAAACCAAATCAAATAAGCAGATGTGATTATTATCGCAAATATTGTTGCGAGCGGTGTTGCGAAGCCTATTTGAAACAGACTCACTCCGGCAACTTTGCTCATCAGGTACGAAACGGGAATCCTTACAAGAAATGTACTTAAAATTCCCTGCAAAGCCACAAAACCCGTGTGCCCGTTGCCGTTAAGATACCCTGCCATACTGAAGCTGAAGCCTACAAGCACGCAGTCAATCGAATATGATTTAAGATAATCTGCCGCAGCCGCGGCTATGTCCGCATCTGATGTGAAGAAATGCGCCAGCCATGCGCCGTTTGTAAAACTTGCGGCAAACATACATAATCCCACCGCAAATGTGAAAGCCATTCCTATGAACATAGCTTTTAAAGCTCTGCCGCTTTTTCCTGCGCCGACATTCTGAGCTGTGAACGCAGAATCCGCCGACATGATCGCGCCCGGAACTATAAACATCAGCGCACAGATTTTTTCCGCCACCCCCACTCCTGCGGATGCGATAAGTCCGAATGAATTTAAAATTGCAAGAATAACCATAAATGATATACCGGTAAGTAGCTCCTGTCCGGCTATGGGCAGCCCATATTTCAGGATTTTTATGGTTTCATGTTTTGTTGGCTTAATCTCATTTTTATCGGCTTCTATTCCAAGTCCATTCCGGCGTATAATAAGAAGCGCACTTAAAACGCTTATTCCCTGAGCGGCAACTGTCGCGAAAGCAGCGCCGCTGCTTCCTAAATGAAATACGCCGACTAAAATTAAATCTCCCAGTATATTGAAAGCACACGCAATACCCATTAAAATCAACGGCGTTTTTGAATCGCCCATTCCCCGGAACATTCCGCTTAATGCATTAAAAAGCACGATAAAAATAATACCTGCTCCGCATATTCTGATATATCCGATTGTAAATGAAACAGCCTCCTCGGGTGCGTTCATTACACGTGCAATCGGGACGGCAGTTATCACAATCCCAGCGGCAAGGAGCAATCCCGTAAGAATAAACAGGCAAAGTGACGAACCTATTGTTCTTGCGGCACCAGTTTTGTCCCCCTTTCCGATGTTTTGTCCCAATAAAACCGTACAGCCCATTGTAAGTCCCGTGATAATTCCGGTGATGGTCTGCATAGCCATACTGCCCGTAGAAACAGCCGATACGGCGGCAGCGTCGGAAAACAATCCAACTATCATTAAGTCCACGGTTCCGTACATAGCCTGAAGCAAATTTGCTCCCATAATAGGCAATGCAAATAACAAGAGTTTTTTCCATACCGAGCCCACAGTTAAATTGTGTTTCATAAATAATATGCACCTCCATAAAAAAACGGATAAGAGAGCAGCCATTTCGGACTGCCATCTTATCCGGTTTGCCGTTTCCTAATTGAACAGTTTACCCTCCGATGAACGTTCGTATTATATAACGGACAAAAATTAAAGTCAATACAAAATTATTAATTATTTACGGTTACATTCCCACAATCGCAATTTATTTTTAATGTAATTTCTGAGTTTCTATTACTTTTATTTATATTCGTTTTTCCTAAATCGACATCTGCATCGATATAGATATCATTTGTATTGTTAATATCTACATTTCCTAAATCGGCTTTTAGTGTAGAGTTTTCTTTTATTGATAGAGTATCAATTTCGATATTGCCGCAATCTACTTTTATATCACATGCATTCAGAATTCCTTTTATTTCTACACTTCCATAATCGCATTTTATATTTGCGTTTTTTATGGTGCCTAGGTTAACATTTCCTGCATTACAATCGATATCTACGGAAGCATTTTCTAAATGGGAGAATTCACATTTTCCATAATCACTTTTAATTTTTATTTCTTTGCTATATATGGAAGGAATATATACGATAATATCTTTCGCGGTAATGCCAAAATTAAAAAATGCAAATTTTTTCGTTCGAGTGTTATCAATAGACAAACTATTTTGATCTAAATTAACATCTACATCACTCTCATTTTCTCCGTAAACAACTACTTGAATATCATCACCTGATGTTTCTTTAAAAATAATATCACCTGCATCTTGATTTATATCAATGTTATTGATATCTTCCATTTTATATGTTTTATCAAAAATTATATTATCACTTTTTACAGTGCTGAAACCAAATATTCCACCTGGGAAATTTATTTTTCCTGTTAAACACATTACCAGAAATATTACTAAAAAGAAGACGATTATAGAAAGCAGAATGATTAAAGTAATAATGATTCTCTTATTCTTCATTTTCCTCATCTCCTTTTATCATAAATATAAGGTTAACGATTCCTTCAATCATTCCAATAATAATAAATATGATCCAGGTGACATGCCAGGCCATAGTACAAAAACTTACAATAAAATATATTGCTGTTCCGATACCGGCAATAATATCTTTTATTTGTTTCTCTATTTTGTCTTGTTTTTTTTCTTCTTTTGTTTTCTCAAATTTTGGAATAGACATATAATGCTTTACAATTCTGATTACACCCCAGCCAACTAATATTAAAAAAGTACAGCCTACGATTACAGGATTCCACATTAATACGCTAACACCAATACCTGCATACGCGATTGCAACAAGAAATATCAAGACAGAGCTACAAATTACTTCGGCAGATTTTTGCTTTATTTGATTTCTAGTCATATTTTCATAATTGAGTTTGGCGTCTTTTGCTTTATCTTTATCATTATTGTTACTTTCTTCTGGTTTTTCCTGCTTTTCCCCTTTTAATAATTCGTCGGTTGTAATTTCATATAATTCACATAATGGAAGTATTTTATCAAAGTCTGGGGTACTTTGATTTGTTTCCCATTTTGAAACAGTTTGCCTTGTTATGTTTAGTTTTTGTGCGACATCGTCTTGTGTTAAATTTTTTGCTTTCCTTAATTCAAATAATCTTTCTCCTAAATTCATTATAGTTTCCTCCGTTTCTTTCCTTAAAATTATACCATCTTTTTCAGTTGCTTTCTATCAATTTGAGTTGGAACTTTAGCAACTCAAATTAACATTTCAACATTTGGTTAGTTGAAAGACTAACTATTAAAAGTCAAGTCTAAAATGAAATATTTTTGGATGAATTGCAGAAATGCATTTCAGCATAGAAC
>CANQSA010000012.1 GCA_947626415.1 uncultured Lachnospiraceae bacterium
TCTATGCTGAAATGCATTTCTGCAATTCATCCAAAAATATTTCATTTTAGACTTGACTTTTAATAGTTAGTCTTTTATACATAGATATTTTAGATTAATCAGGAGGAACAGTTATTGATTTTAAAGAAAAAGAGAATTAACAAGTTGTCCTGCTTGAATTGGATTGAGCAAGGACAGAAAGTAGTAATTGCGTTATGTGATGCACTTAGGTTTAAAGAAAAATTAGCAGAGCTGGGTTTTTCAATGGAAGTTAAAGATGGCGAGAAAATTCTGCCTGTTGTCATTAATCCGGCGACAGCAAGAAATGCGGAAAAGTTTTATGTAGTGGATAAGACACAACCAAAAGAAAAGTACTATCAAACTTTATGGTGGACACGCCATGAATGGGCCGGTAGAGGAGAAACGCGAGAAGTGTCAGAGTTCGTGGATATTCCGAGAGAAAGATTTCCACGAATTGAATATCCTCCATATAGTGCAGAATTGATTTTGAAATATAACGAGGATGGACTTCTTTTTGTGATAACAGATGCAATTGAGTATTGTGAACAGAATGAGAAAATGCTAATCAATACGATTAATATTTTCCTGACATGTTTTGGTGAATGTGAAGTCTTAACAGAAAATTTGGAAAAACTTGTACCGACTCAAATTGTAAGACTAAATTGGGAAATCCTTCCCAAAGGTGAATATCCTTGGGAGCGAATTCAAAAGGATTTGGAAAAAATATCTGAAGGTAAAAGCAATACAGTCAGAAAGATGTTATTTGATAAATGCGAATATATCAACAGTTTCCATCCGGATTTTCTGGCATATGGGAGGTCAGGTTTCAGTGGATATATAATTTTCGGATTTAGAAGTAGGAATTTATATGTGTTAGAAAGTGTTTATACGAACAATGCCACGTATGTTTTTGGAACAGATTGGGAAAATCTATCTAAATTATCGAAGGCAGAGATTTTAAATGGCGGATTACAGGAAGTTCGTTTGATTCATAATGATAATTGGAAACGCGACATCGATAGACTGCTGAAGGGATAGATTATGGGTAAAAATCAGCATGTCACGCCATATAAAGATGGTGGATGGCAGGTTAAGGGTGAAAATAATTCGCGTGCAACAGTTAGAACCAATACCCAGGCGGAAGCTATTGAGCGCGCCAGAGTAATTGCACGCAGACAAGAGTCAGAGTTATTTATTCATGGAAGAAATGGTAGAATACGTGAAAGAGACTCATATGGAAATGACCCATACCCGCCGAAAGGATAATTTCAAATAATATATTTTGTTAATGGGGTAAAGAACCATTCAGGCAATAGGCGGTTGTTTACCCCGCTTTTGATTCAAGAAGTGTTAGTAAAATGGAGGCATAGATGATATTTATAAGTTATAATCATAAAGATGAACAGTTAGTTGATATGGTGGCTAGACGGCTTGAACTGGAATTTGGTAGAGATAATATTTTTTACGATAGATGGTCAATGCAACCAGGAGATAGTATTATAGGTAAAATGAACGAGGGACTTGAAAAATTCACTACATTTTTTTACTTTTTATCTCCAAATAGTTTAACAAGTAAGATGGTAGCTAAAGAATGGAAAAGTGCATTAAATAAAGCTATTAATGAAAATCTAAAGTTTGTAGCCGTAAGGTTGGCGGATTGTAAGCCGCCTGCTATTTTAACAGACGCATTATATATTGATTTATATGGAAAAGGGCTTGATGATGCTGTTGCTCAGATGAAATGTGTTATAAAAGGAGAAAATGCACATAAGGCTCTTGATGATGTAGAAAATATTGTTGCAGTAGTGCAAAAAATATCTATGCATGAAATTAAAGTAGAAATAAAGGCATTGTTATTTAGTGAAAACGATGCAGATTTTGCTTTTGTTTTCGATAATGATATTGATGATTTTGAAATTAGTACTCAAGAAGCAATGTATTATGGTAGTACTGGTGGAATTCGCCAAAATATAAATGGACAAACTATTGATTTAAAAATGAGGACTGTCCGTTTGTATAGACCATTAACTCCCAAAAATTCAATGAAAGTAACGATCAAATCCAAATCAAATAAAGTACTTAAGTTTGCCGGAATAATGCAAGTTTTATCCGAGACTCAAGGGAAACCAATTAAAATGGAGTCTGGAATAGTAATTTGAAATGTTTGAGAGCGGTCGAATATTGGATATGTTCCCTTATACGGACGGAATGGCAAAATAGCGGTTGATATGTTTCCGCATACGGATAGGGGGGCTATGACGTACTTCCTGTCCTCTCAAGCCATGTGGAGACGGTAGTACAGTTGTACCACCAAAAGTCTACTGAGTATTTTCACGTTGATTACGAGCCGCAAAATAATGATTACTTAGATAAGATGCCAGCCACAGCAACTTATCGAGAGATCAAACAATGGGTATTCGATAATTATAATGGTATGAAGGTATCATCGCTGTATGTCGCACAGGTCAAGCTAAAGCATGGGATCATTGAAAGAGAATGCTACAACAAGCCTAAATCTGAGAATGCCAAAGTGCCACAATGCCCGCCGGAGAAAGAAACAGCCATTGAAGCAGCCTTGAAACATTTTAATCTGATCTAATGACGAAGGGGCGCACTTTTTCGGGGTGCTATTTTTCGGCATGGGATTGATTTTTCCTGTTTTCTATATTACACTATTACACAGGAACACAATGACACTAAGCGATGAAAGGATAAGGAATGATGGCTGAACGGAACATGGTCAACTTGACTGTCACAATGACAAAGGAAGAACGCAAGGCGTTAAAGCAGATCGCGCTGGACAAAGATATTACGGTTTCCGCCCTTCTCCGGGAATGGTTGCGGGAGTATCAGGAAAAGGAGGAAAACAGTAATGGCAGGTAATAGTGCGTTAAGCGCAGCAGTTAAAGCAAAAAAAGATGAATTTTATACACAGCTTACTGACATAGAAAAGGAAATGCGCTACTATCGAACCCATTTCAAAAATAAGACTGTACTATGCAACTGTGATGATCCATTTGAAAGTAATTTTTTCAAGTTTTTTGTATTGAATTTTAATCGGTTGGGGTTAAAGAAGTTAATTGCAACATGCTATACAGGCTCTCCGATTGCCGGGAAGCAATTAACTCTCTTTGATATTCTTGGTGATAACGAAGATAAGCAGAACAAACCATATAAAGCCGTCGTTACGCAAGTCTATGATAAAACGGGTGATGGCGGTGTAGATATGTTCGATGTAGCAGAATTATTCAGGTCGCACGAAAATGAATTGACTGAGCTTGCTGGCGATGGTGATTTTCGTAGCAGAGAATGCTTGGATTTACTAGATGAGGCTGACATAATTGTTACAAATCCCCCATTTTCTTTGTTTCGTGAATATGTTGCAACGCTAATGGAACACGAAAAGAAATTTATTATTATCGGTAATGTAAATGCTATAACATACAAGGAAGTATTTCCTCTCATTATGCAAAATAGGATTTGGATTGGGCCGAGTATTCATTCAGGTGATCGCGCTTTTTATGTACCAGACGATTACCCTTTAAATGCCGCTGGGTGTGGAGTAGACGCAGACGGACGGCGGTTTATTCGTGTTAAAGGGGTGCGTTGGTACACTAATTTAGATTTTCGCCAGCGGCATGAAGATTTAATCCTTGTAAAGCGTTATAGCCCTGATGTGTATTTAGATTATGATAATTATGATGGTATCAATGTTGATTCAACAGTAGATATTCCTTGCGATTACGCTGGAATGATGGGTGTTCCCATTACATTTTTAGATAAATACAATCCAGATCAATTTGAAATCTTGGGGGTTACCCAGTCTTGGTGTGGTGTGGCAAGCAAGATATATCCGCGTCAAATTCAAATTGACAAAAATGGGAAGCGCACAGTTGTGACAAAGTTAAATGATGGAGCAGCTATTAAAGTTAAAACGCCGCCAAAAGATAAAACGTATTATGAAATTGATGGTGAAATGTTCATTAAAACATATGCTCGTGTTCTAGTGCGTAATAAGCACCCAGAAGCACCGAAGGAGGGAAAGTAAATGCAGATCAATGAATTAAAAGTCACGGTTGGCGAGGTATGCGAAGGCTATTTCAACGACGCAGAAGAAGGTGTTGTCGGCTATGATGAACGCCTCGACATCCGTCCAAAATATCAGCGGGAATTTGTCTACAAGGACGCGCAGCGGGATGAAGTGATCCGCACCGTGATGAAGGGTCTGCCCCTGAACGTGATCTATTGGTGTAAGGTAAAGAAAGAGGACGGTTCGGATGGGTTTGAAGTGCTGGACGGCCAGCAGCGCACGATCTCCTTGTGTGAATACGTGGATGGGTCTTTCTCTGTGGACGATAAGTATTTCTATAACCTGCCGTCCGACCAGAAGCAGAAGATTTTGAACTATCCCCTGTTTGTTTATGTCTGTGACGGAACGGATAGTGAAAAGCTGGATTGGTTCCGCATTATCAATATTGCCGGGGAACAGTTGACCGATCAGGAGTTGAGGAATGCTGTCTATGCGGGCAGTTGGACTTCCGACGCGAAACGGTATTTTTCAAAAACCGGGTGTGCCGCTGATACTCTGGCGGGCGATTATCTGAAAGGCGCTTCCATTCGGCAGGAATATCTTGAAACGGCGATCCTTTGGGCGGCCAGTGCCGAAGGAAAGAGCATCGAGGCATATATGGCCGAGCATCAGAACGACCCCAGCGCCGTGCAGCTTTGGAACTATTTCCGTTCTGTCATTGACTGGGTACAGGCTATTTTCCCGAAGAAGCGCAAGGAAATGAAAGGGCTGCCGTGGGGATTGTTTTATAATCAGCATAGCAAGCGGACAGACCTTGACCCGCGAAAGCTGGAAATTGAAATCCAGCGCTTAATGGGTGATGAGGACGTAACAAAGAAATCCGGTATCTATGAATATCTGCTGACAGGCGAAGAAAAGAAACTGTCGATCCGTGCTTTTGACCGCCGGGATGCTCTCGCGGCTTATGAAAAGCAAGGCCACAAATGCGCGATTTGTGGCGAAACCTTTGAGTTTGACGAGATGCACGCCGACCATATCACGCCGTGGAGCAAGGGTGGCAAAACAACGCCGGATAACTGCCAAATGCTATGTCGGGATTGCAATTTGAAGAAGGGTGCGCAATAAATGCAAGATAGATCAAAGCGATGTTATATCTATACCCGTGTCCGTACGGGGATGCAGGCTGAGGAAGGTTACTCCCTTGCGGATCAGAAGTTAAAACTGGAAGAAAGGGCTGCTTCTCTTGGAATGTGCGTTGTTGATACATTTCAAGAAGAAGGTGCCTCTGGGAAAAACATTGATGAACGGCCAAAATTCAAAGAAATGATGGCACGAATCGAGAATGACGCTGAAAATGTAGGCTATAGAAGAAATGAAATAATAGAAAGAGAGTAGAAATGTTAATTGATGCTTCAGATGCAAATACCATTCCGGTTGATATAGAAAATAAAATAATAAGATATTTTTCTTTAATGCCTGAGAGGGTAATTGTTAGTATAAAAAATCAGAAACTTGAATACGACCATGATGTGTTATGTGCAATTGAAAAATATGTAGCTCCAAACACAGCATACGATTTTTATCAGGAGCTTATTGCATTATTTGAACAGCATGAAATGATTTGCTACCATTCTACAAAAATACTTGATAAAAGCATAATTTTTGAGAATGGGCTTAAAACAAATGATTAGGATACCTATAGCCGAAATATTATTAGTATTTTCAAAAAACTGAATGTGAAAGCAAACGATATAGCTGAAGCTATTAAAGTTATAAAAAAACAATATGATTGGAAATAATCTATCGCTGATAGAGAACCACAACTGTGTTTTTATTCAGATGTAGGAATGTTAAGAAATGATATGTATGCAGGTTATGAGCAATTTTGTGAGAATATAGGCGGAGAATTGGCGAAAGATGCATTAAAGAAAGATTTTCCGCGAATATATGGATATTTGAGAGAAAATGGTGAGGCAATTTTAGTTAAGTTTAAAATTCCATTTATTGATATAGAAAATTACGACAAGGATTCTATTGTATATCATTTTGTTGCATACTTTGCAGGGAAGTATTTTTGGAATTATAATTATGAAATTCATTTTGATGGAAATACCAATAAAGATATCGTGCCAAATAATATTTTAGAAATTATTCCTTATTTGATAGATAGATATTATTTTCATAGTGGCGATTAAATATAAAAAGGGTGTGAACTTATCCGAGTAAAAAAGGAGTAATCATAAATGGGAACTAGAAAAGAACCAAAAACCTTTAATCATTATGTTCCACAGTTTTATTTAAAAAACTTTTCGGGTAATAATAGCATTGGTGTTTATAATTTTGAGAGAAAAAAATTTGTTGATGAAGCTGCCATTCGTACGCAGGGTGGTAGGAATTTTTTATACGGAAAAGATAATGATCTTGAAGACTAGTTCATAAATTTAGAAGGTGAATGGGCTAGGATAATTAATGATATTTTTGTATATGAGAAAATTCCAAAGAATAGTATGGATTATATTTATTTATTAATGTTTATATATTTGAGTGATGTGAGGGTAGCTGAAAAAGCGGATGATTTCAAAAGAAACAAATTAGAAGAGTCCAAAAGTATAGCCAAGGTACTTGCTGCACAGAATAAAATATCTTTATCAAAAAGTGATATTGAAAGTATAGACATTAGATTTGACAGACCTAACCTTTCATATATACAGGGTATGAATAGTTTAATCCCCATTATTTCTGAGCTTTGTCCTATGATTATTATAAATGAAAGTAAGCTGGGATTTATTACAGCCGATGTTCCTCTTGCAAAATATAATCAATGGTTTATAGAAAGAAATTATAAACATCCATATGGTTTTGGTCATATGGGATTTCAATGTTTTATTCCCTTATCTCCTAAGATATGTTTTTGCTTATATGATGATAATGTTTATAAAAATGAGTATAGTAATAAGGGCAGAATTAGAATATATAATGAGTCTGTAGTAGAACAATTTAACAAACTGTTTATTCAAAATTCATATAAAGAAGTTTATTATCGAATAGACACAAGGGCATGGCTTGAGAAAAATATAGGAATAAAATCTGAAAATAAATTAGAAGAGTGGATTATAGGGAATCCGCAGCAAGGATATTTGCAAAAAGTATCAAGTCGTAGTGTGTATGACATTATAAAACTGCCTATGTTTAAGACGAATCAATTTTATAAAACAGTTCCTTTGCCTTATGATGAAGCCGGACCAATACGCAGGGAAGCATTTGAAAAAATGAGTAAATGGAATGAAACACATTTATGAGGCAACAAAATATTGATGCATTGTACTATTTTATAACTCTTTCTTATTTTTCAAGCACTTTTCCCGTTCTGGATCAGAGTGATTTTTCTTAAGTAAATTAAGAAAATAAAACAATTCTTTTCTTGTCATATTATCCAACACAAAGAAATCCGCAATCAACTGGCCGATCATCGGCAGCTCGTTGTAGTCAAATTTCTTAATGATCTTTAAGGTGCGGTCGGAGAAGTAAGCCTTCTTTTCCATGTTGATCATCAGGCGCTCTTTATCGGAGAAGATAACGTATAATTAATTTCGCAAATTCAATTTCATAAAGATAGACATGGTCTATGCCGTTTGGTAGAATTAAGTTACCACACAAAATTTTACTAAGGAGGCAAAAACCATGTCCGATAACATTATACAACTGAATGAGGATTTAATAAAGCACGATTTAAAGAATCTTGTCCGCAGCAGCGTAGAGGAAACCCTTAACGCCCTGCTTGACAAGGAAGCCGATGAACTGGTCAACGCCCAAAAATATGAACGTTCTGAAGACCGCCAGGGTTACCGTTCCGGCCATTATAAACGGAACTTTCAGACAACCGCCGGAGAAGTGGAGCTGAAAGTCCCCAAACTCAAAGGTGTTCCTTTTGAAACTGCCATCATTGAACGGTACCGCCGCAGAGAGTCTTCCGTGGAAGAGGCCTGATTGAAATGTACCTTGCAGGTGTTTCCGTCCGTCGTGTTGAGGATATCACGGAAGCCTTGTGGGGCACAAAAGTATCGCCCGGAACGATCAGTAACCTCAATAAGAAAGCATATAGACATATCGAGACATGGCGTACCCGCCCGCTTACCGGCGAATATCCCTATGTTTATGTGGATGGTGTCTACCTCAAACGCAGCTGGGGCGGCGAGATCCAGAATGTTTCCATCCTTGTGGCGATCGGAGTCAGCAATGACGGCAGCCGTGAGATCATCGGTGCCGCCGAAGGAATGAAAGAGGATAAGGGAAGCTGGCGTTCCTTCTTTGTATGGCTAAAAGGGCGCGGCCTTACCGGCGTCCGCCTTATCATCGGTGACAAGAATCTTGGGATGCTGGAGACGATACCGGAAGTATTTCCGGATGCCCGTTATCAGCGCTGCACGGTCCATTTTTATCGGAACATCTTCTCCGTTACGCCACGGAAGAAGATGAAAGCTGTAGCCATGATGCTGAAGGCGATCCATGCCCAGGAAAGCAAAGAAGCTGCCAGGGAAAAGGCCCGGCAAGTATCTGAAAAACTGATGAAGATGAAGCTTAGCGCCGCGGCAAAGAAACTGCAGGATGGCATAGAGGAAACCCTTACATACATGGATTTTCCTACCCAGCACTGGACACGGATCCGGACAAACAACACCATCGAACGATTGAACCGGGAGATCAAACGTCGAACCAAAGCCATCGGGGCTTTTCCAGACGGGCAGAGCGCCCTGATGCTCGTATGTGCCAGACTGCGTCATGTAGCTGGAACCCAGTGGGGCACAAAACGTTACATGAACATGAATCACCTGAAGTATATGGAAGAGGATCTGCAGTCTGATAACATAGCCGGCTGACTGCCGGTAACCAAGCGGTTGGAAATGAATTTGCGAAAAACGATTGACACAATCGTTTTAACAGTTCTATTACAGAAAAATAAAATTATATTAATAAAGTAACAACAATGGGATTAAACACAACATATAGCGCCTTAAATAAAAAATATCACTATATATTGACAATGCTTCAAAGCTATGATACTATCGCAATATACATAAAGATACATTTTATTTCTCTGTTAAAAAGTAGTAAATGAAATCGAAATATAGCTAAACGGGAGGGCAATATATGTTATTAAGTAATTTAAAAGAACTAAAAGAAGACATGGTAAAAAAAGGATGGACAATATGTAGTTTTATATTTCAGTACAAAAAGATAAACTATATTGTGCTTGTAAAAAGATTTGTTGGAACCGAGAAAAGGGTAGATAATTATGCATTAGTTAAATTACATTTTATGAAAGAGAATAATTTAAATGATGATATGCAGGTTGAAGCTAATAGTCGGGGATTGATAATTGATGCTGCAAGCTTAAGACAATATTTTGGAATTGAATATAAAAATAATTTGGGAAATATTTTACAACAGTTTTATGACAGATTGGGAAAAGCAATTCCCCCCAAATTCCCTGATCATTTTTCTAACCTAGAAAAAAAGGTAATGGTGCGTTCACTTAGCAGAAGCGATTCGGAAGACCCAAATAAGATTTATTGTTATAAAATAAAAAGAAATCCCGGCGGGGGTAAACGAAGTGAATTTAACACGGATAAAACCAAGCTATTAAGAGAATCATTATATGAGCTTTTGCGTGATGAGGACAATGTTAGCTTTTGTTATTCTGCTGATCCTAAAATGGAGAAGGATAATAAAGATATTTTGAAAAATTTTTCAGGATATAGAAAGTAAGATATTGAAATGGAATCGAAAATAGAAGGTGGTTGGATATCCTATTTTTATTTCTTGTAATTTTCCCAAATTTTTGCTATTATTTATGCCGTAAAACCGCAGTACCTTGCCTGCGCTGCCAGGCTGCAGGCGCAGCTCAGGTTTAAAGTGGGAATTTATGTAAAGGGAGTGGTACGATGAAGAAAAAATGCAAAAAAGGAATCAGTATCTTGCTGAGTGTAACGATGTTATCCGGCGTGCTGCTCGGAACATCGGGCTGTAACGACGATCAGGACAAAAGCGCGAACCCGGATTCCGAAACGGAATTTACCGAAGCGCATGCCGACCCGGTCGAGTTTTCTGCAGACGGCATTTATACAACCGTACTTACAATGGAAAACGGAGATTTTGACGGCGTTACGGCACAGGATATAAAGGTAATGTACGGTGCTTCTCAGAAGAACAGCATAGCCGGTGAGTTTGACAGTGAAGCCGGTGAAACGGACGGGGAAGCGGACAAGGAAAGTGACAGCGCGGCTGAAACTGCAACCGAAAATGAAACCGATGCCGAAACACAGCCGGAAGGCGCGGGAAACTACGCGGAAGTTCTCGATGCTTCGGTCAATTCCGACGGTTCGCTCGGACTTACCTTCAAGGATCAGGATGCTGCCGAAAATAAGACGCCGTATTACGGTGTTCTGATCGAAAAGAACAGCGTTAATGCGATCGTTGAAGTTAATTTTAAGGAATATAACCTGACTTGCGACAAGGAATATGTGCTGTCCACCGACAAAGCGGTAAAGCTGACCTTTACGCTGGATGACGGAGAATATGCGCAGGATATCGCGAAAGACGATATTTCGCTTGCAGGTTCTTTTGAGAATATGAACATAGAGAGCGTGTCCGCATCGGGGAAAAATCTCACAATGCAGCTTGCAGGCGATCTTTCGCTTCATGAAGGCTCAGGCGTATATCTGGACGGCGTCGTGACCCTGTCGGAAGATACGGTTAAAGACAATCTCGCTCCGCTTTCGGTGAGCGTGCCTGTGAATACGCAGACCGCCTATTTTGACGCGGACAGCATGCAGGTATCCGATCACAAGATCACGGTTCCGCTTGTCTTGATCGGCATTACGGATACCAGTGCTTTAACGCCGAACGATATCGTTTTTGAAGAGGCGGACGGGATAAGCGTTGAAAGCGTCACCGTTGTGGATGAAGATGAAGTAAGCGTAGTTTTGAACGCTGACGGCGTGAAGGATAAAAATTCCGCTGCCGCGCTTTTGGAGAACACCAAAGTCAAGGCAGGGGATTATGAGTTCCTGGCAGGGTTTGTGCCCGCATCGTTTTATCCGGTCTTCGATTATATCGATGAGAAAGACGGAAAACTTGAAATAACGACAGAACTGTATGCGGACTACGGAAAGTTTACCGACAGCTTAGACGCTTCTCAGGTCAGCTTCGGCGGAGATTTTAAAGAGGCCTCTGTGACGAGCCTGACCCGTACGGGAGACACCACCGCGGAACTGATCTTTACGACAGCGGCTGACGGCCAGACCGCGAAGACGGTAAATTTAGACGGTGAGATCATCCTGGGAGCCGGTATGCTGATCAACCGTTGGGGCGACGCGAAAGAGGATGAAACCGCGTACCTAAGAAATTATTCGGCAGAAAATATCGGACGGCTGGCGGTCGGCAGTGTAGTAAATATGTTTAACAAGGCGGCGCAGTTCGGTCAGAAATTTTCAAGTATCGTGGGAGGAGCGGTATCGGCGTATAATGCTGTTTCAACGATCCTGGATCTGACAGGACTTGTCCCGTCTGCGGAAAGCCAGATCCTGACACTTGTTCAGGACATAAAGAACCAGTTGAATGAGATTGAGCAGATGCTGCAGGAACAGACGCAGCTTCTGAAGGATATTATAACAAGCAATATCAATTCAGATCTGGAAAAATTTGATTCGTCAATCTACAATATGGATCAGTACTGCAACAGTATCGATTCCTATATGGAAGAAGCGATCGAGAATGTTAAAAGACCGAGCGGCAGCAGCAATGCGGACTGGGAAAAATATGCAAAAGATCTGGTCAACTATTGCTCGGAGAACTATCTCAATTTCAGCGCTATTATGAATGACCTCAGGACGGGTTATACAAATGCGGCGACCCTGTTGGCATATACGAATAATAACAATCCGCTGTATCAGTTTGATAAACTGTGTACGATGCAGTACAATTTCGATTCAAGCAGCGTATCCGTGCGGCTGAATTATCGTGCCCGTGCCAAGTATACGATGGAAAGAGCGCTTTCCTATCTGCTGATCTACTATGTTTACGGCAGCAAAAAGGTGGATAATTCGGCCAGAAATCTGTATGTGGACTATTATAATAAGGCAATGCAGCAGTATAATGCATCCAAATATGCCGTGAATACTTCGTCTGCAACAGCGTATTCTTATGTTATAAACCGCGATGTCCGGCTGGATGCCAGATGCCATATTGACTATGAATGGGGCGATTGGGATGAAATTTATTGTTATAGCGCCATGTATGATGACAGCGGGCATGATTTTGACTTCAGCAAAAAACAGATCGACGAATTTGTCAGCCGTATGCAGGGAAGAACCTTAAGGGAGGAACTGGAACTTGCCGGTTTCAATCTGTCTGGATTTACAAAGAATTATGTTGGCATCATGTTTACCTGTGATGAAAGAAACGGGAAATGGTACTGGGGAAGACTCAGGTATAAGGTTAAGTACTATTCCTATATGATGTTGTGGGATGAAAAAACGGCTCACGAGGAACTGGTGGCTTCTGAACAGGACAACAAATCGGTGTACTATAAGCTGGCAGGATTTTGGTTCGTTTAAATTCCCGAAGAGGTATCTCAAAATGAGAAAGATAAAAATACTCTCCGCATTGACGGTATCGCTCTGCCTGCTGTTTGCAGGCTGTGCGGACAGTTCTACAACCGAAAGCGGGCAACCGGAAGATCCTGCGTCCGTTAGGGGCGCGGGAAAGACTGCGCTGTATCTCTATATGTGCGGAAGCAGCCTGGAGACAAAACAGGGCGCGGCGACCAAGAATATTGCCGAAATGTTAGGCACTGAGATCGACGAAAATACCTTTGTGGTGATTCAGACAGGCGGCGCGGAAAAGTGGCGTGATTACGGGATATCCCCGGATGCGATAACCCGATACGAAATAAGGGACGGGGTCCTGAATGAAAAGCAGCGGCTGGAAAACGCTTCTATGGGAGCGGAGCAGACCCTGTCCGATTTTATCGCTTACTGTGTATCGGAATATCCTGCCGAAAAGTCCGCGCTGATTCTCTGGGATCATGGCGGCGGTGCTCTGGGAGAGGTGTGCTATGATGAAAATTTCGGCATGGACTGTCTGGAACCGTCCGAATTGAGCGGAGCCCTGAGCAGACAGGGCGCGCATTTTGATCTGATCGGCTTCGATGCCTGCCTGATGGCGACGAACGAAACAGCCGCCACAGTCAGGGACTATGCCGATTATATGCTTGCTTCTGAAGAAATAGAGCCTGCGGAAGGCTGGGATTACGGTGCGTTTGTTAAAAATTTTTCCGTGGGAAAAAGTACGGAAGAAACCGGGAAAGCAGTCTGTGACGCATATATGCGGAAATGTTCGGAATCGGTCGGCGGTGAGCTTGCCACGCTTTCCCTGCTTGATCTGAGGCAATACGAAAGTTTTTTCCATACGTTTGAGGAATTTGCAGCAGGACTTTCAGAGGCGGCAAATGTGCAGAATGGGAATTTTAATATCGTGCGTGCGTCCGAGAAGGCTTCCAAGTTCGGCGCGGGCAGCCGGGATGAGGGGACGAGTAATTTGATCGACCTGTACAGCTTTAGCAATTCTCTTGCGGATCGGGATTCCCGTGCGCTTGCGCTGACGAAAGCGATAGAGGCGTTTGTGCCGTATAAAGTCGGCGGCGCCGGACGGAACGGGGTAGGCGGCGTTTCCCTGTATTTTCCGCAGGGATACAGGCCTGCAGAGTTTGAAGCCTATCTCGGATTATGTTCCAGCAGCGCCTACAAAAAGTATCTTTCGGATATCTACAACGTCAACGGCAGCAGCGGTATTTCCATTTCCTTTTCCGATATGGGGAGCATAGAGGAAAAGAGCGGAAACTTCCGGGTAAAATTAACGGAGGAAAGCCGAAGATATTTAAAATCGGTTAGTTTTTCTTTATTGAGTTTTTATTATAACGAAAATGCGGCAGATCATTTGGAACTGGTCTGCATGGGAGAGGATAACGACCTGGATTTTGATTGGGATAATCTGACCTTCACCAGCAACTTCCGCGGCGTGTGGCTGGCGCTGGACGGTGTATATCTGAACTATTCCGTGATTGAAAGCAGCCATGAGAACATTATTTTTTCTGCTCCCGTCAATGTAAATGGAAAGCGAAGCAATCTGCGCTTTATGTTCGTATGGGACGACAATTACCCCGGCGGCGGTTATTATAAGATTATCGGTCTTTGGAACGGACTTGACGAAAACAATCTTGCCGATAAGCAGATCACTCCGCTGAAAGAAGGCGACAAGATAACTATACTGCAGAAACGGATCGATCCGGAAAGAGACCGGACGATCGAGGATGCGCCGCTCAGTGAGGGCGAGACGCTTACGATCGGAAAAGACGGCGGCAGGATCGAAGAACTTCCGTTATCCGATAAAAATTATTATCGTTATGTATTTGTTGCGGAAGATATTTTCGGCAACAGATTTTATTCCAATACGGCGTATTTCAACATGCTCTATACCTATGACGAACTGCTTAAAGATCCGCTGCCAGACGGCAAATGCGCGGCGGAGATCATCGACATAGCGTGGGACAGCTATTGGGGTCCGGTAGGCTGAAGGCTCTCTGACGAGCTTTCAGCCCTTATTTTATAGTATCAGTTTTTACCCCAGAGAATCTTATAAGGGATAAAATGAAAAAAAGAACCGGAGATATGAAAAATTATCCGCATATTATATGGTTAAGATCACTGGATATCAGGGCAGACGGCAAGGTAACTTTGCCGGGGGAAAGAGTGTGGAGTATGAAACAACGGAAAGCAGGGCGGAATCAGCAAAATGGGTTCACATTGGTGGAACTGCTGGTCGGCATTGTGATCATACTGATCCTGGCGGCAGTGCTGATTCCGAACGGGATGCGCTACATCAGATCTGCGAAACAGTCTGCGTTCCAGGCAGAGGCGTCGGCGTATTTGACGGAATTGTCCGGATATGAAGCCGAGTGGTACGGCAAGACCGGAAAGGACCTGGATAATGGCAGTCCGGCGCCCTTTACGGACGAACTGCCGGATCCGGAGCATATGCGGTTAACGGACTGGGATAAGAGCGGAAATGCGTTGGCGATCTATCATGATAATGGCGGCGATGTTTGGGAAAATATTCCGACAGCCGATTGGATCACGGATCACAGATCCATAACCGTATTGGTAGACCATGGATCTGTGACCGGTTACAGCTATTCGGACGGGGAGTATGCCGTTACCTGGTTCCCCGAAAAAGGCTGGAGCGAGATTGCCGAAAAGGAAGGATCTCGCTGAAAAATCTGTCTTCTTTAAACGGGAGAATTGATCTGCCGGAGATATTCGCCCAGAAGACTGCTGTATCTGCTTTCATAAATACACTGCTTTGCCAGCGAGATATTGTCTGTGATGATGTTGTCGACATTCAGCCGGATCATTTTTTTGATGCTTTCCTCTGTATTGACCGTCCAGACATAGAGCGATTTTCCCGCATTGTGTACCTGTGAGATCATGGATTTTGTGGCGTTGCTTGCCTCGACGCTGAAATGGTCAGCCGCTGTCAGCTGATTGATGTCGCCGTAGGCAAGACTCATGACGTATACGGTCGTCACGGAATCATCATAGGCTTTTACATGTTCCAGAACCTCATAGACCTGAGACGTGATCACACAGGAATCTGTAAAAGCGGCGTTTTTTATTTCATCGACCACGCACTGTTCAAAACCGGTCTCATGGCCGGTCGGCTTCAATTCGATATTGAGCTTCATCCCGTTTTCTTTTGCGAAATCAATGACCTCGGAAAGCAGCGGTATTTTTTCACCGGCGAAATCCGCGTCAAAAAAACTGCCCGCGTCAAGTTTTGCAATCTCGGCATAGGTCATTTCCCAGGTATTCGCGTCCACGCCTGTCGTCCGCTTCAGGTTGGTATCGTGCAGGACAAAAATCTGTCCGTCTTTACTTTGCTGAACGTCCAGCTCGATCCAGTCAGCGCCCAGTTCTTTTGCGCCCCGAAAGGCCGCCATTGTATTTTCCGGATAAAATGCGGAAGCACCCCGGTGGGCGGTAACTTCCATGGTACGCAGATATTCGATCTGCGGATTGATTTTGCCGGCAGCCAGCAAATATCCCCAAAAGAGGCTTACGGCAATGATCAGACAGGAAACAGCGATCCGGACTGCTCTCCACAGCGGCCGAAAACGCGGATTTTGTTCTGTTTCCGGTGCTTCAGTGTGGATAACCGGTTCGCCGGTTTCCGCTTTTCGCCGATAATAAAAGATCCCGATACAGCCATATCCGATGGGAATGGCCAGAGCGGCGATGATCGCCAAAACCAATACGATCGTCAGCCAGACGGCGGTGGAGCCGATCCATTTTAGCAGAAAGACTCCGGAGAAGAGTTTCCCGATGAGCCCGGCAAGCGTAACTGCCGCCAGCAGAAAAATCATGTAGATCAGCGCGAAGCCGGCCTGCATCGCGATCAGCTGCAGAAAATCCCGGACACGTTTTCCCCTGCCGAGCGCGATACTTTTCTTGCGGGCGTCCCGGAAACTGCAGCCTTCCAGCGTAAAGTAAAAGAATGCGTAGATCCATCGGACGGAAATTACGGTCAGGGCGATGACGGCGGCGCCAAACAGCGCGGATAAAACACGGTTTGCCCGGATAAAATCCAGAATAAATTCCGGGATCGAAATGCTGGTCAGAAAACCGGAGGCCAGTCCGATATGCACAAACGGCAGCAGTAAAAGCACGACCGGTACCAGCAGTACATTTTTGGGTTTCCAGATCCGAAGGGAATTTTTTATCGCGAACCGGATGATCTGTCCCAGCGAGACGCGGCGGCCCTGCCTGGACTGATCCAGCGCGAAAACAACGGCGCTGATGTCGATCATCGCATAGATGGCGGCAAGGAGCAGAATTAGAACAAGCATAAAGAGCGTCAGAGGCTTCAGAATAAACGGGATAACGTTTTCCAGCGTCAGATACGGGTATCCCGTCAGCCGCATTGTCAGATTGAATGCGCCCAGCAGAAGCGGGACGAAAACAATGACGGACGCTAATTTATACAGGATTTCAAATCCTGCGAGTGATTTCCAATTAAAGAATACAAGCCGTAAGGTTTTTTTGATCTTTTTCATTTCCATGCTTCCTTATCAGATAGTTCAGTTTTTAATAAGCCTTCAGCAGCCGGACGATTTTCTGCGCGATCCGGTAAAGCGGGCCTTCCAATTCTTTCCGCGCATTTTTCAGCTCTGTACGGATGGCAATGTGCTGCGGGCAGTGCTTCTCACATCGGCCGCATTCGACACAGTTGGAAGCGGCAGTGGAAGTTTTCCGCATGGCGGTACACATAAAATATTCTTTCAGGGCGGAAAATTTTCCTTCGCTGTAGCGGCGGTTATACGCCGCGAAGGTGCCGGGAATGTCTACGTGTTTCGGACAGGGCATACAGTAACCGCAGCCGGTACAGCCTACCTTCATTTTGGCGTTGATGGCCTTTACGACGCGGCGCAGCATTTTCTCTTCTTCAGGTCCCAGCTCACCGGCCGCTGCCGTGGAGGCAGTGCGGATGTTGTCTCGCACCATCTGCATGGAGTTCATACCGGAAAGGACGCAGGTTACCTCCGGTTGATTCCACAGCCAGCGGAATGCCCACTGTGCCGGAGTGTGTTTTACCGGATAATCCGTGAAAATCCGTTTTGCTTTTTCCGGCAGACGCGTTACCAGTCTGCCGCCCCGCAGCGGCTCCATAATGATGACGGGCATCCCCTTCCCGCTGGCATAGTGCAGTCCCCGGCGGCCGGCCTGGGAGTGTTCGTCCATATAGTTATACTGGATCTGGCAGAAATCCCAGTCATAGGCGTCTGCCAGTCTGCAGAACATATCGGAATTGCCGTGATAGGAAAATCCGATCTGCCGGATGGCGCCGCATTTCCGTTTCTCTTCCAGCCACGTTAAGATCCCCAGCGCCTTCAGCCGTTCCCAGGTCTGGATATCGGTCAGCATGTGCATGAGATAATAGTCGATGTGATCGGTCTGCAGCCGTGTCAGCTGCTCCTGAAACAGTTTCTCCATTCCTTCCGCACTGTGGATCAGGTAATGCGGCAGTTTGGTCGCGATAAAAACTTTGTCCCGGATTTTATTTTTCTGCAGGATCTTACCCAGCGCAGCTTCGCTTCCCGGATAGATATAGGCGGTGTCATAGTAGTTGACGCCCGCTCGGAAAGCGGCCATGATCTCCCGTTCCGTTTCCGCAAGATCGATCCGCCCCAGTTTCTGCGGAAACCGCATACAGCCGAAGCCGAGAATTGAAATTTTATTTCCGTATCTGTCTGTCCTGTAATTCATAATGGTTGCACACCCCCTGTTTTCGGATTTGATATCTGTCTCTACTATAGTGAAAACGCAGGGAAAGGTCAAGGATAGAAAGCGGGAATTTGGAAAAAACATGCATATTCGGCAGCGGTTTTTATTATCCTAAGCGTAGGAATTGCAATACCAATTCAGTCAAAATTTGTGCAAAATCAACAAAAATCAATCAACAATTTTGGCTGATTCGTGATTGACTTTGGATGAATTTGACTGTATACTACAGGTACAAAGTCAAACACGGGCAAAATGAGCAGGAAAAGGAGGGAATCTAATGATTTATACAGTGACCTTTAATCCGTCGCTGGATTATATTGTATCTGTCGATGACTTTCAGCTTGGTCTGACCAATCGAACAAGTTTTGAGCAAATACTTCCGGGAGGAAAAGGGATCAATGTATCTACCGTACTGATGAATCTCGGTGTTGAAAATACGGCGCTTGGATTCGCAGCCGGCTTTACCGGTGACGAGGTCGTAAGGCGATTGGAAGAGATGGGCGTGAAAAACGGATTGATCCGGATCGAATCCGGCTTTACGAGGATCAATCTGAAACTGCGGTCGATTGACGGAACCGAGATTAACGGGCAGGGACCGGTTATCAGTAAGGAAAAGGTACAGGAACTGATTGGGCAGATCGACGAACTGGGCGCGGGAGACGTTCTGTTTTTATCCGGAAGCATTCCCGCATCCATGCCGGACGATATTTACCGGAAGATCATGGAAATGCTGGATGGCAGAGGGGTACAGATCGTGGTCGACGCCACCCGGGATCTGCTGATGAATGTACTGCCGTATCATCCGTTTTTGATCAAACCCAATCACCATGAGCTGGGCGAGATTTTTGGGGTAACGCTGAAAACGAGAGCGGAAGTTGTTCCCTATGGAAAGAAGCTGCAGGAGATGGGCGCGCAGAATGTGCTGATCTCCATGGCAGGCGAAGGCGCTGTTCTGATCGCGGCGGACGGCCGGGTGTTCAGTGCGCCGGCCCCTGAGGGAAAACTGGTAAACGGAGTCGGAGCAGGAGATTCCATGGTAGCGGGATTTATGGCGGGATGGCTGGAAAAGCAGGATTATGAACACGCATTCTACATGGGAGTTTCGGCGGGAAGCGCCAGCGCTTTTTCGGAGCAGCTGGCGGTAAAAGCGGAAATTGAAGCGGTATACCGGCAGGTAACGGAGAATGCGGGAACAATAAGCGGAGCATAAAAGGAGCGGAAACGCTCCGGAATGGAGGTAAAATGAGGATAACGGATTTATTAGACAAACGAAGCATCGCGTTAGATGAGAAGCCAAAGTCAAAACAGGAGGCTTTGAATGCCCTCGTAGCGCTGATGGCAAAGAGCGGGAAAATAAACGATGAAGCGGCATACCGGAAACTGGTCTATGCGAGAGAGGAAGAGAGTACCACCGGAATCGGAGAAGGAATTGCGATTCCTCACGGTAAGGGAGACGCGGTAAATGCGCCGGGTCTGGCAGCCATGGTAGTGAAAGACGGCGTAGAATTTGATTCTCTGGACGGGGAACCGGTTACGCTGCTGTTTTTGATCGCGGCGCCCAATACAGAGGATAACGTACATCTGGATGTGCTGAGTAAATTATCTATGATGCTGATGGATGAGAAATTCACTTCGGATTTAAGAAATGCAAAGTCTCCGGAAGAATTTCTGGCTGTCATCGATCAGGCGGACGAAGAAAAGAAGAGCGTAGACGAGCGGCTGGCCGATATGGGAGAAGCATCGGCGGATCAGGCAAAGATTCTGGCAGTTACTTCCTGCCCGACCGGAATCGCCCATACCTATATGGCTGCGGAAGGACTGGAAAAGGCGGCAAAGGAAAAAGGCTGCTTCATTAAAGTGGAGACAAGAGGCTCCGGCGGCGCGAAAAATATGCTGACGGCAAAAGAGATTGAAGAAGCGGACTGCATTATCGTAGCGGCAGACGCGCAGGTTCCGATGGAGCGGTTTGACGGAAAGAAAGTAATCGAGCGTCAGGTATCGGATGGGATCAATAAAGCCAATGAACTGATCGAGCTGGCAATGTCCGGAAATGTACCGGTTTATCACAGCGCCAGTGCGGGAAACAAGAGCACACAGCCCCAGAAGGCCGGCGGCGGAATCGGACATCAGATTTATACCCAGTTAATGAACGGCGTTTCGCATATGCTTCCGTTTGTAGTAGGCGGCGGTATTTTGATTGCGATCTCATTTTTGATCGACGGTCTGTTTGTGGATATGAATGCGCTGACAGAAGCGGAGCGCGCGAATTTCGGTACCATTATGCCGGTGGCGGCCTGGTTTAAAAATGTGGGCGGCGTAGCGTTCGGATTTATGCTTCCGGTACTGGCGGGCTACATCGCTATGGCGATCGGCGACAGACCGGCGCTGGCTGTTGGTTTTGTCGGCGGTATGCTGGCGGCAAACGGAAGCTCCGGTTTCCTCGGCGCGCTGGTCGCAGGATTCGCGGCAGGATATCTGATTGTCGGCCTTCGCAAACTGTGCGATAAACTGCCGGAAACACTGGAAAAAATCGCGCCGGTACTGATCTATCCGGTGATCGGTATACTGCTCATTGGACTGGTCATGTCGTTTATTGTGGAACCGATTATGGGCGGCATTAACTCTGCATTAAACAGTGCGCTGACCAGTATGGGAAGCTCCAGCAAACTGATTCTGGGACTGATCCTCGGCGGTATGATGGCAATCGATATGGGCGGTCCGTTCAACAAGGCGGCTTATGTATTTGGTACGGCGGCTATCGCGTCCGGAAATTACCACATTATGGCGGCAGTTATGATCGGCGGTATGACGCCTCCCTGCGCGATCGCGCTGGCAACCCTTTTGTTTAAGGATAAATTCACCAAAGAAGAGCGGGAATCCGGTCCGACCAACTTTATCATGGGCCTGGCGTTTATCACGGAAGGCGCTATTCCTTACGCGGCGGCCGATCCGCTTCATGTACTGCCGGCCTGCATTGCGGGCTCTGCTGTGGCGGGCGCGTTATCCATGCTGTTTGGCTGTACGCTGATGGCGCCGCACGGCGGGATTTTCGTAGTACCGGTGATGGGAAACGCTCTGCTGTATCTGCTGGCGCTGGTGATCGGAACCGTTGTTTCCGCCCTGCTGCTGGGGGGTCTCAAGAAAAAAGTACAGTAAAACTTTGAACGGTAAAATCCGTATTTTGTGTTATAATAAAAGATCATATGGAATTTGGAGGAAATCGAAATGAGAGAATTGAAATATGTAATTACGGACCCGGAAGGAATCCATGCGCGTCCGGCAGGCCTGTTGGTAAAGGCTGTGAAAGATTTTTCATCTGAAATTAAGATCAAAAAAGGGGAAAAGGCCATGAACTGCAAAGCGATTTTCGGTGTAATGGGTCTGGGAGCCAAAAAAGGGGATGAAGTAACCCTGACCTTTGAAGGCGCGGATGAGGATGCGGCTTACGATGCAATCAGCAAATTTATGCAGGAAAATCTGTGATCGGAACGGCCGGAGCATTTTAGATGGAAAGGCGTGATAAAGAATGGAAATCTATAAAGGAAAAAGTGTATTCGGCGGTATCGCGATCGGAAAGATCCGTGTTTACCGGAAAGGAAAACAGCAGGTAAAGCGGCAGCGGGTTACGGATACCGATGCGGAGATGGCACGTTACCGGGCGGCAAAAGAAGAAGCCGTCCGGCAGCTGCAGGGGCTTTATGAAAAGGCTTTGAAAGAAGTGGGAGAAGCCAACGCGGCCATTTTTGAAGTACACCAGATGATGCTGGACGATGATGATTACAACGCCTCTGTAGAACATATCGTATGCAGTCAGGAAGTCAATGCGGAATATGCGGTTGCCGCGACAGGCGACAATTTCGCGCAGATGTTCGCTTCTATGGATGATGATTATATGAAAGAACGGGCTGCGGATGTACACGATATTTCCGAACGTCTGCTTACGATATTAAATGGAGCGGACAGCGCGGCAGCCGATGCGGGAGAGCCCGCGATCATCGCTGCGGACGACCTGGCGCCCTCGGAGACAGTGCAGTTAGACAAAGATCAGGTATTGTCTTTTGTGACGGTACACGGCTCCCTCAACTCGCATACGGCGATCCTGGCAAGGACCATGGCGATCCCGGCTCTGATCGGGACGCCGCTTCCGTTAGATGAGACGGTGGACGGCAGGCTGGGCATCGTAGACGGTTCGGCAGGCGTGATCTATGTAGATCCGGATGAGGCGACTCTGGCGGCGATGCGGGAAAAGCAGCAGGCGGAAAAACAGAAAAAGGAATTGCTCCAGACGCTCAAAGGAAAAGAAAACATCACGCTTGACGGTCAAAAAGTAATGTTGTATGCTAATATCGGCAACATTAAGGACCTGGCAACCGTGCTTCAGAATGACGCGGGCGGGATCGGCCTTTTCAGAAGTGAGTTCATCTATCTGGAAAGCGATCATTATCCGACCGAGGAAGAGCAGTTCCGCATTTATAAACAGGTAGCGGAAACCATGGGGAATAAGCGGGTGATCATCCGTACCCTGGATATCGGGGCAGATAAGAAGTGTGATTATTTCGGAATGGAGCCGGAAGAGAATCCGGCGCTGGGATATCGCGCCATCCGGATCTGCCTGACCCGGCCGGAAGTGTTTAAGACGCAGCTGCGCGCTTTGTTTCGGGCCAGTGCCTTTGGAAAAATTGCAATCATGTATCCCATGATTACCGGCATACAGGAAGTAAGACAGATCAAACAGATCGCGGAAGAGGTCAGGAAAGAGCTGACGGAACAGGGCATCGCGATCGGCGATCCGGAGCAGGGCATTATGATCGAAACGCCGGCGGCGGTTATGGTCAGCGATATGCTTGCGAAGGAAGTAGACTTTTTCAGTATCGGCACGAACGATCTGACACAGTATACACTGGCGATCGACCGGCAGAATACGAAACTGGATGCGTTTTACGACGCGCATCACCCCGCGATCCTGCGCATGATCTCCATGGTAGTGGAGAACGCGCATAAAGCAGGGATCTGGGCGGGGATCTGCGGTGAACTGGGCGCGGATCAGACGCTGACGCGGGAGTTTCTTGCTATGGGCGTAGATGAATTATCCGTATCGCCGGGCAGTATTCTTCCGATCCGCAAGATCGTGCTGGAAACCGATGTGGGAGCATATAAGGCAGGGAAATAAATGTTAACAAAACAGCGGCAGGAAATGATCTTAAAGCTCCTGGAAGAACGGGGCAGTATTACGGCAACCGAGATACGGGATCTTCTGGGCATGTCGGAATCTACGGTCCGAAGGGATATAACGGCGCTTGACCGGGAAGGCAAGGCGATCAAGGTATTTGGCGGAGCGGTGGCAGTCGGGCAGAAAATGACGGCGCATGAGTATACCGTGGCGCAGAAGCAGGATCTGAACCGGGAGGAAAAGCGCCGGATCGCAAAGTATGCGGCGTCCCTGATCGAACCGGAGGATTTTATTTATCTGGACGCGGGAACGACAACAGCAAGTATGCTGGATTTCATAACGGAAACAAAGGTTACGTTTGTGACCAATGCGGTGGCGCACGCGCAGAATCTTGCCAACCGCGGCCTGAAGGTTTTGCTGGTCGGCGGAGAGCTGAAAAGTTCAACCGAAGCGATTATCGGAAGTCAGGCAATCCGCACCATCGGCAGCTATCACTTCACAAAAGGCTTTTTCGGAACGAACGGGGTGACGAAGCAGAGCGGCTGTACCACGCCGGACGCCAATGAAGCGATGGTAAAACAGGCGGCCATGGAGCAGTGCGGAACGTGCTATGTGCTCTGCGACAGCTCTAAATTTGACAACGTAAGCTCGGTCACCTTCGCCCCATTTTACGGGACTACCTTTCTGACAGAGCGGCTGGCTGCCGGGTATGAGGATTGTGAGAATATCGTTGTAGTGGAATGAAGATTGTGATATAATAACGGCAGGGGGAACGGAAGAAGTTAAACGCGAGGAGCAAAGAGAGAAGAGGAAAGCGGAAATGAAAAGGCTGATCAGTATTCTGTTAATCATAATGATGTCGGTTTCCCTGCTGGCCGCCTGCGGGCAGGAAGAAGAAAAGGAAACTGCGTCACAGGAAAAGGCGGTCCAAAGGGTCGGTGTGTCTATGCCGTCCAGGACGACGCAGAGATGGAATCAGGATGGAGCCTATATTGTTTCCGAACTGCAGGCAGCAGGAATGCAGGCGGATCTGCAGTTTGCGGACGACGACAGCGACACGCAGCTGCAGCAGATCGAACAGATGATTGAAGGCGGATGTTCCGCGCTGATTATTGCGGCGGTAGACGGCTCCGCTTTAACGGAAGTGCTGAAGAAAGCGCAGGATAAAGGAATCCGGGTATTGGCGTATGACCGGATGATCATGGATTCGGCGGCAGTCAGCGCTTATATTTCCTTTAACAGTGAAACCGTCGGAAAGATTCAGGCGGAGTCGATCAGAGACGCGCTGAAACTGGATACAGCCGGGAAAACTTTTACCATAGAACTGTTTGGCGGTAGTGAGAAGGATATGAACTCCAAGGCGCTTTACGACGGAGCGATGGAAGTCCTGCAGCCTTACATAGAGGCGGGGACGTTAAAAGTAAAGTCCGGCGAGAAGGCCTTTGCGGATATTACAACGGAGCTGTGGCTGGAAGCCGTAGCCAAGGTGAGAATGCGGAAGCTCCTGAAACAATATTATGACGATTCCTATCCGGATGCGGTACTCTGCCCGAATGACAATATTGCCAGCGCTGTAGCAGAGGCGCTGATGGAGGCCGGATGCAATCGGGAACATTTTCCCGTCATTACCGGGCAGGACGCGAATATTTTGAGTGTTCAGAACCTCCAGAGGGGTTACCAGTCCATGACGGTGTTTAAGGATACCCGGAAGCTGGCAAAAGAAGCGGTGAGTCTGCTGAACGCGGATTCCACGATACAGCCTGCGGAACTGCAGCAAAACGGGGCGACAGAGGTGCCCTGCTATTATCTGGAACCGGTTCCGGTAAATGTAGAGAATTATAAAGAAGTGCTGATTGACAGCGGGTACTACCGGGGCAGTCAGGTGAATGTTTATTCGGATTCTCCCGTGAAGGGAAATAAGATCGCGTATATCATCAACATGGCACACAGTGAGATCTTTGATTCCTGCGCCGCGAAAAGCATTGAAATTGCGGAAAGGCTGGGCATGAGCTGCGATACTTTCTTTTCCAATGGAGATGATGGAAAATTCAAAAAGTACATAACCGACTGTGCGAAAAAAGGATATAACGGCTTGTTTCTGTCCCACGGCGGCGAAGATTATTCCTACGAATTTCTGCAGAAACTCTGTAAAGCATATCCCGATCTGCGGATCGTAACATTTGATACGCAGTTTAAGGATGCGTCCGGTAAACCGCAGAAGATCGACGGGGTGACTCAGTTCTTTCAGGACGACGCGGATCTGGCTGAGATCCTGTTAGATTATATCTGTACGGAACTTGCGCCCGAGGCATCTCCGGCGAAGGTCCTGAAGGTATGGGTCGGCGATTATACGGCGTCTTTTGACCGCCGGGAGATCGGATATCAGAAATATGAGAAGCTCAATAAGATCCAGACGGTTGAAACGATCGGCCCTGCCGATTATGTCAATGTGACAGAGTCGATGTATCAGGTTATGAAGGAAACGCTGAAAAAGTATGACGAGGATGATATCGACGCGATCTGGGTGGCTTACGATGCGTATGCGCAGGGCTGCTATCGGGCAGTGATGGAGTCCGGTAAGAAGATTCCCATTGTATCTGCAGACATCAGCAATGAAGATGTGGAATGCATGAAGGAACCCAATTCCGTCTGGAAAGCGTGCGCCTGCACAGATTTTAAAGCAAACGGGGAAATGGGCGTGCGGATTCTCGCTTTGGAACTGAACGGCGAATACGAGCATATCACGGATATCAAGAGCGGAAAGCCGACAGATACCATAGAGATTCCGGCGTCTTTGATCACGTGGGAAAATCTGCCCGGAGAGTACGAGGAGATTGAGGATACGGCGCCGGATTCTTACGGCGCGGTCTCGAATTTTGTAACAAGCAGCTGGCTGAAAGAATACATCGGATACTGATAAACTACTTGACATTTTTTCCGGAATATTGTATGCTTTTAACAGTTTTAGAAATCAAACCGTTGAACAAGAGTAAGTAGCTGTCCGGAATATGCACAGAGAGCCGCAGAGGATGGGATTGCGGTGATAGGAAAGGCAGGGAATGGACTTGTGAGGGCGAGCTGAAACCGGCGAGGGAGTAGGCGAGACGTAGCTGCACGTTACAGCAGGCAGTGTATGTTGGTACACAAAAGAGCGCATTCGGGAGAATGAATTTAGGTGGCACCGCAGAAGTTAGTATAACTCCTGTCCTATTAGAACATAATAGGACAGGCTTTTTTTATTACAGCATCAAAGGTCGGAATCCACCGGCATGCTTGCAGCGGAACAATTTGTAATAAAAAATGCCAACGAGGATTCAGCATCAAAGGTCGAAATAAAATTGCAAAGCAATTTTTATAATAATTTATTTTTAAGAAAGTGAGGAACGCAACATGAGCAAAGAGATCCCCTACAAAATCTATCTGGAAGAACAGGAGATGCCGAAGCAGTGGTATAATGTGCGCGCTGACATGCAGAAAAAGCCTGCGCCGATCCTGAATCCGGGTACATTACAGCCGGTTACGCTGGATGAATTGTCCGGTATTTTCTGCCGGGAACTGGCAGAACAGGAGTTAAATGATACGACTCCGTATTTTGATATTCCGGATGAGATCAGAAAATTCTACAAAATGTATCGTCCGTCACCGTTGGTGCGCGCGTACTGTCTGGAGGAGAAGCTGGGCACGCCGGCACACATTTACTATAAGTTTGAAGGCAATAATACGTCCGGAAGCCACAAGCTGAATTCCGCGATCGCACAGGCTTATTACGCAAAGAAGCAGGGTCTGAAGGGCGTAACCACAGAGACCGGAGCAGGCCAGTGGGGCACAGCGTTATCTATGGCGTGCGCTTATCTGGATCTGGATTGTCAGGTATATATGGTAAAGGTTTCCTATGAGCAGAAACCGTTCCGCCGTGAAGTAATGCGGACTTACGGCGCGCAGGTAACGCCGTCTCCTTCCATGAATACGGAAGTTGGCCGGAAGATCAATGCGGAGTTCCCGGGTACTACGGGAAGTCTGGGCTGCGCGATTTCCGAAGCGGTAGAGGCAGCGGTGACACAGGACGGATACCGGTATGTATTGGGCTCTGTTTTGTCGCAGGTACTGCTACATCAGTCCGTGATCGGTCTGGAAACAAAAGCAGCGCTGGATAAATATGGAATTAAGGCAGATATGATCATCGGCTGCGCGGGCGGCGGTTCCAATCTGGGCGGTCTGATGTCTCCGTTTGTGGGCCAGATGCTGCGCGGCGAGGCAGACTATGAGATTATTGCGGTAGAGCCCGCTTCCTGCCCGAGCCTGACCAGAGGCGTTTACGCATATGACTTCTGCGATACCGGTAAGGTTTGTCCGCTGGCAAAAATGTATACACTGGGCAGCGGCTTTATCCCTTCCGCAAATCATGCGGGTGGTCTGCGGTATCATGGTATGAGCTCCGTTGTATCTGAATTGTACGATCAGGGTCTGCTGAAAGCCAGAAGCGTAGAGCAGACGGAAGTATTTAAGGCAGCAGAAATGTTTGCGCGGGTAGAGGGTATTCTGCCGGCACCGGAAAGCAGCCATGCGATCAAGGTAGCGATTGATGAAGCAATGAAGTGCAAAGAGACCGGTGAGGAAAAGAACATTGTATTCGGTCTGACCGGAACCGGTTACTTCGATATGGTTGCTTATCAGAATTATAATGACGGTACAATGAGCGACTATATCCCGACAGATGAGGAACTGGCAAAATCCTTTGCGACTCTGCCGAAGGTACAGTAAAGCAATTTTAAATTTATAAAAGGGGACTTGTATCAATGGATCTGTCATCGATGCAGGTCCTTTTTGTCTTGGTAATTGAGTCCACGATTCGTAGACTGAAATTGCGGTATAAAGGGATCGTATGAAAGATGCGTTTTATTGTATAATTTGTTGAAAGGGTAGAAAAAGGGTTTTATAAGGAAGTATTATCTAATCGCGGCGGGACTATCCGTGCTGCTGCTTACGGGGTATCTCATTTGCAGCGCTGCAACCGGTTATAACGGAGAACAAATAATATATGTTCAGTGGCTTCAGACGGAAGTGCCGGATTCCGACCTGGTGGCAAAGGTGGATTTCCAATCTGCATTGCATAGACTATGATGTGGTTGATACGGATATTGAAAAGAAAGACTGGGACGGATTTTATCAGAAAAGCTCATTTTTAATTGGCACCATCATTCTTGTTGGAATGGGTGTATTTGCCATTAGCCTGAATATTTGGGTAATTTATCTGATTTGGAAGGGAGAACATAAAAAAGATCCCAGAAACACAAAGAAAACGACTACGGATCGTATGCTGTTGATTTTTTTCTGTCCGCTGCTGTGCAGTATGCTTTTATTTCATGCAGAGCCGGTATTCGCGGATAGTTCCCAGACCCTGCTGTAGCGTCTGGCACAGTTTGAAGAAGATGGCTTACCAGAGGGTTGGGCAGGATTTCAGGTCCGGTATCAGGATACGGGGAAAATAAGTGTGGATACATACGTTTATCGTGACGGCACTGATCATGTGGAGCAGCATTGGAGCGGAATCTCCGATCTGACGGAAGAGAACAGTACCTTTGCGGTTCATGTGATAGGAAGCGAAGCAAGGCCGGAAGGCTATACGAAGGAGGAACTGGAAACAATCAAGGAGCAGTTTCTAAGCGATACAGAGAAAATGTACGCAGAAAAAAGTTACTACAACCAATATGCCAGAAGCATTAAGAAAATTAAGATCGGAGGGGTTACCGGATTTTATACGACAGAAGACGGCAGAATGCCGGACCCTCCGATTCCCGTACAGGTCATCCAAAAAGATCCCTGGTATGTGGTAAACGGAGAAAATATTTTGGAGGAGATTGGTGAGACATTTTGTATGATTATGCTTCCGGCGCTTTTGGGGCTCTTTATTGAAACGAGTTGCTTAAAACGATTTGACTGGATGTGGTAATTTCTCCTGAGTTGGAACCAAGGAGGTTAGCGTAAAAATATGAAAAAAGTAGTTGCGGCCGTCTTTGGAATGATGGCTGTCATGGTTTTGCTGGGTGTTTGATGCGGAGAACAAATTCCGGCGGCTTATTTTCTGTAGAAAAGATAAACGAGGAAACAGTTGCGGTGACGGGGCTGACAGATTTTGACTGGGATGCCATGTATGTGTTTATGCGAAGTTATCGTTATTTTCACCCCTGTTACCAACTCCATATCTTCTGCATTAGAATAGGCAATCTTTCCGTCTTTCAAAAACACTGCTGGGCACTGATCATCCTGATTCTATCGTGCAGTTTCACCCTATGTGCAATATGGTACCGGGGTATCCGTAAAGAAACAGGCAGACACAGGACAACTGGAATTGGTTGGAGAGACAGAAGAGAGGATTGTTTCATAAGGATATGTGTATGAAAGAAAAGCGGCAGTTTATCATAGAAAAAGTACAGATTGTAATTTTGAGTATCTGCATGAGTATGGGTTTGCTTGACGGCTGCAGCAAAATTGTGAAAGAAGAAGTAACTACAACACAAGTCATGGAAACAGTAACCCCGAAACGTCAGGCACAGGAAGCAATTCACCATGAAGGGGTGAATCAATGGGAGTATATTGAGACTGTGACAGAGTCGGACCTGCAGGAACTGAAACAGGCTGTGAGAGAAATTTTCCTTTTCATGCAGATATAACAAAGAACCCGGGGCATGTAATCGTATGCGAGGCTCAGGGAACAGGCCTGTGGGATGACCCTCAGAACCAACCCCCCGCACATTTTTTGTTAAGCAGACAATCCAAAAATGCTCCGTGGAAAATAGTGAATTGAACTAGACAATAAAAAGGACAATAAAAAATTTATCCTATGTATTGACAAGTTGTGAAAAAAATAGTATGCTAAGATACGGGAGATGCAGTATGAATGTCTTTGCCTTATAACTCTGCAGATGGCAATTTTGAGGAGGTGTGGAGATAAAAAATGCCATAATTACTGTTAAGAAAAAATCATTTCGTTTGTACCGACTGTGTAAATTTTTTTATGAAGCTGTGATTGTATTGTTTGGTAAATGATAAAAGAAAGGGTGAATGTTTTATGAATAGTAAAATAAAAATGAGCGTATTGGTTAGTATTATTTGTACAATTTTGACTGTGATAAGTGTAGGAGCTGTTACAACTACTTACAACCTGGTAAAATCAGGAGTTACGGTGACTATTAATCAAAGTGATCCGGATTGGTATGGAGATGAAGTAAAGATGATAGAGGGTCAGAAAGATGTATTTGTATCTGTTGCCTCCGCCAAGAATCCCAAATATCTTCAGCTTCAGCTTATGTATAAATTAAATATATCATCTCCGTATTTATATGATAAAAAGAATGTGCGGTTATCCTCTACTGGGAAAGCCGGCCTGCATGCTGTGTTTAATAACTATACATTGGGAGGATACTATATATTTGGAATGTCGATTGCAACCTGGGACCTTGGGGATTATACTCCCTGCAGCGAGGTAAATTTTACACAATATGATGTATCTGTGAATGAATAGCATATCGGAAGAAAGGAACAGTCTGTATGAAGCATAGTTGGTACTTATATGTCGAATATGATAAAAAACTGAGACAGAAAAATAAAGTTGCAATAGCGTTTATGGCAGTATCCGTCATGATCCTGCTTTTTACAAATATTGTTTTTAGTAATGTGAGTCATCTTTTGGAAAATCTGCAGCAGAATTGTCGGACAATTATGGTGCAGGTGCCGTTTAAAGAGAAATATCTTAGCATGCTGAAAGCGGAATATGCAGAGAATCCGGATATTGAAAGTGTAGAAGAACATTGGACAGGAAGTCCGATTCATGTGGAAACCGCGGACCCGGATATACAGAAATGGGCAGGCGGTCAGTATCGGGTTCAGTTTAGTGAGATAACGGATGCCGCAGCAAAGAACAGCAGGCAGATCAAGAAGAAGGCAGAACTGAAAGAAAATGAGATCCTGGTTCCAAAGTACATCACAATATACATACAAATGAAAAATCCATATGACGTACCATCCGCATGGGATGACTATACACGGCCAAATTTAAAAGGTGAGGAACTGATCGGCCGGACGCTGCAGATTTCATTTGGAGATGAAACGGCGGAACTAGTAGTCAGGGGGGTCTATGACAATGCGGAAATAACCACGGCAGCAGACGGTATTTTTTTGTCAGAGGCAATGACACACCGGGTTGCCCAGGAGACAAAGACGGAAAGTAATTTTTCCTATCATATTCTGATCAAGGATTATGAGAAAATGAAGATTTATCAGAAAGAAATATCAGACTTTGCCTTTGCACATTTTGACACGGAAGACACGGGTATGGACGATACAGGAAATGGATGGCTGATTGTGGGACCCGCCTATGGCGTGGGAGAGCAACGGGAAGCATCTTTAACTTTTATCAATGCTGCATCTGTTATGGCAGGGATATTGGCCGTAGTGGTTATGCTATGGGTAGGACTTGGGCTGTTCCTATCCAAGGTGAAAATGCTGAATGCAAGAGGGCGGGAGTTTGCGTTGTTAAAAGCAATTGGATATCGGGAACGGCAGATACGTGGAATCCTGAGGATGGAATCTATTATGCTTTCTGCAAAAGTAGCTGCCATTTCCGGCATCATTGTGGGATCATTACTGATCGTTTATGTCGGGATATTGCTCATATGGGTGAATCCGCTGTTTTATCATGTGTTTATGCCCAGATTTCAGGCAGGGATATTATTCCTTACGGTATTGATCGTGTTTCTGGTTCCGTTGGCGGCTTATGAACTTTCCGCGCGTCGGATCAAATCCGTTTCATCCATTGAAATCCTGCGGTAAAGGAGGCAGTTATGAAGATAGAAATATTGAATTTGTCAAAAACATATAATCAAAAGGATTATGTATTGCGTGATTTCTCCTACACATTTGAATCAGGTCATTTTTATGCGATCATGGGACCTTCCGGAGTCGGCAAATCTACTCTGTTACATATACTTGGGTTATTGGATGAAAAATCCTCCGGTGAAATCCGGATCGACGGTCAGACGCTTACCGTACAGGGAGAGGAAGAACGGGCGGATATGAGATTACTGACATTCGGGTTTGTGTTCCAGGAGTTTTTCTTAAATCCCAAGCTGACGGTTTTGGAGAATGTCATGGTACCTTTGCATATTCATCCGGAATATCAGGGAAAAGAAAACTGGGATAAGAAGAGGAAGCGTGCGAAAGAGTTGCTGAAGCAGTTTCAGATTGATGAATATGAGAACCGCTATCCCAATGAATTGTCAGGCGGAGAACAGCAGCGGGTGGGAATTGCAAGAGCCCTTGCAAACAATCCTGAGGTAATTCTGGCTGATGAACCAACCGGCAATCTGGACGAAAAAAATGAAGAAAACATATTCAGTTACCTGAAGGCATTAACGGAAGAAGGAAAAATAGTCATCGTAGTTTCTCATAACGAAACGGTGAAAAACTATGCGGACTTTATCATAACCTTGCGAAAGGAATAATTAACATGTGGATTATGTTTATCCAAAACCTACTGCGTAACCGAACGCAGGTAATATTAGAGTTTGCTCTGCTTCTGCTTGACTGTATTGTGATGAATTTCGCGGGTGAGCTGCTGGCTAGCGGGATCTCCATTTATCAAAGTGACTGGTATGACAATGTTTCAGGGAATCTGAGCGGTATTATGGTAGGCGGAAGCAACCCCCAAATGTTGGCCTCCAACGCACTGATGATCCTTGGTATGCTGGCCGTGATCGTGATTCTGTTGTTAATTGGCATCTGTTTTTCCCTGTGGGCAACCATCAGTATGGGTGCCAGACAGGAGGGGCAGGCGAATGCTCTGCTGGAAGCAATCGGATACAAAAAGCGACAGATTCAGCGGGGAACTTGGCTGCAGCAGGGGATTCTGGTAGTCGCATCGGCGCTTCCGGCGTGGGGAATTGCGGAAGCAGCCTATGCTCTGTTCCAGAAGAACCGGACGATCGCGCAGGTACTGGAGCATGGACATGATGCAGATGCCGTGCTGCACTGGATTCAGGTGACGGTTCCCTTTGTACTGCTGTTGATGATTTGGGTAGTGATTCGGAGGGTGGATCAAAAGAACCAAAAAGATTCCTTGATCAAGCGGCTGTACAGGGAAGACTGACAGGTCTAATCCACCTTTAGGATCAGCTCCAGCACCCGTTTTACGCTGGTTTCCAGTTCGCTTCGGCTGATTAGCCCTTTTTGCAGCGCTTCCAGTACCCGTTCGGGAAATCCGGTGCCCATTTTCATATCATTTCCGGCTTTGATCTCCAGATACTGCTCTCCGAAGGTCCACCAGTCAGTGGTTACCATGCCGGTAAAGCCCCATTCGTTCCGTAAAATATCGGTCAGCAGTTCCCGGCACTCGGAAGCCCGACAGCCGTTGATGAGGTTATAGGAGGACATGATCGCCCAGGGAGCCGCTTCTTTTACCACAATCTCAAAGCCCTTCAGATAGATTTCCCGCAGCGCCCGCTCGGAAACACGGGAATCGCTGTTCTTCCGGTTGGTTTCCTTGTTGTTGCAGGCAAAATGTTTTACGGTCGTTCCGATGTGCTGCGACTGTACGCCCCGTACCAGAGCGGCGGCCAGTTTGCCGGTCAGCAGCGGATCTTCGGAATAGTATTCGAAATTCCGTCCGCATAGCGGGCTCCTGTGAATATTGATAGCAGGCGCCAGCCAGACGGAAATATTGTTTTCCTTGAGTTCTTTGGCGGCAGCCTCGCCTACAGCCTCCAGCAGATCAGGATTCCATGTGGCGGCCAGCAGCGTCGCGCAGGGCCACGCGGTGGTATAGATCTCACATTCCGGCTGAACCCGCAGTCCCGCGGGTCCGTCGGCCGTCATAATATTGGGGACTCCGTATTCCGGCAGATTGCCAAATCCAAAGGTATTGGCGACGCCGGTATTGGGCTGCCCGCCCAGCAGACAGGCCAGGTCTTCGTCAGATAACTGTGCCAGAAAGGTATCCATGTCCGCCGTTCCTTCGGCTACCTGAGAGAATAAAACGGTATCGGGCTCATAGCGCCGCCAGGAAATATAGCGGTCATGGGCACGTACCTGGGGCGCCAGATCCTGCAGATAATAGGGATCCCGCTTTAGCCCGCAGGCGTTCGGATCCCGGGGCGTTCCTTGCGGAAGCGTTTCCAGAGTCCCGTCCGCCAGAAGCCGCTGCTTTAAGGAAGTGGGAACCACCTTTGCCTGCAGCTGTGATACGCAGGTATCTTCGGAAACCGCAAATACAAAGGAGGATCGAACCGTATTCCGGACAGAATTTCCGATATGGAAATGATAAGTGCCGGCTTCCAGGATGTATGCGGACTTCTGTATTTTCCCCAGATCGTCATAAGCGGCCAGCGCGGAGATCGGGAAGGATATGGTCAGTAATTGCGTTTCTCCGCTTAACAGCAGCCGGGTTTTGGCAAATGCGGCCAGCATCCTTGCCGGACGGTCCAGTTTGCGGGAAGGAGACTGCGCGTACACCTGTACGACTTCTTTTCCTGCCATACCGCCCGTATTGGTAACTCGGATCTGCATGCTGATTGCTCCGTCCTTTAAGCAGGTATTCAATTCTTCTATTTCAAACGTGGTATAGGACAGCCCGAAGCCAAACGGATAGCAGACGTGCCCGGCTGCCTGCGGGATCGTTTCAAAATACCGGTAACCCACATAAATATCCTCGGTATAGTCCACATAGTTCTCAGATTCATGAAAGGTGTCTGTAGAGGGATAGGCTTCCAGTGAATCCGCAAAAGTGTCCGGCAGTTTTCCGGAAGGATTGGCGTCGCCGCACAGAAGATCAGCGGCCGCCAGACCGCCTTTTGTGCCGCCCTGCCATGCCAGCAGGACCGATTGAATCCGATCCTCATGCCGGAACCAGGAGGTATCTATCATGCCGCCCACATTTAATACTACAAATACGTTGGAAAAATTGGCGATGACCGTATCCACCATTTTCCGTTCTGCCCGGGTCAGACAAAAATCACTCTTCTCAAAAATCCGGGCGGAAATGCCGGTCAGGTCAAATACATTCGCGTATAGATCAGCATCGTCGGTTTCCACACTGCCGCCGGGATCGGCTTTGCCGTCTTCCTCTGCCGCCGTGCTCACATGGCGGTCCCAGCCTTCTCCGGAAAAGCGGCTGATCGTGATACATGCCGTATCCGTGAACGCCTTTGCCCGTGCCAGAAGCGTGTCCGGAATCTCCGGTTCCGCGATCATACCCGGCAGAGCGCCGATGGCGTATTTGTCCGCTACGTATTTTCTATAGTAATCCGATAATTCTTCGCACAGGGCGACATGGCCGTGTTTGGCAAGGAGGCCGTCGTATAAATTGCAGATCCCGTCTGCCGTCACGTCTCCGCTGCCGCCTCCGCCTTTTACATAGTCAAAGCCGGCTTTCCCAAACAGGGCGATGCGGCTTCCCTTTCGCAAAGGGAGCAGTCCCGCTTCATTTTTTAACAGAACCATTCCTTCCTGTGCCGCCTGTCTGGAAAGCTCCAGATGAGCAGGGGATGCGGTGACCCGTTCTCCGTTTTCCCCCAGCGGCAGATTGGGCTGGTAGTTTGCGCGCGTCCATTTTCTCATGTCAGATCAGTCCTCCTGTTCTATCCGTGATTGTAATTTATGGTTATTATACATAGAATCTGTGTGAAAAGCCAGCGAAATCAGTAAAAATATACGAAATCAAGTTGCAAAGACCGGTTATTTTGTAATATAATGTACCTGATACGGATTGATTTGTACCATACAGAGAAGGAACGTGGAGGTAATGATGAACAGAAATGTTTCAAAGGAACGTAAGATTGCCATGTATGAAGCGATCCTGCAGTTAAAAGATCTGGACGAGTGCTGCAGATTCTTTGACGATCTGTGCGCGGTCACAGAGCTTCGCTCCATGGAGCAGCGTTTTGAGGTGGCGCGGATGCTGACAGACAACAAGGTTTATACGGAGATCAAGGACGAGACGAACGCAAGCTCAGCTACCATCAGCCGGGTCAATCGGGTCTTGAATTATGGTACGGGATGTCTGAGTGAAGTGATAAAGAAGATGCAATAAAAATATACGGAATGGAGATTACTTATGAAACAATTAATGTTGGGCAATCAGGCTCTGGCAAGGGGTCTGTATGAAGCCGGATGCAGCGTGGTATCCAGTTATCCTGGCACGCCGAGCACGGAAGTAACGGAAGAAGCGGCAAAGTACGACGAGATCTACTGCGAGTGGGCGCCGAATGAAAAGGTTGCCATGGAAGTCGCTTTCGGCGCTTCTCTGGCAGGCAAGCGCAGTTTCTGTGGCATGAAGCATGTAGGACTGAACGTGGCGGCAGATCCGTTGTTTACCTGTTCCTATACAGGCGTGAATGCGGGTATGGTTATCTGTGTGGCGGATGACGCAGGGATGCATTCTTCGCAGAATGAACAGGATTCCAGACATCACGCCATTGCAGCGAAGGTGCCGATGCTGGAGCCTTCGGATTCCGCCGAAGCTTATGCGTTTGCGAAGAAAGCATACGAGCTGTCGGAGCAGTTCGATACGCCGGTCATTATTAAGATGTGTACCCGTGTAGCGCACTCCCAGAGTATCGTGGATTCGGGAGAACGTGTGGAACCGGCTCCCATCCCTTATGTGAAGAATATCGCGAAATATGTGATGATGCCGGGCAACGCCATCCGCCGCCATCCGGTCGTAGAGGAACGGACGCGGAAGCTGACTGCCTATGCGGAAGACTGTGCGTTTAACCGGGTGGAGATGGGAGATACGAAGATCGGTATTATTACCTCCTCTACCAGTTATCAATATGCCAAAGAAGTATTTGGAAATAAAGCAAGTATCTTAAAACTGGGAATGATCAATCCGCTTCCCGAAAAGCTGATCCTGGACTTCGCGTCCAAAGTGGAGAAGCTGGTGATCGTGGAAGAACTGGATCCGATCATTGAAAATCACTGTAAGCAGCTGGGCCTGCAGGTAACCGGAAAAGACGTTCTGCCGATCGAAGGGGAGTTTTCCCAGAATCTGATTGCGGAGAAGCTGGGCGTGGAGCTGCCGCCTGTTAAGAAATTGGGAGAAACGCTGCCGGGACGTCCGCCTGTGATGTGCGCCGGCTGTCCGCACCGGGGGCTGTTCTATACGCTGTCGAAGAATCATTGCACTGTGCTGGGCGACATCGGCTGTTATACATTGGGCGCAGTCGCGCCGTTAAGCGCCATGGAGATGACGCTGTGCATGGGCGCTTCTGTCAGCAGCATTCACGGATTCAACAAAGCGCTGGGCGAGGAAAGCGAAGGAAAGACGGTCGCCGTGATCGGGGATTCCACCTTTATGCATTCCGGTATGACCGGGCTTGCCAATATTGCCTATAACCAGAGTAATTCCACCGTGATCATTCTGGATAATTCCATCACCGGCATGACCGGCCATCAGCAGAATCCTACGACCGGATATAACATTAAGGGAGATCCGGCGGGCAAGATCGATCTGGAAGCGCTGTGCCGCGCTATGGGATTCAATCGGGTTGTTGTGGTCGATCCTTACGACCTGACGGAATGCGACCGGGTTCTGAAAGAAGAGCTGGCCGCGAAGGAGCCGTCTGTGATTATCAGCAGACGCCCCTGCGCCCTGTTAAAATATGTGAAGCACAATCCGCCGTACCATGTGGAGGCAGAGAAGTGTATCGGCTGTAAATCCTGTATGCGTCTGGGCTGCCCTGCGATCAGCATGAAGGGAAAGAAGGCAGTCGTAGACAGCACGCAGTGTGTCGGCTGCGGCGTATGTGCGCAGCTGTGCAGGCTTGACGCGCTGCAGGCATAGGAGGTACATAAAAGCATGGAAGAGAAAATGACGAAGAATATTATGATCGTGGGCGTAGGCGGACAGGGATCCCTGCTGGCCAGTAAGCTGCTGGGTCATCTGCTGCTGACGGAAGGCTATGACGTAAAGGTTTCCGAAGTACACGGAATGAGTCAGCGCGGCGGAAGTGTCGTGACTTATGTACGGTTCGGGGATAAGGTCTATTCTCCGGTGATCGATAAGGGAGAAGCGGATTTTATCGTCTCCTTTGAAAAGCTGGAAGCGGCCCGGTATGTGGAATATCTGAAGGCAGACGGCAGGATCGTGGTCAATACGCAGGAGATCGACCCGATGCCGGTTATTACGGGCGCTGCGCAGTATCCGGAGAATCTGATTGAAAAAATGGAACAGCTGGGAATCGCAGTTGATGCGATGGACTGTCTGTCTCTGGCAGAACAGGCGGGTTCCGCCAAAGCGGTGAACATCGTTCTGATGGGGCGGCTGTCCAAATATTTTGACATTCCGGCGGAAAAGTGGCGCCAGGCCATTCGGGAATGCGTGCCGCAGAAGTTTGTGGAACTGAATCTGAAAGCGTTCGATCTGGGACGTACAGAATAAATACAATGGTATAAAGGAGAAGAACATGGAAAATTATTATCAGCCGGAAATTGAAACAATGCCGCTTGAACAGCTGCAGGCGCTGCAGAGTGAGAGACTGGTAAAGCAGGTAAAATACGTGTATGACAACGTAAAATTTTACCGCGACAAAATGGATGAGATGGGGGTAAAGCCGGAAGATATCAAGGGAATTGACGATCTGCACAAGCTGCCGTTTATCACGAAGGACGACCTTCGGGATCAGTATCCGTACGGATTACTGGCAGTTCCGCTGAAAGACTGCGTGCGGATCCAGTCTACCAGTGGGACCACGGGACGCCGGGTAGTGGCGTTCTATACGCAGGAAGATATCGATATCTGGGACGAGTGCTGCGCGCGCGCCATCGTAGCGGCAGGCGGGACAAAGGAAGATGTGTGTCATGTCTGCTACGGCTACGGCCTGTTTACCGGCGGCCCCGGATTAAATGGTGGTTCCCATAAGGTGGGATGCCTGACTCTGCCGATGTCCTCCGGCAATACGGAGCGGCAGATCCAGTTTATGACAGACCTGGGATCGACGATCCTTTGCTGTACCCCGTCCTATGCCGCCAATCTGGCGGAGGCCATTCACGAGGGCGGTTTCCGCGACAAGATCAAATTGAAAGCCGGTATTTTCGGCGCGGAGCCGTGGACTGAGGAGATGCGGCACAACATTGAGGAGGCACTGGGGATCAAAGCCTACGATATTTACGGACTGACGGAGATTTCCGGCCCCGGCGTATCGTTTGAATGTAAGGAACAGGCCGGCATGCATATCCAGGAGGATCACTTTATCGCGGAGATCATCAATCCCGAGACCGGAGAGGTGCTGCCGGAAGGAGAAGTGGGAGAACTGGTATTTACCTGTATTACCAAGAAGGCGTTTCCGCTGATGCGTTACCGGACCAGAGACCTGTGCTATCTGACCAGAAAGAAATGTTCCTGCGGCCGTACCCATGTGCGGATGCATAAGCCGATGGGAAGAAGCGACGATATGATGATCATTAAGGGCGTTAACGTATGGCCGTCTCAGATCGAAGCCGTTTTATTAAATCAGGGATATCAGGCCAATTATCAGATTTTGGTTGACCGGGTCCAGAACAAGGATCAGATCGAAGTACAGGTAGAACTGGCGCCGGAGATGGAGGCCGATCCGTCCGTTACGGTTGCGGAAAGAGAGGCTAAGGTGGTAAAAGGCTTAAAATCCATGCTGGGAATTAAAGTAGATGTGAAGGTCGTGCCGCCGAAGAGCATTGTCAGAAGTGAAGGAAAAGCAGTGCGCGTGATCGATAAACGGCATTTGTATCAGTAAACCGAGCAGCAGGTTGGAAAAAGGTGGGATTACGAAATGGAGGAGCAGGAGTTTAAAAAGGTCGATATTCTGATCGTGGACGACGACCGATTAAGTCTGGAACTGGCAGGAAAAATCCTGGAGAAGGATTTTCAGATCGCCTCGGTTGGATCCGGACAGGAAGCACTGGCGTTTCTGGAAGAAAATGCGCCGAAGCTGATCCTGATGGATTTACATATGCCGGATATGGACGGCAGAGAAACGATGCAGCGGATTCAGGAAAGGGAAGAATGGAGAAAGATCCCCGTGATCATTCTGACGGCTGACGCCAAACCGGAGACGGAAGAGGCTTGTTTTGCCATGGGAGCTACGGATTTTATCGCGAAGCCGTTTGTTCCGGTGATCATGAGAAACCGGATCAGCCGCGCGGTGGAATTATATACGCTGCGCTGGGAATTGGAGAGCCGGCTGGCGGAGAAGACCAGGCTGGTGGAGCGGGTATCGCTCAATTCCATTATGGTGATCGCCAATACGATTGACGCGAAAGACACTTATACGTCCGGACATTCCCTGCGGGTCGCCAAATGTTCCGAAGCGATTGCCAGACGGCTGGGCTGGAGTGAAGGAGAGGTGCGTAATCTGCATTATATTGCTCTGCTGCACGATATCGGTAAGATCGGCGTTCCCGACTCTATTTTAAATAAACCTTCCCGTCTGACGGCGGAAGAATTTTCCCTAATCAAGAAACATCCTGTGATCGGACACGAGATCTTAAAGGACATCCGGATGATCAAAGGCGTGGCGGAAGGCGCGTACTATCATCATGAGCGGTATGACGGCAAGGGATATCCCAATGGCCTGAAAGGAGAAGAGATTCCTTTTTACGCAAGGATCATCGGGATCGCGGACGCCTATGACGCCATGACTTCCAACCGGATCTACCGGACGAAGCTGCCGACGGAAAAAGTGATTGCGGAGTTTGAACGCTGTGCCGGGACACAGTTTGATCCGATGCTGGCGCGTGTTTTTGTGGAAATGCTCAAAGAAGGATTTTACATTCCCGCCCAGAGCAGAAGAGAATATGACAGTACGAATCAGGAAGAGATTAACATGGCGGAGGAAAGCAGCGCTCTGTTGAGCAAGATTCTGACAGAGTACGGTGCCGGAAAGGGAACGGTAGATTTCCTGACGGGATTGAATAACCGCCGATACGGCGAAGAACGGGTTACCAGCCTGATCCGGGAAGGGCATAAGGGCGTATTCGTCATTCTGGATCTGGATAACTTTAAAGACGTTAACGATGCCTATGGGCATCTGATGGGCGATAAGGTATTAAAGCTGATGGCGTCAGCGCTTTCGGCCAATATGCCGGACACGGATGTCGTATGCCGGATGGGCGGCGATGAATTTGTCCTGTTCCTCTGTGACGTGGAACTGAAGCGGGTGATTGAAGAGAAGATCCGGCAGATCCGGGATGCTTTTGCCGAAAATATGAAAGATGAAAAATGCAGGGAGATGGTCAGCATATCGGCGGGAATTTCCCTGTGTCCGCGGGACGGCAGGAATTTTTCAACGCTTTATAACAATGCGGATAAAGCCTTGTATCACGTAAAGCGGAACGGGAAAAACTCCGTTCATTTCTTCAGCCCTGTCGGAATGGATCAGGAACAGAGCAAAGTGCAGACGGATCTGGATAATATCCGCCATATTCTGGAAGGCAGGATGGATCAGGCGGAAGGCATCTATAAGGTGCATTATGATGAATTTAAGAACCTCTATACCTATCTGTCCCGCTGTGTCAAGCGAAAAGGGCAGAGCGTTCAGATGGTGCTGTTTACTCTTAAGAGCGGCAACAGCGGCTATGTGGATAAGAGTATATTTGAGGAAGCCATGTCGGCGCTGGAAGTAGCGATCGCCTACTCCCTGCGTATGGTGGATGTGGGCAGCCGGTACAGCAGCGTTCAGTATCTGGTCATTCTGGTAGATACTAATATCGAAAACGGAAAGAAGGTAGCGGAGCGTGTGACTGGGCAGTTTTACCGCATCTATTCGGGCTCTGGCATTACGCTTTCCTATGATATTCAGACCCTTCAGGTAGAAGGGATGAGAGGGGCAGAGGAAGCAAAAACGGAGGATTGACATCTAATGTTGTCATAACCGTTGCTGCCTCGGATCTTTTATAGGTTTTTATATAATTTGATTGACGGTAAGAAACATGCTGATCGCCGGCATGTTTCTTTTTATTCGATGAAGATACCAGCGCCACTAATTTTATGATTCGGGATGCGATGATGCGGAAACTGGTAACGGACGAACCGATCGTGCCATTTACGGACCGTATCTGTGAGTTAAAAGAGAGGGGGATTTCTACGATTCTTGTGATCGGCGGCTCCGGAGAATATCTGCGCTATGCCGATACGGTTCTGCTGATGGAAAATTATCGGATTTCTGACAGGACGGAACAGGTGAAAGAAATTCTGCCGGAAGCAGGTCGCCTCTATGTTTGACGTGGCCGCCGACTCCACGCCTTCCGGCGCAAAAAAATATGAGCTGTGGCTGGATGAGGTGCGTGCTGTGGATTTATTTTTTGCCATTTCCCGCATGCGGGGAGTGGAATTGGAGTAAAAGAATGCGGTGAAATAATCCGGAAAAAGGATTGCAAAGGACAGAACGATTTTTCCTGTTCTGTCCTTTTCTTGCGTTCATATAGGTATCGCCAATCTCTCGGCAGTTGGCACTCAAAGAGACGTGCCTCTATTTTGCCGCCAGCTCATTCAGTTCATCGATGAGCTTTCTACAGTTCAGCCTTCTGGCCAATGGCATAAAAATTTCAATAGTTTCTTTGATTTTTAATTCTTTTTTTGTGTCGCTGATGTAATCGATGGTTCTCATATTGTGAAGCCGCTCTGCAAGTTTAATCTGAATCACTTCTTCTGGAGCAGTTTTCAAATCTTTATTTTCAATTTTCAAAGCCGACACAATATGGAAAATTTCTGACGGCAACTCTTTGCTGCATTTATCTGTGGCTAGATTCCCTTTCGCTGCGGAATCGCATAACATGCCAGCGAGAATCACGTTGGGTTCCGCCCCCATTTCCGACAGAATAAGAGAGACATTAAGCGGATGCGTCACATATTCCTCACCGGAATACCGTGTTATTCCTGCATATGTTTGGCAGGCAAGACGGTAGACGCGATTTAACTGTGCATCGTCTATTTTTATGCCGTTATCCCTCAGAGATATTTCTAAAAGTTCAAATAACTGCTCCTTTGTTGCTCCAACATCTGGTTTTCTCATAAAATTACAATTCATATGGCTGCCTCCTAAACAATTAAGTTCTATATACATTGTTCTAAGAAGGGATGGAGAAAAACCAAATTCTCGTTTGAATGATTTTGTAAATGCACTGTGCGACTGCCATCCATATTGAAACGCGGCGTCAATGATCCTGACACCGCTGATAATCGCTTCGGAAGCCCTGATCAATCTTTGCTTCCAAATATAGTGTATACAAGTCATACCCGTATATTGTTTAAATAAACGAATAAAATGGGACTCTGAATATCCTGCAATTTTTGCTAACTGTTTATTCGTTAACGGTTCATCAATATGAGCCTCAATATAATGTAGAATTTCTTCCATACCATCACCTTCCAATTCCCACGTGGCAGCTATAGTATAATGCATTCACAATACGAATGCTGTTCCCAAATTGTCATCTTCAGGCTGTGGGAAGCGAAAGCGATTTCACTGGAAGTTAGATGTTGTTTGCCGGAAATTACCAGACGTCTCTTTGAAAAACAAGTGATATCATACCCGTAATTCATAGACGACGACATCCCGGTAGCTGTCCATCTTGTAAGCAACCTCATGCAAGGCGCCGCAATAGGTAAAGCCAAATTTTTCATGCAGATGAATGCTTAACTGATTCGTGCTGGTAATTAAAGAAACGATCAGGTGCGTCCGTTCATCCTGTCTGGCTTCCTCAATAATGCGTTCCATTAAATTGACGGCTACCCGGCGCTGCCGGAAATCCGCTCCCACATAAATGGAAAGTTCCACAGAAGAGCGGAAAGCGTTGTATTCCCGATAAGAGGACAGACAGGCGTATCCCGCGATCTGACCGTCTGCTTCGGCGACAATCAGCGGGTGATTGTCTACGTTGTGTTTTCGGAACCACTGTTTCCATTCTGTTATGTTTTTGGGGGAGATGTCAAATGTGGCAATGCCGTTGATCACTTCGTAATTGTAGATATTAAGCAGCGCTTCCATATCTCTGGGTTCTGCTTTTCGAATTAACATATAGACGCTTCTTTCTGAGATAAAATCTCCTTTCTGTAAACTATTGGCTGCAATGCCGTGATACCCGTTCGGGTAATGTAAGCCCTAATAATGCAAGGGCGTTTTTGGAGAAAATCTTTTCCCGCTCCTGTTCGGTAAGCGGCATATCCAGAAACCTGGCGACGTAATCCTGCTGATCGCTCCAGGGTGAATCCGTAGCAAACAGGATGCGGCCGGTTCCGTGCTTCCGGGCAATGCGCAGAAAATCTTCCGTCGGGAGATTCTCAGGCTGATAAGGCGGTTCGGCAATGTCGGGATTGGGTGCGATCGTTCCGATGGAAAAGGCCGTATCCAGCCAGACCGGCGCGCCCGCAAGGTCACGCTCCACCTCGTCCCAGCAGCCCCAGTTTCCCATGTGCGCGAGCACAAATTTCTCCGGGTGAACCTGATCGAGCACATGTAAAATGTGCGAAACCGAACAGTAGTTATGCTCATATATACCGATGTCGATCCCTGCGTGAGTCAGTGTGATCAGCCCCAGCTCGGAGGCGCAGTCGATAATGCGCATCATACGGATATCGTCCAGGTCTACACTCTGATAAGCCGGATGCAGTTTGATTCCCAAAAATCCATTCTCTTTCAGCCGTTTCAGTTCAGCCCGGTAATTCTCATAGTCCGGGTGCATACCGCCGAAAGTCAGGATCCCCTGCTGCAGAAACTGTTCCTGCGACCGCATCAGGGAACTGTTTACCTTCTCCACCTGCGCGACGCTGGTCATAACCGGCATATTGACGGAATAGTCGATGCCTGCCTGCTCCATGGAAGCCGCCAGTCCCGCGGCCGTACCGTCGGAATAGGGAATCGTGCGGGAAACCCGCGCCAGCTTGTCAATGGCCGCGGCCGCGATCTTATCAGGAAATGTATGGGTGTGAAAATCGATGATCATAGAGCCCTCCAAATTGTTTTGCGAATATTATTAAGCTGCCCTTATCATAGTGCAAAACGGACAGGTTGTCAATGAAGGAAGGTTGACTTTCTTTTGCATTTGTGCTATTTTTAACCGTAGAAAATACTTTAACGGGTAAAATCCCAAAAGCATGAAACGGTTCAGGCAAGTGAAGTAAAATAAGAGGATAAAGTGAGGAAAGAATTATGCCGGTAACGGACTTATTGGAACGAAATCATAAGCTGTATGGGGACGAGGTAGCCCTGGTGGAACTGAATCCCACTATGAAAGACAGAAGAAAGACCAACTGGAAGGAATTCGATCTGGTACAGCAGGTATCGTCGGTTCCGTACAGACGGGAGCTGACATGGAGTGTTTTTGACGAGAAGGCAAACCGTGTGGCGAATATGCTGCTTAGCAGAGGGATCAAAAAGGGCGACCGGGTCGCGATCCTGATGTTTAACTGTCTGGAGTGGCTTCCGATTTATTTTGGAATCTTAAAAACCGGCGCAATCGCAGTACCCTTTAATTTTCGGTTTTCCGCGGATGAGATCAAATATTGTATCAATCTGGCGGAAGTACATATCTTATTTTTCGGTCCGGAATTTATCGGACGGATCGAGAGTATTGAATCAGAGGTAAATCAGGGCAGACTGCTGATTTATGTGGGAGACGGCTGCCCGTATTTCGCGGAGAGCTACCGGGAACTGGTTGCGGATTGCTCCAGCCAGCCGCCGCTTATCCGTCTGGAGGAAGAGGATGACGCCGCGATTTATTTTTCGTCCGGTACGACCGGATTTCCGAAGGCGATCCTGCACAACCATGAAAGCCTGACTCAGGCGGCTCAGATGGAGCAGAAGCACCATATGACCGGGCGGGACGACGTATTTTTGTGTATTCCGCCGCTCTATCATACCGGCGCGAAATTTCACTGGATGGGAAGCCTGTGCGCGGGTAGCAAAGCGGTGCTGCTGCAGGGAACCACGCCGGAGATTATTTTAAATGCGGTTTCCAGCGAGAAGTGTACGATTGTCTGGCTGCTGGTGCCTTGGGCACAGGATATCCTGGACTGTCTCGACAGAGGAGATCTGAAGCTGGAGGATTTCCAGTTAGACCAGTGGCGGCTTATGCATATCGGCGCGCAGCCGGTTCCGCCGTCTTTAATCAAACGCTGGAAGGAGTATTTCCCGAATCACCTGTACGATACCAATTACGGCCTGTCGGAATCCACAGGACCGGGCTGCGTGCATCTGGGCGTTGAGAATATCCATAAGGTAGGCGCGATCGGGATTCCCGGATATCGCTGGAAGTGCAAGATCGTGGATGAGAACGGAGAAAAGGTTAAACAGGGCGATGTAGGGGAATTATGTGTGAAAGGCCCCGGCGTTATGACCTGTTACTACAATGATCCGCAGGCGACAGCGGAGACGCTGAAGGACGGGTGGCTGTATACCGGAGATATGGCGATGCAGGACGAGGACGGCTTTATCTTCCTGGTAGACCGGAAAAAGGATGTAATCGTCAGCGGCGGTGAGAATATTTATCCCGTACAGATCGAGAATTTCCTGTCGGCTTATGAAGCGGTTAAGGATGTGGCTGTGATCGGACTTCCGGATAAGCGGCTGGGCGAGATTACCGGCGCCATTATTTCCGTTAAAGACGGCATGACCTGTACGGAAGAGGAGATCAATGAATACTGCCTGGGGCTGCCCAGATATAAGCGGCCGAAAAAGATTATCTTTGCAGAGGTTCCCAGAAATGCGACCGGCAAGATCGAGAAACCGGCTCTGCGGAAGAAGTACGGCGCTGACCAGCTGGTAGCGCAGCAGAACCGGGGATAGAAAGGCTTTAGTTAACTTTTTTATTCAGATATTTGATGAGGATGTTCCTCAAGTCAAGCGAATTGACTTTGGGGCATCCTCTTTTTTTGCGAAAATGCAAAATAAAAATTTATATCAAGATATATATTGACAAAAAGAGAATATTATCATATTATAAAACAATCAATATGTGAGCTAATAGAAAGTGAATGCAAAATAAAAGTAAAGCAAAATAATAAGGTTTTATATTGAAAAAGATAAAATATATGTTATAATGGAGGTAAATCAATGGGTAAAAAAGATATTGCAGCAAAGATGTATCTGCGAAATAACGCGGTGTTCGCGGATCTGGTCAATGTAGCACTCTATGGCGGAGAGCAGGAAGTATTTCCGGAGGATCTGACAGAGATGGACACAAACGAGATTCTGATGTGGGAATCCGTGTGGGGATCGGAAAAGGGTCTATCATCAAACAGGAAGAAAGCCGGAAAAGAAAAGAGCAGGCATACAGTGGCTGCGCAGCGATTTCGGGATGGGCTGAAGCTGCTGTCTCATATGAGCGATGGGGAGCAGGAATACTTGATCCTGGGGATTGAGCCGCAGTCCTATCCGAACTACGCCATGCCGGTACGGACCATGCTGTGGGACAGCCTGACCTATGACAGGCAGATTCGAAACCGGGGCAGACAGCGGCGTGAGCAGCGGATCCGGCAGAGCAGCGCGGAATTTCTGTCCGGTTTTGGGAAAGAGGACAGGCTGATTCCGGTGTCCTCTATTGTGGTCAATCTTTCGGAAAAGCAGTGGGACGGACCATTAAGCCTGTATGATATGCTGGCAATACAGGATTCCGGCATAATGTCATGGGTGAACGATTACCGGATCCATCTGATCGATCCTTATGCAATGTCATTAGAGGAACTGAATTTGTTCCGAACGGATCTGGGGAATGTGCTGAAGTTCATCATGTGTTCCGGCGATTCAGACAGGTTGGAGCAGATCGTGAGAGAGGATCCGAGATTTCAGCATATGAGCCGGGAAGCAGTAGAGATGATCAATACCTATACGAATACGAAACTGGAATATAAAGTATATGAAGGGAGCGAGGTTAACATGTGTAAAGCAATTGATGACTTAAAGAAAAGAGAACGTCAGGAGGCGATTCTGGAAAGCGCCAAAAAACTTCTGAATTTTGTGAGTCCGGAGATTATTGCCCAGAGTTTAGAACTGCCTCTGGAGACCGTGCTGAGACTAAAGTAAGAAAGAGCATGCGCTCCATATTCCAAACCGACGAATTCACTCTGAGTCGGGAAAGAATGATTGAACGCATGCCCCTCTTATATCTTTCGGTTATGTAAGTTTATTACGTGGGTGCTCTATTTTGCACTGTCGCCCAGCGCGGTTTTCTGTGTTACTACCGTTTCTTTCTCATAGCATGCAAACGCATCTTCGACCAGCTTGGGATCCGGCTTCGGCGTAAACAGGCTGACAACCGGAACGATAATCAGACCTGCCAACATAGCGATCGCGCCGCAGTTGATCGGGGACTGCATGATCTTCGGCAGGATGGAAGGAACCAGCATATCGACGATCATGATGCCGGAACCGAAGATGAAAGACGCCCAGCAGGCAGCTTTCGTTGTCTTCTTCCAGTACAGGGAGTATAAGAACGGCGCCAGGAAAGAACCGGCCAGCGCGCCCCAGGAAATCCCCATCAGCTGTGCGATAAAGGTAATGGAGCTCTTGTACTGGATCAGCGCCAGGATTGAAGAAATCGCGATGAAGACCACGATCAGGATCCGGATCATCAGTACCTGTTTTTTCTCGCTCATATTTTTAATGAATTGATCCTTTAAAAAGTCAATCGTCAAAGTAGAACTGGACGCGATCACCAGAGAGGACAGCGTAGACATGGACGCCGACAGCACCAGGATCACAACCAGCGCGATCAGGATCGGGCTTAAATTCTGCAGCATGGTAGGAATGACGGAATCATAGCCGTTTGCCACAACATCGATCTGATCCGAGAACAGTCTTCCGAAGCCGCCCAGGAAATAGCATCCGCCGGCAACAACCAATGCGAAGATGGTGGAGATAATGGTACCCTTCTGGATCGCTTTCTCATCCTTAATGGCATAAAATTTCTGTACCATCTGCGGCAGACCCCAGGTTCCCAGAGAGGTCAGGATGACCACAAACATCAGGTTTAACAGGTCCGGCCCGAAGAAGGAAGCAAATACGCCGGGGGTAGCGGATACGGCAGGATCAGATACCTGTGCCAGTCCGTCCAGCGCAGCCATCAGGCCGCCTTTGCTCTTAATGACCGCAACGATAATGGTGGAAATACCGCCCAGCATGATAATGCCCTGGATAAAGTCATTGATGGCAGTTGCCATATAACCGCCGGCAATGACATAGATCGCGGTCAATACCGCCATCAGGATGATACAGACGGAATAGTCAATATCGAATGCCATGCCAAACAGTCTGGACAGACCGTTATACAGGGAAGCGGTATAAGGGATCAGGAAAATAAAGATAATGGCGGAAGCCACGATCTTTAGCGGCGTACTGTTAAACCGCCGGCCGAAAAACTGCGGCATGGTGGCGGAATCCAGATGCTGGGTCATAATTCTGGTTCTTCTTCCCAGGATCACCCAGGCCAGCAGAGAACCGATCACAGCGTTGCCGATTCCGGCCCAGGTAGCGGCGATTCCATATTTCCAGCCAAACTGTCCGGCATAGCCGACAAACACAACGGCGGAAAAATAGGAAGTACCGTAAGCAAATGCGGTCAGCCACGGCCCGACGGCCCGGCCGCCCAAAACAAATCCGTTGACATCGGTAGAATGCTTGCGGCAATACAGACCGATGGCAACCAGTACAGCGAAGTATACGACTAAAATCAGTACCTTCAGAATCATAAAACAATCCTCCAATCTTTTACTTTAACAGTTAAAAGCGTTAACTGTAAAAACTATTAGGACTTTAACACATAAAATCATAAAAGTCAATGATTATACGGAGATTCTTGCAGGGAATCTGCTATTCGGAAGGTTGACGAACGGAAATTCATTTGTTATGATAAAGTTATTTCTAGTGATTTGATATGAATTGATGGAGGCGTATTGTGGTTCGGGTATCTACAAAAGGCAGATATGCGCTCCGGCTGATGCTGGATCTGGCCTTAAACAGCCAGGAAAAGCCGGTACAGATCCGGGAAATTTCTGCCAGACAAAATATTTCCAATAAGTATCTGGAACAAATCATCGCAATCTTAAATAAAGCGGGGTATGTGCGGAGCATGCGGGGTTCCCAGGGCGGATATCTGCTGACATACAAGCCGGAGGAATATACGGTCGGCATGATCCTGCGGCTGACAGAGGGTAGCATGGCGCCGGTCAGCTGTCTGGATACGGATGAGAATCCCTGTCTTCGGCAGGAGGACTGCGTGACCTTTCGCCTGTGGAAGAAACTGGACGACGCGATCAAAGACGTGATCGACCATGTGACACTGGCGGATCTGGTAGAATGGCATTTACAGGAAGCCGGAAATTATGTGATTTAGAGACAGGAGAGCAAGGATGGAAAAAATCGTATTGGGCTTTCGCATCAACGCGATGAAAGCCGCACAGATTGACCGGATCTGCCGGCAGCTGGGCATGACGTATCGGGAAGTAGAAGCGCGTGATTTCGGAAAATCGCTGGGAACGCTGGCGGGGATTGCCGGACTGCCGCAGCAGACAGAAGCGGTGCCCGTGGTGCTGCCGGAAGAAGTATTGGTATTTTCCGGAGCAGACAGTTCTTTGCTGGATGAATTTCTGGCTGCTTACCGGGCGGCGGGAATCCCGAAGGTAGAGTTGAAGGCGGTGATCACGCCTTATAATATATTTTTGAATGCAGGACAGCTTTATCAGGAGTTGGCAAAGGAGCGGGCCGCAATTAAAAAAAGTACTTGACAATAGAAAAAAAGCAGGTTAAAATAACGCCTGTTGCGAAGCATAAGGCAGAAATCGATTCCTTAGAGGAACGGCCTTTGCCCAGATAGCTCAGTTGGTAGAGCAAAGGACTGAAAATCCTTGTGTCACTGGTTCGATTCCAGTTCTGGGCAGTTCCAGTTGGCAGTCCGAACCGCGGTTCGGATGCCGGCTGTTTCTATATATTTTATCTGCGGGTGTAGTTCAGTGGCAGAACACCAGCCTTCCAAGCTGGATATGTGGGTTCGATTCCCATCACCCGCTTTTCGCGCGAGTGGCTCAGTTGGTGGAGCACGACCTTGCCAAGGTCGGGGCCGCGGGTTCGAGTCCCGTCTCGCGCTTAAAGGGGATGTTAAGCGACAGAAAATTTGATCGGCAGTTGGACGGTTCGGATTCCAACTGCCGATTTTTTGTCGTAAAAATGGATTGACAGATTATTTATGGATGAGTCCTTCTACTATGGAAGAGATGTTTTTTAACTGCTGCGAATTTAATTTTTTGAGATTTTCAGTCAGCATTTGCAGTTCTTCCGGCTGCTCAAGCTCCATATCGAAGAAATCCCGCGGAGAAACATGCAGATATTCGCAGATATAAAAAAATCCGCTCATAGACGGGAGCGCTTTTCCGGTTTCAATGTTATTGATATAGCCGGCGTTCTGCCCGATTGACAAACTCATATCTCGGGCGGATACCCCTTTTGCAATCCGAAGTTTTGCAAGCCTGATTGGAAAATCTTCAATATACATCTTATGTATCCTCTCGATTTTTTGTTCTATTATATCCGCCAAAAATTGACATTTATGGGAATATTTCCCTTAAAACACTTGAAATATAGGATAATAGATGATATAATATGAAGCGATATGGGAAATAAACTGATACATTTGGAATAGTGATACGACGGGTTGATGTGTTTTCCCGGCAGAGTTTTATTTGAAAAGTTAAGGAGCGATCGGCAGACAGAATGTTTAACCGCAGTCTATCTGCCGAATTTCATTTACGAGCCGCAGAATCTTCTCGCGGCTTTTTCCGATTCCATTGTCATTTTCCACGCCGGAGCTGATATCGATGCCGTCGGCGCCGGTAGCCAGGATCGCTTCTGCCGCATTGTCAGGCGTGATCCCGCCGGCCAGCAGCATAAACTTATCGTCCCGCGGCAGACCTGAGATCAGAGACCAGTCAAACGGTTTTCCGCTGCCGGGGATCTGTGCGTCAAAGATATAGCCGATTACATTTGGATGTTTATGAAACCGTTCATATTCAGAAAGATTGCTTACATTAAAAGCGCGAATGATCGGAATGGAAATCGAATTCAGCAGCCGGTCGCTGATTGCTCCATGAATCTGGATCAGAGAAAATCCGGCGGCTTCAATGGCACGGATCTGTTCTGCCGTAGGACTGATGGTAACGGCCACGGTCTGAATGGAAGAGGGAAGCCGTTTCATAATGGAAACAGCCTGCTCGGTGCTGATATTCCGTTTGCTTTTGGGTACAAATTGGACAAAACCGGCATAGTCTACTCCCGCTTCTGTTAAATAGTTTGTTTCCTGCTCCTGCGTAATGCCGCAGATCTTGATTTGTTTCATAAATACTCCTTTAAAAAAGCGGAACTGTGAACCTCTGTTTTCTCATATTGTATCGCAAACCGGCCTGCTGTCAAGCATCTTTCCCGATTCGCGCGCAATTTTTTAATTGACTTTTTGGGGTGCCATGTTATAAATAAAAAGTAGAAATACGGCCGGATAATCGAGCGGAAAGGCGGAAACAGCTTGGAAACAGAAGAAAGAAAAAATCGGATCTGCCGGATTGGGACTCCGCTGGGATCCATGACGGCAGCCTGTGATCAGACGGCAATTACAGGGTTATGGTTTGAGCAGCAGAAATATTATGGAAGTACGTTAGGTCAGGGAGAGTCGGAAACAGAGACGGATATCGGAACCATAGAACTGTTTCGAGAATTGCAGATATGGCTGGCGGACTATTTCGCGGGGAAAAATCCATCGGTTACCATGCCGCTGCATCCGCAGGGCACAGAATTTCAGCGGCGTGTCTGGAAACTGCTGTCCGCGATTCCCTATGGGCAAACGACCACATATGGCGCGCTTGCGGGAATGCTGGAGCAGCAGACCGGCAGGCGCGCGTCCGCGCAGGCTGTAGGACAGGCGGTCGGCCATAATCCTATCGGGATCCTGATCCCCTGTCACCGCGTGATCGGCAGTGACGGAAGCCTGACCGGATATGCGGGCGGATTGGATAAAAAACAGAAATTACTGGAACTGGAACAGTGTTATCCGACTCTCCGGAAGAACGGATGATAGTCTAAAATCTGTTCGATCTCTGCCAGTACGTCGTCTGGCAGGGTAATGCCGCTGGCCGCCAGATTGCTCTCTAACTGAGAAGGCTTGGTGGCTCCGGTGATCAGGCTGGAGATTACAGGCTTACGCAGCGTCCACGCCAGCGCCAGAACGGACATGGGAATCCCCAGACCGTCGGCGATCTTAGACAGTTTCTCCACTTTATCCAGATTCTCGTCAGTCAGCATATTGTTGATCTGTTTATCTGCCTGATGGGTAGCGCGGGAGCCTTCCGGCAGCGGCTGCCCTTTCTTATATTTGCCGGTGAGCAGACCCTGCGATAACGGGGAGAACGGTACGATCCCCATGCCGTTTTCTTCACAGATGCCCATGATCTCATCTTCGATATAGCGGTCCATCATATTGTACTGCGGCTGGATCACATTCATAGGACGAAGTCCCAGGTCTTTGATGATCCCCAGAGCCTTTTGAATCTGTACCGGGCTCCATTCGCTGACGCCGTAATACAGGATCTTTCCCTGCGCGACCATATCGCTTAACGTCTGCAGCGTCTCTTCCATCGGAGTTTCCGGATCGAACCGGTGACAGAAATACATATCCAGATAATCCACCTGCAGATTTTTTAAAGATTGATCCAACTGTTCAATGATGTGTTTCCGGGACAGTCCCCAGTCGTTGGCGCCGGGCCCCATCGGGAAAAAGACCTTGCTGGATACGACATAGGAGCTGCGGGGAAATTCCTTTAACACATTTCCCAGAAACCGTTCCGCGCCGCCGCCGCTGTATGCGTCTGCGCAGTCAAAGAAATTGACGCCGTTTTCGTGTGCCAGCCGGATAGTTTCCCGCGCAACATCCACGGCGCTGCCGCCGCCTAAATCGGTCATCCAGCTGCCGACTGCGATCTCGCTTACTTTCATGCCCCATTTTCCGATTTTTCGATATTTCATGCTCGATTCTCCTCCATTTCCTGATATCGCGTATTTACTTATAAAAACAGATTTGTTATAATGATACTATCATAAGCTCAGACCTATTCTAAGTCAAGAGCGAATTGCGCGTGGAGTTTTATAAACAGAAAGAGAGGTATTTTATGAAGGTTTACACAACGGACAATATCCGTAATGTGGTGCTGCTGGGACATGGCGGCAGCGGCAAGACTACGCTGACCGAAGCGATGGCGTATCTGACCGGAGCGATTACGCGAATGGGCAAGGTAACAGACGGGAATACGATCAGCGATTACCGCAAAGAAGAGCAGAACCGGAAGTTTTCCATCGGTCTGTCGGTCGTTCCGTTAGAGTGGAACAATACGAAGATCAACATTCTGGATGCGCCGGGATATCTGGACTTCGTAGGAGAGGCAGAGGCGGCAATCGCGGCGGCAGACGGCGCGGTCATCTGCGTGTCCGGCAAGGCAGGCGTGGAGGCCGGTACGAGGAAGGCCTGGGAGATGTGTGAGAAATATCATTTGCCGCGGATCGTCTATGTGACGGATATGGATATTGACAACGCCAGCTTCCGGCAGGTGGTTGCGGACTTGAAGGAACTGTACGGAAAATGTATTGCGCCGTTCCATCTGCCGATTCGTCAGAATGAGAAGTTTATCGGATATATTAATGTGATCAGCCGGACGGGGAATAAATGGCTGCCGGATGGAACCGTGGAGCCATTTGCGATTCCGGACTATTCTCTGGATAATATGAATCTGTGCCGGGACGCTCTGGTAGAAGCAGTGGCAGAGACCAGTGAAGAATTTATGGAGCGGTTTTTTGAAGGAGAAGAATTCTCTGAGGCGGAGATCCGCGCGGCCTTAAAATTAAATGTAGCGGACGGCAGCATCGTGCCGGTTACCATGGGTTCCGCAATTTTGGTACAGGGCGTTTATACCCTGCTCGACGATATTGTCAAATATCTGCCCAGCCCGGATAAGCGGACCTGCGCGGGAATCAATATGCGGACGCATGAACTGTTTGAGGCCAACTATGATTTCTATAAATCCAAATCGGCGTTTATTTTTAAGACCATTGTAGATCCGTTTATCGGAAAATATTCCTTTATCAAGGTCTGCAGCGGCGTATTAAAGAGCGACGATACGGTTTATAACGTGGATAAGGACCAGGAGGAGCGGCTCTCCCGGCTTTATGTAATGCGGGGCAATAAGCCCATTGAGGTTCCGGAGCTGCATGCCGGCGATATCGGCGCCATCGGCAAGCTGTTTAAGGCCCGGACAGGCGATACCATTTCGACCAGGACGAATCCGATCGAATACGCCAAAACGGAATATTCCGTGCCGTACACCTATATGCGCTACCGCGCAGTGAAAAAGGGCGATGAAGACCGAATTTCCCAGGCTTTGCAGAAGCTGACGCACGAGGATCAGACCATGCGGTACCGGAATGATGTGGAAAATCATCAGCTGCTGCTCTATGGAATGGGCGATCAGCATATCGAGGTACTGGCAAGCAGGCTGCTGCAGGAGTACCGGGTGGAGATCACGCTGGAGCGTCCGAAGGTCGCTTACAAAGAGACTATTCTGGGCAATTCCGATGTGGAATCCAAATATAAGAAACAGTCCGGCGGGCACGGGCAGTACGGTCATGTCAAGATGACGTTCGAGCCGTCCGGCGATCTGTCGGTTCCTTATATCTTTGAAGAAACCGTTGTAGGCGGCGCCGTTCCGCGGAATTATTTCCCGGCGGTGGAAAAGGGGCTGGATGAAGCCGTACAGAAAGGACCGATGGCAGGCTATCCGGTTGTGGGCGTAAAGGCTGTCCTGTACGACGGTTCTTACCATACGGTGGATTCTTCTGAACTGGCATTTAAGATGGCAACGCTTCAGGCATTTAAAGACGGCTTCATGAAAGCGAAACCGGTACTGCTGGAACCGGTGATGACACTTGTGGTAACCGTACCCGAAATGTATACCGGCGATATTATGAGCGGTCTGACCGGAAGACGGGGCAGGGTACTGGGCATGGAACCGGCAGGAACCGGAAAACAGCAGATCACTGCGGAGGTTCCGGAAAGCGAACTGTACGGCTATTGTACCGCTCTGCGTTCCGTAACAGGCGGCGCGGGAGAATTTTCCTATACCTTCGCCCGATATGAGCAGGCGCCCGCCAAGATCCAGGAGCAGGAGATCGCAAAGAAAAAAGAGTAGAGGAGAAAATCTGTACAACAGATGAAATTACAATAAAATGGCAGGAAAAACAGGACGAATTATCGCAACCTTGATCAGTGTATTTTTTATGGGATTCACCCTTTCTATCCTGAAACTGGTGAATCTGGGAACCGACCCGTTTTCTTATATGAATCTTTCCATTTCGGCCAGATTCGGGATCGGGTTCGGAAACTGGCAGATGGCGCTTAATATTATCCTGTTTATTCCTGTTATTTTATGGGGCAGGAAACAGATCGGGATCGGTACGGTGCTGAATATGGTGCTGGTAGGATATACCGTGGATTTCTGTTTATGGCTCTGGAAAATCAGCGGATTTGAGACCTTATTTGACAGTATGGTATTCCGGCTCCTGATCATGATTCCTGCGCTTGCGGCGTTTATCGTTTCGGCGTCTGTTTATATGTCTACGAACTTGGGAACAGCGCCTTATGACGCGCTGCCTTTTATGATCTCACAGAAGCTCCCGTCCGTTCCGTTTCAGTATATCCGTGTGGGCTGGGATTTTACCGCAGTCCTGATCGGGTTTATCTTCAGCGGAAGCGTCGGCGTGGTAACGATCCTGATGTCCCTGTTTTTAGGACAGACTGTTTCGCTTGTGGCGAAGAAAATGCCCCGCAGGCTTCGCGGAGAAGAGCGGTGAAAAATCACCGCCTATTCCATTTCATGCAGCCATACTTTCATTTCGTTTTCACCCCGGTTATCCCATGCGTAATAGGGGATCGCGTAAAGTGTGACCGGTTCTGCGGCAGGGCGCTGATAGGTATACAGTGCATCTGACGGCGGGATCCGGTAACCTTCCATTTGCAGCGGTACAATCCCGTTTAGCAGGGATCTGGTATAAGGCAGTTCAGTAATGGAACTGTCTTTTTTGATGAAGATACCGCGCAGGTCACCGTCATGGTCCACGCCTTCAATACAATAAAGCAAAGGACCGCGCATAATGGCGACACATCCCAGATCTTCGCGGATGCTGGTGTTTGCGAAAACCCGCTGTGGGGTTATCGTGCAGGTCAGGCGGATCTGCGTAATACGGCCTGCCGTGAGCGGGATCTGTGCATAACCGTGGATCACTTCCGGTAAAATCGGGTCCTCGTTTACTGTGATCTGATACATCGTGCACCAGTCGGGGATCCGGATACCGAAGAGGGAGATTGGGGTATCGGCAGCGGTGTCAATACAAAAATCGATCACGCCGTCCAATGGATAATCCGTAACGGTTTCCACGATAATTCCCTTTTCTTCAGACAGATCCAGTCTGCCGCCGGCAAACAGATTAGCGTATAAAGCGGTGTCTTTTACAGTCCACAGATAAGTGCTGACGGAAGTCAGCAGTCTTGCCGCGTTCGGCGGACAGCAGGCACAGCCATACCACAAAGGACGGTGGGAAAGCACATGCTTGTGCGTCACACATTTTCCGTCATAAAGCGGATTGGCTTCCAGCGGATTTACATAAAAGAAATTTTTGCCGTCCAAAGACATTCCTGCAAGTACGGTATTGTATAACGCGCGTTCCATCACATCCGCATAGCGGCTGTTCGGCAGAGGGGAGGCGTCCAGCATCTGCTTCGCAAAGAAGATCAGCCCGATGGAAGCGCAGGTCTCCGAGTAGTTGGTATCGTTAGGCAGATCATAGTCCATGGTAAAGGCTTCTCCCGTTCCGGTGGAACCGATGCTGCCGTTTATATACATGCGTCTGGCTGTCATACTGTCCCAAAGCGTTTCACAGGCAGCAAGCAGACTGTCGTCGCCGGCAGTTCGCCCGGCGTCCGCCATACCGGTATACAGATAAACTGCCCGTACCGCATGCCCCACGGCGTCCTCCTGTTTGCGTACCGGTGCGTAAGTCTGGGCGTATTCCTTATCGCTCGGATCCATGTCAAAATGAACCCAGCCGCGGTGTTTTGCTTCCTCTTCCAGATATTCCGGTTCTGTGCCCCGTTCGTTGATAAAATAGAGCGCAGTATCCAGATAAGCCTGTCTGCCGGTCGCGTGATATAAACGCATTAAAGCCAGTTCAATCTCCGGATGACCGGAAACGCCGCGTGTTCTGTCCTTGCCGAAACGGGCGCAGATGCAGTCCGCTGCTTTTTCCGCGATAGACAGCAGTGTGGTTTTTCCGGTTGATTCATAGTGGGCGACGCCTGCCTCGATCATATGCCCCATACAGTAAAGCTCATGGCATTCCTGCAGATTCTGCCATTTATGTTCCGGTTCTTTAATCGAGAAAAAGGTATCCAGATAGCCGTCTGCCTCCTGTGCTTTGCCGACCAGGCGAATGATCTCGTCGACCTGTGCTTCCAGCGCGGCGTCCGGTTTTAACGCCAGCGCATAAGACGCAGCCTCCAGCCATTTTGCCACGTCGCTGTCCTGAAAAACCATGCCGTAAAATTTACCGTCCGCTTCTTTGGCGGCAATGCGGAAATTTTCAACAGCGTGGCTTTTTTCCACACCAGGAACCGCGTCATTTAAGATCTGATATTGATAAGGGAGAACCTGCCGTAAGATCAGATCCTGATAATATCCTAAAAAGTTGTCGGATAACTTATAATTTTTCAAGCTCGATAACCTCCGTTTTCTGAATTTATAAACAGTATAAAAAAATTTACAGGAAAAAGCAATCCGATTTCTTGCATAAAAGGTTAGAAAATAGTAGAATAAGGTTAGATTGTGCGGCGGGTTTCACTTATATTTCACGGGAAAAAATTAAAATCATCTATATTTGTGTAGAAAGCGGTGAATTACGTGCGGATTAAAATTTTAATCGCGGAAGATGAAGAAATATTGTGCAATCTGCTGCGGGATATTTTGGAACAGCAGGGGTATGAAGTGATTCAGACCTTTAACGGGGAAGAAGCGGTCGCGCAGTTTTTTAAAGATACGGAGATCCAGCTGGTTATTCTGGATATTATGATGCCGAAGCTGAGCGGCTGGCAGGTTCTGGAAGAGATCCGTCAGGTATCTCAGGTGCCGGTGATCCTGCTGACGGCGCTGGGAGATTCCGCCAGCGAGATCAAAGGGCTGGAGAGCGGTGCCAACGATTATATCAGCAAGCCTTTCAGCTATGAGATTCTGTGCGCCAGAGTTAAGGCAGCGCTGCGTTCGGCCGGATATCTGAACGGAGAAACGCTGCAGGTTGGCTGTATGGAGATCATAGAAAAAGAGCATCAGGTATTGATCGAGGGGCAGCCGATCGTGCTGAACCACAAGGAATATCAGCTGCTTTCCTATATGGTGCATAACAGTAAGATTGTTTTAGACAGAGATCGGATCCTGGCGGCAGTCTGGGGTTATGATTACGGCGGCACGACCAGAACGGTGGATACGCATATTAAGATGCTGCGCGCCAAGCTCGGCAAGGCGGGCAATTATATCAAGACCGTCCGGGGGACCGGTTACCGGTTTACGGTGGAGTAGAGGAACTGCATGAAAATCAATATGAAATACTTCCTGATGTTCGGCGGCTTTATGCTCGTCGTAATATTAGTGATGATTTTTTTGGATACCGCTTATTTAGAGCGGTATTACATTTTTCAGAACGAAAAAAATATGCGGAATGTGGGAGAGGAGATCGCGGAGGCCTATCATGGGGAACTGGATCAGGTGAAACAGTATATCCGGGATACGGATGAAACCTGGAATTTTGTAATCCGGATCGCGCAGGCAGACGGACAACTGGTATATGACGCCAGACCGGGAATGGACGCGAATATCGGATTGGATCCGTTTACCCTTTCCAGGATCCGTGAGAACCGGGAACAGCTTCAGGCGGGCGAAGCTCTGCAGTACACGGATATGGTGGAGGAATGGGCCAAGATCGTGTATATCAGGCAGATCGGAGATCTGTATTTAGTCATGCAGAAATCGTTAAACAGCATCAATCAGACCATTGACATTACCAATCAATTCCTTTTGATCTGCGGCTGCTGCCTGATCGTAGTCGGGCTGGGCGTTACTTATGTGGGAACCCGGAATATGACGCGAAGGATCGTCCGGATCAGTAAGCGCGCGGAGCGGATCGCGCAGATGGATTTTTCGGAACGGATCCCCGTAACCTCCAAGGATGAAATCGGCAGTCTGGCACAGTCGATCAATGAGATGTCGTATCGCCTGGATTCCAGTATCCGGAATCTGCAGGAGGATATTGACAAGCGCCGGCAGCTTGTACGGAATATGGCGCACGAATTGAAAACACCGGTTGCGGCAGTAAAAGGCTATGCCGAAGGCCTGCAGTTTGGAGTGGCAAATACGCCGGAAAAGATCCAGACCTATTGTGCAGTGATTGTGGAGGAATGTGATCGGATTGACGATTTGGTGCAGAAGATGCTGCTGCTGGCGAAAACAGATACGGTCGGGCAGCCGGGGATCGTGCGGCAGACAGTTTCGGCGGAAGAGCTGATCCAGATGCTGCAGAACCGGTTTCAGCTTAAAGTGCAGGAAAAGGAAATCCGGGGAGAGCAGTATTATGATGAGGCCTGTGCCCACATATATGGAGATAAAGAATTGCTGTTTCAGGCACTCAGCAATTATCTGGATAACGCGATCCGATATTGTACGTATCGGGGCGTGATCCGGCTGGAGATTCGGGAGCAAAAGGATCGGATTGCTTTTACTGTATATAATGAAGGCAGCCCGATCCCGGAGGAAGAGCTGCCAAAATTGTGGGATGCATTTTATCGTGTTGACCAGTCCAGAACCCGGGGCGGCAGCCGGAATTATGGGATCGGATTGGCGATCGTCAATTCTGTTGCGCACGCCCACGGGGGAAATGTTTTTGTAAAAAATGAGGGAAATGGGGTTGTTTTCGGTTTCTGGATCCCCAAAACCCAGACGGCAGTCCGGTCGGATTAAAGGAGGGCTGCCAGATCCGGGAAGATTTCCAGACTGCGTTTTAAAATGCCGTGGATATAGGCGATGACCGTACCGTAATTGGTGATCGGTACGCCCTGGTCTACGGCGCAGGCGGTCCGGTACCGGACTTCCCGTTCGTTCAGCATACAGCCGCCGCAGTGGACGACTAGCTTGTAAGGCGACAGATCTTCCGGAAATTCCCCGCCGGAGGTAAAGGCAAACTGCACATTCTTGTTTGTATAATTGGTAATCCATCGGGGCAGTTTTACCGTGCCGATATCGTCACACTGGCGATGGTGTGTGCAGCCCTCGCAGATCAGAACCGTATCGCTGTCCTCTAACTGTTCCAGAGCAGCCACGCCGCGGACTGCGTCAGCCAGCAATCCTTTATGGCGCGCCATCAGAATGGAAAATGAAGTCAGCAGGATATCTTCCGGCGTATCGGCGGATACCTGCGCGAATGCCTGACTGTCCGTTACTACCATGACCGGTTTTTGCTTCAGCGCGGCAAGCGCGTTCTTTAATTCCGTTTCCTTTACCACTATGCACATAGCGTCTGCGTCCAAGATATCCCGAATCGTCTGCTGCTGCGGAAGGATCATTCTGCCCTTTGGCGCCGCGGAATCGATGGGCGTTACCAGAATGATCAGATCTTTCGGAGCGATCAGGTCCCGGATGATCGGAAACGGTTCCTCGGCGGTCTTGCCCAGTTTTCCGATCGCTTCTTTTAATTCATAGATGCCGGTCTGTTTTAACGCGCTGACGTACAGCGTGGAGCCGGAACGGATTTCTTCCGGAGCGGGAACCTGTTCTGAGAGCAGGTCGGCTTTGTTGCAGACCTGCAGATACGGAATCTGCTTTTTCCGGAAGGTTTCGATCAAATCCTGTTCAATTTCCGTAATCCCTTCCGTGCCGTCAATAACCAGTACGGCCACATCTGTTTTATTGCAGACCTGTTTTGCTTTTTTGACCCGCAGCAGGCCCAGCTCGCCGCTGTCGTCAATGCCCGGCGTATCAATGATAACGACCGGCCCCAACGGCAGCAGTTCCATGGCTTTATAGACCGGGTCCGTGGTAGTCCCTTTTACATCGGAAACCACGGCCAGAGCCTGCCCGGTGACCGCGTTTACCAGACTGGATTTCCCGGCGTTTCTTCTGCCGAAAAATCCAATGTGCAGGCGGTCGCCGGAAGGAGTATGATTCAAACTCATCGTTACCTCCCATTTTAAAACCGGAAATCCCGGATGCCTTCTTCAATCTTTGCCAGATGATCGGCGCAGATCTCGCGTACTTTTTCCTTCGGAATATTCTTCAATTCCGCCTCGATCAGCTTTTCGCCGATTGCGCGGGTCTCCTCGGAAGCATAGTCCATCAGATATTCTTTTAATGTCATCAGCGCGTTTGGATGGCAGCAGTTCTGAATCTGTCCGCTCTTGCACAGAGACATGAAACGGTCGCCGGTACGGCCTTCCCGGTAGCAGGCGGTGCAGAAGCTGGGGATATAACCCATCTCCATCAGCCATCTTACCACTTCGTCTAAGGTTCGGTTGTCGCTGACGTCAAACTGCTCGGATTTTTCGTCTTCCGGTTCCGGCTCATAGTAGCCGCCTACGCTGGTACGGGACGCGCCGCTGATCTGAGAAACGCCCAGACGGATCACTTTTTCCCGAACTGCTTTGGACTCTCTGGTGGAAATGATCATGCCGGTATACGGTACGCAGATCCGGATCAGCGCGCACAGCTTGGCGAAGGTTTCGTCGTCAATACCGTTGTCAAAGGTGTCCGGGTCAATGTCATCTGCTCGTTTTACACGCGGTACGCTGATCGTGTGCGGACCGACGCCGTGAACGGCTTCAAGATGCTCTGCGTGCATCAAAAGGCCGGCAAATTCGTAACGGTACATTTCCAGACCGAACAGGACACCCAGTCCCACATCGTCGATGCCGCCTTCCATAGCGCGGTCCATCGCTTCCGTATGATAAGCGTAGTTGTGCTTCGGTCCCGTCGGATGCAGCTTCTCATAGCTTTCCTTATGATAGGTTTCCTGGAATAAGATATAGGTGCCGATACCGGCTTCCTTTAATTTCCGATAATTTTCTACTGTAGTCGCCGCAATGTTTACGTTGACACGGCGGATCGCGCCGTTTTTATGTTTGATGCTGTAAATGGTCTTGATACATTCCAGAATATATTCAATCGGATTGTTGACCGGATCCTCGCCGGCTTCAATGGCCAGACGCTTGTGTCCCATATCCTGTAATGCGGTTACTTCCTTAACGATATCCTCCTGCGTCAGTTTTTTCCGGGGGATGTGTTTATTTTTTAAATGGTAAGGGCAGTAGAGACAGCCGTTTACACAGTAGTTAGACAGATACAGGGGCGCGAACAAAACGATTCGGTTGCCGTAAAAATCTTTCTTAAACTGTTCTGCCAGATCGTACATTTTCTGAATCCGCTCCGGATCCTCGCAGGCCAGCAGCACGGATGCCTCTCTGTGCGACAGGCCTTTCAGGGCCTTTGCTTTTTCGAGCAGGCTGTCTACCAGCTCCAGATTATCTTTGTTTGCGTCTGCATAAGCGAGGGTATCCATAATCTCTTCATGGTTGATAAATTCCTCTGCTTTTAGTGATTTGGGATCGTACATAGTATGATGTCTCCTTTCCAAGTATCTTTAAATTTTTTAGATTTTTATTTCACGGATTTATCCGGCTGTGCCGGAGAAATCTGCGAATATGCGGTTTTCGCGCTGATACCCGGCAGCCTGCCGATCTTTCCGGACAGGGCGCTGATGATATCCTGCGGCGCGTCTATCGCAATGCTGATCACACTGATGTTTCTCTTGGGGTAGGGGATGCCCATCCTTCCGATAATAAATGCGCTGTAGCTGTGCAGCAGATGATTGAGTGATTCCACGGAATCCGGGTTTTCCACGATAATTCCGATTACCGCGACACGCGTTTCCATAAGTGCCTCCTTTCCATGTGATCGAAGAAATGCCATACGGCTGAATTGTTCCGTATATTTGGGAATGCCATACGGATTGTTCCGTGCTGCCCCTGGCATTACAAAAGCTGCCCTCGGACACCATGGAAGTTCCACGGATTCCGTACGACAGCCGGTACAATAAAATCAATATGGAGCTTCCACCGCAACGTAGTTTTGGTGTCAGAAAACGGAAATTGTTTGTTCGCAGAATCATACTGGGAACGCACAAGTGCAGTATAGCATTTTTGATGGGGAAATGCAATATGGTTTCATTAGATCACAAAGATTTAAAAATTTTTAAAATTCCGGTGAAATTCAGTTGAAATTTTTCTTATTATCATATATGATAAGAAAAGATAATTGGGTTTCAAAGGAGAGACATAATGGGGAAAATTATATTAACGGGCGACAGACCTACAGGGAAACTGCATCTGGGACATTACGTCGGTTCGTTGAAGCGCAGGGTAGAACTGCAGAATTCAGGGGAATATGATGAGATCTATATTATGATCGCGGATGCGCAGGCGCTGACAGATAATGCGGACAATCCCGAGAAGGTGCGGCAGAACATTATTGAAGTGGCGCTGGACTATCTGTCGGCAGGGCTGGACCCGTCGAAGGTACATATTTTTATTCAGTCACAGGTGCCGGAGTTATGCGAACTGAGTTTCTACTATATGAATCTGGTGACAGTGGCAAGGCTGCAGCGGAATCCTACCGTCAAAAGTGAGATCAAACAGCGGAATTTCCAGGCCAGCATTCCGGTCGGATTTTTTACCTATCCGATCAGTCAGGCGGCAGACATTACGCTGTTTAAGGCGACGACGGTACCCGTTGGGGATGATCAGCTGCCGATGATCGAACAGGCAAGAGAGATCGTACGGAGTTTTAATTCCATTTATGCTCCGGTTCTGGTAGAACCGCAGGCGCTGATCCCGGACAACAAGGTTTGCTCCCGTCTGCCGGGAACAGACGGCAAAGCGAAGATGAGCAAATCGCTGGGCAACTGCATTTACCTGTCGGATGATCCGAAGGAAGTGCGTGAAAAAGTAATGAGTATGTATACGGACCCCGATCATATTCGGGTGGAGGATCCGGGCAAGATAGAAGGCAACTGTGTATTTACCTATCTGGACGCGTTTTGTACGGATGCTCATTTCGCCAGATTTCTTCCGGAGTACCGGAATCTGGATGAACTGAAGACCCATTACAGACGGGGCGGTCTTGGGGATGTAAAAGTAAAGAAGTTTCTGTATGCTGTTCTGGAGGATACGCTGGAACCGATCCGCGCCAGGAGAAAGGAACTGGAACAGGATATCGAAAGCGTATACCGGATCCTGCAGGAAGGTACGGATGCGGCAAGGAAGGTCGGCAGGGTGACGCTGCGGGAGGTAAAAGACGCGATGCAGATCAACTATTTTGACGACAAGGAACTGATCGCTTCTCAGGCAGAAAAATATCGAAATCATACAAATCATACGGATAAATAAGGTAGTGTCAAGTAAGCTATGAAAAACTGAGTCGAAAAAAATAGGCTCAGATGAACCTTGAAAATTGCAGATATT
>CANQSA010000013.1 GCA_947626415.1 uncultured Lachnospiraceae bacterium
AAAGTCTGCAAACCCGCATAAATACTGGGTTTTTACGACTTCTCAACTTATTCAAACTCAATCGTCCCCGGCGGTTTCCCCGTCAGATCATACACAACGCGGTTCACATGGCTGACCTCATTTACGATCCGGCTGGTCACTTTCTGCAGCACCTCCCAGGGGATCTGCGCGGACTCTGCCGTCATAAAGTCAATCGTGTTTACGGCCCGCAGGGCTACGGCATAGTCATAAGTACGCTCATCGCCCATGACGCCCACGGAACGCATATTGGTCAAAGCTGCGAAATACTGGCCCAGCTGCTTGTCGAGGCCGGCCTTCGCGATCTCCTCCCGATAGATATAATCGGCGTCCTGCACCATCTTTACCTTTTCTGCAGTAACCTCACCGATGATCCGGATGCCGAGGCCCGGACCCGGGAACGGCTGGCGGTTTACCAGATACTCCGGCAGACCCAGCTCAAGACCGGCTTTCCGCACCTCGTCCTTAAACAGCTCCCGCAGCGGCTCGATGATCTCCTTAAAATCTACATAATCCGGCAGGCCGCCTACATTATGATGAGATTTGATCACAGTAGACTCGCCGCCGAGACCACTCTCCACCACGTCGGGATAAATGGTTCCCTGCACCAGGAAATCCACGGCGCCCACCTTTTTGGCCTCTTCCTCAAATACACGGATAAATTCCTCGCCGATGATCTTCCGCTTCTTCTCCGGCTCCGTCACGCCGGCCAGCTTCGAATAAAACCGCTCCTGCGCGTTGACACGGATAAAATTCAGCTCATATTTGCCGTCTTTACCAAATACGGCCTCCACTTCATCGCCCTCGTTCTTCCGAAGCAGACCGTGATCCACAAATACACAGGTCAGCTGATTGCCGATCGCCTTGGAGAGCATAACGGCCGCCACAGAAGAGTCTACACCGCCGGACAGAGCGCACAGCACCTTTCCGGAACCGACCTTTTCCCGCAAGCTTTTGATAGCGGACTCCACAAAGGAATCCATTTTCCAGTCACCCGCGCAGCCGCACACGCCATAAACAAAATTGGCAAGCATTTCCTTTCCCTCTGCGGTATGTAAAACCTCGGGATGGAACTGCACCGCATACAGCTTCTTGGCCGCATTCTCCGCAGCCGCCACCGGACAGTCCGCCGTATGTGCGGTCACGGTAAATCCCGGCGCCGTCTCTTTAATGTAGTCAAAATGACTCATCCAACAGATCGTACTGGGAGAAATGCCCCGAAACAGCAGAGATTCCCGACTGTCGATCAGCACCTCTGTTTTCCCGTATTCCCGCACCTCTGCCCGGACAACCTCGCCGCCCAGCAGATGCATCATCAGCTGAGAGCCGTAACAGATCCCCAGGACCGGAACGCCCAGCTCAAATAATTCCTTCGTGTAGGTAGGGGAGTCCGGTTCATAGCAGCTGTTAGGGCCGCCGGTCAGAATGATCCCCTTCGGATTCATTGCCTTCAGCTTCTCAATCTCTGTTTTATACGAATAAATCTCGCAGTACACGTTGCATTCCCTGACACGCCTTGCGATCAGCTGGTTGTACTGACCGCCGAAGTCCAGTACGATAACAATCTCTCTCTTCACGGTTTGTTCTCCTTTGCGTAATTTACTTTTTACTGCCCCAAATACATATATTATTGCTGCCGATCGCTGAAAATGTCATTACTTTCTTCCGGTTGGTACTCTCGTCATATCCATAGGAGAATACGCCCTTATATGTGATGCCGCTGAAGACAAATGTAGCGTACGGCGTCCCGTTCTTCACTGTCCAGGTTCCGGTCTTCACGCCATTGACCTTGATCTGTCCGTCTGCACTTAACGCTATCGTTGTGCCGGTTACATATCCTCCGTTTGCCACTGACGGCGTATGGCGGATATATTCATAAGTTCCGGTCAGTTCCGATTTTGTATACCCGGTTTTGGAAATAGTTTCTCCGTTATATTCATAAGGCGCTGTACAGAGCCATCCGTCCTCGCTCATAAACATCTGATGTACCCTCACATCATGATATTCCCCATTGTTCGCATAACGGGTGTGATATACCAGGTACATCTTTCCATCAGAATCCACCTGAGCGGAGTTGTGCCCCTGCGCCAGATAGGCTTTACTGTTGCAGGACCATTTATATCCGGACATCAAGCGGATTCCGGTTGTCCCCCTGATGTTATCCGTCCAGTTCTTATAGATTGCGGATTGACCTTTCTTATCCACATAAGGACCCGTTATATTCTTGGAACGGAATACCCGCATGTTATAACCGCCCTGCGCCTCCAGTCCGCCATAAGACAGGAACAGATACCAATATCCGCCGTTTTTGATCAGATACGGCGCTTCGCCTGAAACACCGTTGCCGCCAGCGATCTGAATGCCCCAGTACGGATCGGATGCATTGGCCTGCAGCGCATAGGTCTTGCTGTAATCCCGTAATCCGGTATTTTTGTCCAGCTTCAGCGCATGGATCCCGCCAAACCAGGATCCGTATACCATCCACAGATCCCCGTTATCATCAAACTTCACACAGGGATCAATAGCGTTTATTCCGTAAGCGCTGTTCCATGTGCCATCCCAATTTAAATATCTGGACGCAACGGTCGATTCCCCAGTAACCTTCTTATAATCCGTATATTGTACATTATGCCCGCTGATCCCGGCCCGATTGGTAAATCCGGAATAAACGACCGGTCCCACCGCAGTCCAGTTTCCGGTCAGGCTGTCCGCTGTACATAAGACGATAACTGAATTATAATCCGGTCCGTTTACGCTCATATACATACACCACTTCTTCATATTCGGATTCCAGATGACATCCGGCGCCCATTCATTTTCGTTGAGGCTGATGTACCGATCAAGGTTATCCCGGTTTGCAGCGCCCCGGTTATTGTATTTTGCCCAGTTATTCCAGTAATCTTTAAAAATACTGGTGTAGTCTCCATCCTGCCGGTTGATATTATTGGTAAAGGTATTCCAACCCATCAGTGACTTGCTCCGCGCCCATGCCATATGGGAACCGAAAATATAATAATAACCGTCTGTCCCCTTTACGATCGAGGGATCATGTACGGAAACCTGATTCTTAGTCACCGTAACCTTGCAGGTTGCCTTTTTACCGTTAGAAGTCTTCGCGGTGATCGTGGCTTCACCCATATTCTTGGCCGTTACCGTTCCGTTTTTCACAGTCGCCACATTCGTATTGCTGGAAGTCCAGGTGATTTTCTTATCATAGGCATTGCTGGGGGAAACCGTCGCTGTCAGTTTCGTAGTCGGATTCGGCGTTATCCCCGTCTTGGTCAGAGTCTTTGATGAGGCATTCAGTTTCACGCTGCTGACCTGCGTCGGCAGGATCTTAATGCTGACCGTCTTTTTTAAGACCTTGCTTTTCGAGGTCTTCGCCCGGGCAGTCACCGTAATTTTCACGGTTCCCGTCTTATTTTTAGAATTGGCTTTTACCACACCGGAAGCGGATACCGTTGCCAGCGCCGTATTGCTCGATTTATACGTTACCTTTTTATCGGTAGGGCTTTTCGGGGAAAATGCCGTTTTCAAAGTCGTGGTCTTCCCGCCGTACAGACTCTTGGAAGCGGTCACTGTCATCTTGGTCGGATAAACATACTGCTTAACCGTGATCTTCACGGTAGTTTTCAGTTTTTTATTCACCTTCGAAGTAACTGTGATCGTAGCCGTTCCTTTTTTCTTTGCCGTAACCACACCCTTGGAGGAGACCGAAGCCACCTTGGAATTTGACGACTTATATGTAACTGATTTTGACGCCTTGGACGGAGATACGGAAACCGCCAGCTTTGTCGTCTTATAACTGCTGGGACCGCCGATATATATGGTCTTTGAAGTCCCCAGCAGCGAATTGGAAGTCTTTACGCTGATCTTAGTCGGTTTCACGGCTGCCTGTGTTTCCATCGGCTGATAGATCACCAAACCGGAAAATACAAGCGCAAAAGCCAGAAATATGACTCCGAGCTTTTTTAAAAATTCATTCCTTTTTCTCATTCTGCATGCTCCTTTTTTCTTTCCTGCAAATCAAATTTACCTGTTTCTTTCGTTTCTTCCATGTACGACCATTATACGATATTCTCTTATTTTTCACAATCCCCTATTCCAGGTATTTCTTCACATACTGCCCGGTATAGGAATCCGGATTCGCTGCCACTTCCTCCGGCGTTCCCTGCGCCACGATCGTGCCGCCCCGGTCGCCGCCCTCCGGTCCGATATCCAAAATGTAGTCCGCCACCTTGATCACATCCAGATTGTGCTCGATCACTACGACTGTATTGCCGCCTTCCGACAGCCGCCGCAGGATCTCCACCAGCTTGTGCACGTCCGCGAAATGCAGACCGGTGGTCGGTTCATCCAGCACATAAATGGTCTTGCCGGTTCCTCGTCTGCTTAACTCCGTCGCCAGTTTGATCCGCTGCGCTTCTCCGCCGGACAGCGTAGTCGACGGCTGCCCCAGCCGGATATAGGACAAGCCCACATCATATAACGTCTGGATCTTCCGGGCGATGGACGGAATCGGCTCGAAAAATTTCAGAGCCTCCTCCACTGTCATATTCAGCACATCATAAATACTCTTTCCTTTATATTTTACCTCCAGCGTTTCATGGTTGTAGCGCTTGCCGTGACATACCTCGCACGGCACATAGACGTCCGGCAGAAAATGCATCTCGATCTTTAAGATCCCATCGCCGCTGCAGGCTTCGCACCGTCCGCCTTTTACGTTAAAGCTGAATCTTCCCTTTTTATATCCGCGCATTTTCGCGTCCTGCGTAGACGCGAACAGATCCCGGATCTGGTCGAATACGCCGGTATAGGTAGCCGGATTGGAACGGGGCGTCCGCCCGATCGGAGACTGGTCTATGGCAATGATCTTATCCAGCTGCTCCACGCCCTCGATCCGGTCGTAATCTCCCGCTATGGTTCTGGCTCGATTCAGCTTCTTAGCCAGCGCTTTATAGAGAATCTCATTTACTAAGGAACTCTTTCCGGAGCCGGACACGCCAGTCACGCAGGTCATAACGCCCAAAGGGATCTTTACGGTAATATTCTTTAGATTGTTCTGTCTGGCGCCGACAATCTTCAGCCAACCCGTCGGTTTCCGCCGCTGTTTCGGCACCGGGATCTGCAGCTTTCCGCTCAAATACGCGCCGGTTACAGACTCCGGACAGTTCATGATATCTTCCGCCGTTCCGGTCGCGATAATCTCCCCGCCGTGTTCCCCGGCTCCCGGTCCCACGTCCACAATATGGTCTGCCGCCCGCATGGTATCCTCATCATGTTCCACTACGATCAGCGTATTCCCCAGATCCCGCAGATGCATCAGGGTCGCCAGCAGCTTGTCGTTATCCCGCTGGTGCAGGCCGATGCTGGGCTCGTCCAGAATATAAGCGACGCCCACCAGACCAGACCCGATCTGCGTTGCCAGCCGGATCCGCTGCGCCTCTCCGCCGGACAGCGTGCCTGTAGCGCGGGTCAGCGTCAGATAATCCAGTCCCACATCGATCAGAAACTGGATCCTCGCCTTGATCTCCCGCAAGATCTGGTCGCCGATCATCGCCTGCATATCCGTCAGCTGCAGCGTATTCAGAAAATCCTTCAATTTTAAAACCGACAGATCCGTCACTTCATAGATATTTTTCCCGCCTACGGTAACCGCCAGCGACTCCTTCTTCAGTCTTTGCCCGTGGCAGACCTTGCAGGGCGTGATCCGCATAAAGGTCTCGTACTCTGCTTTCGTCGTCTCCGACGCCGTCTCTCTGTATCTGCGCTCCGTATTGCGGATCAGTCCTTCAAACGCAATATCGTAAATGCCTTCGCCCCGCTGCCCTTTATAATATACCTTCACCACATGGCCGTCCGTCCCGTGTACGATCACGCGCTGCGCTTCCTCGGACAGCTGTTCAAACGGAGTATCCAGGCTAAACCGGTATTCCTTTGCCAATGCGCTCAGAATGGCGTAGCCGAAACTGGACTTGTCCGTGCAGTTCTGCCAGCCAAGCACAGTGATAGCGCCCTCCATAATGCTCAATGAACGGTCCGGTATGATCAGGTCAATGTCAAATTCCATTTTATAGCCCAGCCCGAAACACTCCGGGCAGGCACCGAACGGATTATTAAAAGAAAAGCTCCGGGGTTCGACTTCGTCAATGCTGACGCCGCAGTCCGGGCAGGAAAAGCTTTCGGAAAAGCTGAGGGTTTCCCCATCTACGATATCCACAAGCAGCAGCCCGTTTGCCAGATGCATCACGGTTTCAATGGAATCCGTCAGACGCTGCTCGATTCCCGGGCGCACGACCAGACGGTCTACCACGATTTCAATATTGTGCTTCTGATTCTTCTCCAGCTTAATCTCTTCGTCCAGTTCATACAGATTCCCGTCGACGCGTACCCGTACATATCCGCTGCGCCCCGCCTGCGCCAGCACCTTCTCATGCCGTCCCTTTTTTCCGCGCACGACCGGCGCCAATAACTGGATTCGGGTTCCCTCCGGCAGCTCCAGGATCTGCTCCACGATCTGATCCACCGACTGTTTTCTGATCTCTCTGCCGCACACCGGGCAGTGCGGAATCCCGATCCTGGCATACAGCAGACGAAAATAATCGTAAATCTCCGTTACGGTTCCCACGGTCGACCGCGGGTTCCGGTTCGTGGATTTCTGATCGATCGATATCGCCGGAGACAGTCCTTCAATGCTTTCCACATTGGGCTTTTCCATCTGCCCCAAAAACTGTCTCGCATAAGAAGACAGCGATTCCATATACCGCCGCTGCCCTTCTGCGTAAATGGTGTCAAACGCCAGCGAGGATTTCCCGGACCCGCTCAGCCCCGTAAATACGATCAGTTTATTTCTGGGAATATCCAGATCGATATGCTTCAGATTGTGCTCCTGTGCGCCTCTGATCCGGATATACCCCTGTTTTTCCTCTCCTATGCTCTCTGCTCTGTTCTGTTCCATTGCCGGTCTCCACTTCTATTTCTACTCAATTTGTTGTTTGATCGCTTTTATTCTGTCGCGCAGTTCCGCGGCCGTTTCAAAATCCAGATCCGCAGCCGCCTTTCTCATCTGCCTGTTCAGATCCTTCAACAGCTGATCCAATTCCTTCGCATCCATAGACTCTACATCCTTCTCGATCGAATTGATCACCTGATCCGCTTTCTTGGTAATACTGATCAGATCCCGCACTGCCTTGTGAATAGTCTGCGGCGTGATCCCGTGCGCCTCATTATACGCCTGCTGCAGCTGCCGCCGCCGATTCGTCTCATTGATGGCGTTCTGCATGGATTCCGTTACCGTATCCGCATACATAATGACATGGCCCTCTGAATTTCTGGCCGCGCGCCCGACCGTCTGGATCAGAGAGGTTTCCGAACGCAGAAATCCCTCCTTATCCGCATCCAGGATCGCCACCAGAGAGATCTCCGGGATATCCAGGCCCTCCCGCAGCAGGTTGATCCCCACCAGAACGTCAAATACATCCATCCGCATGTCCCGGATGATCTCAGTCCGCTCCAGGGTATCGATATCGGAATGCAGATACCGTACCCGGATCCCTACTTCCTTCATATAATCCGTTAAGTCCTCCGCCATCCGCTTGGTCAGCGTAGTCACCAGAACCTTATTCTTCTTCGCCGTTTCCGTATTGATCGCAGAAATCAAATCGTCGATCTGTCCCGCTACCGGCCGCACGGAGATCTCCGGGTCCAGCAGGCCGGTAGGCCGGATGATCTGTTCCGTCCGCAGCAGTTCATGTTCCTGCTCATAGACATTAGGCGTGGCGGACACAAATAACATCTGATCGATCTTGGATTCAAATTCTTCAAAATTCAAAGGCCGGTTATCCAATGCGGACGGCAGCCGAAACCCGTACTCCACCAGTGTGGTCTTCCGGGAACGGTCTCCCATATACATACCCCGCACCTGCGGTATCGTAATGTGGGACTCGTCTACGATCATCAGAAAATCATCGCCGAAATAATCGATCAGCGTACAGGGCGTCTGCCCCGGTTTCATCCGGTTCAGGTGTCTGGAATAATTTTCCACGCCGGAGCAAAAACCCGTCTCCCGCAGCATCTCAATATCAAAATTGGTCCGCTCTGCGATCCGCTGCGCTTCCAACAATTTATCCTCAGACTTAAAAAACAGTACCCGTTCTTCCAGTTCCTTCTCAATATCCTTCGTTGCCTCCAGAAGCTGCTCCATAGGCACCACATAGTGCGAATTGGGAAAGATCGCCGCATGGTCGAGCCGGGCTTTGATCTCCCCGGTCAGCGGGTCAAACTCCGTGATCCGGTCTATCTCATCTCCGAAAAATTCGACCCGGATTGCCGCTTCACTGGTGGTAGAAGGGAAAATCTCCACAACATCTCCCCGCACCCGAAATGTCCCGCGGTGAAAATCCATATCGTTGCGGTCATACTGGATCTCGATCAGCTTCCGCAGCATCTCATCCCGGTCTTTGACCATCCCCGGCCGCAGGGATATCATCATGTTCTGATAATAATCCGGACTGCCGATGCCGTAAATGCAGGACACACTGGATACGATGATCACATCCCGCCGCTCCGACAGCGCCGCCGTGGCCGAATGCCGCAGTTTATCGATCTCCTCATTGATCGCCGAATCCTTCTCAATATAGGTATCGGTCGAAGGCACATAGGCTTCCGGCTGGTAGTAATCGTAATAGGAAACAAAATACTCCACCGCATTCTCCGGAAAATATTCCTTAAATTCCCCGTAAAGCTGTGCTGCCAGCGTCTTATTATGCGCCAGGATCAAGGTCGGCTTATTTAATTGCGCAATAATATTCGCCATGGTAAAGGTCTTGCCGGAACCGGTCACACCCAGCAAAGTCTCAAACTGGTTGCCTTCCCGAAATCCTTTCACCAGAGCTTCTATTGCCTGCGGCTGGTCGCCGGTAGGCTGATATTCACTGTGTAATTTAAACTCCGCCATAGCTCGGTCTCCTTCTTCGGTCATGATGCCAGTATAGCACGATATTAAAAAAAAGTACAGAGCAAATGAACATTTGTTCTGTACTTTCCGATAGTCTTTTGTTTCTTAATCAATATATTCTCCCAGATCCATATTGGCCAGCTTATGTCCGGATTTTCTGGCTGAAATGGTGGGAATCTCCATATAATTCTCCCCATACCAATGCCTTAAATAACCGTCCCAGCCCGGCGGGATCGGAAGCTCCGTATCTTCAAACGGTACATAGATCGGTTCTCCGACAATGCATTCTTTCGGGAACGCGCCGCGCAGCAGATTCATGCCCACGCTGTCAATATAATAATCCGAATCCGACTTATTATAATGTTTGATCAGCCTCTCGTAAAATCTGTGGATCAGGCGAAATGGGATCAGCCGCAAAAACGGCAGCGCAATCTTAGTCGCCCTGTAATGGATCTTCTTTCTCGCCTTATTGACCCAGCGCACATTGATCACACGCTTTGTAATCTGGATCAGGCGAATGTGCATTTTTTGAAAAAATGGCCGTTTTGAGGTCTTATCATAAACCAGAATATCTACGAAAATTCCATTTTCAATCGGAAATCTGTCTGAAAATACCGTTGAGAAAATCGTATTTTTCAGGCGGATCTTGTCAAAGATATAATGGCTCTGGGGATCCGTCCGATAAGATTGATAGGCATATTTTTCTGACAATACTCCCGGACAGATCCTGCGGAATTTTTCAAAATCCTCCCGCAGCATACCGACGTCCAGATCATCATCCCACGGAATAAAGCCCTGATGTCTGACCGCCCCCAAAAGGCTTCCGCCAACCAGAAAATATCGAATCCCGTTTTCCTTACAGATCCTGTCGATCTCTTTGACAATATCAACTTCCAGTCTGCGCATGATATTCAAGCGGCCGTGATATAAGCGATTGCTTTCATCAATTCCATACGGAAGACCGCAATTATGATAAAAAGTCCGGTAAACTGCCTCCCGCAAGGAAACAGAATTTTTCCACTTTTTACCCCTTAATTTCATGGTCTCCAAATTATGCTGCGCCAAAGTCTGATAAGGCGCCAGTTCCAGGGAGATCCTGCTGTTCGGGGAAATCTTGTAAACCATTGATACAAGATCTAATTGTTCAATATTATAGGACGCCAAATGATAAATTCCTGATGGGAATTTTTCAAAGCAGCATTTGATATAACACTTAAAAAGATCGCGGATATAAGTACAGGAAAAAAGCTCCCGACCGCCCTCCAGCCGGATGGGCTCTTGCTCCATAACAGCTTTTGCATATTGCTGTAATCGGATCATCTGCGTATCATCGACTCCGGGTCCGAACAGATGATCAAATCGGATGCTGTGCCATTTTGTCAGAAGCTCCGCTGCCGTCAGCATGGTCTCTAATCGGTACAGCACAGCGCCTGCGCCGCTGCAGCCGGCCAATACAGCCGACAGTTCCATCTCCGAAAAATTTGTGATCTCGCTTTTCCATGCGGGCAGATTCGGCAATTGAGAAAACAGGGAAAGCCGATTGCCTTCATTCTGCCCCTGCCGTTCCAGCACATCTCTGACCATATCGGCCACGGCATCGCCATATGCGGAATCCGCATATTCCTTTTTCTTAAAATCCAAAAACAGCGCGGTAAGAACCGGCTTCGTCCAATCTACACGTTCAATGCCCTGACGTTCCGATACATCCAGAAAAGAAACTGTAACCTCCTGTTCCCCATCTGCAATCATCTGAAGAATTGCCTTTAAATATTCCGCAGCCGCATTTCCGTCTGAAATAAACAGTAATGCTTTCTGATCGGTCTGCTTCTGTATTTTATTGATCAGCATCTTATGGATCGCTAAAATTTCATCCTGATAAATCTGTTCCAAACCGGTACCTCCGTTGTCATATTTATTTTCCAATATGATCTTCCTTTTATCCAGAAACAATATTATATGCTTTATGCTGCAAAGTCAAGAACATTTCCGGTTATTTTACCGCTTCGACCGCCGCTTTTAACTGCGTATCTTCATCGCTGCCGTAAGCCGCGCCTTCCGGCAGTTCCACTTCAATATCCGGCTGAATCCCGACGCCGTTGATCTCCGTACCGCTCTTCGTATAATACTTATCCGTTGTAATCCGGATCGCGGAACCGTCCGACAGAGGAATGAGCTTCTGCGCTACCCCTTTTCCAAACGAAGTGGTGCCTACCACCTTTCCGATCCCGTAATCCTTTACAGAACCGGCAAACGCCTCCGACGCGCTGGCGCTGTTTTCGTTGATGATCACGGCATACGGAACCGTAAGCTGATGTTCCGCATCCGAATATGCTTTATCTCCGTTTCCGTTTTTATCCTCCATATAGATCAGCAGTCCCTCCGGCAGGATATAATCCAGCATACTGACAACCGCTTCATAGACGCCGCCCGGATTGTCCCGCAGATCGATGACCAGCCCTTTCATGCCCTGCGCCTGCAGCGTATCGATCGCAGTCTGAAACTGCTGCACCGTCACCAGATCAAAAACACTCACTGCAATATAGCCGATCTGGTCGTCCAACATTTCCCACGCAACCGTAGCCGTCTCCATATTTTCCCGCGTAATATCCAGTGTGATCGGCTCCGATTCTCCTTCTCTGAGAACCTGGATCTGAATCTGATCGCTCTCGTTGTTCTGAATCCACTCTATGAGCTGATCCAGATTGAAATTTTCCAGCGAATTTCCGTTTACGGTATGCAAAATATCTCCTGTCTGCATGCCGGCTTTTGCCGCCGGTCCGTCTTCAACGACACTTTGCACGGTAAATTCTCCGCTCTCCGAATTATATTGAATGGTAACGCCGATTCCTTTATAAGTACCGGTTACAGATTCCGTAAGTTTTTTGAAATTCTCCGCGGTATAATACGCGGAATATCGATCCTTGAGCCCGGCGATCATACCGGCGCTGACGCCATCGATCAGAGCAGACTCCTCTAACGGGTTCAGCGAATACAGATCAATCAGCTGTTTGATCTCATCCATCCGGGTAATCAGGGCCGAGTCCGCCGTCAGGGAATCCTGCGGCTGAGAAACATAGGCCGCCCCATTGGAAACAATTACCTGGATTAAAATCGCCAGCATAACCGCAAACAGACTGCCAGAGGCCAGAACGCCCACCGCGACGCCGCCGGCAAATCCCGATCTGCTCTTCTTTTTGCTCTGCTCCTTGTCCACAATTTGATTTTCCTGATACTGCTCCATATCTACATCTCCATTCCGGAGCGTTTACGCGAAGGAAGGCGACGAGAAATTCGCGAAGGCAATTTCTCGTCTGCCATTATGGCTATTTGGGACGCTCCGGCACAAATAGCCGTGTGAAAAATCAGCACATCGGTGTGATTTTTCACACTACCGCTCCATTCTGCCGGTAAAAACCGGGCTTTCATCATAAATATACTCCGCACAGCGGATTTTATACTGCAAACAGAATCCCAACCATAGTTACGCTATCGTTGGGATTCCTTTCAGTTTTATTCACCAATATAATTTTTCGGATCAACCCACTCTCCGTTTAACCGGAAAGAAATATGTAAATGATTGCCCGTAGACGGTCCTGTCGTTCCGACCAGCGCGATCACATCGCCCTGCTTTACGATATCTCCCGTCTTACAGAGCAGTACCGATGCATGCATATAGATGGACGACAATCCGTCGCCGTGATAAAGATTCACGCAATTTCCCGTACTGCTGGTATATCCGGCAAAATCCACCGTTCCGTCCGCCACTGCATAGATCGGCGTTCCCGCAGGCGCCGGATAATCATCTCCGCAATGGTATACGATCTCTCCGCTGCCCCATGGATCCGGACGGTAGCCATAGGTAGACGAACGTCGATGGTACTGTGGCGGCAGCGGCCAAATATAGGTGCCGTCTCCTATAAAACTTTCTTCATCCGTATTGATATTGGAATCCGATGTCCCGGCATTGTCCTTGCCGGAATCCGATGCCGGCTTTGTAGTCGTCTGCAGCGGTTTGGTCTTATTTCCGCCTTCCGGCTCTCCGACAGACTGCGCCGCGTTTTTGGAATCCTCTTCCCTCCGGGAAGCCTCTTCCGCTTCTTTAGAAGCCTGAGCTGCTTCCAGAGATTCCTTCTCCGCCTTCTTTTTCGCTTCCGCTTCTTTTCGGCGCCGTTCCATCGCCTCAATTTCCTTCAGATAAGCGTCTTCTTCCTGAATATTCAGGACGGCCTGATTGATCTGGCTGTCCTTTTGGTCAATGTCAGTCTCCGTTTTTGCGAGTTCCGCTTCTTTTTCCGCCAGCAGTTCCTGCAGTTCTTCCTGTTTTTCTTCCTGCTCGGATTTCATCCGTTCCAGTTTCTCTTTTCCGCTGATCAGTTCCTGTTGGGAAGTCTCAATCTGATTCTTCAGTTCCTCCAGCTGATCCAGCATCTTCCGGTCGTAACTGGTGATCTGCGTTACATATTCCGCTTTATTCAGAAAATCCTTAAAGCTGTCCGCGCTTAAAAGCAGCGCCAGAAATTGCTGATTGCCTTTTTCATACATAAACTGGATCCGAAGCGACATATCGTCATAGCGCTTGGCAATCTCGGTTTCCTGCTCCTTTAACCGGTCTTCCAGTTCTCCGATCTGTTTCGTGCTGTCCGCAATCTGATTTTCCAGTTCATAGATCTTCGTACTGGCGTCTGTCAGCTTTCCGTCAATCTTCTGCGTATACTTCTGCAGTGCTTTCCAATCATCCTGAAGGTCTTCCTTCTGTGCCTCCAGGGATTCCCTCATGGCTTCGTACTCCGCTTTCCGGCTCTCTGCCTCCGCTTTTTCATCGGCATATGCCGGAAACGCCGTTACGACTGTCGCCGCCAGCAATACCCCTACTGCCGACCGCAGGCGTTTTCCCTTCTTCTTCATTTATACCTCCGTTTTTTCAGTGCTCCCGCACCGTACCGCGCAAAAGATACCCACTCTTTTACGCTTTCCCCTCGGGTCAGGTTCCGATATAATTCTTCGGATCCACCCAGTTTCCATTCAATCGGAATGAAATATGTAAATGATTGCCCGTGGAAGGACCTGTTGTTCCTACCAGCGCGATTACATCTCCCTGCTTAACCTTCTGTCCCGCCGAACACAGCAGCACCGATGCGTGCATGTAAATGGAAGACAATCCGTTTCCGTGATACAGGACAACACAATTCCCCGTGCTGCTGGAATATCCGGACGAATCTACCGTTCCGTCCGCCACTGCGTAAATCGGTGTTCCCGCCGGCGCCGGATAATCGTCGCCGCAGTGCCATGTAGTTCCGCCGCCTCCAAACGGATCATTTCGGTATCCGAAATTAGAGGACCGGTTATGATAACTGCTCGGCAGCGGCCAGATAAAGGTGCCGTCGCCTACATAACTTCCGTCTGTATTGATATGATCCCACTGAACGGTCGTATTGCTGTATCCGGAACTGCTTGCTGCCGCTTCTGCCTGCCGTCGCTGTTCCTCAATCCGTTCAATCTCAGCCAGATTATCTTCTTCTGCCTGAATCTGTGCGGCAACAGAATACAGATTTTCACTGGTCTCATATAATTTGCCGTCTGTCGCTTCCAACTCTTTCTGTTTCTGCGCTAACAGCTTTTCCAACTGTTTTTGTTCTTCTTCCTGCTCGGATTTCAGCTTCTCCAGCTTTGCTTTTCCTGCTTCCAGATCTTCCTTGGCTTTAATAATGGCGTTGTTCGTCTCTTCCAGCTTATCCAGCATCTTGCGGTCATACTCCGTGATCTGGGACACATATTCCGCCCGGTTCAGAAAATCGGAAAAGCTGTCCGCGGACAACAGCATAGATAAAAACTGCTGATCGCCTTTTTCATACATAAACTGGATCCGCATAGACATATCCTGATACTGTTCTTTAATGCTGGCTTCTGATTCCTCCAGCTCTTTCTGCGTTTTTTCGATCTCCTTCTGCTTATCCGCGATGCTCTCCGTCAACTGATAGATCTCGGTACTCACATCCGTCAGCTGGGAATCGATCTCCCATGTATACTGCTGCAGCGCGTTTCTCTGCTCCTTTAATTTTTCTTGTTTTGCCTCCAGCGACTGCTTTGCGGCTTCATATTCTGCCTTTCGGCTCTGTGCTTCTGCCTTTTCATCGGCATATACCGGCAAGGTTGTTATGATTGATGCTGCCAGTAATAACCCCATTGCCATATGAAATCTGTTTCGATGCAATTTCATGACTATTCTCCTTAATCAATAATATACTTCCAAATGCCTTCGGCGGTGCTTCCCGGCACCGACTCCGGCTCGCAAAATCGCGCCTTCCGGCGGTGCTTCCCGGCACCGACTCCGGCTCGCAAAACCGCGCCTTCGGCGGTGCTTCCCGGCACCGACTCCGGCTCACAAAATCGCGCCTTTGGGCGGTGCTTCCCGGCACCGACTCCGGCTCGCAAAATTGCGCCTTCGGCGGTGCTTCCCGGCACCGACTCCGGCTCGCAAAATCGCGCCTTCGGCGCTCTCCGCCGCTTCCGCGGCTCTTTTTGCTCGTACGGTGGCGGTGCCTCAGCGTGGATGGTAGGACAAAAACTCGTGCGAGCACGGTTTTTGTCCTACCATCCACGCTGTGCACCTGTTAAACGCGGAGGTGTTTCCGTATGGATATTTTGCTTCCGATAAATCCGATGCCTGCGCCGATCAGCAATCCGATGGGGATCATGATCTTAAAGATCTGATTCGTCGGCAGGAAATCGATGAAGGACTGCAAGGTGCTGAACTGTGACATTACATAGCCAATGATCTTTTCATAGATAAAGTACAGTAACACCAATGGTATCGTAGCGCCCACGAGTCCGATCAGCACGCCTTCCACCACGAATGGGGAACGGACAAAATAGTCCGTGGCGCCGATCAGTTTCATAATGCCGATTTCTTCTTTTCGCACGGAAATTCCGATCATAATAGTATTGCTGATCAGGAAGATCCCGACTGCCAGCAGGATAATGATAATGCCTACGGATATGTAGCCTGCCAGCTTACCGAAATCGGACAGGGTCTCCGCCGTGGATTCCGAATAGTTCACATCGCGGATGCCGTCCAGTCCTTTCAGGAAGGCTACGACTTCGCTCTGCTTGTCAATATCCTTCAGATAGACGGTATAGGATGCGGAATTGGCCAGTGGATTATCGTCTCCAAATCCTTCCGCCAGTTCTTCTCTCTCTCCGAAGTAGACTCCCTTATATTCATCCCACGCTTCCTGGGAAGAAGTATACTTGATATCCGCCACATCCGGATTGGCCAGGATCTGTTCGCCAATAGCTTCATGCTCCGCCTTATATTCTTCTGTATTGCCGTTTGTAAAAAATACCGTGATCGTAATCTGCTCTTCTGCATTATCTACAATATGTGTAAAATTCGTTACGATCGCGTAGAAAATACCCAACAGGAACACGCACGCAGCAATCGTTCCAATCGATGCGATGGAAAACAATTTATTGCGGCGGATATTCTTTAACCCCTGACGGATACTATAAGCTAACGTACTTATCCGCATAGTAATGACCACCTTTTTCTTCGTCGCTGACTATGACTCCCTTATTCATAGTAATGACTCTTTTTTGCATCGCGTCAACAATCTCCCGGTTATGCGTTACTACCACAACCGTAGTTCCCCGTTTGTTGACTTCCTCTAATAATTTCATGATTTCCCAGGAATTCTTCGGATCCAGGTTACCGGTAGGCTCGTCCGCCAACAGAATGCTTGGGCCGTTCACCAACGCCCTCGCCAGCGCCACCCGCTGCTGCTCACCGCCGGACAGTTCCTTGGGAAATGACTTATATTTCTCCGAAAGCCCCACCTGGGTCAATACCTGCGGAACCCGTTTCTTAATGGAGCGGGTTGGCTTCTCGATGACCTTCTGGGCAAATGCGATATTATCATATACATTCCGGTCCTTTAAAAGACGGAAATCCTGAAATACGATCCCGATCTCCCGGCGGAACCGCGGCACCTCACGCCGCTTCATCTTGCCCAAGTCCCGGTTATTCACACAGATCCTTCCCTTTGTCGGTTCCAGTTCCTTTAATAACAATTTGATCAACGTGGATTTCCCCGATCCGCTGTTGCCTACGATAAATACAAATTCCCCTTTTTCTATCTTCAGGCTGATTCCGTTCAATGCCGGCGCGCCCTGTGAATATGTCTTATTTACATCCTCTAATAATATCATGATCGGCCTCCAAAATCAATAATCAACTGTCTGCATATATTTCATGTACTTCACAACCATCATGGCGATGTTAAACGTAATGGCGTCTTCAAATACCCGCAGATCCAGTCCCGTGCTCTTCTGCAGCTTATCCAGCCGGTATACCAGCGTATTCCGGTGAATGTAAAGCTGTCTGGAGGTCTCCGAAACATTCAGATTATTCTCAAAAAACTTCCGGATCGTCATCAGCGTCTCTTCGTCAAACTCATCCGGCGACTTATCCATGAAGATCTCTTTAATGAACATCTTGCACAGAGGCAGCGGCAGCTGATAAATCAGCCGTCCGATTCCCAGATTATTATAAGCGATGACACATTTATTGCTGTAGAAGATCTTGCCGACATCCAATGCCATCCTCGCTTCTTTATAGGACTTGGAAACCTCCTTCAGATCATTGACAATGGTTCCGTATGCAATCGTTACCTTAGACATGGCTTCCGTATTCAGCATATCCAGCATGGTATTCCCCATCCGTTCCAGGTCCTCGTAAGTTTCCGTCTCCTCGATCTCTTTTACGATAATGATATTCCGTTCATCCACTGCCGTAATAAAATCCTTCGTCCGGCTGGAAAACAGATTCTTCACCGTCTCCAACGCATTATTATCCTTCTCGCTGGCAGTCTCGATCACAAATACGACCCGTTTCGCGTCTGTCTGAATATGAAGTTTCTTGGCGCGGTTATAGATATCTACCAGCAGCAGGTTGTCCAGCAAGAGATTCTTGATAAAGTTATCCTTATCAAACCGCTCCTTATAAGCGACCAGCAGATTCTGGATCTGGAAAGTAACGATCTTTCCTACCATATAAACATCATCACTGCTGCCCTTCGCGACCAATATGTATTCCAACTGATTGTCATCGATCACCTTAAAAAACTGATACCCCTTCATCTCCTGGCTTTCCGCGGGAGAATCTGCAAATGCGAGGATCTTATCTTCCAGTTCATCCACCGTAGAGAATGTGGTGGCCAATACCTTGCCCTCCGTATCCGTTACGCACAGATCGATCCGGGCTATATTCTTCAGGCCTTCTACTGTACTCTGTAATATTTGATTTGATATCATTCCCTTCACATCCTTTCCGCTGTGGCTGCAGCTTCATTCGACTTCTTCTTATATCATAAAACATTTTCGGGAAAAATAAAAGAGAAAATACACATAAAAATGTGTATTTTCTCTGAATATTTAACAATTTTGCAATTTCAGTGTAACAACTAATTAACAATTGCCATCTGCGTATCTTTGTCGAAGATATGTAATCTTGTCAGATCCATCGCAAATGTTACGGTATCACCAACCCGCGCAGTCGTACGTGGGTTCACTCTTGCTGTACACTGAACGCCTTCCAGGATATCAAAATACAAGTAAACTTCTGCACCAAGCAGCTCGTAAATCTTGATCGTTGCTTCAAATGTGCTGTCCTTAGAAGAATTGATGAAGATCTCCTGATCGTGAATATCTTCCGGACGAATGCCCATCGTAACGGTCTTGCCGATATAATCGCCGTCTAACAGAGCCTTTGCCTGATTCTCAGGAATCTTGATGGAGCTTCTGCCGAATGCAAGTCTTACATCATCGCCATCCTTCTGTACTTCCGCATCGATGAAGTTCATCTGCGGAGATCCCATGAATCCTGCTACGAACAGGTTAACCGGGTTGTTGTACAGGTTCGCCGGCGTATCAACCTGCTGAACGATACCATCCTTCATAACTACGATTCTGGTACCCAGGGTCATAGCCTCTGTCTGGTCATGCGTTACATAGATGATCGTGGTCTCCAGTCTCTTATGCAGCTTGGAAATCTCGACACGCATCTGTACTCTCAGCTTCGCATCCAGGTTGGACAGCGGCTCATCCATTAAGAATACTTTCGGGTTACGGACAATCGCACGACCCATGGCAACACGCTGTCTCTGACCACCGGAAAGAGCTGCCGGCTTACGATCCAGTAACTTCTCCAGATCCAGGATCTTAGCGGCTTCTGCAACTGCTCTCTGAATCTGATCCTTCGGAGTCTTTCTCAGCTTCAGACCGAATGCAATGTTATCATAAACGGTCATATGCGGATACAAAGCGTAGTTCTGGAATACCATCGCGATATCTCTGTCCTTCGGCGCTACATCGTTTACTAACTTGTCCCCGATATACAGCTCGCCGGAGCTGATCTCTTCCAGACCTGCAACCATACGTAATGTTGTGGACTTACCACATCCTGAAGGACCTACAAAGATGATGAACTCCTTATCGGCAATCTCCAGATTGAAATCCTTAACTGCAACGAAGCCGTTCGGATAAACCTTACTGATGTTCTTCAATGATAAACTTGCCATATTTTCTGTTTCCTCCTCAATAAGCGAATTCGTTTTGTCATACTTATGCATACAACCTCATAAGTAATTTTCTGTATGTCATTGTATACGAAAATCGCTGAAAATTCCATATGCCATTTCACCGAAAAGATTTTTTTAATTTTGGTAAATTTGCATATGGACAGGAAATATTTTAAAAAATGTCCCGTATTTTCCGCAATTTGCACAAAATATAAGACATTTTTTAAATAGATTTTACAATAAGTTTTTACTTTAAGGCAATCGCCTCGATCTCGATCAGAACATCTTTCGGCAGTCTCGCCACTTCTACACAGGAACGCGCCGGACAATCCTGCTTGAAATATTTGGAATAAATGCCGTTTACGGTTCCGAAATCATCCATGTTCTTAATAAATACTGTGGTCTTAATGACCTGCTCCGTACTGGAACCCGCTGCTTCCAGAAGCGCCGCCAGATTGCCGATCGCCTGATCTGCCTGCGCCTCGATCCCGCCTTCCACGATCTCTCCGGTAGCCGGGATCACCGGGATCACACCGGAAGTAAATACCATTCCGTTCACTTCAATCGCCTGAGAATAAGGTCCGATCGCAGCCGGCGCCTTATCTGTTGAAATAATTTTTTTCATTCTGAACCTCCATTTTACTTATTCTGACCGGACGATCCGGATAGAATTCTCTCCGATCTCGATCCTGCCCTGCTTCAACAGGCGTCCGACTCCCCGTTTAAAGGCGCTCTTACTCATATGGAAATCCTTCTCAATGATCTCCGGAGCCGCCTTATCCGTATACGGAAGCACGCCCGCATAGCTCTCAATTCCATTATATATGATCTCTGCATCTTCTTCCTGCTGCAGATATGCTTTTTTCTGTACGCTCAGATCCAGTTTGCCGTCTTCCTTCACTGCCGTGATCCGCGCCGTGATCACATCGCCCGGCTTAATATTTCCATGAACCTCTTTTCTGGGAATCAGCGCCTTATAGCGATTGTCAACTGCCACAAACGCGCCGAATTTCTCAATCATCTCATAGACGGTTCCGGTCACAACCTCATCCCGGCTGTAGCCTTCCGCCGTCTCCAGATACGGATATACCCGCATCGTCGCGCACAGACGGTTGCTCTTATCAATGTATACCGCGACCAGTACCTGATCTCCGGCCTGAACCCGATAGGATTGCTCTTTATAAGGAAGAAACAGATCCTTATCCAGCCCCCAATCCAAAAACGCCCCAATCTCACCTACATCTTTTACAGTAAGTATACCAACCTGTCCCAGTGTCAAAATCGGCTTTTGCCTCGTACAGATGAGCCTGTCCTTAGAATCCCGGTAAATAAACACCTCCATACTGTCTCCTATGGAAATTCCTTCCGGAACCTCTTTCTTCGGTAACAGTACTCGTTCTTCCGTCGTTCCCAGGTAAATCCCCTGCTCTGCCTTTTTAACAACTTCTAGTACCTGCAGCTGTCCTAATTCTAACATGTCTTTATCCTCCAAGTCACATATATTACCGTCTAAAATATAATATCGCATACAAATGCGCGTCTGCATCGTCTGTCAAAGCGACTGTTATTCCGTCCTCCTGTTCTGTCAGTTTTGTACAAATGCGGTCTCCTGCAAGCGCCTGCTGCTTATATACCACATCCAGAGTTTTCCATTGCATATCCTTAGGCAGATATTCCAATGCCACCTCTACATACCTTCCGTTATTCATATGTCCGTTGGTATCCAAAAAGGAATACGGCACTACAATCTCTCCAACCGGTACAGACTCTTTTGGTTTCCGAAGTTTCGGCGCCGCTGTCTCCATCTGAAGCGGTTCTTCCGTTTCATACGGAGCGGCGTCTGCTTCTTCGATCCGATGCAGACTGTGCCTGCCGACATCATAAAGCACCCATTTGGTATCGGCCTGTACCAAATTTCGCCCATTCTGATCCGTAATACAGAAATTCCGATATCCGAATACAGAATCAAAGCGGTAGGCCCATGTGTGGATCTGAATCTGTTCTCCCAGCAGCACCGGCTCCCTGAATTCAATATGCCATGTATTCAGCATCCAGACCAGACCGGTTTTGCGCAGATAGTCAATACCCACGTGCAAATACTCCGAATGAAAGGTACTGCAATCCTGGAAATAGTTGATGATCGCCGGGATCGTCAGGCTGCCTTGCGTTCCGGTTTCGCTGTAGCGTGCCACACTGCTAAATGAATATTTCAAAATACGCCTCCTCATGCCCCAAAATTTAACCCACCGATTAGTGTATCACAATCTGATTTCCGAAACAAGTAATCCTTTTATACTTTTTGCTGTTTTTATTGAATTTTTTTCACTTATTTTATATAATAAAGTTGGAAGATAGGGGGCAGAGAGTATCTCAATCACGGAAGGAGGGAGCGCGCACATCCCATATTTTCGGCGCGCATATATTTATGAAGAAACGTATTCTATACTTATTATGCGGATTTCTCTTTTTCTTTACGGTTCTGCTGTGCAGTGATCAGACTGCAGAGGCAGCTTCCAACAAATATTATATCAAAGTCAATAAAGGCACGAATGTCGTTACGGTTTACAATACCAAAACAAACAAGCCCGTAAAGGCCATGATCTGTTCCGCCGGACAGCCCACGCGGACCGGTACCTTCTATACACAGGCCAAATATCGGTGGAAATATCTGATTGGTCCCAGCTACGGTCAGTACTCTACTCGAATTTATGGCGGCGTTCTCTTCCATTCTGTATTTTACTGGACCAATGGTGATAAATCCTCTATGTCTACCAGTGCCTACAACCTGCTGGGCACCCTGCAGTCTCATGGTTGTATCCGGCTGCTTGTAAAGGATGCCAAATGGATCTATGACAACTGTCCGCTGCGGACAAAAGTCATTATCTTCAACGGCACAAGCAAGGACGATCCTCTGGGCAGACCCGTATTCGGCAAGCTGCTGAACGGTAAATATACCAACTGGGACCCGACAGATCCCGATCCGAAGAATCCGTGGCGGAACAAGAAACCGACCATTACCGTAAATACTTCTAAACTGACCTTAAAGTACGGTGCGAAATTCAACGCGTTTTCTGCCGTCACCGCCAAAGATTCTCTGGGAAACAATGCCAATAACCAGACAAAAGTCAGTGGAACGGTCAACACCAAAAAAGCAGGAACCTACACCGTTACCTATAAATGCACCGATTTTCTGGGGCATTCCGTTACCAAGAAGGTAAAATATAAAGTTATCGACACCGGCATTCCCACGATTTCCGGCGTCAAGAAGCGCTCCGGCTATGCCGGCTATTCCGTAAACCTGAAAACCGGCGTGACAGCAAAATCCAGCAGAGGGAAAAATCTGACCTCCAAAGTTGCGATCTATGTAAAAGACCCTTATGACAAGATCACGCCGAACAAATATCGGTATCAGAAATCCGGTACTTATACGTTCAGCAAAGCCGGAACTTATAATATTTGCTATAAGCTGACGGATTCCGGCAAAGTCAAGAAAGTAGTCACCACGGTCAAAATAACTGACCGGCGGGTAAAACTGACTCTGAAGACTACCGGCAAGACGATCGAATACGGTACAAAATATAGCTTTTCACTCAATGACGTGGTAAAATCCCTGAAAACATACAACGGGAAAAACCTCGCTCTGACTTCCAAGAATATCAGTTATTTCGCCAACTTCACTACGCAGAAAGTCGGTACCTACACGATCAAGATTACCGCTAAGCAAAGCGGGCAGAATTACTCCACCCGCACCGCTACCTTTACACTGAAAGTTGTCAACCAGAAAGCGCCGGTTATCAGCGGCGTGCCCGATTCCGAGCTGACTCTGGATCCACTTGATCCTCCGGCAGACCGGACCCTGTCTCTGCTGAAAGGCGTATCCGCCCGAACAGCGACAGGTATTGATCTGACCAGGCATCTCAGGGTTTTCGTTTACAAAGACGGCAGGCCCCAAACCCTGCAGGGCAATACCTTCACCTTTACCGAGCCGGGTATTTATACGGTCTCCTATTCCGTATCCATACCGAACGGTTCCAAATCCGTTTCGGTGTCCCGAAAGGTGACCGTAAAGGAACCACCGGCTGAGGAACCGGCTGACGAGCCGCAGCCTGTCAGTCTGTAGCCTCGCAATATCCTGCAATATAAAAGGACGCGACATTTGCAAACCGCAGCGTCGCGTCCTGATTTTTGTAATTCTAATCTTATTCTACACTGTAAGGCATTAAAGCGATATGACGAGCTCTCTTAACGGCAACTGTCAGTGCTCTCTGATGCTTTGCACAGTTTCCGGTAATTCTTCTCGGAAGGATCTTTCCTCTCTCAGATACATATCTCTTTAACTTATTTACGTCCTTGTAGTCGATCACATTGTTCTTATCGCCGCAAAAAACGCATACTTTCTTTCTTCTGCGAACCGGGCGTCTCTTCATTGCCGCATCGCCCTTATCGCCGGCTGTCTTTGTATATGCCATTGTACTGACCTCCTATTCCATGTTTCCTGCTTCGTTTAGGCAAACGGCAGACCTTCATCGTCCACTACATCCGGAATATTCATAAATCCGTCTCCTGCCGCCGTACCGGGATCCATCTGCGGCGCCGGCTGTCTCTGATAACCGCCTTCACTGCCTGCAGACGCGTTCTTGCTCTCCGCAAATTCCATGTTCTCGACCACAACATCCGTAGTGTAGACTCTCTGCCCCTCACGGTTGGTATAGCTGCCGGTCTGGATCCTGCCCTCTGCAACGATCTTCGTGCCCTGGTGCAGGTACTTTTCCGCAAACTCGGCCGTTCTGCCAAACGCAACACAGCTGATAAAATCCGCGTTCTGTTCGCCTTCTCTTCTTCCAAATCTCCGGTCTACCGCCAGTGTAAATCTGGCATGCATATTCTGATTTCCTTCCTGACCGGAATATCTGACATCCGGGTCCCTTGTCAGGCGGCCCATTAAAATCACCTTATTCATTGATTCTCCAATCCATGCATAAGCGTCCCTTGCGGGTTATGCTTCCTGCTTAACAATCAGATAGCGGATCACGCCATCCATGATACGCATCTCCTGCTCTAACTGGGGCGGCGTCGTCGTCTCTGCATCAAACTGAATAAAATAGTAGTAGGCTTCTTTCATCTTCTGAATCTCATAAGCCAGCTTCTTCTTACCCCAGTCGTCCACGTTTGTCACAGTACCGCCAAAACGTGCGATGTAGTCCTTCGCCTTCTCTACAACGGCGTCACGGGCTTCATCCTCCAGCTTCGCGCTGACAACCAGCGCTAATTCATACTTGTTCATGCTTTTACCTCCTTTTGGTCTCTGGCCCCTTCCCTTTGAAGGAGCAAGGAATCTTTCACAAATTGGAATTGTAACATAGTTTTTCCAAAAATGCAAGCAAATGATTTATTTTTATTGCAGATTTAATTTATGCTTCAATAAGGACCGGCAGATCAAAAACAGCACGACCGACAAGATAATATACTCTGCGATCTGCACGCCGACAATCCGGTTCAACACGCTCAGATACTGGTCCATATCCGCGATCTGAACTTCTGTTTCATCCAACTGCACCGCGGCGGAAAAATTACCGGAGATCAGCATGACAAACATATTGACAAACGAAATGGCGATATTTAACAGAAAATACCCGATCACAGACCAAAGGATCTTGTGACTGCTGAAAATCTGTCCGAACGCCATCGCCGTATAATACTGCAGCATACTGCTGAAGATACCGACCAGCAGCAAAACCAGATATATCACGATCGTCAGGGTAATCCCCGAATTCGAAAAGATCCTGCCGAACGCTTCAAAAACTTCTTCCAGGAAATCGGAATCGTGAAACAGCAAAACCAGCGATCCGATCATAACGCAGCCTGTCAGTACCAGCCATACAACCGCGGTCAGTAATTTGGAGATTACCAGCTGCGTAGTCGTGACCGGCAGCGTAAAGGTCAGATATCCTTCGTCGCCCAGCATGCTTCTGTAAAACCGAACCACCATATACGCCAGCGAAATGAAATAACTGGAGATCAAAAGCAGGACATATCCCGCCGTGACCAATCCGCTTGCAGTCTGCAGGGGCACGCTGTCAAAATCAAACCATTCGAGTGCCAGGCACAAAAACGTAACGCCGAACAATGCCGCGAATAATACCAGCATCAGTTTTGAGGTCGCCTTAAATTCGTGTTTTAATAATTTTCCTACCATGCGAACACCTCCCGGAACAGTTTATCCACCGTAGTTCCCTGATTTCTCACTTCATCCATTGTCTTATGCATAATAACAGAGCCTTTTTGAATAAACACAAATTCATCCAGGATCGGTTCAATATCCGCAATCAGATGTGTGGAGATCACAATCGTAGCCTGTGGATCATAATTGCCTAATACCAGCCGCAGGATCAGGTCCCGTGCCGCGGGATCCACACCGGCAATGGGCTCATCCAGAAAATAGAGCTGCGCGTCCCGGCTCATGACCATGATCAGCTGCACCTTCTCCTTATTGCCTTTGGAAAGCGTTTTCAGCTGCGCCTTCGGGTCGATCTCCAACCGGTTCAGCATTTCATAAGCCCGTGTTTCGTTAAAATTATCATAAAAATCTTTGAAATACGCGATCACATCCCGAACCCGCATTCCGCTGCTCAGATACGTCCGCTCCGGCAGATAGGAAACAATCTTCTTTGTCTCCACTCCCACCGGCATTCCGGCGATCCGGATCTCACCGGAAGTCGGCTGCAGCAAACCGTTGCACAGCTTTAGCAGGGTGCTTTTCCCGCTGCCGTTCGGTCCCAGCAGGCCAATGATCCTGCCGCTTTCCAGTGTCAGATTCACATCCTTCAATGCTTCAAACACACTGCCGTAGCGCTTTGTTAAATGATTACACTGTAAAATATCCATATACTTTCCTCTCTACTCTGACGGCTTCGCCTTTTTCAGACCCCGCGTATTTTTTTCCACCAGCCGCCTTGTCACCATGATCTGATGTCCGCAGCCCATACATTTCAGACGAAAATCCGCGCCGACGCGCAGGATCTCCCATTCCTGGCTGCCGCAGGGATGCGCTTTTTTTAATTTGACAACATCTCCAACCTCATATACATATCCCGGTTCCATCGCTGCCTCCGTTCCGAAGCGTTCCGCTTCTTTGCTCCATCTTCTATATCAGCTGCGCCGTCACCGAATCCAACACGGTAAAAAACTGTTCAAACGTCTTTCTGCAGCAGCCCGGGTCTGCGATCTCAATTCCCGCGGCCCGCATTCCGACCAGAGAAAAGGCCATTGCCATTCTGTGATCGTCATATGTATGGATCACCGCAGATTTCGGTTCTCCGGGCGTGATCATCATTCCGTCCTCCAGCAGCTCGCAGCCGATCCCCAGCCGTTCCAGTTCCGTCCGGATCGCCGTGATCCGGTTGCTTTCCTGATACCGGATATGGGAGATCCCGGTAATGATCGTAGGCGACTTGGCGAAGATTGCCAGCACCGCAAGCGTCATTGTCTGATCCGAACAGCTTTTCATATCCGCCTGCAGTCCCGGATATTCCGTTTTCCCTCTGCCGCAAATTACGATCCCGTCCGGCTCCGAACGCAGCTTACAGCCCATCTGCACCAGAGCCTCCAGAAACGCGATATCGCCCTGCAGCGAATTCCTCCGCACATCCCGTACTTTCACATCTACGCCCAAAAGGGGCGCCATCGCATAGAAATAACAGGCAGCGGAAACATCCGGTTCGATCCGATATTCTCTGGCGGAATAGCTTTGCTCTGCCTCGATCCGGTAAGTGTCCTTCCCCACCCGGGTCACCTGACATCCAAACTGCTCCATCATCGAAACCGTCATCTGAATATAAGCCATTCCGTGTTCTCCTCTGATATGGATCAGAAAATCATCCTGTATCATCGGAGCGGACATCAGCAGCGCGCTTAAAAACTGGCTGCTGTGTCCGATATCCACCGTTGTTTCACAGGCTCCTCTGCCTCTCCCCACGATTGAAAAGGGGAAATGACCGATTTCGCCCTGATAAGTCACAAGCGCACCCATCGCCTCCAGGGAATCCAACAGCGGTTTCATAGGCCGCCGCCGCATTTGCTCCGATGCATCCAGATAATAAACGCCATCGGACAATCCCAGCATTGCCGTCAGAAACCGCGCGGCAGTCCCGGCACTTCCCACATTGATCCGTGCCTGTCGGTTCGGGATCCTGCCGCCGGTTCCCTGTATCGTCACCCGGCGGGCGTCTTCCTCCACTTGCATTTCAAATCCCAGATCCGCAAGGCACTGCAGAAAATGTCTGGAATCATCACTAAATAATACATTTTCAAGCCGGCTCTCGCCCTCTGCCAGTGCCGCCAGCATCAGAGCCCGATTCGTAATACTCTTGGAGCCCGGTACCTCCGTCTCGATATAAGGATTCCGGATCCGTCCCCATACCGTGGAGACCCGATAAGTTTCTGCCATTCCCTGCTTTTCCATTTTCTTATTCCATTCCCTTATTGCATTTCTTTATTGCTTTTCTTTATTGCATTTCCTTTCGTGCGCTTTTCGCCGGGTCTTGCCGCAGCCGCTTATATCAGGCTCCGATATAACTCTGCCAGTTCCTCTACGCTGGTATCTCTGGGATTCCCCGGACGGCACGCATCGTCATATGCGGACTGTGCCAGGAACGGGATATCCTCCGGCTTTACGATTTCTTTCAGATCGGCCGGAATTCCCACATCCAAAGACAACTGCTGTACCGCGTCAATGGCAGCTTTCCGGTATTCCTCCTGCGTCATGTTCTCCGTGCCTTCCACGCCCATCGCTTTGGCAATATCCCGATATTTTTCACCGGTTGCCGGCGCATTATATGCCATAACGGTCGGCAGGATGATCGCATTGGCAACTCCGTGCGGCGTATCATAAAGCGCGCCCAGCGGATGTGCCATAGAATGAACGATGCCCAAACCTACGTTGGAAAATCCCATTCCCGCAACATACTGTCCCAGCGCCATGCCTTCTCTCCCTTCCGGCGTATTGGCTACCGCGCCCCGCAGAGAACGGGAAATAATCTCAATCGCTTTTAAGTGGAACATATCGGACAGTTCCCATGCTCCCTTGGTAATATATCCTTCGATCGCATGCGTCAGCGCATCCATACCGGTTGCCGCAGTCAGCCCCTTTGGCATGCTTGCCATCATATCCGGGTCCACAATGGCAACGACCGGAATATCATGCGGATCGACGCAGACCATCTTGCGGTTCTTCTCCACATCGGTAATGACATAGTTAATGGTAACTTCCGCTGCCGTTCCTGCCGTTGTCGGCACCGCAATGATCGGCACGCAGGGCTTTTTCGTCGGCGCCACACCCTCCAGGCTTCTTACATCGGCAAACTCCGGATTGTTGATAATGATGCCGATTGCCTTTGCCGTATCCATGGAAGAACCGCCGCCGATCGCGATGATATAGTCCGCGCCGGACGCCTGAAACGCCGCTACACCGTTCTGCACATTTTCAATGGTCGGATTCGGCTTGATATCCGAATAGATCTCATAGATGTCGCCCGCCTTGTCCAGCACATCCAGGACCTTCTGCGTTACTCCGAATTTGATCAGATCCGGATCGGAACATACAAACGCTTTCGCAAATCCTCTGACAGCCACTTCCCCGGCAATGTTCTCAATCGCTCCTTTTCCGTGATAAGAGGTTTCGTTTAATACAAATCGGTTACTCATGTAAAACTCCTTTCCGCCTGCCGTAACCCACAGGCATTCCACACATTAAATCTGAATCCCTGAGAAACAGGATCGCCCGATGTACGCAATTCCATACATCGGGCTCACTGCGTCTCAGGTATTAGTGTACCATACCTTTGACTATATTTCCATTCTTTTTCATTTTTTTAACCGTCTTCTCTCTCACGGCGGCCCGTCAGGAAGCAGATGCCCGCAACAGAGATCAATCCCAACAGGATCCACCATTCAACCATAGAATCATCTCCGGTCTTGGGCGGCTGACCTGATGCAGATGCTCCCGGCGTTGTCGGCTCCGTACTCGGAGGCGTTGCCGCTTCTTCTGTCGTAGTCTCTTCCGGTAGCGTCGTTATTTCTTTCCCGGTCGTTGTCTCTTCCTGTGTTCCTGTCTCCGACGAGGTCGGTCCTTCCAATGTAGTCGGTTCCTCCGGTGAAGTCGGTTCCTCCTGCGGCGAGGTCGGCTCCTCCTTTGGTGTGGTCGGCTCCTCTTTTGGCGTGGTCGGTTCTTCCTTAGGTGAGGTCGGCTCTTCCTTAGGCGAGGTCGGTTCCTCCTTAGGCGAGGTCGGTTCCTCCGACGTAGTCGGCTCCTCCGGCGCCTCATATGTATTCTTGAACGTAACTCCTCCGGTCCATTTCTGTCCGCTGCCGCTGTCAAATACGGTCGTTCCGTTCTGGCCGGTTACCTTGGTGATTGCCGCAGCCAGGCCTCCATCCTGCTGAGCCGTTACATCAACTGTTAACGTATAGACCGTATCATCATAATGCATTCCGGAAATGTTCGTATCGTTCTCCGCGATCTGGAACTGATAAGTTCCGGTCTGATGGAAGACAATATTTGCAAACGCCGCCAAATGCGATTCCCCATTCAGAATCTCGATCTCCGTTTTTTCCGGAAGTTCTACCAGACCGTTTTCTACCGCTTCTGCGGTTTTCCCGCTTGTCTGCAAAGCAAAAGTAAAGCGGTCTCCTTCTTTCCACTCCCGTCCGGTCAGGTCCTTAAATACCTGCAGTTCGGTTTTTCCATCCAGCACTGCCGGCGCATAAGTATTCGTAAATGCAAGTTCTGTCGGATCCGCGCTTCCGCCTGTTTTCATCGTCTCCACTGCCGTGGTCAAATGCCCTTTCTGATCATCCGTCACGGTTACGGTTACGGCATATACAGCCGTATCATAGCGTACTGCCGTCAGACTGCCGGATTTCTCCGTAACCGTAAAGATATATTCTCTTTCAGCGGTTCCATTTCCGTCCGAATGGAATACCAGATCAGAAAATGCCTTTTTCTGCGTTTCGCTTTTTCCGTCTCCGGAAATTCTGATGGTTTCGAGAGTTAACGTTCCATCCGCCGCAGCCGGAATATCGGCGTTCTTCAGCGTGATCAAACCGTCTTGAGCCGCCCGGATCGTTGCCGGATCTGTGGTCTGCAGGCTGAATTCAAATGTATCTGCTGCCTGCCAGCTTCTTCCGCGAAATGTTTTTGTTATCTGCAAAGCTACCGTATCCGTATCATTCGTCGCATAGGTATTGATAAAAGTATGGGTCTCTGTCTTTTCCTGCGTCGTCAGCGGCGTCCCGTCTGCATTGACTTCTTCCAGCGTCAAGGTACCGTCACGATTGTCCGTTATCCGCACATATACTTCCTGATTTGGCGCATTGGTAACGCCGTCTGTTTTGGATACCTCTGTGATCGTAAACTTATACGTACCCGGATTATGGAACCTGATCCCCGGAAATGCGCTGCCGTGCTTGCCGCCCGTCTGATCCGCAGACCCTACAGAAACACTTGGGTCAGCCGGCATTGTCACATGACTCGGAACTGTTCCTGCTCCATAGGCAGGATCCAATGCGATCTCAAATTTAAACGTATCCTCCGGATTCCAGTTCCGGCCCGTAATCTCTTTATAGATTTCCGGCTGCCAGATAACCGGAGTAACCGTATATGTGTTGGTATATGCAACTCTTTGGGTTCCGTTTCCATCAATCTGCCCGGTAACCGTCCCTTCCAGATTACTGGTATAACCGGCTTTCTGCTCTTCTTCAACCGTATAGACAGTTCCGTGAGGCAGTCCGCTGATCGTAAGAGATTCTCCGTCTTTCAGCGTGATCGGTAGTCTGTCAATCGTAACGGTTCCGTCTGCCGCAATGCCAATTGTTCCGGTCCTGTCTGCTCCGTCTCCGGAAAGGGTATACCGATAGCTTCCCTCCGGAACAGAGCCTGCACTGCCGAGTTTCAAACTAAAGGTAAATGCTGTATTATCCGGAGCAGTAATCTCATTCACAACCTTCTTGGAGATCACCAGATCGCCGGCCTGCAGCCTTGCGGTTATCCGCAGCATACCCAGACGATCCTCTAAATAGTCGGGTCCTCCTTTTTCCTGGCTGCCCAGATAAAGTTCTTTGTTCTTACCGCTGTTCTCGAAAGGTGCGGCATAGTCTCCGGCGGATTTTCCGGACTCCGGCTTGTAAACCTCTCTATTAAATTGCCCTTCATTTTCGCCGACTGCAGCTTGTCCCAATACCTCAAAATTGTCAAATGTAAATTGACTCGGTAATTTGGTCTCATCTGTGTTCTCTTCAAATTTATAGGTTCCCTGCGGCAATCCGTTTTTCGCATAATCAAAGGAACTATCCGTAAATGTCATGCTGCCGAATACGCTGACCGTATCTCCTAAGGACGACAGATCATCTTCCTTAAAGGTCTTTGTAACTGTTACCTCACCGATTTTTGTTCCGTCTCGGTATACATCCGCAGTATAGGTAAAGGTGACTTCGTCTTCTGTCGTTGTTTCAAACAGTTTTTCAATGTCGGATTTCGCGACCTGCATCTCCAAAATAACCTCGCCGCTTACGATATCCGTTTCATGCGTAACTGTCTCTTCCTTTTTCTCTGCAGGATTTCCTACGGCCTTTTTCGGCGTATTGTAATCTGAATCTTCGCTTCCGATTACATTATTTTTGTTGGCGTTATCCCGATCCGTTTCACTTGCCGGGTCATAGCTGACTGAGAATTTATACTTTTTATCCTTAGTGTCATTCGCCGTATAGGGATCTGTTTCATCCGGCGTATCATCAATCGGCTCCCACTTAAAGGTCAGTTTTCCCAGCACATCCTTTTCATGGTTTTCCGTTCCGGTCTGATTGGACGGATTCGTGCCATCATCCGGCAGATAGGAATAGTTATATGTTTTCCCGCTGCTTCCTGCTTCCAATATCTCCTGCAGCAGTGCCTCTACGGTTGTCCCTGTATTTTCTGCATACCGTTTCAGGTAATCCAGATATGGGCTGTCCTGCTTCGTCAATTCTTCCAACAGATCTTTCGGCGTAACTGTTTCTCCCATGAAAATATGGTCTTTGCCGTCGGTCAGGTTTGGATCAAGGGTTGAAACATTGACCTGCGGACGTGGGAAACCTTTGGAAGGATAAGAGTCAGATCCCGTGGAAAATCCGGTGTCTGTCGTTCCGGAAGACGGTGTTTCCCCTTTTGTTTCATAATAAACCATATTTTGATTTGCGCTGTTTCCGTTTGTAAGGATCTCATCACCGCCAATCAAATCATCTTTTGCCGTCACCTGAACTACCGTCCTCCAAACCTGTAATTCGGAAGCACCCACGGAACATCCGGGGATTGTCTGATCCACCCACTTCAGGTAATACATTTTTTGCGCTGTATCATAAAGTAAATTGGCAATCCCGCCATTGGCCGCATCTACTGTCTTCGTAACACGAATTTTCAAGCCAGTTCCCGCTTCGGCAACGCTTGCGCCTGTTTCATCTGTAACGGAACCGTCTTCGGCAATTTTGTAAGTTTTTCCATCATAATGAACAGTTCCATTTGCCAATAGCTCGACAATTTCGCCGTTTCCGTCCACCAAATTGAATCTCGGATCGATATAATCCTGTACGGAATACCCTTCCAAATTGTCTACGATATTGCTTAAAATATCTTCATTGAATCTTTGAACCAGTGTATTTACATCAGTAACTTCATATACATATTCTTCCTTGCTGGCTAATGCGCCCAAGAACTCTTTTGCTGCGCTTATATCGCTTGTACTGAAGCCTGCGCTGGTAAACATCACACAGTATATCGTATAACCCTCTTTCTTTAGTTCGTTTGCGATTTTTTTTGCTGCTTCTACATTCTCATCACTTGAACCACCCAGGTTATCATCCTTACCGTCTGTAAAAATAATTAAATGCCGGTTTGCGCTGTTGTCTTTACGCGCTCCTTCCTTTAGATACTTATCATAAGCAGTCAAACCGGTCCATGTATGCGTTCCGCCGGTCATTCCATAATTGTATTCCGCTTCCGCAGCTTCTTCATCCTTATCATAACCTGCCGCACTTCCGTCTCCACGGTTTAGGCCCAACATGGAAATACTTTCCAATGTATTTGTTGTCCAATTCTGTAATACCAGTTTATTATATTCCGCTTTTTCGTCCTTATAATCGTCTTTTGCCAAATTGTCCGTTGAAAACCGAACCGCGGCAACACGGCTATCCGGAGAAGCCTCATTCAAATTGGAGATAAAAGATCCCAGCGCGTATTGTAAATCTTCTGTTTTAATCTGCTGCTCATCCGCTTTCCAATAGACATAAGAACAGTCTGAACGATCTCTATTCCACTGAGAACGATCCCAAGTCAGATTATCCTTGTTATCTTTATACCTTTGCTGACTGCTTCCGGTATTATAAAAGCAACGCAGCATTCCGCTTTCATCCATAAAGAAAATGATCGGACTGGAATATTTATTATTGACCTTCTGCCGGGTTACTCCCTTCGGGATCGATAAGACTCCGCTTTGTGCAATCACCTTATCCTGGTCAATATCCGAATATTTTTTACACCAATCTTCATCAACTTTAAGATCATCGCTGCCTGTATAGATGAAGCCATCTACCCGTGTACCATCTACCAGTTTTCCGTTTGAAGTTTCCGGATCGATTCCCTTATCTGTTAAATAGGTCTGAACTGATTCGGGCAAATTATCTTTCTTTATCTCATTAAAAACGATTTCGTCCCCATACATGCCTCTATAGGACTTTGCCGTTGCCAACTGATTGCTGGTATACTCTTTCCATGTACTGCCCGAAGATACATAATACCAGCCTTCCAATGCTTTCATCTGTGTCTCAACTGACGTTTTGAAATCATCACTGTTCGTTGTACCCATAATCTCGCCCGAGCCACGCGCAGTTGTAATTGCACGTTCCGTCAGAGACTTTTTGGATTTTCCTTTCATTGCATCTACAAGTTCTTTAATCTCAGTTTCGTTTAGCGCAGTATCATACACATATAATTCATCCAGATAAACCTCATTGTTATCCTCCAGTTTCATTTCATGTGTAAATGTAGTAGGGTTTTCATCTACAACCACACTTTCTGTCGTTCCCAAAATACCGCCGAGAATAATCTTTAAATCTTTATATGACAACTCTTTACTAAGTTGGGCTGTATAAGGAAGGCCACCATTCAACCCTGTATCTGGAGAACTACTACCATCACTATTATATACATTAAACGTTACCTGATCTCCTTTTACAACGTAAGTAACAATTTCCCATTGGTCTTTTTCGTAAATTTTATTTGCATTAACTATGTCCTTTTGTTCCGATAAACCCGCATTTTCCCGAAATTTCAGTCTCTGCTTTGCAGAGTGATTCTGACGGGTAACCGTATAGTAATTTGATTTTGAATAGTCCGTATCTCCGATATACAGAATATCTGTAAACGTTGTTTTATCAGTTTCTAATGTATTTTCACGCTTCACTGCAAATGCAAGTGTAAATTCATTTTTGGTCGGCGCTACATCCAGCATTACCGCACCGTTCTTTACGGCTGTCTCCTGTATCTTTAATGATTGCTTACTATCCAAAAGCCCATCCGCAGCATATTTGGCATTCTTTCCGTTATCCGTATCGGAAAATTGATTCGACTTCGGCTGATCTACAATAACCGCTTTCCCTGAATTGGAAACTCCGTTATTCAGATTGCCGTTAAACCCATAATATCCCAACAGCTTATCCGCTTGCGGCAAATTACTGAAATCCGGTTCCGATTCTACGGTTACCGTCTCTCCTTCCCAATATCCGATCGGCACAAACTCTTTGGTTCCGTCCCGTTTATCATATACAAAATAAGAGTAGTTTCCAAATCCCAACTTAGAATTATCCGTATAATTGGAATCCAAGATTTTATTTACGGTCTCCAGTGACATATACTGCATCGTATCAATTCCGAGCGCTTCCTTTGCCGCCTCTACACTGCCGTACTTGTCTGCCAGATTAATAGGCTGCAAGTCCTGTGAGGTAAAGGACATACTTCCGGAAGCATCCAGGATCATGCCCACGTCTACCGACTTTGTGCCTGCGAACCATGATTCCAGCGTCAGATCATACGTTCTCCCGCCGCTGCCGACCGAAGACGCATTCTTATCTGTATGTAATCCTTTTGAAGTGTTATAAACCTTTTCCCCACTTTTTATTTTTGTATCTTCTTCATTATTATAGGCTTCATCCGAACCGCTTCCCGCAGCATTTTTAAATTCTTCGCCCTTTACGATATCATTATAATTTTTATAGAAAATATCTACTTTGACCAGATGAACACCCGCATCGTATTGAATCGTCAAATAAGATTGATTTTTCTCTTTTTCATTCTCTACCGTTGTAACAGCCTCATGACCTGCAGTAACTGAAAATCCGGTAAATTCCTCTATTGTGGCCGCGCTTCCGGCAGACGTACTTTCCGTTAAAGGTGCTACGGGGATCTTAATCTGATCATCTTCTTTCTGGGCTCCGTCCAATGATTCAACCAGTTCTGTTTCCCCCTGTTTCACAAACTTGACTGATCCATCCTCATAATAATAGCCTTCGATCGTGACAGACCGCTTCTCCGGTGTCGTATCTACATCTCCTCCGGCAGCATGCCAATGCCGCACAATAAAATGCAGACTGGTATCGTTCAAAGTCTTTGCTTCAGCCGCTGCGACCAGTGCAAGACCGCTCATATTCCCTATAATCAGGCATAAAGTCAGCAGCATTGCCAAAAGACGGTTTCTTTTCCGTTTTCTACTTGCCATTCCTACTCTCTCCTTTACAATATAATGATTCTTTTTTTCAAAAAAATCTGCCTGGCGCAGATTCACTTTCCGGGTACCCCGATATACCCGCCATAATTATAAAACAATTTATAATTTTAGCCTATTTTAGCACATTTGCCCTAATAAAATCAAGATTTTCGGATTTCTTTTTGCATTTTGCTCTTATTTCTTCTGATATTCTTATATTTCATTTGTTCGATTTTCCATATTTTTAAAAAATAGCAGGATTTTTTTATGCAAAAAATCCTGCTATACCTGATTGTGCGCCCTGCGGCGCACGTTTCTAACGGGTGAAAGTCCCGAATCCACCCGGTAGTGGGAAGGATACAGCCGAAGGCAAGGGTGTCTGTCGTGAGACGGAATCTGAAGGAAGCCGGATGTGGGGAACCTACTAACCCACGGGCAAACCTCTGGCCTGACGAACAGGAATCGCATAAGAGGCCATGCATGAGGGTAAGACTGCAATCCAAGCCGAAGCCCGATAACTACACGGAATCATGCATGGTAAATGCGGCAGGTGGATGGAGGGAAAGAAGCGTGTGGTACCAGGGGAGGCCTGTGTGGATTGTCCTGAAAGGGATAACCACTGTCGTGAGTCAGTGCTGAACACGCAGGAGTCAGCAGAGGCCATAGTAGCAGAAATGTGAAGGGCCGAATCAACAGGAGTCTTTAGTACGACCCGGAAAGGAGGAATGGGCAGATGGGTGCAGAAAACAAGGAAGAAAGCTGCTTGCAGAGAGATAGTGCGGAACACAAAGGGTATGTAAGAGCGCACCGCTCATTCAACCGGATATGGAAGGAAAGGGACAGTGCAGAGCCGGACCTCTTGGGGAAGATACTGGATAAGGACAATCTAAACAGGGCGTTCAAGAGAGTGAAGGCAAACAAGGGAGCGCCGGGGGTTGACGGAATGACCATCGACGAGACGCTTATCTTTTTAAGGGAACATAACCACGAAATCGTAGACAGGATAAAGGCGGGACACTATACGCCAAATCCAGTCAGACGAGTGGAGATCCCGAAGCCAGACGGCGGGGTGCGAAAGCTTGGCATTCCCACTGTCATAGACCGAACCATACAACAAGCCATGGCACAGCAGATGATACCGATCTATGAGCCGTTATTCTCGGAAAACAGCTTCGGTTACCGGCCGGGAAGAAGTGCGAAGGATGCCATAAGGAAAGTGAAGGAGTATGCAGAACAGGGATATACCCATGCGGTAAGCTTGGATTTATCTAAGTACTTCGACACGCTGAACCATACCATCCTGCTGAACCTATTGAGAAGGGACATCAAGGATGAGCGGGTAATCCAAATGGTCAAGCGGTATCTGAAAAGCGGAGTAATGGAGAACGGGGTGGTTGTTGGAACAGAGGAAGGTTCGCCGCAGGGCGGAAATCTGTCGCCACTGTTGGCGAATGTGTACCTCAATGAGTTCGACCAGGAATATGAGAGGCGGGGAGTTCCCTGTATACGCTATGCAGATGACATTGTACTGCTGGCGAAGAGTGAACGAGCCGCCAACAGGCTTCTGGAGACAAGCACGAAGTATCTGGAAGGGACACTGAAACTAAAAGTGAACCAGGAGAAAAGCCGAGTGGTAAGCGTGTTTGCGATCCGAAATTTTAAGTTCCTTGGCTTTGCATTGGGAAGGAACGGGAAGGGCATATATGTCCGGGTTCATCCAAAGTCATGGAAAAAGTTTAAGTCTACACTGAGAGAACTCTCTTCCCGGAGACGCTGTCAGAGTATCAGACCCTCGCTGGAAAAGATAAAAGTCTATGCGAGGGGCTGGCTAAACTATTATGGGATAGCAAGCATGAAGAACAATCTCGATGACCTCAACGGATGGCTGTACCATCGAATCCGCATGTGTATCTGGAAACAGTGGAAACTTCCGAAGACGAAGAAACGGAACCTGATAAAACTGGGGATACCGGAATATTTTGCATGTATGGCGGCGAACAGCCGGAAAGGGTATTGGAGGACTTCCAATACAACAACGGTCAAGAGGGCCCTATCAAAAGAAAGACTGATACGGTCAGGCTTTTATGATTTAGCCATCGCGTATCAGTCCATGCACGTCAACTGTTGAAACCGCCGTGTACCGAACGGTACGCACGGTGGTGTGAGAGGACGGCGGCTAATCACCGCCTCCTACTCGATTATCTGTTCTATTTGTTCTATTTCATTTTGTTCGGTCTGATGTAAGGCGAAAGTAAACATCCGCTATGTCTTTTAATCATATGACTCTTTAATCCGATACCATTAGGTGTAAGCTCTGCCCGACCACTGTACTATCTGCCATGAATAACTCTCATTTATAGCTTTCGATGGTTCTCTCCAAGAACTTCTGTTCCAAGCTAAACCGTCAGCAACCACAATATAATAATTTCCATCTGGCCACAAAAAATTTTCATTCTTTTTCATTTTTTTAACTAGAAGCGCCATTCTCTTCCCGATTGGATTCCTCTTTATATTTTGGTAACAAATTGTTAATTTGTATTTCTTTTTATCTTATTTATTATTGTATTGACAATATGTTTACAATGATATATAATGTTGATTAAATAAAAAGACAACTTTATAAATCTGCAAATTGTTATTGAAAAGCGAAAGGAATTATAGTATAATAAAGGAGGTAACATGAAATGTTTTGAAGATCTGACTTTCTGCGACGACTTCATGTTCTGTAAAGTCATGGCGAACCCGGAGATCTGCCGCGGCGTCCTGGAAGTGATCCTAGGCCGGAAGATCGCGGAAGCGAAGCTGGTCATCAGCACACAGGAGAGTATTCAGAACGCCTACGCCGCCAAAGGGGTCCGATTGGATGTGATGGCGGATGACGAGGCGCATACGCGCTACAATGTAGAGATGCAGGTACAGTTAGTCCGTGCCCTGCCCAAACGCGCTCGGTATTATTCCGGGCAGATGGATCTCGATCTGCTGCGGCAGGGAATGGAATATGAAGAACTGCCGGATACCATCGTGATCTTCCTATGTATGTTTGACCCATTTGGGCGCAGGCGGTGTGTATATACTTTCCAGAGGCAGTGTCAGGAAGATATGGATTTGTATCTGGAAGAAGGAACAAAAATTGTATTCGTCAATGCAGGCGGGAATACAGAAGAGGCGGATCCTCTGCTCCGGGAGTTTCTTACCTATCTGAACCGCCCGGAGCAGATAAGTGGGAACAGAGGAACGCTGGTGCGGAAACTGGAGCAGGAAGTAGAGAAAGTAAAGAAGGACTATCAGTCCAGGGAGGCATATATGAAATTAGAGTTAATGATGCGGGATCGGGAACGAGAAGGTTTTGCGCGAGGCGAGCAGTCAGAACGTCAGAAAATTGTGAAAAGTCTGCTCGACCTTATCAAGCCGGAGGAGATTGCAAATTGTTTGGGACTGCCGCTGGAGGAAGTGCTGCGGCTGAGTAAAAAATAATAAAAGTAGAAAACTGATTTATTCTGAGTAATTAAATTTATCAAGCATATCTTAATATTTCAAAAAAAGTTCATCTGACGTCTATCTCTTTAGGCGTCAGATGAACTTTTGCTATTCAACAAAATAATTCCATATCTATAAAAGTATATTTTATTAAACAATCGCATTCTTTAAAAAATTATCTGGTATACAAAACCAGCACTCTGGCGCATCACTTGGCCGTTTTGCATATCCACCACTTGGGTTTTTACACATATAATAGTGAGAACCATCAAAGTATATTCGACCCATTGTTACTGTATTAATTCCGTCTTTCCATGGTATCTCGTTGACTTGCTCACCTGGATTGCTGATCCAATCATCCTCTGTCAAAGTTCTTTGATTCGGATCAATTTTAAAACATTTCTGTTGTTGAATATCAGTTCTAGTACTCCAAAAAGTACTGACATCATCATAGATATTATATTGATCAGAGCGTAGTGTCTCAACAATAAGATAATACATATTTTCCGTTTTCGCTTTATATATTCCTGCCGGAATATCTCTATATACAGGATCTCCTCCTATCTTTGAAAATTCCTCCCAAACATCATAATATGCGCTTCCCGGACGGATTGCAACATAACCGGTATTTCTGTCAACAACGATTGTTCCGTCAACGCTTTCAGGCAGCGTCCCTGTGCCTCCCGAGTTCGATGGTGGTTTCGGTTATGTCGGATCTGTTGGTGTTTCCGGTGTCGGTTCTGTCGGTTCTTCATATCCCTCAAAATTATAGCATTCCACATATCGGGTTGCCGCGTATCTGCCATAAGACGGATGATTCAAGATCAGCTCCACGCAGTACATATTCGGCGGATAGACCGCTTCATCCGCTTTGGAAAATTTCAGGCTTTCGATTTCATAGCCCTGATACATATTTTCGTCAAAGGTCCAGTCTACCGGCTGATACACCACTTTGGAACCGCTCTTTGTCACATAATAATGAATGATCAGTTGACGGCTCATATCCGTATCGTAATCGGCGCCTGCCTGTTCCGTTTCATCATCATCGTTATAGCTGTAATGCTTCGGCTTTCCGCTGGTAATTCTGATCCGGCTGCCGGACTCGTCCCAAAATGTAATCGCAGTCTGATCCGTTTCAATCGTGATCGCGTCCTCATCCAGAGAATTATTCTGTGCGCCTGACAATTCCCCCACAATCTTATTCATGAGCGTATCGGAAACCTGCCTGCCATAATCGATCCCCTGAATCTTCGCATATACATTTAAAGAGGAAGTGATTACCTGACTGGAAAGCGCAATAAACATACTGATCAATGCAAACACAACGATCAATTCTACCATCGTCACGCCGCTCCGATTCCGCAGCATCTGCAATTTTCGGATTATCCTGCGCTTCTTCATGCATCTTCCTCCTTATCATTTTTTATGAAAAGCAACTTCTATTGTCCGGGGATTTCATACCAATTACTGCCATCAGGCGGCAGAATACCCCAACCAGAACCATTCGTATAAATAAACCAAACTTCTTTTCCGCTTTCATTTCTTCCTTTGCATAAATCTCCTCGTTTCAACTGACCTTGCCCCAACTGAGCAGATTGAAATTCCTCAGCCGTAAACGCTCTTCCCGACCATTTCACAACTATTCCCCATTCAGAATTTATCTGTTCTGGTGATTTCCAAGAATTCCGATCCAACTTCCACCAATCACCAGTTAAAACATAATAGGCATCATTCCATTCAAAAAAACCTATGGCTGCTGGTTGGTAATAACCGTTCTCATCAAATAATTCTGACTTTTCATCCTCCGGCCAATATCCATCTCCACTCTTAATACTTAATTCCTCCGGGAAATTTTCGGGCGGAGTTACCGTACCCTCACTTCCTCCGCCACTTACCGATGGCGATGTTGTCTCTTCCGGTTTTGTCGTCTCTTCCGGCGGTGTCGTTTCCGGAGGTGGAGTCTCCCCGCCGCCTCCGCTTCCTCCTTCACCGGTGCCGCCGTCTAACAGCGTATAATATCCGGCCTGTACGGAAAACATCCGATAGCCGGTATCCCAGTCAGAAGAAATCACTAAGATCGCGCTTTTCTCCGATAACTTGATCGGAGAAATATCATCCGCGTGATTGAGCGGATCTGTTTTCGCTCTATCTATCTGCAGCGCCAGGCCGGTCATTACTTTCGTCCTGGCGGCATAGCTTTCCGTCTTATAATATTCCGTATTGAATTTCTCTGTTTTTTCCAGGATCTCATTGGATACGCTCAGCATATGAACAGCTGAAGACATCACACGGGTAAAAATGCCCAGCATAAGCAAGACCACAGTAATTGCAACCAGGACCTCAATCATGCTGGTTCCCTGCCGTTCGGATAATCTGCGCCGAACAGCAAGGCCCGCTTTTTTCAGTTGTTCCCTCCAATTAGAATCCGCTTTTCGCATTATTCATCCTGTCCTTCCGCGGCTTTGGCCCATTTCCATATGACCTTCCGCCCCTCTGTTTCCTGCAGGTTCAGGCGATATCGGGTTGTGATCGAAGTCGTTTCCCGATTGGAAGTACAGGTTACCCGAACCACCAATACCGTTTCATTATCCGTCGGCTTGCTGCTGGTATCATTGTCATTCTCCCAGTACATCAGGATTTCCGTCTGCTTCATCAGCTCTTTGACTTCCTCGGTTAATTCATCCTCCGTGCCGCCGCCGCTTACTGCCTCGGCAGCGTTAAAATACCGATATGCCTTCGCTTTTCCATTCTCCGCTTTTTTATCATAGGGCGGCCACTGCTTATTGAGGTCTTTGTTCCCGATCGTTTCCTTTAAATAATACCATAAAGGATATTTGTCTTTCAGCACGGTATCATCCGCATCATCCGGCACGGAAACGGTGATCTCCGCCTCCAGCATTCTGCTCATTGTCTGGGCAAATTCCCGGCTCTGCGCCAGATCCTGCTGTCTGTTTGCCGTTGAAAAAAGAGAGAAGGAGATAAGCAGCAGCGCCATTGCCAGCATCATGACGACCACCATAATGACGACTGCCACGAGGATCGCAGAACCGTCTTTATTTTTCAATGGGTTCTTCTTCATGCCTTATCTCCTTCTGATTTGTAACGATAAAAGATTTACTGATTATAAGATGCTATCCATCCGGAAGAAAGGGAATCTGCATACCGATGTCTGTCTTCTTCGGAAACCAGTGCGTACACGGTCACACTTCCCGAAAATCTGTTTTGATTGCTCTGATACTCCGTTCCGTCTGCCAGGGTAATGCTCTTTGCTTCCGGCATGATAAGCTGAATCTCTCTTTGCTTTCCTGTTTCCGCTTTCTTCCAATGAAGCAGCATAACCGCATTTACATCGATCAGCTCATAATTCTGTATCAATTCTTTGACAGGCGGCAGAACCAGACTGCCTTCTTCCTGCAGATTCATCTCTCCGATAAAGACAGCTTTTTCATTCCGGCTGCATATCGGTGTTTCTTCCGATTCGCCGGCTTCGTTTTCGTCGGTTTGCGGCTCTTTGCCTGCTTCCGGCTGCGTTCCTCCGGATTGCGTCTCTTCATTTTCTGCCGAGCCGTCGCCTTCTGCTTCTTCTGCTGACAGATAGAATACATGATAGAGATCGGTTTCTCCCGCAACAGCTTCCAGATACAGCAGATCCGTTGCTTTTTTCTCTGTACCATCCGGATTCTGCGTTTCGGTACCGCTGTTTTCCGGCGTGATCTCAATCCGATAAGCAGACGCGCGATCCGCCAATGTCAGATCCAGGGCGGTCTGGTTTACCAGGATCAGGCCGCTTGCTCCGCTGTCCGTTAAACTCCACTCGCCGCTGTCCGGATCATAATATAAATTGATATCCGAATCGGAAAGCTCTGGCGATTCGATCTGCAGTCTCGGCAGACGGATCCATGCATAGTTCTCGGTGAGTTCGTCCGCATCTTCGTCCGTCCAGTTGGAACTGATGTTGCTCTCGGAAATATTCCGCAGCGCGATCTTTAACCACTTGCCCGCATAATCTGTCTTCAAGCCGGTTACCAACTGATAGGTCGCGGAAGCCAGATCCCCTTCCATGGTCGTTCTGGATGCTTTGCTTAACAGGGTAGCCAGTGCGTCGCTGTTCCAATAGCCTCCTGTGGTCAGATCCGGTGCGTCGCCTTCTGATACGGTTTGCCGATCCGGCTCTGCTTTTTCATTATAAACAGAAATGGCGATCTCATATTTACCGGTCTGCTGAATCTCGGCGTCCTGAACGGCAAGCCGGATTCCTTTTTCCCATTCTGCCTGTGTTACAAATTTGTCTGCCGCATATTCCGGCTCCGCGGACAGCTTAGCTACATTCGGTACAGACTGCCGGCTCGGCAGCGTGATCTCACGCGCCACGCCTTCTACGCCGTCTCGGCGCGTAACCGCGTCTTCTTTTGCCAGTGAGCGGACGGAAATCCGCAAAGTCTGTCCCGGTGCGTAGGCGTTCAGGTCGAGAACCGCACTCTGTGTCGCATTTTCCTTATCCGGCAGCGGAACCGGTGCTTCAAACTGCAGGATATCCGCATGTTCTTCTCCGTTTACGGTATATGCAATCTTTACTTCATATGCTCCGATCTCCTGCGTCTTCCGTTCCGCAATGGTTCCCATACTCCAGGTGATATCATAGAGTAAGGTGTCCTTATTCACTTCTCCGTTTGCATCCCGATGCAGCGATATGGTCGGCATGGGAAGCTGTGAAAATCTGAGTCTTACCGCATAGTCTTTGGTTGCTTTTGCCGAAAATGCAGTCGTTTTTCCGTTCTTATCCACCTCACCTACTCTGGTAACTGTCAGAATGTAGGCATTATAATTCCAATTATTATTCTGATCCACGAAGGTATGGCTATTGCTGTCAACCGTCAGGGTTTCCAGTGGAACTTCCCCTACTTCCGTTTCTCCGGTTACATAATTGTACTGTTCGCTGCGTCCGATCAACTGTATATCATATACTGCATTGGGATCCGCATTTTCGGAATCCCAGCGGAACGTATAATGCATACCGTCTTCCGAGATTTCCAACGTCGGGTCGAGCACCGGTCTCGGCTGTACAGCCGCATTAAAGTCCGTACCGGTTATCTGTCCGTCCTTTTTCTTATATGTTTTTTCTTTAATCTGCTTCTTATAAGTATCCTTATAATCCAGTATGCTGCTGTAAATGACGTCATACGTGCCATCCGGATTCAGGCTGATGCTGTATCCGCTGCTGACTTCTGTTTCCTTTCCATTCAGAATAAAGACCGCAGTATTATTCCGCTGTGTATCCAGCAAAGATCTGTTTTGAATATATCCGATCAGATCGTCCCGTTTGATCTTTTCAGCAACAGGATGCCCGTACCAGAATACTTCTGCCTGCCCTCTCCACGGGTAGACTCTGGCTGTCACATTTCCGTAATCCAGGAAATCTTCCGGAAGCTGATTCAGAATACTGGTCATTTCACCGCCATAAGCACTTACATGCACATTTCCCCGTGCTACCGTCATCGGTATCTTCGCCACTGTGCTGCCCTGCGCATCGGTAACCGCATAATCATCTACTACCACTTCCGTATTCATATAAATATCCGTTACAGAGGATTCCTTATCCAACCGGATCTGGTTATACAGGCTGCCAAACCGATCCCCGTAAAAATCGTCAAAGGTTGTTTTCACATACTGCGTATTTTGCAGATTGGTTCCGTCATAGGCTGCCGCGTCATTAGAAACAATGGAAGATGCCGCATATTTTCCGTTTGCCAGCGCAATCGCCGTAAAGGTCTTACTCTTGCTTTCCGCATTTGTAAATGTAAACGGTTCGGAACGTCCTTCTGATGTCGGGATATCGATTGCAAAAATATCTTTTCCTGTAATTCTGACGGTAGTTGCCTTATCTCCGCTATATGCTTTTTGGTTCTCCAAAACAGCGATAAAGGTGTATTGGTTTTGTGCATCCGGCGCCAGTTCCAGATGTACCTCCGGTGCCGGCAGACCGGTCAGTAATTTACCGCTTATTATGTTTGCCCAAACGGATGCGTTTCCTTCTCGCGCATCTTCATTAGCACCATTGTTTGGTCCGTTCTCCTTGAGCCAAGCATCCCCGTAATCGGATCTGGAATAGTTATAAAGGATGGATCTTACCGCAACTTCAAACTTTTTCCCTTTCCAGCCTGCATTCATCGGAATGGTATACTTCTGTACGCCGTAAGGTACCGCTTTCGGTTTTTCAAAGTCTTTCACTTTTCCAAAGTCCTGATAAACGGAACCGTCTTCATTCAGAATCCGAAGCATAAGCTGGTCACCGAAATATCTTTCATTGTTATGCTTCCAGGTAACCGTGATCCAATCATCCGTATTGCTGATTTTCAGTTCCTTCGGCGTCGAGCTGGTCGATTTCAGGCTTTCCGTATAGAGCTTCAATAGCATGGGCTCAATCAGTTTATAAGCCTTTTCCCGCCTATCGTTCCCATTATACGCTCTGATATCTTCAGAAAAGGTCCAGCTTTGTTCACTTTTATTACCATCGAGGTTAGCCGTAAATTTTATTTTTTTACTCTCAACTGTAATCTTAGTACCGGCCGCATTGCTTGTGCTTTCCTTACTGTAATAATAACATTCTGTAACTTTACAGTAATCACTCTTTTCTGCTACGCCGTCCGCAGATCCGAAGCTAAAGCAATACTGCAGCGTCTGCGGCGCAGTTGCACTGGCCTTTTTCCCGACGATTCCACGGAAATGATATACTTTAGTTGTAGTTTTATCTTTATTTTCTTTCGTTTCGAAGTTTTCTGAAAATCCATAATTTCTGCACCGATAGAAAAATGCAGTCTGTTTATCAGTTGCGCCTGCGATCCCGCCGCCTTTTCCGTCTTTTGCGTTAATGATCCCGGTATTGATACAGTCTGTATAGATCACCGTTACCGCCGAGTCGCTTGAGGTCGAACCTGAAATTCCTCCCGCGCTGTTAGAATTATCACAGGTGATCTTTCCGTGATTTTCACAGGAACTAAAGACAATCGTGTCACCGGACTCATTATTGTTCATAAAGTTTCCGACCAGACCTCCGGCTGCTTTACAGCCCGTTCCCTTACTTACGATGTCTCCGTAATTTATACACTTTTCAAATGTTGCGCCTTTATACTTCCATCTGCCAATAGCGCCTCCGGCTACAACGCCGGAAATCTTCCCATGATTTTCAAATCCCTGGATCTGCATATTGTTCCGGCTGTTATTTTCCAGACGGCCGATCAAGCCGCCGGCTACGACATTATCCAGCTCCGCAGCTCGATACGATGCATTGACTTCCGCATAATTCTTCACATCAATAATATTAGTACCGGAATTACTGTATCCGATAATGCCGCCGGTACCGGATCCGAAAATATAAAACTTTGATTCTATCTTCCATTTTTCTCCTGTGCTGAGCGTATTGACTACAGCATTGGCCATCTGATACCCGACAATACCGCCGGTATGGCCTGAATAATTTGTTACCTCCACTTGATACTTTGATTGCCCATAATTATCACATTTTTCTATGATAGCGCCTTCCCTATTCTGACCGACCATACCGCCTACATAACCCATAGCGGTGTTCTCATTTTGGTAGCCGGAAGTTATCACCGTATCCTGCCCGGTTCCTACGAAACAGTTTTTGATTCTCGCATAGTTAATCCCGGTGGTCCCACCGATCGAAACGATATTGTCACCCGAGCCGTTTGCCCGTACGGTTCCGCTAAACTTACAATTTTGAATAATTGCCTGATTCACACCGGCAATTCCGCCATATCCGGTAGTTTCCGTTCCCATATCTCCGGTAATTTCTGCCGTAATGTCGCAGTTCGCAATACTGGCACCGTTGAACCCTGCTGCACCGCCCAGATTTGCATAGGTCGCGTGATTGCCTGCCAGGCTGATTTTGGTATTCCCCGTTACAGTGGCCCCAGCTATAGTGAAGCCATTAATGCCCGCAATCCCACCTGCATAACTGCCGGAGGTGTATACCGAAATCTCACAGTTACGTACCTGTGTATCACTGACTGTCGCAGGTGAACTGTTCATACCCGCAACGCCGCCTACATAGCTGACTCCGCTCTGCTCCGTATTGCTGATCTTTAAATTTTCAACTGTTCCGCCCTGAATCTGTCCCTGATTCATTCCTACCATACCGCCAGCGTTAGACAAACCGGACAAAACAAGCGGTTCTGTTTCTCCTTTTACCGTACAATTCACAATTCTGCCTGAGTTAACAGACGCAATCCCGCCGCACTCGCCATTTGCGGAATTCACGAGTCCCGTATTCACGCAATCCTGTATTAAGTTGCCGTTCTCTGCAACGATTCCGCCCGCATCTCCGGACTTTGTAGCTGAGATCGTACCGGTATTTTCGCAGGAGGAAATATCCTTCACTGCTTTACCGGCAATGCCCCCTGCATTTCCTTTAAGCGCCGTGACAGTCGCTTCATTTCTTAATTGCGATATCGGCTGCCCGTCTCCTTTGTTTGCGCCGCCAGCCTCTCCATTGCTTCCGAGCATACCGCCTACATACCGACTTCCGCTGACGCTGCCGGAAAAGGTAAACCGCGCTTCAGGATCTGTCGAATCCAATTTCACTGTCGCGCCGTTTTCTCCGACAATTCCGCCTACATATTCTCCGTCAGAAATAATCGTCAATCTTGCCGGTTCAGACGGCTCAGACGCCATCAGAATAATCGTTCCCGACTCCAGATTACCGCCTGTAATTCCTCCCGCAAAACTCTCGGTAGAGCGGAGCGTTCCGCCCTGCAGCTGAATCTCTTTGATCGTTCCGTAGTTCTCAGCGGCAATTCCGCCGACATAGCTCCTGCCGCTGACGACGCTCTCCGCCGGGAATGTACATTTTTCAACCGTTCCGGTTTTTTTGTTTAAACCGACAATGCCGCCTACGCTGTTCTCTCCGCTGATATTCGGAACCGTACAGTTCTGTACCGTTCCTTCATTTACTTCACAGATGCCGCCCAGATAAGTGCCGCCTGAGGTCACTGCGCCCTCTCCCTGATTCCTGCAGTTGTCGATCACCATATGCTCTGTTACTTTTCCGGCGATCCCGCCTACATATGCATATTGTCCGTTGGATGCATCTGTTTCCAGTTTTCCCTTAACATAGTCAAGCGCCTTGACCTGCGTCTGATTGGCTACATTTTTGATCGTTAAATACGTGTCCCTCTGATTATAACCGACAACGCCGCCGCCATACAGCTTTACTGTCAGACTGCCGAAGCGCATCGGACCGCTTCCCGCATTGCCGGTCCCGTCAATGATCAGTCTGGCTGTCGTTGTCAGATTCTTCTTTACTTTTCCCTGTTTCTCCAATTCCTCATATAATTTATCTTCATACAGTTTCAGATAAGAGGAATTATCCTCTGCTGAATCCTCTGCTGAATACGCACAAATTTTCTCTGCATCCGCCTTTACATCGGCAGTCTTTTTGTACAAGCCATTATAGCCGATAAAGCCGCCTGCCATGCCTTCTGCCGTAATCTCGCCCAGGAAATTATTGGTATTAAATCTTGCGTACAGACTCACTGTATCATCATCCACCGGCACAAGATTCCCGCCGATAATACCGCCGACTGCATATTTTCCGCTGATCTCATTGGGATTGGCTTCAAACAATTCGCTTTTTTCAATAGATGTATCACTGAACAGCGCCGTAGACGCGTTCATGCCGATAAAACCGCCTACAAACGCGCCGGTTCCTCTTACAAATCCGCCATTTAACCGATAGCCGCTGATCACAGCGTCTTTCTCGTTCTGTCCTGCGATACCGCCTACATAGTTGCGGCCTGTCAGATAGCTGACTACATCCAAAGACTGCGAATCCGACCTGTCAGATTGGATCCAGCCTCGATTCGTGCCGGCAATACCGCCCACATAGTCCGCCTGCTGAAGCAGGGGAACGCCGGTAATGATTCGGGCGTCCGCATCGGATGACACCTCGCTGCCGCACTCTTCCAGCGTTCCGGCGTTATAGCCTGTAATACCGCCCGCATAAGAACCCGCCGCAGCGATAACGCCCCGGTTGGTCCAGTTGCTCACATTCAGCTCTTTATTCTCCGTTTCGGCAGGCAAAAGCACACCGTTTTCTCCTGCGCGGCCCGGCTCACTGTTGGCACCGGTGATCCCGCCGACATAGGAATATCCGATCACATTGGCGCCGTTTAAACCGCCGCCCGCGCCGCCGTACAGTTCCGAAGCTCCGGTATGGAAATCCGCGAATCCGACAATACCGCCTACATACTGATAGCCGAAAATATACGCGCTGCCGCCGCCGATATTCTCTGTCCGGCAATTCGTGATCGTGCTGTGCGCACTGTAGCCGGCAATGCCGCCTACGTAAACGCCGTTTAATTTCTTTTCCAGATTTTCATTATTCTCGAAAATCTCGGTCAGTTCCGCATTGGTGTATTCCGGCACACTGATACAGTTTTGAATCGTCAGATTCTCTTCTTTTTCCGTATTGTTCTCCAGGCTTCCTACGATGCCGCCGATCTTCTGCGCAAGGGTCGGGTTGATCCCGGAACCGCCCTGCATTTTCGCGCTGTCCGTATTGGCCTCTATTGCGCCGTAATTGATACAGCCGTCAATAACAACGGGGGACTCAGCGTCCGCCGATACCTGAATACTGCCTGCGATTCCGCCGACATTCTTGATTCCGTATACTCTGGCGTAATTCCCCAGATTCGTGTAGCCGACATTCTTCTCCGCCTCGCTCATTCCGGCAAAGCCGCCTACATTTTCTTCTCCGAGGATCTGGCTGCACAACGCCGGATTGGTCTGCGCGGAATTATTGATCCGCAGATTATCGAGAGTCCCTTCGTTGCGCCCGCAGAATGCGCCTACGCAATTAGTTCCGGACGCCCGGATCTGATCCAGCATCACGCCGCGGATCGTACCGTAATTGATCCGGAAGATTCCCACCTCACCGCCGGACTTGGACTCCATTCTACCTCCGGTATAAGAATCATATACTTTAAGTTTTGTATTGTCCTCTTCCGAAAGCGTCAGTCCGCTGACCGTATAGAGCCGGCTGCCTCTGCTGGTAAATACCGCGTTTTCCCGCAGCTTCTGAATGGCCGGGAACGCTGTCGCCGAGTTTACTACCGCCGTCCGGGGATCCGTATCGCCTCCCAGCAGCTTCTGTGTGTCATACAGACCGCCGTCCTCAATAAACTGCCGCCAGTCGATATTCCGAGTCAGCTGATACAAAACAGTGTGATCGTCTTTTCCGCTTCTGAGCGGCGTAGCCGTGCTGTCCTCATAATACCGGATATTATATAAATGTCTTGCATTCGACAGCGAATAGGTATCTGTAACCTTTCCGCTCTCTGTCTCCGATGTTCCGGCCGCAAAATATACATGGCTGGCATTGCTCTGTTTCTTTGCCGTTGTTTTATAAATATCCCCGTAGCCTTTAACGGTACAGTAGATATTTTCCAGATCCAATCCGAATCTGGAAAAGCTATATGCTTTGGCAAATTCCCGATAAGCGTCAGAACCTGACCCGCCCCCCAGCGCCATAGGCTCCAGTTCATCAGCGGACGCCTGATAATACGCGCTGGTCGCGGAAAGATCCGCCGCGTCCAGTACGATCCGAACCGTATTATCCGTTTCCTGCATTAACAGAACCGGATAGGTCTGCGAACCGATTTTCTTTTCATCCGCGTCATAGCGAATCACTTCGCAGTCCGCGGAGACCTGTGCTGCGCTGTAGGCTGCGTTTAACTTCGTCCCGTCCACCAGAAGCACCATGCGCTTTTTCTTGCTGGCACTGTCTAACACTTCTATTTCATAGGTCAAATGGTTGATTGCTTCTTCTACCTTGCTGAAGCGGAAGGATAAATTCAATGTATTTTCATTGTTCAGCTTTACATCGACAAAAACCGGTTTATCTGCCGTCGCGCCGGTTGCTCTCGACAGCGTATCCACGCCCCAGTAACCGACCATACGGTCTTCCCGGTAGTCGACTTCCCGGCTGGAAATGCTGACATCTTTGCCGCGCAGATTTCCGGTTGCATTATATGTAAATACAAAATCCTTATTTTCTTTGTTATTGCTGTACAGAACCGAGTATACCTGTCCGTCTTCCGGCGTAAACTCGAGGCAGACGGTCGCGTCTAAAATAGAGGTATCATAGAGATACGGCGTCAGCATATCGTACATCGCCCGCTTTAACGGATCCAGCCCGGCGGCGTCCTGACGGTACTGCGCATAATCATCCGCCGTCCCCATAATGTAGCAGACCGTACCGGTATAACGCTTCTTCTCTGTCTCACTCTTTCCCTGTCTTGCGGGCCACAAGCGATCCAGCGTAATCGTCTCATTGTTGCTCCCGATCAGATTCCATTCGTCAAATTGAACCGGCTGATCATAAATGCCGTCGCCTGTCGGGTCATCCAACAGCAGCTTTGCGTCCAGCTGGCCGCTTGCGCTGTATTCTGTCAGTTGATTCTGCGCCGCCAGATACAGCGTTTTGGCGTAATCATTCTGCTCTTTGAAATCACTGTACGCGATCCATTTTACGACCCCTGTGGTAACGCTCCCCGCGAGGATCAGTAAAATGCAGATAACCACAATCAATTCCACCATGGTAAATCCGCCATGGCGATTGCTGTGGTTCGCAAAATCCGTTCGATTCAGTTGTCCGGATCTTCTGATCTGCATCAACGATTCCTCCTGTTTTGATAGATCCTGTTTTATAAATACTATATTATAGATACTGTTCTAAGTCTCTCCTGTCATTCGTATACTGGAACGCGGTCTGTTTATCGATATAGCCCTGTTGTACCAGCCGCATCAGATCCATGTTCAGCGTATGCATTCCCATAGCCGCGCCGGCCTGCATCATGCTGCCCATCTGATGACTTTTGTTTTCCCGGATCAGGTTGGTGATGGCGTCAGTTCCCAGCAGGATCTCGGTTCCGGCGATTCGCCCGCCGCCGCCTGTAACCGGCATCAGGCATTGGGTAATTACCCCTTTCAGCACGCCGGCAAGCTGCGTCCGCGCCTGGTTCTGGCTCCCCGAAGGACAGGCGTCAATGACACGTTCGATCGTCTGCGCCGCGCCGGTCGTATGCAGGGTGGATAATACCAGATGCCCGGTCTCGGCTGCCGTCAGCGCCGCCATGATCGTCTCGTAGTCACGCATTTCTCCTACCAGGATGATGTCCGGATCCTCACGCAGAGCGCTGCGGAGCGCCGCCGCGAAATCGGTTACATCCCTGCCTGTCTCTCTCTGATGGATCAGCGCCATTTTACTTTCATATGTGTACTCGATCGGATCCTCTATTGTAATAATATGCTCTTCTCTCGTCTGGTTGATATGTTCGATCATTGCCGCCAGCGTTGTGGATTTACCGCTTCCGGTAGGCCCCGTTACGAGGATCAGTCCTCTGGGCTCTTCCACCAGCTTATAGAGCAGCTCCGGCATATGCAGATCCTTCAGACTGGGAATCCGGTTGTTGAGCAGACGGATCGTCGCCGCGATCTTGCCCTTCTGCCGAAACACATTCACTCTCTGCCGATTGCCGTCCGACGTCTCTATCGCGAAATCCACGTCATGACCGCTGTCATATTCCGCCTTCTGCGCATCATCCATCATATTGTAGATCATTTCAAAGGTCTCATCTTCATCCGGCTGCGCCAGCGTCTGCATCAGTTTTCCGTGAACGCGCATCATTAACGGCATCCCTGCGGAAATGTGGATATCGGAAGCCTGTTCTTCCCGGCACATGATAATCAGTCTGTCAATCTCATACATGAAAACAATCTCCTACTCTGTCATTTATTTGTAATAAGCCACTTTCTTTAATTCTTCAAACGAGGACACGCCGTTCTTCACCATCTGGATGCCCGCTTCCTTCAGCGTGTGCATCTGCTGGTGTTCCACCGCGTAATCCTGGATCTCCTCTGCGGACGCGCCGTCAATGATCATCTTCCGCACATCCCGGTCGATCATCAGGATCTCATGGATCGCGATCCGCCCCCGATACCCGGTATAATTGCACTGCGGGCAGCCCTTCGCCCGCTTGATCCGCTTCACATCCGGGCCCAGCATCCGCGCCTCCTCCGCAGTCGGAACGCTTTCCTCACAGCAGTCCGGGCAGACCTTCCGCATCAGACGCTGCGCGATCACGCCGACCAGAGAGTTGGCAACCATATAGGGCATCAGCCCCATGTCTTCCAGACGGATTACGGAAGATGCCGCGTCATTGGTATGCAGGGTGGAAAATACCAGATGTCCTGTGATGGCGGAACGGACGGAAATCGTCGCGGTTTCCACATCACGGGTCTCGCCGACCATGATGATATCCGGATCCTGCCGCAGCAGGGCGCGCAGCCCGGCCTCAAAGGTCAGCCCGGCCTGATTATTTACCTGCGACTGGTTGATCTTCGGCAGGTTCTTCTCTACAGGGTCTTCTATGGTACTGATATTCACTGCCCGTTTCGACAGCTCTGTCAGAATCATATACAGAGTCGTGGTCTTGCCGGAACCGGTAGGACCGGTAAAATAGATAATGCCGTTCGGAGAACCCAGCATCGTGCGCAGTTTTTCGTAGTCGTCCTGCTGCATGCCGAAGGTCGCCGGATAATCGATCGGCGCATTGTTCGTCAGCAGACGGAGCACCGCTTTTTCCCCGAATACCGTAGGGATCACGGACACACGCAGGTTGACCGGATCGCCGCCGATCCGCATTCGGAAATGTCCGTCCTGCGGGATCCGCCGTTCGGCGATATCCATGCCGCCCAATATCTTGATCCGGGCGATCAGGGACGGGTGCAGATTCTTCTGCAGGGTAACAAATTCTACGATCACGCCGTCAATCCGCATCCGAACCGTGGTCTTATCTTCAAAGGGTTCAATATGAATATCGGACGCATGGGTCGCGTAAGCGCGCTCCACCAGACGGTTCAGCAGATTGATGATCGGGGTATCGTCGTCCCCTTCTTCCTCGATGTTAAACTCATCCGTGTCCGCAAGCTGTTCAAAGCTCTTGTTGGCGATGCTGGCAGCTTCTCTCGCTTCTACTTCACTGTAGTAGAACGCAATGGCGTTTTTCAGCGCCGCTCTGGGGCTCAGGCAGATCTCCAGCTGCATACCGGTAGTCTGCCGGATATCTTCGATCCCGTAGAAGTTTAACGGATCGTTCACCACTACGACCAGAATGCCTTCCACATTGTTAATGGCAAGCATTTCATACCGCTCCGCCAGCGGTCTGGGGATCATCTGTACCGCTTCCAGATCCACATCCTCATTAGAAATGTCTACAACACGCTCATTTAACTGCTCTGCCAGTGCGCCCAAAACCTGGTCTTCCGTGACAAATTCCATTTCAATCAGGGCTGCGCCGAGCCGAACGCCTTTATGTTCTTTCTGATAGGCGAGCGCTTCCCCGATCTGGCTGTCTGTTACATACCCGTATTCTTTTAACACATCTCCGATCCGGAGATTCCTGATATTCTGCTCCATGCTCTCCACCGCCTCATTTATTCTGCCGCGTCTTCCACAGTTGTCAGCTGGGAATCGATGTATTCCTCAATATCCTGGCACATATAGATCTCTACGGTCAGACTCAGCGTATACGCCTCGCTTCCCGCCAGTTTATTCTCCTGCCAGCTAAAATCCGACACCCGCAGTTTCGGCGAAGTGCCGATCATTTCATCCAGCAGCTTCTGCAGATTTCCTTTGCTGCCCTCCAGCGTCAGCTGCACCTTGGCCGCATATGCGCCGGTAAAAACAACCTGTTCTTCCGCTGCGCCGTCCTTCGACAGCTGATCCGGATAGGCGATCAGACTTGTATACTCCGCCATATCCGGCATGGTGATCGAAAGGCTCTGCACCTTAGCGCCGCCTTCCAGCGCCATATTGGTAAGCATCTTGTCGATCTCTACATTCCGCATGATGTCATAGTAAAGCGCGCGGGAAGTCTCCAGATCCCGGTAAATGCCTTCCTGCCGAAGCTGCAGCACGGGGAGTCCCGAAACCTTCATTTCCTTTTCCTGCTTTTCCAGCTTCTGCTGATCGACCTGCTGACTGAGTTCCTGTCCCTTGTCTGCCAACGGCATGATCCCAAAGTAGATCAACGCGGCAATCACCAGAACAACGCCGAAGATCATCAATAATTTTTTATCCCGTTCCGTAATCTGAGTCGTCATTCGGTCTCTTCCTCCTCGATCTGCTCCGGCGCCATGATACAGTTTACATTTACGGTCCAGATCCCGTCTGAGTCTTCATTATATCCCGTATAATCGACGCTGGCAAAAATTTCCTGTTTCGTCAGCAGATTGACAAACTGATTAATCTGACTGACGTCTCTTGCTTTCGTTTCCATCTGCAGCAAGCCTGTCTGCGCGCTGTAGCTCTGGATCGTAGCCGTTACCAGTCCGACCGCGCAGTTTTCCACTACCGTTTCCACCTTGCTGTCTACCTTCGGGTACTGTTCCAGCGTATTCGTCAGCATAGACAGCCCGTTGGAAATTCCGGTCGCCGCCGCGATCCGCGCGTTCAGCGCTTCGTATTCCTCACATTTCTGAACGATCTCCGGATCCTGATTATAGGCTTCCAGATCGTCCAGCTGGCTCTGCAGATACAGATTGCGTCCCAATAATATCAGCGCTGCCGCCGCCAGCACTACCGCCAGCGTAACGGACGGGATCAAAATCTTGCGCTTCTGTTTCCGGCTCTCTAATTGTTCCGGCGTATATTTCAGCCCGGACGCGATATTCGTATCCGGATCGGTTTTGATCAGACCGCCCATCGCAATGGCGTATCCCGCAAAATTATCTTCGTTCTTACTGATGGTAATATTTTTACCTGCTGTCAGCAGTTCCACCGCCAGATCCGGATTGATATTCCGGATACTGTCCTCATAAATCTCATAATCCGCTTCCGTGATACCCGATACAAACACGTCCGTGATCATATTATCCAGATTCTGCGCTTTGGCAAAGGAAATCAGATTCTGCGTCGCCCTGGCGATCTCCACGATATAAGCCGGCGTGCCCGGTTCCGCGAACAGACGCTTCCGGTTAGAGGTTTCAATGCTGCCGTTGTACTGCAGGATGTTCGTCAGGTTCATATCGTCTACAAATTGGATGATACACGCCTTTCCTTCCAGAGAAGTCAGCTGCTTCAGCAGCCGGTATCTGGCTCCGGCGGCACATTCCACGCCCGACAGCGTGATCCCCAGTTTGCGGAATAATTCGATAAACTGCAGTACATAATCTCTGGGTGCCGCCATTGCCAGCACCTTCTGCAGCTTGCTTTTTTTATCCGGCTTCTCCAGTTCAAAATAGCCGTATACCGGATCCGTAATCCGCTCTACTCCCGTAAACTCGCGGATCACATAGTCCATTGTCTTTTTGCTGTTTAATACGGGAACCTGGATCTCTTTTGAAGTAAACTGATTGCTGTCAAGCACCAGATTTACATCTTTTTTAGGCAGATTGTGTTCCTCCCAAAGATTCTTCAGCAGCGCAAGCAAGGCTTCCTCGTCCACAATCGTGCCGTTCAGGATCGCGCCGCCCTCGTCAACGGTCTGTACCATCTCCCGCACATGCAGTTTCCCGCCGGGTATTTCGCCCACGGCTGCTTTGATATATTTATTGGCCAAATAGATCGTCAGCATTTCTGAACCCCTTTCTGTCGTAATTTCTGCCTGTTTCTATAATTTACATATTGGAAATTGCTTCGTTCATACCAAACATAGCGCTGAATACCGCCACCAGCACAAAGGCAACGACGATACCCATAACAATCAGCATGACCGGTTCCACATAGGACACCAGTTTGGAGATCGCGATATCCGCGTCATATTCCATGGAATCCGCCGTAGACCGCAGCATATCGTCCAGGCTGCCGGTCTCCTCACCGACCCGGATTGAATCGGTCAGCTTCCGCACAAAGCCATCCACCTGATCCAGCCCGTCGCTTAAATTATTGCCGGCACGCACATATGGGATCACCGTATCAAAGGTAGAATCAATGTAGGCGTTGCCGATCGTCTTTCTTCCGATCTGCAGGCAGGACACAATGGGAATTCCCGCCGCATACAGGGAGCTGAGGGTTCTCGCGAACCGGGAAGTACAGATGGTTTTATTCAGATTGCCGAATACCGGCATGGAAATCTTCAATTTATCCCATTTGATCCGCACGCTTTCGACCAGCAGCAGCGCCCGGCCGCCGATGTACAGTCCGACAATAATCAGCAATACCAGCCACCAGTAATCCTGCATGATATCGCTGACTGCCATCAGAGCCTTGGTCGGCGCCGGAATATTTTCCATCATGGTAAACATTTCCCCGAACTGCGGCAGCACAAATTTGGTAATGATGATAATGACCGCCACGATCATAACGCCCAAAATCTTGGGGTAGGTCATGGAACTGGAAATCTTGGAGTCCAGCCGATGGCTCTTCTCGTAATGCTCCGCCATCTGCATGGTTACCTGATCCAGATTTCCGCTGGACTCCGCCGAACGGTACATATAGATCATCAGGGACGGAAACGCGCCGCCCTCTGCTTCCATTGCGTCCGACAGCGAAATCCCCTGTCTTAACTGCTTTAATATATCTTCATAAACAGCCCGCTCCTTCGGTTTCACGGACTCGGAATTTGCGATGATACTAATGGCGCGCACCAGCGTAACGCCCGCGCCTACCAGTGTGCTCAGCTGTCTGGAAAAGTCAGCCAGCACCTTGGGTTTAAAGGTCTTTACCCCTCTGTTTTTTACAATCAGTTTAGATGAGATCAGATAAGCGTTCTGTTCATGCAGCTGCAGCTGCAGATCTGCTTCATCCGCAACATTCATCACGCCTTTGATCAATTTGCCTTCATTGGTTCTTGCCTTATACTTGTATGAAGCCATAAATCCTCTTTCCTTTGAAGATGACAATGGGGATTCCTTTGACTCAACATCAAATAAAATCCCCGGCTAATTCTCGTATTTGCGGACTTCCCGAAAGACCGTCCACTCTCCGGAATCTGCGCCTTGTTCTTTTTCATATATGAGCAGAAATCTGCCCTCTCTGTATGTCATACTTAAGACATCGTTTGTGCCCGCATCCAGCGCAATGATCTGAAAATCTCCTTTCGCACCGGAGTAAAGTCTGACATCCTCTAATGCTTCTAAAGACAGCCCGCTGTTTTGCGAGCTGTCCAGAAATGCATCGCCCGTTCCGTTGTAACGGAGGGCCAGTAATTCCGTATTCAATAAAACATTCTTCGCGCTCCGATAAGCTGACCGCATCTCCACAGATGCATCCCAATACCATAGCGCCGGTGCAAGGACGATTAGGCATATGAGCAGCGTGATCAGTACGACTTTGATCAGGTGTTTCACCTTGTTGATTCGAGCAAGAGACTCATAATCCTGTTTTTTCATATGTACTATGAGCCTCCTTCTCGTTTTGAAAATCAAGTTTTGCTAAAGCGTTATCCGAAAGTTGCCCGGATATGCAATAATGTATAAATTGACGTTTAAAGAAATTTTATGTTCCTGCAGGTGCTGCTGTTGGTGTATCAACATTTGTCCAACCGCCTGCCTGAGTCCAGTTAACCCAATGGTCTGTATCCTGATAAGAAAAGCTCTTTACCTCTCCGTGAAGGATTTCAACGTTAATAACTTTGCCCGAAGGAGCATTCTTGTCAACTTTAGGCACAGTCGTATCTTGAATTGTAATTAAACCATCATCAAAATCAGTTAATTCTAGTTCTGTACCAGTCGTATCTTCTCTCACTATCTTCTTATGGTCGTCACTGTTCTTAATATCCTTATTATCTTTTGCATAACCTTCTGCTGCGTATCCCTGAACTTCCGTCAGATATGCGGACGCATCAGACTGAAATGTTGACTCTCTCGCCTGACCGATGTAACGCATTACATTCGGGATCATAACAGCTGCCAGGATTAAGATGATAACGATAACTACGATCAATTCAACCAGGGTAAATCCCTTCTTATTGTTTAACTTTTCTTTCATTATTCTTCCTCTCTGTCGATGAAGCTAGATTAGATGGTTATGCAAGTTCTTTATCTACGCCTGACCATCCAGCAGTTTGTATCCAGGAAACTTTGTGGTCTTTAGTTTCATATCTAAATCCCTTGACTGCGCCTTTCTCAATCCAAACTTTAATTGCTTTAATATCTCCAGAAGGCGTATTTGCTGTTTTTATCCCACTTTCATTACTAGCTTTACTAACTGTTATATGCTTAGCATCGGTCAATGCATATTCACTCGTCTCATCAGTTAACAACTTAGTGATTTCAGAAGAAGTGCCAGCGGTAATATCTTTACTCTCTTTCGCATAGTACTCTGCTGCAAATCCCTGAATCTCCGTCAGATAAGCGGACGCATCAGACTGGAATGTTGACTCTCTCGCCTGACCGATGTAACGCATTACATTCGGGATCATAACGGCTGCCAGGATCAAGATGATAACAATAACTACGATCAGCTCGACCAGAGTAAAGCCCTTTTTACTCTTCAGATTTTCTTTCATTCTCTTAATCATGTAATCTTCCTCCATTTCTTATTATAACATGATTGATACCGGGTCAAAAAAGCATGCGGTCCATGCCTGTATGGGAGCGCATGGCTTTTGGCCCGCCTGACGCCGGAAAACAACTATTTTCCAAAAAAATAGGTGAATTCGCGGCGCCTTAGGACTTCAAACACACAATGTGCAAAGAAATCCGTGTATCACAGGGGGAATGACTGTACCCCCACCGTCTTAACATGTATCTGCACCCAATACATGAAACGAACTGTCTTCTATGTAGTATATTCTTTATTAGACAGTTTGGTATTTTTATCATACCTTGCTTCCTCTGCTTTGTCAAGGTTTTTGTACACTTTCATGTTTTTTTACAATCTTTTTTGAAAATTTTATGGCAAAATTACCATAACATTCCCTTTTTTTATTTATCTTTTACTTTTTGATTCGTTTTTTTTGCCAAAATCCGGATTTTCACCATTATAAAAAGATTTACGCCGGCGCCGGCGTAAATCTTTCATTGGTTCATATTTCTTCTCTTTCTACTTTAGGCTTAACACCGTTTCCAACGGCAGATTCAGCTTCTGGGCGATTGTTTCTGCATCCAGCGCACCCAGTAACGCTTTCGCAATTTCAATGCACTTTTCTTTTCTTCCCTCGGCAAGTCCAACCTGTAAAGTGTACCCCTTGTCAAGGACATTTTAAGAAGAAGGGATAGCTTTTTTGCCAGCAGATGGCTATATCATTTTGCTTTGGTTCCTTCTTCTTTCTCATTCACGACAGGAATCACTTCCTTCAGCGGATAGACCCCTGTCGTTATATATTCATAGTATTCATTCGGGGACAGCTTGGCCAGTTCCCATTGATAG
>CANQSA010000014.1 GCA_947626415.1 uncultured Lachnospiraceae bacterium
CCGGGAAATCCGCATATATACAAGGAAATGGAGCCAAAAGAAGGCTCCATTTCACATTTACAAGTGGCAAACTCGGGTTGTATCACACCTCTCTCATATTTTCAAACACTTTTTTTGCATTTGCCTCTCAACTCACCATGCCTCCGGCCATACCGCCCAATACACAGATCAGGAAAGACCACAGGATCCCGGTAAATTCTATGACGATCCCATGATTTATGATCAGGGAGACCAGAAAGAGGATGACAAAGTAAAGCATACCGCCCAGCGCGCCCCAGACAAACCTGCGGGTCCGGCAGCATTTTCCCAGGATCCAGCCGTTGATCAGGTTTACAAGTCCGTATACGATATAAATTCCGATCTGCAGTTTTCCCGCGCTTAAATCCCAGCGATACAAAATAAAAGACAGGACTAACAACAGAATCCCGGTTATCAGATACGACAAAAGCATTTGTCTGGCAAATACCCATACCAATCCCCTCTGCTTTTCTTCTCTTTTCACGCAATCCACCTCCTGTTTTACCTTATGAGCATTCCTCTCTTTTTATAACTACGGAATCCATTAACGCTTGACAACTATGCTTCCTTCGGTTAGACTCTAATACGACTATATATGATTGATAAGGAGATGGATACATTGGATTCAAATGACTGGATCCAGCTGCTGGTCATTATCGTTCTCATTCTGCTTTCCGCTTTCTTTTCTTCCGCGGAAACCGCCCTGACGACCGTCAGCAGCCTTCGGATTAAGACATTGATTGACGAAGGAAATAAAACCGCAGTTATTTTACAGAAGATAAAGGACAATACCGGCAAGATGCTGTCCGCTATTTTGATTGGCAACAATATCGTCAATATCAGCGCTTCTTCGCTGGTAACGGTGTGGGTGACCAATGTATTCGGCAGCAGAGCCATCGGATACGGAACCGGCATACTGACGCTGGTGGTCCTTCTGTTCGGAGAGATCTCTCCCAAAACGATCGCCACTCTGTACGCGGAGCAGCTTTCTCTGCAGTATGCCCGGATCATCTATATCCTAATGATCCTGCTGACACCCGTTATCTATATTGTTTCAAAGCTGTCAGCCCTGATCTTAAAGCTGCTGAAGATCGACCCCACAAAGAAAAACGCCTCCTATACGGAAAATGATCTGCGCACCATCGTAGACGTCAGCCACGAGGAGGGCGTGATTGAACGAGAAGAACGGCAGATGATCAAAAATGTATTCGATTTCGGCGACGTCTGCGCCAGAGATATCATGGTGCCCCGGATCGATATGGTCATGGCGCCCATTGATATTACTTACGAAGAACTGATTGCGCTGTTTGAAAAAGAACGGTTTACCCGAATCCCCGTTTATGAAACGACAGACGAACAGGACAACAGTATCGTCGGGATCGTCAATATGAAGGATATTCTCCTCTATCGGCAGGATACGCCGTTTCAGATCCGGGATTATCTGCGGGAGCCGCTGTTTATCTACGAATACAAGAATATCTCAGAACTGCTGATGAACATGCGCTCCTCTTCTATGAATCTGAGCATTGTGCTGGATGAATACGGAGATGTAGCCGGCCTGATCACGCTGGAAGATATTCTGGAAGAACTGGTCGGGGAGATCCGGGACGAATACGACTCCGAAGAAGACGATTCCATCCAGAAGATCAACGAAAAGACCTATATTCTGGACGGTTCTCTGAATCTGGAGGACATTAACGATCTGATCGGAACTGATTTTCATTCCGACCACTATGATTCTATCGGCGGTCTGATCATTGAAACCCTAGACAAGCTGCCCGATGTGGGGGACAGCGCCGTGATAAACGATTTTACCCTGACGGTAACGGAAAAAGAAAAAAATCGGATCAGTCAGGTGCGCATTCAGTTTCCGGAATCCAAACCGTCTGAATCAGAAAAGGACAATGCGACGGATTAGCACTGTCCTTTTTTGATTGGTGTATTCTGTTTAAGTTGCATTTATTATAGCTTATGCAAATTTAATTGTCAAGTTGTATATTTTCTATTCAAAAACTTTTGCCGCCTTTCCCGTAATTTTTGTTTGCAAACAGGTCAACTTGTGTTACAATAGAAAAAATGCAAAAGGAGGTCAACATGAAACATTTAATCAGCCCGTTGGATTTCTCCGTTGAAGAGTTGGATCAGCTTCTTTCTTTAGCGCAGGACATCGAACAGCATCCATCGAAATACAGTAACATTTGTCAAGGCAAAAAAATAGCCACTTTATTCTATGAACCAAGTACACGCACCCGTTTAAGTTTTGAGGCAGCTATGCTGAATCTGGGGGGCAGTGTTCTTGGTTTTTCTTCTGCCGATTCCAGTTCCGCCTCTAAAGGGGAAAGCGTAGCCGACACTATCCGGGTCATCTCCTGCTACGCGGATATCGCCGCGATCCGTCATCCGAAAGAAGGAACCGCTTTCGTTGCCGCCTCCAAATCCGGGATCCCCGTTATCAACGCAGGCGACGGCGGCCATCAACATCCGACGCAGACGCTGACTGATCTGCTGACAATCAAATCCCTAAAGGGCGGATTTGAAAATCTGACCATCGGTCTGTGCGGCGACCTGAAATTCGGCCGTACCGTTCATTCCCTGATCAATTCTCTCTCCCGCTATCACGGCATTTCCTTTGTCCTGATCTCTCCGAAGGAGCTGCGGGTTCCCGATTATATCCGGGAAAATGTCATTGAAGCGAACCATATCCCCTATCAGGAGGTAGAGAGCCTAGACAGCGCGATGCCAAACCTCGATATTCTGTACATGACCCGGGTACAGCGGGAACGCTTCTTCAATGAAGAAGAATATTTGCGTATGAAAGACTGCTACATTCTGGATAAAGAGAAAATGAAGCTGGCGAGGGAGGATATGCTGGTACTGCATCCCCTGCCGCGTGTCAATGAGATTTCCGTAGAAGTGGATGACGATCCCCGCGCCGTCTATTTCAAGCAGGCGCAATACGGCGTTTACGTCAGAATGGCGCTGATCATTACATTATTAAAGGAGGCCGGAAGATTATGTTAAATGTAGGAAGTTTAAACGAAGGATTCGTTCTGGATCACATCCAGGCAGGCAAAGCAATGTCTATTTATAAATATCTGAATCTGGATAAGCTGGACTGTCAGGTCGCGATCATCAAAAACGCCCGCAGCAATAAACTCGGGAAAAAGGATATTATCAAGATCGAAGCGCCCATTGACATTCTGAATCTGGATATCCTGGGTTTTATCGACGACCAGATCACCGTAAATATCATTAAGGACGGAGAGATTGTCAGCAAAAAAACGCTGACGCTTCCCGACAAGGTAGTCAATGTGATCAAATGTAAAAATCCCCGCTGTATCACTTCGATCGAGCAGGGATTGGATCAGGTCTTCTTACTGGCTGACCGGGAGAAAAAAATCTACCGCTGTCAGTACTGCGAAGAAAAAGCCGGACGGTTAAACAGCCGCCTGTAGAATAAAAAACGAGTATGGCGATAAGCCGGGTTATGTCGTGAATGATCATCTGTCTACGCCTGCCGTTGCCGGCAGGCTCCCGCGACCTACCCGAGAACAGACGGGCCGCCTTATGTCCTCTGTTCGGTCTTGCTTCGGATGGGGTTTACATATGCCCTCCCTGTTACCAGCGAGGCGGTAAGCTCTTGCCTTGCCTTTCCACCCTTACCCCGGCAGCAGTGCCGGGGCGGTTTATTTCTGTTGCACTTTCCTTGGAGTCGCCTCCACCGGACGTTATCCGGCATCCTGCCCTGTGAAGCCCGGACTTTCCTCACCTGTACCCTTTCGTCTGTACAGCCGCGATCATCTGCCATACTCGCAATTTCGATCATACCATATTTCAGACTGCGTGTCAAAAACTTCCCTTCAAAAAAGAATCGCACGATTTTCAGATCTGGAAGATCGACCCTCCGACAAATTCACGGATCAGAGAATTTGACGGAATATCTTCGCTGGTGACGCCCAGAAAATAATCCAGGAATTTTAACAGCCGTCTGGCTTCCAGATATTCCGGACAGTCGTTGGGAATACCGAACAGCAAAGGCTCCGCGTATTGCTTTAACACGGACAATTCATAAATCAGATTGGAATTGAACATCTCATCCGCCGTCTCCTGGTACGGAAAAATATATTTCTCCTCGCCTTCCCTTACCTGCGGCCATCTGGCAATCGTATCCCGGGCGGAGGTTCCCCTCGTTCTGGCGTCCCGAACCATACGCCGGATCAGGCGGCAGTCCGTCGTGGAGATCCGATTGTGTTCGTCCAGATTCAGCTGGGTCAGCGCGCTGATGTATATCTTAAACTTGCTTTCCGGCGGCAGCGCATAGGACAGTTTGTCATTCAGGCAGTGGATCCCTTCAATCACCAGGATATCATCCGGCCCCAGCTGCAGCATTTTCCCTTTATATTCCCGCTGCCCGGTCTTAAAATTAAATACGGGCAATTCTACATTTTCACCCTTTAACAAAGCAGTCATATCCCGGTTAAACTGTTCGATATCGACTGCTTCCAGCAGTTCATAGTTCGGCTTTCCATGTTCGTCGATCGGCGTATTCTCCCGGTTTACAAAATAATCGTCTACCGGCACCGGATGCGGCTTTAACCCATTGGCGCGCAGCTGAATGGAAAGGCGGTGTGAAAATGTGGTTTTGCCGGAGGAAGACGGTCCCGCGATCATAACGATCTTTTTCCCGGACTCCGCGATCTTTTCCGCCAGTCTGGCGATCCTGCCTTCCTGCAGCGCTTCCGAAACCAGAATGATCTCTTTGATATTGCCTTTTGTGATCTGCACATTGATATCGCCTACCGTATCTATATCCAACAGATGGCTCCATCTGGCCGCTTCCTGCATCACTTTAAACAGCTTGATCTGCGCGTGAAACGGCTGCAGTTCTTTCGGATTCTGCTCCGTAGGCATCTGGATCACAAATCCCTCTTCATGCAGATACAGTTTAAAATATTTCAGGCAGCCGGTGGCGGGCACCATATCGCCGTAATAATAATCTTCATATCCGTCCAGCGAATAAATGTTCACCTTCGGTACTTTCCGATAACGGAACAGCCGTTCCTTATCATACATCCTGTATTTTTCAAACAGTTTTAACGCCTGCTCCGTTTCAATGGTACGCTTCGTGATCGGAAGATCCGCCTCGACCAGTTCCCGCATCCGTTTCTCGATCTGTTCCACTGCCGAAACATCCAGACCCGGCTCTCCGATAAATCTGAAATAATATCCCTTTCCAAAGGAAAAATCCACATAGATCCGGTCGATATGATCTTCGCCCAGAATATCATAACAGGCCTTTAAAGCCAGAAGCGTAATACTCCGCTTATAGGCCTGCATTCCCGCCTGCTGCCCGCAGGTGACAAATTCCAGCGTGCAGTCCTCTTCAATGCACTTATGCAGTTCACACAATTTCCGATTCCGCATCGCCAGTACAATATCATAGGGCTCCCGCTCCTGGTATTCCGCAGCAATCGCAAGCAGCGGCGTTCCCACCGGATACAGCCGTTCTTCTCCATATAAAGTTACCCTTTTTTGTGTTTCCGTCATTCCGTTTCCTCCTCCAAATTCTGATCCGTATCCATCCTTTTCTGTACCCGTCGGATCTCCTCGATCTTCTCCGACAGTTCCCGGATCAGTGTTTCATTTTCTTCCGCTTTTCCGTCCCGAACCTGCGCAAGAATCCTTTCATATGTACGCAGCTGTTTCTCCAGATATTCCGCCAGCACCGGATGCTTCCTTTCGGTCAGCCGTTTTCCGTAACGGTACGCCGCTTCGTCCCAGGGCTCCATTTTCCCCGGCCGCACCCGAAGGATCAGATAAAATTTCCCGTCTTCTTTGAGCATTTCTTCCCCGGAAATGCTGAATCCCGATTCCGCCAGATATCTGCGGACCAGGGCCCAGTCCGAGTGCGGAGACAAGAGCAGTTCGGAAGCCTGCTTCGCGACAACATCTCCGCGCTTCAAAATCTCGATCATCAGGGGGCCTCCCATTCCGGCAATCAGAATGGTGTCCGCCTCCTCCGGCTGCAGCGCGTCCAGCCCGTCCGATTGGCGCAGTTCGATCCGGTCTTCCAGACCGGCCTCTTTTATATGCGCACGGGCGCGTTCCAGCGGACCGATATTGATATCCATAGCAATCGCGCCCGGAATCCGTTTTTCTTCCAACAGCCGGATCGGGATAAATCCATGATCTGTTCCCACATCTGCCAGCCGGTCTCCGACGGTTACCATCTCCGCAATTGTCCTTAACCGTTTCGATAAACGCATAGCTTACTCCAGATAATCTCTTAATTTCCGGCTCCGGCTGGGATGGCGCAGTTTGCGGAGTGCTTTCGCCTCGATCTGCCGGATCCGCTCTCTGGTCACTTTAAATTCCTGTCCCACTTCCTCCAGGGTTCTCGCCCTGCCGTCGATCAGGCCAAAGCGCAGACATAATACCCGCTTTTCCCGGTCGGAAAGGGTATTCAATACTTCTCCCAACTGTTCCTGCAGCAGCGTATAGGCAGCGGCTTCCGCCGGCACCGGTACATTGTCATCCCGGATAAAATCTCCCAGATGACTGTCATCTTCTTCTCCGATCGGGGTTTCCAGAGAAACCGGTTCCTGCGCGATCTTCATGATCTCCCGGACCCGTTCCACAGAAAGTTTCATTTCCTTTGACAGTTCCTGCGGGGTCGGTTCCCGGCCCAGATCCTGGATCATCTGCCGCTGGGTGCGGATCAGCCGGTTGATGCTCTCTACCATATGCACCGGGATCCGAATGGTTCTCGCCTGATCGGCAATAGAACGGGTAATCGCCTGCCGGATCCACCAGGTCGCATACGTACTGAACTTATACCCCTTCCGGTAGTCAAATTTATCCACCGCTTTGATCAAACCCAGATTGCCCTCCTGAATCAGATCCAAAAACATCATGCCGCGTCCCACATATTTTTTGGCAATACTGACGACAAGGCGCAGATTGGCTTCTGCCAGTTTTTTCTTTGCCTCCTCATCTCCCTGTTCCATCCGTTTCGCCAGCTCGATCTCATCCTCCTGGCTCAGCAACGGAACTTTACCGATTTCCTTTAAATACATTCGGACCGGATCGTCAATAGCAATGCTGTCCGGCACATCGATATCTTCCGGATCGAACTCCTCGTCCGGCAGTTCATCCAGTTCGGAATCCAGCGGTTCCAATACATCCAGATCGTCCTGAGCCTCTGAATGAAAGACATCCACGTTGTTTTTCTCCAGAAAATCCAGAACCTCCTCCAGATCGTCCTCTTCATAGGGAATCTGTTTCAAATTTTTTTCGATATCTTCATATTCCAGAACATTTTTATGGTCTCGCGCTTCCTGCAGCAGATTTTCCTTGATCTCTTCCAGCCGGACTTTCTTTTCTTCCATAGTACCTCCTATGCTAGCTGTAACCCCACCGATACTTACCTTTCAGTATGAACTTAATTGAGTTTTATATGCATTTTTTGTAAATTTGCCTTTTCTACCGCAATCATCTGCAGTGTTTCGATATTCTCCGCGCTGCGCCCCAGCTCATCCAGATAATTCTGTTTCAGCAGCCGCACCGTATCATTCAGTATCTTTTCTTTATCCGCTGTCTCATATTCCGTCTTCTCCGGCGGATAAAACAAAGCCGTCACTTCTTTCTGGTTCTCCGGATCTTCAAACCGGTTCAAAATCCCGGACGGTTCCAAAGCTCCGTTTTCAATCTGCGCAAACAACAGGGCAGCCACCTGCCGGTAGATTGGATTCGTAAACTCCTGTTCCGTAACATAAGCGCGGATCCGGAAAAACAGATCCGGTTCTTCGATCAGCCAGGACAGCAGGATCTTTTGTGTCCGGTTGGAACCCGATTCCTTTTTCTGCCTGCGGACGGTTTCCCGTTTTTCGGGATTCTCCGCTGCCGCCACAGTCTCTCTCGGAACTTCCTTATAATATAACGCCCGTTTCTGCACATCGGTCCGCAGCATTTCATAGGGAATACTGAATTCATTGGCTACCGCTTCCGTATAATTGCTGCGCTCCATTTCCTCCGGGAAAGTTTCCACCAGTTTTGCGGAAACTGCCCGGTAAAATGCCGTCTTCTGTTCCGGATCCGCCCGGTCGTACCCCTTTTCCAGCACGCTGATCTCAAAGAAAAAACTATTCTGCGCCTGCCGGATCCGTTCCGCAAACGCATCTGTTCCCAGCGCCTTGATAAATTCGTCCGGGTCTTTATACGGATCCATATGAATCACCCGCACAGACAGCCCCGCGCCCTTCAGGATCGGGATTGCCCGGAGCGCCGCGCGGATCCCCGCGTCGTCGCTGTCAAACGTACAGTACACTTCATGGGTATAGCGTTTTAACAGGGAAGCGTGTCCGGAAGTAAACGAAGTACCGAGCGCCGCCACCGCATTGGTAAAGCCCGCCTGATGCAGTGCGATCACATCCATGTACCCTTCGCACAGGATCATATAATTCTTTCTGGCGCTTCTGGCATAATTCAGTCCGTACAGATTCCTGCTTTTATCAAACAGCTGGGTCTCCGGCGAATTCAGATATTTGGGCTTCGCGTCGCCGAGTACCCTGCCGCCGAATCCGATCACCCGGTTATTTACATCCATAATGGGAAACATGACGCGGTTCCAGAATTTATCCTTTACGCCTTTTTCCTCAAAGGTAAACAAGCCGCTTTCTTTTAAAATATCATCGGAATACTCCTTTTTATGCAGATACCGGTACAGTTCTCCGGCGCCTCTGCCGGAAAATCCCAGTCCAAACCGCCGGATCGTATCGTCTGTCAGGCCTCGGTCTGAAAGATAACGGTACCCGGTCTGCTGCGGATCATGCTTTAGCATGTAATAATAATACTTTGCCGCTTCCTGCTGTACAGCCAGAAGCCGCTGTCTGCGTTCGTTCCGGCGTCTGCTCTCTCCGCCGTCATTCTGTTCGGGGAGCGTGATCCCCACCCGATCCGCCAGGAACTTCAGCGCTTCCATGAAATCGTAATTTTCATATTTCATAATGAAAGAGATCACATTTCCGCCTTCTCCGCACCCGAAACAATAATACATCTGTTTCTGCGGAGAAACCGAAAAGGAAGGCGATTTCTCATTGTGAAACGGACAAAGTCCGAAATAGGAGCTTCCGCGCCGCTCCAGCTTCACATAAGAGGAGATCACACTGACAATATCGTTTCGGCTTCGGATCTCTTCAATCAACTGTTCTTCTATCATAAAGACTCCTTATGTATACTTTAATGCATCCACGGACTGGGAATAAACAGGGACTGGAATCGGTTGACCGCGTACTGGTCGCTCATACCGGCTATGTAATCACAGACCACCCGGGTATTGGGTTCTCCCTCCGCGATCAGACGCTGGTATTCTTCCGGCAAGGCGCGGATATTCCCCAGATAATATGCGTACATCTGGCTCAGCATTCCTTTCACCTTATATTCTTCACCTTTTGCGACCGGATTCGTATAAACATGCGCAAACATAAACTCGCGCAGCTTCATCATCGCTTCGTAGATCTGCTCGGACATCTGGATCTCGTTTTTGCCGTCGCTTTGAATCACGATGTCATGGATCAGGGTATCCAGCCGTTCCTTTACGCTTTTCCCGAGAATGTCCGTAATCTCTTCCGGGATATCCGTCTCTTTTAAGATACCGCCCCGGATGGCATCGTCAATATCATGGTTGATATAGGCAATCTTATCGGAGAAGCGCACGATCCGGCCTTCCAGCGTGGACGGCAAAGTGCTTAAATGATGGTTCAGGATGCCGTCCCGCACTTCCCATGTAAGGTTTAATCCCGCTCCATCCCGTTCCAGCCGGTCCACAATCCGGACACTTTGTTCACTGTGGCGAAATCCATCCTGACATACACTATCCAACGCCCGTTCTCCGGCATGTCCAAACGGAGTATGCCCCAGATCGTGCCCCAGCGCAATAGCTTCCGTCAGATCTTCATTGAGCAGCAGGGCTTTGGCAATACTGCGGGAAATCTGGGAAACCTCCAGCGTATGCGTAAGCCGGGTGCGGTAATGATCTCCCTGCGGCGCCAGAAACACCTGTGTCTTATGCTTCATCCGCCGAAATGACTTACAATGCAGGATACGGTCCCGATCCCGCTGGTAGGCAGTCCGCATATCACATTCCGTCTCCGGCCGCAGACGTCCCTTCGACTCCCTGCTCTTTGCGGCAAAAGCGCTCAGGTTTTTCTCTTCCAATTCTTCGAGTCGTTCCCGGTAATTCACAAAAGCCTCCGATCGATGCTGTTTTGATTCTTCTTCCATTTTTTATTTCTGCGTCTGCTTCCTATTTCCTTTTTTTAATTTCAAAAACAATTTAGTTTTTCTGATTGACGAGATATCAATTATTCGATATAATGTTGAGGAAATTTGACGAAAATTTCATGTTCAATGCTTATCATTTACGGAGGGACTTATGGAACGATTACAAGACACTCCTGCATCAGCTCAGGTTCTGGTCTTTCACCCGAATACCGGATATTATTTCCTATTTGAAACTTATGGCAAACAGGGGCTGGATTCCCATATTTACGCCAGCAGGAGCAGATCGGAAGCCGGTCCTTTTACAGATCGGATCCTGCTGCTTGCGCCGATGGAGCTTGGCACCGAATTTCGGTTTACGAGTTTTGCCTGCACCGCCGTTACGCAGCCGGACGCTTCTGCCGACCGGTGGCTTATGCACTGTACGGCAACAGCAAGCAATACGCCTGCCGAACGATCGGTGACATTTCCGCTTTACTTTGATCCGGACGGATACCCTGTTGTTTTTCCCGCGGATACCGCCGGCGGTCCGATTCCCGTTTTACAGGATCTCACGGAAGAGATTGCGGTCGGAGAATATGATTATGTGGCGCTGACGCCGAAGCCGATCCCGGTCTGCGAGATCAGCTGCTCCCTGACGATTTTATCCCGAAGCCAGCGCGGCAAATTCAGCATGCATGACGACTGGGCGATTCCTCTGCCCGAAGAAGCCCGCGGCAGACTGGAGCTGGGCGGCTGTATGTGCGGCTGGTGGAACCGTACTTCCGACCATACGGTAACCTTCCGCTACTGTAATTATCAGGAGACCTGTTACGGGATCTGTCTCAATGACATCCGGTATCTGTCAGGCAGAAGCACAAAGGGGATCGTTTCCTTTGCCATGAAATTAACCGATTTCAATCCGGATAAACAAAATAACAATGAATGATAAAAGGAGGCTACACAGTATGTCTGAATTATTCTATCCGCAGGAACCCACTCATCCTGTTCCAAAGCCGGTTTTTCAGCCGGGCGTCAGACCGGATGGTCCGCCGCCGGCCGCAAGCCTGTGGGGCGCGCATGATCCGGCGATCTACAAGGATCCGGTATCCGGCAGCTATTATATCTATTGTACCGGCGCGATGTGCCACCGTTCCAACGACCTGATCAACTGGGAACGGATCGGCAAGGTTGTGGAAGAACCCCCGCAGGAATCCTTTGAATGGGTTGGCGGCAAAGCGATCTGGGCGCCGGATATCGTAAAGGTTGGCGACGAATACCGCCTGTACTGTTCCAATTCCAGTTGGGGCGTACGCCAGTCCTGCATTTTCCTGGCAGTTGCCGATAATGCGGAAGGACCTTTTATCCCCCGCGGCTGTGTATTAAAGACCAGCGATCAGGTACCGGTCAACGGGATCGACGCAAATATCATGGAGGATGTGGAATCCGGAGAGCAATATATGATCTACGGCTCCTTCTGGGGCGGCATCCATATTTTAAAGCTGAACAAAGAAACCGGACTGGCTGCGGAAGAAGGCATCGGAACCTGTATTGCCTGCCGTCCCCGCTGGGCCGACTGCGCGATCGAAGGCCCTTATGTCCGCTACAATGAAGAAACCGGCTACTACTATTTATTCGTATCTTATGGTTCTTTAAATAATGATTACAACATCCGGGTAGGCCGAAGCAGGAATCTGACCGGTCCTTACTATGACCACAACGGCCGCTGCATGACGGATACCGAAGACTACACCAACGAAGTCGGCTATCTGCTTCACTGCGGTTATCAGTTCGACGACGCACAGCCCTGGATGGCGCCGGGTCATAACTCTGTTCTGCATGACACAGACGGCAAATGGTATCTGATCTGCCATATCCGTCCGCGCAGCTTCCACAGACCGGATATGTCCACCATGCACTGCCATCAGATGTTCTGGAGCGAAGACGGCTGGCCGTATCTGAATCCCTGCGAGTACGCAGGCGAACAAATGGCCGCTTCCGTTACCGAGCAGGACGTTATGGGTGAATACGACCGGATCAGACTGGTACCCACTATTCCGCAGGGAATCACCGCCTCCGTCATGATGAAGCTGCTTCCTTACGGCAGACTGGAGATCATGTCGTTGGTCGGAACTTGGAAGGTAGTAGAGCCTGATACGGTGGAACTCCATTTCGGCGATATCACAGAACGCTGCAAGGTAATCCCTTCCTGGGATTACGACACCTGGCGTCCCTGCCTTGCGCTTGCCGGTATGGATCAAAACCACATCGGCGTATGGGCAAAGAAAACCCTGTGAAGATAAATAAACTAAGATGAAATAAACTGCAAACGGAATTGCGAATCAAAACAGCCTGCGCTGCTATATTCCGGACCAACGGATTTCTTCGTCGTTGGAAAGAATATACAGCGCAGGCTGTTATCATAATTATAATAAGATTCTGTAATCGCCTTTTGATCGAATTAGTTGTTGATCAGCTTATCTTCACCATTCCAGCTGTACAGCTTACGAACTTCCTCACCGATCTTCTCTGACGGATGCTCAGCAGCCAGTTTTCTCATCGCGCGGAAGTGTGCCTGACCGCCTGCCGGAGACATATCCAACAGAAATTCTTTCGCGAAAGAACCGTCCTGGATATTCTTTAAGATCTGCTTCATGGTCTTCTTGGTCTCTTCGGTGATGATCTTCGGTCCTGTTACATAATCGCCATATTCAGCGGTATTGGAAATGGAATAACGCATTCCGGCGAAACCGGACTGATAGATCAGGTCTACGATCAACTTCATCTCATGGATACACTCAAAATAAGCATTTCTCGGATCATATCCTGCTTCAACCAGCGTCTCAAAACCAGCCTGCATCAGCGCGCAGACACCGCCGCACAGAACAGCCTGCTCACCAAACAGGTCTGTTTCCGTCTCGGTTCTGAAAGTCGTCTCCAAAACGCCTGCTCTTGCACCGCCAATTGCCAGAGCATAAGCCAGAGCCAGATCCAGCGCGTGACCGGTCGCATCCTGTTCAACCGCAACCAGACAAGGTACCCCCTTACCGGCCTGATACTCGCTTCGTACGGTATGACCCGGTCCCTTCGGTGCGATCATAGTTACATCTACGCCTGCGGGCGGAACGATCTGACCGAAATGAATCGCAAAGCCATGCGCGAACATTAACATATTGCCTGCTTCCAGATTCGGCTCGATATCTTTCTTATACATTGCTGCCTGCTTCTCATCGTTGATCAGAATCATAATGATATCTGCTTTCTTAGCAGCTTCTGCCGCTGTATACACTTCAAATCCCTGTGCAACAGCCTTGTCCCAGGACTTACTGCCTTCATATAATCCAATGATGACATTACATCCGGACTCTTTCGCATTCAATGCATGGGCATGTCCCTGACTGCCGTAGCCGATTACTGCAATTGTCTTGCCTTCCAGTAATGACAGATTACAGTCTTCCTGATAAAAAATTCTTGCTGACATTTTTCTACCTCCAAGCATGTCTAAAAATATTTGTTAATACTACATATATGTAGTGATTAGCCTAAGCATTCCAGGCAGTCCGCCATCGCGTCCGCCGTACCGCGTGTCAGACCTGTGATGCCGGTCCGCACGATCTCTTTAATTTCAAATCCTTCCAGCAGATCGATAAACGGATCTACTTTATTATTCCCGATCAGGGCAAGCATCATAGAATCCCTGGAAACATCTACGATCTGCGCACGGAAAATATCCGCGATCGCGATTACCTGCTGCCGCTCCTCCGGCTTCGCGCTTACCTTAACCAATACCAGCTCCCGGCACACTGAAGTTCCGGGTGCCAGTTCTATGATCTCAATGACATCTTCTAATTTGTTGATCTGCTTTACGATCTGCTCCAGTACCTCATCATCGCCCTGGACCACAATCGTCATACGGGAAATCTTCGGGTTCTCCGTCTCGCCTACTGTCAGGCTGTCAATATTATACCCACGTCTGCTGAATAACCCGGCGACCCGGTTCAAAACACCGGAGGTATTCTCTACTAAAACAGATAATATCTTTTTCTTCATCCGGCATCCACCTTTCTAAAAATCTTTCTGTAATAAAAGCTATGTAATAGTTTAACCATTTCTCCCGGATTTGTCAAGAACATGTGCGTAATAATCATAATCGATGATACTGGCAGAAATACTGAATTTATTGTTTACAATCTTATTGATCCTGGACACATAATCATCGGTCACTTTCTTGCCCGGAAAGGCCGTTACTTTGCCGTTGGCCGCGTTATACTCGCAGCGGTCCGTGATCCAGCTTCGGTTGTTAAAGATCAACAGCGGATCGGAATCCGACAGAATATCCTTCCCCATCAGCAGCCGGGAATCATATTCCAGTCCCAGCAGATTGGTTACGGTAGGCAAAATGTCGAGGCTGGAACAGTACTTGGAAACATGGATCGGTTCTTCCATAGACGGGGAATAGATGATCAGGTTGCTGCGGTACATTTCCAGCGTGCCCTCAATCTTCTTTCCCGCCAGCTTATCCAGCGTCCCCGGCACCGCGCCCGCGAAATAATCGTCGACCAGCCCATACGGATAGTGATCTCCGTTGATCACGATTAGCGTCTTATCCGCCTTTCCCGCTTTTTCAAGCCGTTCGAGCAGATATGCCATGGCTTTATCCAGTTCCGCGTTGCAGGCAATATAAGCCTTCACATTTTCCGGATAATCCAGATCTTCTACCAGCGCCTTATTTTGATTGGAGATATAATTTCCTGTGAAGTTATAGACCAGATGACCGCTGACCGTCATATAATAGGCGTGGAACCGGTCTTCTTTGATATAATCGTCTACAGAAGCCTTCATCATCTCCAGATCCGACTCCGGCCAGGTAGACGGAATCTCAAGTCCGTTCCCCACCGCTTTAAAGGTATAACCCATATTGGGATGCGAACTGTCCCTGCCGTAATAGGTATAAGAATGATCATGGTATGCCATCGGCTTAATTCCCAGGGCTTCAAACTGTCTGCCAAAGGTAAAGGGCAGATAGATCCCATTCAGACCGGTAGTTTCAAAGCTCCAGCAGCCGGACTTCGGGATCAGGCCGGTACAGGTTACATACTCTCCGTCGCTGGTGCTGACGCCCCAGACCGGATTATAGAAATTCTCAAATACAAAGCCTTCATTTACCATTTTATACAGCGTAGGCGTTGCTTTCGGGTCCACAGCCCATTTGGAAAATCCTTCCGCGCAGATATAAATCAGATTGTACCCTTCAAACATACCGGTATACTCGTTTTTATTCGTAGGCGTAACCGTCTGAAAATACTCATGCATGGTGCGGATCGTCTGATTTTTTTCTTTTGCGATCAGCTGATCAAAATCAATATCCATCACATTGGGAGAAGTATCTACAGGCGGCTCCGTTTCCGGCTCCGTGGTTGTTTCTGCAGTCGTCTCCGTTTCCTTTGCGGCCGTCGTTTCCTCCGGGGTCGTTTCCGTTACCGCTTCTCCTTCCGGTTCCGTTTCCTGTTCCGCGCCCAAGTCCAATCCTGCCAGTTCCGTTTTGCCGTCATTGAAAATCACATGCTCCAGATCCAGACGCATGGTCGTCAAAACACCCAGTTTCTGCATAGACAGTTCACTGCTGATCGTTTTATAATACAGGTCATACGGAGAATAGAGCTCAGTTCCCCCGATCTGAAGCGTCAGCACTGCCGCCAGATAACAGATCACGGCAATAACAGCCAGGATTGCGCTCTGCAGCCATTTTTCCCGTTCAAACTGAACAAACTTTCCGCAAAAAACAGCCAGCAGCACGACCGGAAGCACAAGCAATAGCAGCTTCCACCAGTTCCCCACGACCGCGGACCAGACCACATCCGCGAAATCCAATGCCTGCCCACCGCCTCTTTTTATGGAATAAACAGACAAAAACACATTGAATATACTGTAGTAGATCAGCTGCGCCACAAACAGTACGCACAGCAGGATCTGCAGCACGGTAAACGCGATCCGGTTCCCCACGCGCGGAAACAAACGGCAGAGCAGTCCCAGGACAGCCGCCGGGCAAAGCGTATGCATCATGATAAATAAAAATTCCCATTTTACCGTTTCAAAGATCAAGAGCTGAAACAGCAGCTCCCAGTAAAGCATTACCAGAAAGAACACAATAGCCGGGTGCAGTTTTCTGAATCGAATTTTCTTTTCTTTTGTTTCTTCCATCTTTTATCCCTCGTACTTCTTCTGTGAAATCATTACGATTCCAACGCAAACATATATAGTTCATGCAGAGCGCGGGTCGCGGCAATATACTTTGCCTGCCGGTATAACGGCGTGTCCGTATCCTGCTCATATATGGCAAATACCTGATCGAATTCCAGTCCTTTTGCCAGATAAAACGTCGTCACGGTGATCCCACTCTGAAACCTGCTGCTGTTCTTATCCAGATAGTGTACCGGATACGCTTTCACGCGCGCGGCCAGCCACTCATATGCCATCCACGCCTCCGCAGCGCTCATACAGATGACCGCCATAGTCTCGTAGTTTTTCACCCGCTCTATGACTTCCGCAAGCGCTTCTTCCATCGTGGAGAATCGCAGTTCGACCGGCTCTGCGCCATGCCGCTTCAGCAATTCGATCTCCGTATTTCCGATCAGAGAATTGGCGTACCGACCGATCTCATAGGTATTCCGGTAGCTCTTCCGCATAGAAATAAACGAAAGATCCTTTCCGAATATTTTCGGCAGGAATGTGGTAACATCCTGCATTTCTCCGTCTATTGTCTGCGCGAAATCGCCCAGGATCGTCATTTTACAGGAAAACAGCTTATCGATCACGAGATACTGCAGATAAGAATAATCCTGCATCTCATCGATCACCAGATGCCGGATCCGCTGCCGCTTTCTTACCGTTTCCAACTGATATTTCATATACAGCATGGGCCAGACATCCTCATAGGGGATCTTCCGCTCCTCCTTTGCCTGATCCGGCAGCGTCTGCAGACCTTCCCGCTCCAGAAACCGGTTATAAAGTTCATACAGATCCCTGGTACGGTACAGCCCCATAAAAAGCTCCCGGATAAAATATAATTCTTCTTCATTAAAATCCCGGCCGGTCAGCGTTTCCGTCTCATCTACCGCATAATCCATCACCATTTTCATTCTGGACAACAGCGGCGTCTCCGGAAATTTCTCATAGAATAATCTGCAGATCTTCTCTTTGCTGATCGAAAGCTTTTGATAGGACACGTCCCGGAAATCTACCAGGTCGCTCTCCAGTTCCAGTACGAAGCGGTTGATTGCTTCCGCGAATGCTCTGGAGCCTTTGTAATGATACCGTTCTTCATAAGCGGGCTCCTGCGCCAGCATCGCTTCAATCGCGTCATATTTATCCTCGCAGTCTTCCGCGACATCCTTCAGCTCTTTATAAGCAAACAGATCAAAACTCATTTCATTGACATTTTCCTCACCAAGCTCCGGCAGAATCCGGGAAATGTAGTCGGCAAAAACCCCGTTCGGCGTCAGTACCAGCACATTGGACGCCTGCAGCTGATTTCGGTCATGATAGAGCAGATACGCGATTCGATGCAGAGCGATTGAAGTCTTCCCGCTTCCCGCGGCTCCCTGCACCACCAGGATACGATCCTTCGTATTCCGGATGATCCGGTTCTGTTCCCGCTGGATCGTCCGGACAATGTTTTTTAATTTTACATCACTATTGCTGCCCAGCTCCGCTTTCAGAATATCGTCATCGATCTTAATATCGCTCTCAAAGGCATAAAGTAATTTTCCGTGTTTGATCTGATACTGCCGTTTGGAAGTGATCTCACCGGTCACCGTTCCACCCGGTGTCTCAAATTCAGCCGGTCCCTTATCGTAATCATAGAACAGGCCGGAAACCGGCGCCCGCCAGTCAAAGATCAGCGGAACCGCCCCTGCCTGTCTGGCAAAATTGGCAATCCCGATATAATAGGACTCCGGCGCGCTTTCTCCCGCATACCGGAAATCCACTCTGGCAAAATACGGCGAGTCCAGCATCCTGCGCAGACGGTGGCGGATCAGACGCTGTTCTTCATTGGCGTTGACCTGCGACAGCAGCGCCTGCTGATTATCGTAATTCTCATACCCATACTCGTCCATCTCCGTATAATTCTCCCAGTAATAGGTATGCATATTCTCTATTTCCTGGTCGCCGGCTATGATCGCCGTTTCTACCGTATCCAGTTTTTCCCGAATCTGCCGCAGAAGCTCCTCCAGATGTCTCTGTTCTTCCATCATTGCTGAATCCATAGCATTCTCCGATTCCCGTAATTTCAGTTTCCTCAAACCGATTTTATTATTATATCACTTTTGGCAGTGAGGCTCAACTGAAAAATTCAGGGACCGCCATTTTTCCCATGTTCTGCTGCTTCATTTCCATGGAAATATGTACATAACGGTTCAGCGTGATATTGACTGTAGAATGTCCCAGAATTTCACTGAGCGACTTCATATCAAATCCCGCTTCTATGCATCTGGTGGCAAATGTATGGCGCAGAACATGAAAATTCATTTCCGGAATTCCGGCATTTTCCAGTACCCGCTTAAAATAATACTGGAACGAACGGGGCTCATAAAAAGACCTGCTCTTTCCAGTCAGCAAAAAGGCTTCCTCAGATTGCGGTTTGTGACGTTTTAAGATTGGCAGTAAGAAATTCGGGATCGGAATATCCCGAACGGCCGCTTCACTTTTTGGCGGCGTAATAATGACATTTGTTTTTCTCTCCTCTCCATCGGAAAAATTCTGTACGCGCTGCATCGTAGCATGAATCCGGATCATATGCTCTTCCAGACGGATTCCTTTCCATTTCAACGCGCATATCTCACCGATCCTAAGTCCCATATACAGACTGATCAAAATCCCGATATTCTTGGGATTTTCATTTTCCAGAAGATAACGTCCCAGTCTGTCCTGCTCCTGATGATTCAAAATCTGCAGTTTCTTCTCCGAAACTTTAAGCCGGATATCCTGAATACAGCAGCCCACTGTGATATTTTTTCTCCCGGCGTACTGAAGGATCTCCCCGATCACAGTAAGCATATTCTTTACGGTTTTTGCGGAAAGACCTCCGCTTCCGTCTATCCGCCCGCAGCGGATTTTAAACATGGCAAATTCCTCAAGCTGGCTGGTCTGGATTTCATCTATATGATAATTTCCTAAAAAGGGCAGAATATGATTCTGCAGCAGATTCTGGTATTTCACCATGGTAGATTTCTTGTTATTCACATAAATAAACGCATACCATTGCGCCGCGACGGTATAAAACTTATCTTCCTCCCGTTTCCTTTCCCGGCGCAGTTTTTTCTGTTCTTCCACTTCTACCTTTTTCTCGGCTATTTTCAGTTTTACCTCTCCGTAATTTTTGGCGTATATATATCCGTATATGGCTTTTCCTGAATCTTCATAGCCTTTGATATACCTGCCTTCCCACCGTCCGTCCTTCCGTTTGTAGATATTTTCTCCTCTTCTTGACATTTGTATTCCTCCTTTCTGATTCGGCAATCGACCTGATCAGTCGATTTTTTCTACATTTGAATCATACACGAGTTTATTCTGTTTTTTTAACAAAAATAAAGGATATCGCGGAGTCAGTCACTCCATGATATCCTCTGTCAATCATTGTTCGAATTGCCGAACAGATCTCTGCAGCTTTATGATACAATGTATGTTTAAGTATCCTATGCCAGATACAGCATTTCCGAATAAGCCATGATAAACGGGCCGCTGCCCTTGCCCTCGTCGGGAAGATAATATTCCGCCCGCTCATAGTTGTTGGCGTTGCTGGCGATCACCTTGAGATAAATGTCCGTCAGGCTGCCGTTTTTCAGTTTCAATTCGGTCATTCCGACAAACGCTCTGACGGCGTACGCCCGATAGGACTCCTCCAGCCATCCATGACGCACCGCCTTTAAAATGGCATATACCATCATGGCGGTTCCGCTGGTTTCCAGCCGGTTCGTATCCGTCACAGGACGATCCGGCATATTTGCCCACATCCCGCTCGGATCCTGACAGCGAATCATCCCGTCTGTCAGCAGTTTGAAAGACTGTTTGCGCCGCTTCAGATAAATTTCCGGCAGCACTTCCATGATATCCGTCATCGCCATTGCGTACCAGCCGATCGCCCTGGTCCAGTGATACGGGCATACGTCATCCCTGCTGTTGCAGGCATGGTAATACAGTCCGTTCGGCGCCAGCATATTGTCCGCTACCCAGTCCAGCCTTTCATTGATCAGCGCAAACTGCCGTTCATCTCCGGTCTTTGCCGCATAATGGGCCAAAAAGGGCTGCAGCATATAAATGCCGTCCAGCCAGATGATATAATTGAACGGTCTGCCTCCTGCCCAGCCGTGCCAGTAATTATGGCCCAGCTTCTCAGCGGTAAATTCCAAAGCCACAATATTGCCTTTGGAATTCCGGTATTCCGGATCCGCTACATCCCGATACAGCGCGCCGGCGATTTCCATATAAGCGTCGCTGCCGCTACTCATACGAACCAGCAGCGCCGCCGTCTTATAACAATCTACGCCATGGCAGTCCACATACCCGGCCAGATTCCGGCTCAATTCCTTTGTGCCGTCCGGTTTGGTTACGATCATGGCGTCCAGGTAAGCTCTCACATAGGAAAGATATGCACCGTACTGCTCCGGCGCGGCTTCATAGACATCAAACAGTCCTTCCATCACAACGCCGTTATAATAACTCCAGTCAAACAGATAAGGCTCCTCTGCCGGGCTGCGCTTTTCATTATCCCAGGAGAAAAATTTCTTCTCATCCGGCACAACCAGTTCCGGTCTGTTTTCCTTCGATCGGATCGTCAGATTTTCAATATATTCCTTCGCTGCCTGTAAGGCCGCCTGTACTCTCTCTGTCTCCATCCGCTTCCTCTTCTCTTTCCGCCGGTTCCGCATTTCGGACGATCTGTTCCGCCAGATCACAGATATCCGACGCCGCGTGACTGTTGATCTGCTCCCGCTGATTCTGAATCATCCGCGCCCGGATATCTTCTTTTTGTAATTTCTTCAGCATTTCAATCAATTTGCTTTTCGCGTACCGGTAAGAAATATTCAGGGAAATACTCATGCCGTGCTTGGCGAAATAATGCATATTCCGCATTTCACATCCCGGGATCGGAATGGTATGCACCAGAGAGATCCCACTCACAGCCGCTTCCGTAGATGAAAGGCCGCCCGGTTTCGTAATATACAGACTGCAGGCTTTTAAATAAAGCGGCATCTGATCAGTATGCTCCAAAATCAGTACCTGATCTCCGTATATTTTATTCAGCTTTTTATACAGCCGGCTGTGTGTGCCGCAGAGAACGATCATCTGCATCTGCGGATCTTCTTTGCAGTATTCCGCGACAATATGGATCACCTGCTCGATCTTGCCGGCGCCCATGCTGCCGCCCGCAATCAGCACATATTTTTTCTCTGGATCCAGTCCCAGCTGCAGAATGGCTTCCTCCCGCTCCATCGGCTCGGAAAACGCCCTGCTGACCGGAATTCCCAGCGCATGCAGCTTTTCCTCCGGGATCCCGTATTTGATATAATCGCTCTCCAGTTCTTTTGTCGGGACCACATAGGCGTCGCAGTCCGTCTCTTCCGTAAACGGAATACAGGCGTAGTCGGTTGCCAGGAAAATCATCCGGGGGACTTCGATCCCGTGATTTTTCATATTGGTCAGAATATCCGCCGGAAACAGATGCGGCATAAAAACCACATCATAGTGATGTTCGGACAAATACTGCTCCATTATCTCCGTCATGGCGCCGTTGCAGTAATAGACCGGCGACTTAAACGGCAGTCTTCTGTACAGGCTGCCCAACCGGTAAATAAATCCGAATAAAACCGGCGCTTTCTGTACCAGTTTGATATAAGTCTGATTGACACGATTGGCAAGCCGTTCACTGCGCAATGAATACGGATTCATCATTTCCGCGGCGTGTCCCCGACGGATCAGCTCTTCTTTTACTGCTTTCCCGGCAGAATCATGTCCGCCTCCGGTGCCGCAGGATAGTATTAACGCATCCATAATAGTTTGATTCCTATGCTTTCTAATTTCTCGCTGCTCTTATGTAAGCGGTAGCAGACCATAGCCGTGATCAGTAAAAAGCCCAGACTGACCGCCCAGTTATGAAAGAAAACGACCAGGCAGATCAGAGTTGTTACATAAGCGATAATGGTGCGGTAAAAGTGCGGTGTTATCCGAAGCACCAGGGAAAAGAAAATAAAAAAGGCAGCAAGCAGAACGGCCGGCTTCCATTCCGGCAGAAGTCCGAGCAGACAGCCAAATGTTACGGCAATGCCTTTTCCGCCCTGAAATCCGTAAAATAGAGGAAAGATATGTCCGAACACAGGCGCCGCCAGCACAAGCGCCAATCCCTGTTTCATCAGCGCGGCATCCGAAATCCCCGCGATATATAAATACACAGGGATCCATCCTTTCGCCAGATCCCCGATCAGAGTCAGGATCCCGCACCAGAATCCACCGTATTGAAACGCATTGGCCGTTCCCGGGTTTTGATCCTTTGCTCTTTCAAAGATATCCCGTTTCTGGATCAGTCCGGCAGATACCCGTCCGAATAAGATACTGCCGGACAGATATCCGAGCAGGATAAATGCAATCATTCGTACCATAAGCAATCGGCTCCCTTCTCGCAAAAATACCTCTCTAAAATAAAGATTTTATCGCTTTTTCACCTTTTTTTCAACCTTATTTAACAAAAAAAACAAAAATTAAAGGGGTTTTCCTTTTCCGTGCTTCTATGTTATAATACTGACAATAAAATATGTATTGTGGAGGTATGAATGAAAGCAAAAGAAGTCGTAAAATTGCTGACCCAGGAAGGGGAACGGATCGCAGGCTGCATTGTAGGCGCGGCGCTCTATGCCTTGGGCGTCAACATGTTTATCGTATCCTCCGGATTTTATACCGGAGGGATTCTCGGCATCTGTCAGGTGATCCGAACCCTTTTGGTCGACTACCTGAATCTGCCGATTCACGATTTTGATATTGCCGGTATCATTTACTATCTGGTCAATATCCCGATCCTGTTTCTGGCGTTTACCCGGATCGGCCGTAAATTCTTTGCAAAAACGCTGATCACGGTAACCGCCATGTCCTTTTTTCTGTCGATCTATCCGGTACAGTCGATCATCAGCGACCGGATCGCCTGCAGTATCGTAGGCGGTATCCTGGCCGGCATCGGCACCGGTATCACGCTGCGGATGGGCGCTTCCAGCGGCGGCGCCGATATTCTTGGCGTAATGCTGATCCGCTGGAAACAGAATTTCAGCGTCGGAAAGATGAATCTGCTGGTCAATCTGGTATTATATGCCACCTGTCTGTTCCTGTTCGATGTGGAAACCGTGATCTATTCTGTGATCTATGCCGCTGTATACGCCACCGCGGTCGACCGGATCCATATACAGAATATCAACATTGAAGCGCATATCATTACAAAGATCCACACCGGCGCTATGGAAAAAGAGATCTTCGAGGAACTGAACCGCGGTATTACCCGCTGGGAAACCCAGGGCGCTTATACCAATGAGATCAGCCACATCCTGTATATCACGCTTTCCAAATATGAACTGCACCGGCTGAAAGCAATCGTTCACAAATACGACCCCTATGCGTTTATCGTTACCAATGAAGGCGTTCAGATAGAGGGACATTACTTAAAAAAGCTGTAGCGTTTCGCTGCAGCTTTTTGATTGCGCCATCCGGCGGGTCAAAGCAGTTTCTCCATATAGATACAGCGAAAATTCTCGCCGTGGATCACCCGGCTGAAATCCGCCTGATACCCCAGTTTTTCATAGAATCCCACAGCGACATCCCGGCTTTCAAGAATTACCTTTTTATAACCCAGCTCCCGGATCCATTTCTCTGCTTCCGTCACGACCAGAGTGCCAAGTCCCTGATGCCGGTATTCCGGCAATACGACCACGCGGCCGATCGTCATGCTGCTTTCGTCTATTTCATATAAGCGGCAGGTTGCCACAGGAAAATCCTGATCCAGCAGAACGATATATTTGGTTTCGGGCGTGTCATGCGCGTCAAATTCCTGCCGTAACGTAATGTGGTGGGCTTTTGCCATCGCCTGAATCCGTACATAATACGCGCCTGCCTGCTGCCAGGTATTTGTTGCCCTGATCACTTCCATTTTCGACTCCTCCTGCAGCTGTATTTTGATCGAAACGGCCCTTTTGCCATTTTCGTCTTACAGATTATTGCGTTCATACAGGTCAAACACAGGAATTTCCGGAATATTCCGCTTCAAATCCCGTGTCCCGGCAAAGCGAAACCCCATGGCTTCGTATAACCTTTTTGCCGGAAGATTACTCGGCACCACATCCAGCCGAAGCGCCGAATATCCTTTTTCTTTGGCAGTCTCTATACAATAGGCCACCATAAATTTTCCGATTCCTCTGTGGTAACGCTCCGGATCGGCAGCAAGGGTATGGATCACCAGATAGCTTCCCTCCGGCAGCGAAACGCTCCAGTCTCCGGCGCTGTAATCCCCCATCGGATCCTCATTCAGGATAAAGGCGCCTGCAGCCTGTTCGCCTTCCAGACAGAGGTATTGTACGCCATTTCGGATCGCCTGTCCGGTACTTTCTCTTCCCGGATAGGAACCGTGTGTCCATTTCGGATAATTCCTGTGCTGTTCCAGATACGCGGTCACTTTATCATAAAATTCGGCAGCCGCCTCCCAATCTGCTTCTGTACACTTGATAATCTGCATGAAACCTGATTCCTTTTCTTTTCCAAACTTTTCCGCAAGATTCCGGAACATTGCGGAGAATTGCAGGAAACCGCCGGAATCCGTTTCATTCCGGCGGTTTCAATCTTAATTTGTTCCTGTTTCGGAATTGATTACTGTGCCATCTGCTTTGCAACTTCAGCCGCAAAATCTTCGTTCTTCTTCTCTAACCCTTCGCCGGTCTCAAAGCGGACAAATTTTACGACCTTCAGGTTTGCGCCGACTTCCTTCGCAACCTGCTCTACATATTTGCCTACGGACTGCTTGCCGTCCTCAGCCTTTACATAAACCTGATCCAACAGGCAGATTTCCTTCAGTTCCTTATTGATCCGGCCCATAACCATGCCGCTTATGATCTTTTCATTAGCATCCGGCTTCTCATTCTTAGCAGCCGTTGTCAGAATCGCCTTCTCATTTTCGATATATTCCTGATCTACTTCATCACGGGATACATACTTGGCGTTCATAGCCGCAACCTGCATTGCCACATTTTTCAGTGCTTCTTTTACTTCCGCATTTACAACGTCAGTTTCAGCCTGTACCAAAACGCCGATTCTGCCGCCGCCGTGGATATAAGGAACGATGATCCCATTGTCTGCGGACAGCTTTGCGAAACGGCGGATCGTCATATTCTCTCCGATTACCGCGATCTGGCTGACCAGTTCTTCTCTGACTGTCTTAGACGGATCTGCGATCCAGGGAGTCGTCAGCAGCGCGTCCACATCTGCCGCGTCAGAATCCAGAACGGTATCTGCAACGCCGTTTACAAAGGTTCTGAACTTCTCGTTCTTTGCCACAAAGTCAGTCTCACTGTTTACTTCAACGATAGCCGCAAGCGTCTCACCCTTAACGGCTGCCATGACAGTACCCTCTGCAGCGATCCGGGAAGCCTTCTTTTCAGCGGTTGCTTCGCCCTTTTCACGCAGAACCTTCACTGCTTCATCCATATTTCCATCGGTCTCAGTTAAAGCCTTCTTACAAGCCATAACGCCTGCGCCGGTCATATCTCTTAATTCTTTTACCATTGCTGCTGTAATTGTCATTGTATTGTTCCTCCTAATTCCGTGTCCTTATTCAGCGTCTTCAGCCGGATCGTACTCTGCAGGCTCTTCTGCTGCCGCAGTTTCCTCAAATACGTCGTCGCCGATTGCTTCTTCACCCTGATTAGCTTCGATCACGGCGTCTGCCATCTTGGCAACGATCAGTTTTACGGCACGGATCGCATCGTCATTTCCCGGAATCACATAATCCAGTTCCTCCGGATCACAGTTCGTATCTGCAATACCGATCAGCGGGATTCCCAAAGCTCTGGCTTCCTGTACGCAGATCCGCTCTTTCTTCGGGTCTACGACAAAAATAGCGTCCGGAATCCGCTTCATCTCCTTGATTCCGCCCAGATTCTTCTCTAACTTATCCCATTCTTTCTTTAACTTGATAACTTCCTTCTTCGGCAATACTTCAAAAGTACCGTCCTCAGCCATGGTCTCAATTTCTTTCAGTCTCTGGATTCTGCTCTGGATCGTCTTAAAGTTGGTCAGCATACCGCCTAACCATCTCTCATTGACATAAAACATGCCACAGCGCTCTGCTTCCGTCTTAATAGCATCCTGTGCCTGCTTCTTCGTTCCTACAAACAGGATCGTGCCGCCATTTGCCACGATATCGGCAACTGCCCGATATGCTTCATCTACCTTTACAACCGACTTCTGTAAGTCAATGATATAAATACCATTCCGTTCTGTGTAAATGTAGGGAGCCATCTTCGGGTTCCATCTTCTCGTCTGGTGTCCGAAATGTACACCTGCCTCCAGTAACTGCTTCATTGAAATAATGCTCATGTTCTTACCTCCGTTTGGTTAAATTCTTCTGCACACTTCGTATCTGCAAAGGACTTCTGCAGGCCGCGGAAGCACCGCCCCGCAGATCGGCATGCATGCTTTCTTAGTTCAACCTCAATACCATAACATAAAAAGCCCGAAGATGCAAGTGCTTTCGGGCTTTTCCTGTAAAAAAATCATTTTTTTTCCTCTGCTGTCCTGACATAACCGCAGTTTTCATCCGCGCACGCCAGCTTATTTCCGCGCTGCAGCATATAACCGCCGCATTTCGGACACCGTTCGCTGACCGGCTTCTGCCATGACATAAAATCACACTCCGGATTTCCTTCACAGCCATAGTATCTTCTGCCTTTTTTCGTTTTGCGGACCACGATTTCTTTTCCGCATTTCGGACAGAGCACTCCGATCTTTTCCAGATAGGGTTTGGTATTCCTGCATTCCGGAAAGCCCGGGCAGGCTAAGAATCTGCCGTGCGGACCATATTTAATCACCATCATCCGTCCGCATTCCTCACACGGCACATTGGACACTTCATCGGCGATTTCCACCTTTTCAAGCTCTTTTTCCGCATTTTTCACAGCTTCGTCCAGATCGGGGTAAAAGTTGCTGACAACCGTTTTCCACTGCACTTCGCCTTCCGCAATCTGATCCAGCAGAGATTCCAGATTCGCGGTAAACGTGACATCGACAATCGCCGGAAATGCAGTTTTCATGATCTGATTGACCGCTTCTCCCAATTCCGTCACATACAGATTTTTTGCTTCCTTCGTAATATATCTTCTGGTAAGCAGTGTCGTAATGGTAGCCGAGTAGGTAGACGGTCTCCCGATTCCCTGTTCTTCCATGGTCCGTACCAGCGTCGCCTCCGTAAAGTGCGCCGGCGGCTGGGTAAAATGCTGTTTTGCCTCTTCCCTGATATAGGTCAGAGCAGTATCTTCCGTCAATGCTGTAATCAGTCCGTTGGTCTTTTCTTTCGTTTCCTCACTGTCTGAGTAGACAGAAAGATATCCGTCAAATAATACACGGGAAGTCGCCGTATGAAAGCGGTAATCTCCCGCTTGGATCTCCACGGAAACCGTCTCATAAGAAGCGTCCTGCATCTGGCTGGCTACAAACCGTTTCCAGATCAGCTGATAAAGACGGAACTGATCTCTGGTCAGATCATCTTTGATCAGTTCAGGGCGCAGGGTAACGTCCGTTGGGCGGATTGCTTCGTGCGCATCCTGCACATTCTGCCTGTTATTCTGCCGAACTGATTTAGTTCCTACATACTCCGCGCCGTAATTTTCCTCGATAAACTGCCTGGCCATCGTCTGTGCATCATCCGAGATCCGGGTGGAATCCGTACGCAGATAACTGATCAGACCGACAGTCCCTCTTCCTTTAATATCAATTCCCTCATACAGCATCTGCGCCTGCCGCATCGTTTTCTGAGTAGAAAAATTCAATGTTCCAGCGGCTTCCTGCTGTAAAGTACTGGTAGTAAACGGCAGCGGCGTTTTTTTGGTCCGCTCGCTCTTTTTGATTTTCCGGATCGTATATGGCTGATCCTTGATCGCATACAGGACCGCATCCAGTTCTTCCCGCTTATGGATCTCCAGCTTACCGTTTTTATCTCCGTAAAATTTGGCAGTCAACGGCTTTTTCTCGCCTTCCGCCTGCAGCATTACTTCCAGAGTCCAGTATTCCTCCGGAATAAAGGCATTGATCTCGTCTTCTCTGTCGCAGATGATACGCAGCGCGACCGACTGTACACGGCCGGCACTTAATCCGCGCTTGATCTTCTGCCATAAAAGCGGACTGATGCTGTAACCTACCATACGGTCCAGCATTCTTCTGGTCTGCTGCGCGTCCACCAGGTCCATATCGATATCCCTGGGCGCTTTCAAAGACTCTTTCACAGCATTTTTGGTGATCTCATTAAAGGAGATCCGCTTCATCTTCTTCGCATCGAGCTTCAACGCGATCGAAAGATGCCAGGAAATGGCTTCGCCTTCCCGGTCCGGGTCTGTCGCCAGATAAACTTTATCCGCCTTCTTGACCTCTTTGCGCAACTCCGCCAGTTTATCTCCTTTCCCACGGATCGTAATATATTTGGGCTCGTAATTGTGCTCTACATCAATTCCCAGCTGACTTTTCGGCAGATCCCGGACATGTCCGTTGGATGCTACCACCTCATAATTCGCTCCCAAAAATTTCTTGATCGTTTTTATCTTATTCGGTGATTCCACAATTACCAGATACTTTGCCACGAATTTACCCTCCTTGCCGGATATGCCGGATATGCCCTATAAGACCGCATAAAATTTACAATTTCCAAATATACACTACTTCCTTTTATTTTTCAAGCCTTTTTTGCAACCTTTTAAACCCTTTGCCGGCAGCCACTCCTTATATTCTGACGTAACACCCCTTTCCAAGTTCCCGGATCTGCCCGCTCATCTGCAGTTCCAGCAGCAGCGGAAACATCTGCTCCGGGCTTATCCCCATCTGCTCCCGCAGGGCGTCAAAACTCTGCGGAATATCTTTGATTAAATTATATAACTGCGTCAGATATTTATTCGTTCCAAATTCCGGAACGGTCTGAACCTGTCCGCTTCGACAGTTCGTTCCAAACGCACGCAAAAGATCCGCCGGCGCCGTTAGGATCCCAGCTCCGTTTTGAATCAGCCGGTTGCATCCCGCGTTTAAAGCATCTCCGATCCGGCCCGGCACTGCATATACATCTTTTCCCTGTTCCAGCGCAAACTCTACCGTGATCAGAGATCCGCTTTTTTCCCTCGCCTCCACTACTACAACCGCGTCCGACAAGCCGCTGATGATCCGGTTTCTCTGCGGAAACAGAATGGGAAGCGGCGGCGTACCGGGCGGATATTCCGTCAGAAGCCCGCCGTGTTCACAGATTCTGTCATATAATTCCCGATTTTCTTTCGGATAACAAATGTCAATTCCGCATCCCAGTACCGCCCAGGTCTTCCCTTTGCCGGAAAGCGCGCCCAGATGCGCGCAGGTATCGATTCCGCGGGCCATGCCGCTGATAATCCCGATTCCTGCCGCTGCTGCCTGTCTGCCGATCTCCTTTGCCACATTTCTTCCGTAATTGGAACAGGTTCTGGAACCCACGATCCCTGCCGCTGCCTGCCTGTCCGGCGGAACCTCGCCCCGCACATACAGGCTGTAAGGATAGTCGGATAAATATTTTAACCGTGTCGGATAAGCCGGATGCTCCGGATATAAAAATTCAATTCCCTTTTTCTGCAGCTGTTCCTTTTCTTCCAGATATTTTTTCTCTTTTTTCCTCTGCCAAAGCCGCTCTTTTTCTTCCGGATTTAAAATCCCATCGACAAAAAATCTCTTTTTCTCCAGCTGAAAAAAGTTTCTGACTGTCCCGTAATGTTCTGTGATCTTCCGTATCTTCTGCCTGCTGACGCCGCTGCCGCACAGCCATAACCAGTAATCCTTTTTCTCCATACATTACCCCGTTTCCGCCGTCAGGCTCTGCAAATCTGACGCCCGATAGCTGATTGCCTCCGCTATATGTGTGCTGTCGATCTGTTCCGTCCCGCTTAGATCCGCAACGGTCCTTGCTGTTTTCATTACCTTATAATACCCTCTGGCACTGAATTCCAGATGTCTTGCTGCCTGGGAAAGCAGCCGCTTTGCTTCTCCGGTCATCCGGCAGTAACGCTCCGCCTGACTGCCCTGCAGCTGTCCGTTAAACAGGATCCCTGTATCTCGATAGCGTTCCTGCTGCAGCTGCCAGGCTGCCCGGACCTGTTCCCGCATTTCTGCAGAGTTCTCACCGGTCTGTCTGTTCTCCAGCTGCTCTATCTCCGCTTTGGGTACATAAACTGCCAGATCGATCCGATCCAGCAGCGGACCACTGATGCGCTGCAGATACCGCCTTACTTCCTGTTCCGGGCACCGGCAGCGGTTTCGATCCGGATAATAACCGCATTTACAGGGATTCATCGCAGCTGCCAGCATAAAATCCGCAGGGAACACATATCTTCTGTCTAACCTGCTGATACAGATTTCTTTCGCTTCCATCGGCTGTCGCAGCAGTTCCAAAATATGGGCTGGAAATTCCCCGTACTCATCCAAGAACAACACGCCTGTATGTGCCAGAGTAATTTCTCCCGGCTTCGGATATCGGCCACCGCCGATCAATGCCTGTTTTGTGATACTGTGATGCACTTCCCTAAATGGACGTTTCCATATAAATGCATCCTGTTCCAACATCCCGGCTGCGCTGTAAATCCCGGAAATTTCTTTGCATTCCCTGACAGTCAGCTGCGGCAGTATACCGGGAATCCGCTTTGCCGCCATTGTCTTGCCGGCTCCCGGCGGACCGATCAGCAGCAGATTATGCCGGCCGGCCACAGCTGTCTTGACCGCCCGTTTCATAGAGGCCTGTCCGATAATCTGTGAGAAATCCAATCCGTCTCCCCGATCCGTTCGATCTCTGAGCCAGTCTTCCAAATGAACAGCCGGTTCGGCATTATAGGCTTCCCCATTTAAAATAGAAACGACTTCGCGCAGCGTCCGAACCCCGATTACTTCCGTCTGCTCCGCCACACTTGCCTCATATTGGTTCTCTTTGGATAAAAAAAAGCGGCAGCAATGCACGCTCTCCGCCTTTTGAACCATACGAAGGACGCCGTTGCAGGCGCGAACGGTTCCTTCCAGGCCCAACTCTCCCGCAAATACCGCATTCTCTGCCAGATGCCTCGACACGATCCCCAATCCGCATAAAATTCCTGCCGCGATCGGCAGATCCAATCCGGTTCCTTTTTTCGGAATATCTCCCGGCGACAGGTTCACGGTAATCCGCTTCGCGGGCAGAGCATATCCGCTGTTTTTGATCGCCGCTCTGACCCGTTCCTTTGCTTCCCGTACTTCAGAAGCGGGCAGTCCTACCATCTCAAAGGCAGGCAGTCCGTTCCCGATGTCCACTTCTACATCGACAACTTCCGCTTCGATCCCCAATACAACCATTCCTTTTAAACAACAATACAATTATATTCCTCTTTTCTTCTGTGTTTGTATCTCATATTATCAAATAATTCTCTTTTTGTCAATTATATTATCTATTGTTTTTTTGATACCAGTTTCTCAGTTTTTGCAAAGCTTTTTTTTCAATCCTGGATACATAGCTTCGGCTGATCTGAAGCCGTTGGGCCAGTTCCCGCTGCGTTACCGGCTCGTTTCCGTAAAGTCCGTAGCGCATGATCAGAATTTCCCGTTCCCGGGGCGTTAAATATTCCCGTAATGCCTGCATGACCCACAGGGTTTTCTGTGACCGGTCGCACCGCTCCACTACATCCAATTCCTCTCCCTCGATCACATCTACCAGCCGAATGACATTTCCTTCTTTGTCCGTACCGATCGGTTCATAGAGTGAAACATCCTTTGCATGTTTTTTATCGCTTCTCAGCATCATTAACAGTTCATTTTCAATGCATCGGGCCGCATAAGTTCCCAGTTTACTGGATTTTTCCGGATTAAACGTATCCACCGCCTTGATCAGGCCGATTGTTCCGATTGAGATCAGATCGTCCAGATCCCGGTCTGACAGCGCATATTTTTTGATAATATGGGTAACCAGACGCAGATTCCGTTCGATCAATACATTTCTTGCCCCTTGATCCCCCTGTTTTAAACGCTCCAAATATGTTTTCTCTTCAGCCTGTGTTAATGGTTTTGAAAATGTCCGCAAAAAAGCCACCTGAGAAACTATATTTCTATAGTTTATGCCCAGACGGCTTGTGTCGTTCGCCAAAGTGCGAGTCCTTTTTCAGTTTTCCCTGCGCCGCAGAATATCGTATTTCCGCACGTCTGCCTCCAGATCCACATATAATTCCTGCTTTGGATGCGGAGCGCTTTCCATCTCATTTCCGTCCTGATCCGTGATCTTTCGGACCCGGACTTTCAGATTCGTGCCGTCCGGCTGCATAATTTCAATTTCTTCTCCGACGAAAAATTTATTCCGCTGTTCAATCTTCCAGAGGCCCTGTTCATTCTGCCCCAGGATCATTCCCAGATAGGTATAGCCCTTTACATACGTACTGTTCTCATAAATCTGGGTCTCTTCATTTGGTCTGCCGAAAAAGAAGCCCGTTGTATAAAGCCTGTGCGTACACCTGGTAACCTCTTCCTCATAATAGGGGATTCGGCTCCGATACCGCTCAGAATCCGCAAACCAGTCGTCAATCGCAAGCCGATACGCTCTTGCCACGGTAGCCACATACAGCGCGGTCTTCATCCTGCCTTCGACCTTAAAACTGTCGATTCCCGCTTCTATCAGTTCCGGAATATGGCCGATCATGCATAAATCCCGGGAATTAAATAAGAAAGTCCCCCTGTCATTTTCATAAACCGGCATATATTCTCCGGGTCTTGATTCTTCCATCACATAGTATTTCCAGCGGCACGGATGGGTACAAGCCCCCTGATTGGCGTCCCGTCCCGCCAGAAAGCTGCTGAGCAGACATCTGCCGGAATAGGAAATACACATAGCGCCGTGTACAAAAGTCTCAATCTCCAGATCTGCCGGGATCTGCCGGCGGATCTCCCGGATCTCCTCCAGAGACAATTCTCTCGCGGTCACGACCCGTTTCGCACCCAGACTGTACCAGAATAAAAACGTGCCGTAATTTGTATTGTTCGCCTGTGTGCTGATATGGATCTCCACTTCCGGAATGACTTCCTTCGCGATCTGAAAGACTGCCGGGTCCGAAATGATCAGAGCGTCCGGTCTCAGTTCCTTCAGTTCCGCAAAATACTGCCGGACCCCTTCCAGATCCGCGTTATGCGCCAGGATATTAGCCGTTACATAGACTTTTACGTTTCGTTCATGGGCAAATCGGATTCCCTCTGCCATCTCTTCCGGAGAAAAATTCTTCGCCTTTGCCCGCAGTCCAAACGCCTCTCCGCCGATATAAACCGCATCGGCTCCAAATACGACCGCCGTTTTCAAAACCTCCAGACTGCTCGCCGGGATCAATAACTCTGGTTTTTTCATATCTGTTCTTGTCCTTTCTCCGTATCCGGGCCGGCCGGCCGCCTGACGCTTACGGCAGCACCGTCTCCGATCGGTACAATGCTCGTTTCCAGAACAGGATGATGCTTCAGCAGATACAGGTACTCCCGCATCCGGCTGTGGATTGTACGGTTCCGCCTCGTAACGGTATAACGGGATTCGATCAGGTCTCCCTCCTGCAGAACATTATCCGAGATCAATACGCCGCCTTCCGGCATCAGCCGCAGGATCTCGGGCAGGAAATGAAGATACTGTCCCTTTGCCGCATCCATAAAAATAAAATCGAAGGTGCCTTCCAGTTCCGGAAGCACCTTCATCGCATCTCCCTCTATCAGGGTAATCCGCGTATCCATTCCTGCCCGCCGGATATTTTCTCTGGCAGCGGGAATGCGTTTTTCATAATTCTCTATCGTGATGATCTCACAATCAGCAGGCATTGCCTGCGCCATGATCAGAGCGGAATAACCGATCGCCGTTCCGACCTCCAGAATCCGTCTGGGCGCCGAAATCCGGATCATTACCTGCAAAAAGCTCTCCATTTCTTTTCGGATGATCGGGACATGATGCACGGCGGCATATTGTTCCATTTCCGATAAAAGCGGCGTATTCGCCTGCTCCAGCGAATGGAGAAACGTCACAATCCTGTCATTTACAATCATTCTTCCTGCTCCTCAGTCTCCGGTCCGGTTTTCAGCATTTCAATGATCTGTTCCGCATTCTGAGATGTATTAAACGTATAATCTCCGGGGACGATGTCCATATCATCCAGTTCATAAATAAACGCCTGCAGCCGGAAAATAAAAGAATCGCCGATCACGCCATAGCTTTCTAAAATTCCGCCTACCTCTTTGGCACTGGAATCTTCAGGGATCGTCAGGTAGATATCCGTTCCAGGCGCCTGCTCCACTCCGCTGACAGAAAAGACACGCTGTCCGTACCGGTACGCCATCATCGCTAAAACAATCAGTACAACGGCAAATATCGCATAAATTACGATCTTTACCAAATTTTTTGTAAATGCTTCCGACGCTTTTCTGATGTTCATGATTTACTCCAATCTGTATCTTTTTACACTTCCATAATGATCGGCAGAATCATCGGATTCCGTTTCATCCGTTTCCATAAAAAGTCGCTCAGACTGTCTTTGATCACCATCTTGATCCGTCCCCAGTCCGATACCCGTTTATCCAGGCATCCCAGCAAAGCCTCATTGACAACGCTGCGCGCTTCTTCCATCAGGTTCTCCGATTCTCTTACATAAACAAAGCCCCTTGATACAATATCCGGTCCCGCCAACAGTTCGTTGCTGTAGCGTTCCAGGGTAACTACCACAATGATAATTCCGTTTTCCGCCAGATTCTGCCGATCCCGCAGGACGATATTTCCCACGTCTCCCACGCCGAGGCCGTCCACCAGAAGTCCGCCCGCGGTTACCGTTCCGGTCACTTCGGCGCTGTCTTCATCCATGCTCAATACATCTCCGGCAGACAACAGGAAGATATTTTCCTTCGGGATCCCCATCGTTTCCGCCAGTTCCGCCTGCGCCTTCAGATGCCGGTATTCTCCATGTACCGGGATCGCGTATTTTGGCTTTACCAGAGAATAAATGAGTTTGATCTCTTCCTGGCAGGCATGCCCGGATACATGAGTATCCTGAAAGATAACCTTCGCTCCCTTCATAGAAAGCTCATTGATTACGCGGGATACCGCCTTCTCATTTCCCGGGATTGGATGAGAGCTCAATACGACCGTATCGGTCGGTTTGATCGTCACCTTCTTATGGATTGAAGCCGCCATACGGGATAACGCCGCCATGGATTCTCCCTGGCTGCCGGTCGTGATCAGCACCAGCTGGTCATCCGTATAATTCTTCATCAGTTCAATATCGATCAGCGTATTCTCCGGAATATTCAGATACCCCAATTCTCCGGCAATGGTAATGATATTGACCATGCTTCTGCCTTCAATGATAACTTTTCTGCCGTATTGATATGCACAGTTAATGATCTGCTGCACACGGTCCACATTGGACGCAAACGTAGCGACAATAATTCTGCTCTTGGTATTCTCCGAAAAAATGTGCTCAATGGTCTTTCCGACTGTCCGTTCCGACATGGTAAAACCGGGACGTTCCGCGTTGGTGCTGTCGCACAGCAGCGCCAGAACTCCCTTCTTGCCAAGTTCGCCAAACCGCGCCAGATCGATGGCGTCTCCGAATACCGGCGTATAATCGATCTTAAAATCTCCGGTATGCACGATCACGCCGGCAGGCGTATAGATCGCCAGGGCAGCCGCATCCGAAATACTGTGATTGGTACGGATAAACTCGATCCGAAAATTGTCTAAAATAATAGACTGTCCGTATTTTACCACTTTTCGCCGTACAGTTCCCAGCATATTCCGCTCTTTCAGTTTGCCCTCGATCAGCGCCATCGTCAGCTTTGTCGCGTAGATGGGAATGTTGATCTCATCAAATATATAGGGGATGGCACCAATATGGTCCTCATGCCCGTGTGTAATAATCAGTCCTTTTACCTTCTCAATATTCTCCTTCAGATACGTAGTATCCGGTATGACCAGGTCTATTCCCAGCATATCGTCATCCGGGAAAGACAAACCGCAGTCCACTACGATAATATCATCTTCATATTCAAATGCGGTCATGTTCATTCCGATCTCTTCCAGACCGCCTAACGGAATCATCTTAACTTTTCCGATCTTTTCCTGCTTCAAATTAACCTCCAATTCTGCCCGTACCCTTATATCTCGATCTCTACATCTTCCAATAATTCCTCAAACACTTTGTACAGGGCTTCCAGTTCCGTATCATCCTCTACAAATTCATAGACTGCTTCCGCATCCGACTCCTTTGAGCAATCGCGCAAAATATACGCTTCTCCGTCCTCATCCGCTTCGGAGTCCGTTACCAGAATATAGTCCGTTCCATTGATCCTGCTTTCTTCCAACACATAAAAATCTATGCTTTCCCCGTTTTCGTCCGTAATTGTAATCTGATCCACATTAATCCTCCGTTCCGGCGCTTTCCCGCGGCTTCGCAGCCAGATAATCCAGATAACTCTGCAAAATAAACGTTGCCGCAATCTCATCCACATACTTCTTCCGGTTCTCCCGCCGGATTCCCATTTCCATCATCGCTCTGTCCGCCGCAACCGTGGTCAGGCGCTCATCCCACAGTACGACTTCCAGACCGGTTCTTCTCTCCAGGCCGGCGCGAAACGCTTCGGCAGCTTTTGCGCGCTCGCCAATATCGCCGTTCATATGCTTCGGATAGCCCAGCACGATCTTTTCAATCTGATAAGTTCCGATCAGTTCCTCAATTCTTGCATATGTGCGGCGTAACTTATTCTCCTGTGTTCTCCGTATGATCTCTACCCCCTGGGCAGTAATACACAGGGCATCGCTCATCGCAACACCCACCGTCTTTGTTCCGTAGTCTAAGCCCAATATTCTCATGCCGGCTCCATTCGTCAGTCTGTTTATTTCAGCTTCATATTGATATAATAGGTCAAAGCCTCCTCAATCAACTCATCACGCTCTACCTTCATAATCAGACTTCTCGCGTTCTTATAACTGGTAATATAGGTAGGGTCTCCGGACATAATATACCCTACGATTTGATTTACCGGATTATAACCCTTTTCCGCAAGTGCCTCATATACCAGCTCCAAAACCTTGGAAACCTCCAGCTTAGTTTCCTGTGGGGATCTGAAATATTGTGTACTGCTTAAATCCTTCATTTTTCTCCGTCCTTATAGAAATTTCTTCTGTCAGTTTTATTCTAATACAAATTTTCCAATTGGGCAAGCATTATTTCGCGATTCAAAGGCTTGAGCACAAAAACAACTCCGATCCGATTATCCAGTCTTTTTGCTGTTTCTACCGCAACCTTTACATAGGCTTTGGTATGTCCCACCATATAGGTTTTCCCGTCTATGCTCTCCTGCCGTTCAAACAGAACCTCCTGCCGCGTCTGCTCCAGCGCGCTGTGAAACGCCTCTGTCAGCCCGGCGCAGACTGTTTCCAGTTCCTGCGCGCGGCGGCGCTTTGTCATACCGTCAATCTGTCCCGGCATATCTGCCGCTGCAGTTCCCGCTCTTTTAGAATAAGGGAAAATATGCGCATCCGCGAACCGGATCTGCTGCACAAAGTCCCTGGTACATGCAAATTCCGCTTCTGTCTCTCCCGGAAATCCTACAATAATATCCGTTGTAATGGCTGCCATCGGAAAATAGGTCCGGATCAAACGGCAGCAGGCGGCGTATTCTTCTGTGGTATATTTCCGGTTCATTCGCCTTAATACCGTATCGCACCCGCTCTGCAGGGAAAGATGAAAATGCGGACATACATGAGAAAGTTCCGAAATCGCTTCCATAAAATCCTCTGTAATGACCCGCGGTTCGAGAGAACCCAGACGGATCCGTTCCACGCCGGGAAGCAGATCGACCGCCCGGATCAGACTCAGCAGATTTTCCGACGATTCCGGCCGTTCAAGCCCATACGAGGTCAAATGGATCCCGGTCAGAACGAATTCCCGGTATCCCGCCTTTACCAGGCGGCTGATCTCCGCCAGTACCTGCTCCTGTCTGCGGCTCCGGATCCTTCCTCTTGCATACGGGATTACACAATAACTGCAAAACTGGTTGCATCCGTCCTGTACCTTGATATATGCCCGGGTATGCTCGGTTACGGTCTCGATCTCCAGCTCTTCGTATTCCTTTTCTTTTCCAATCTCTACCATATCAGTATTGACCGAATGGCTCTGTTCATACTGCCGGATCACAGAAATAATATCTTTTTTCCGGTTATTTCCGACTGCGATGTCAACGGCTCCGTCCGCAAATACAGCTTCGGCCCCTGCCGTCTGCACATAACATCCAACGGCGATCACCAGCGCTTTCGGATTCAGTTTCTTTCCCCGATGCAGCATCTGCCGGGATTTCCGGTCCGCGATATTGGTCACGGAACAGGTATTGACAATATAAATATCCGCAGGTTCGGAAAACGGAACTAATTCATATCCGTTCTGCACAAGCAGCTGTCCCATCGCTTCCGTTTCATAGGCATTTACTTTACAGCCCAAATTGTGTATTGCGACTTTTTTTCCCATTTCTTTCTTTTTCTCCAAATCTGTCAAATTAAACCGGTTCTTTTTGTGCATATTTAAGTATTGACTTTTCTACTGGTAACCATTACTATAAGGGTAGATGTGAGTGCTGCGGAACTTATCTGCGCTCTGCAGCTTCTACATAAACTATTATAATAGAAACAGGAGGGCACTTTTTTATGAAGACCGTTTCAATTTGTTTGAATTCAATTGACAAAGTAAAATCTTTTGTGAATGACATTTCAAAGTTTGACAGTGACTTTGATCTGGTATCCGGCAGATATGTAATCGACGCGAAGTCCATTATGGGTATCTTCAGCTTAGATTTATCCAAGCCGATCGTATTGAATATTCATTCCGATGAAGGGATCGACGATATCCTGGCTATCTTGAATCCGTACTTAGTTTAAGAAAACATTATGGAAAGGACTGCTGCTGACGCAGCGGTCCTTTTTCTTGTCTTCGGAAAATCCCGTTCTTTTATCCGATCTCTTATCTGATCTATGACTGCGCGATCACAACTTCCGCCGTTTCGATCGCTTCGGCAACCATCTGTTCAATCTGTCCCGTCAATTTCTGTTCCGACTTTTCAATGGACGCCAGATTCGGTTTTGTCACCGGATGCTTTGCTACAAATGTGGTGCAGCAGTCCTCATACGGCAAAATAGAAGTTTCATAGGTATTGATCCGCAGCGCCACGTCCACAATTTCCTGCTTGTCAAACGCAATAACCGGCCGGTATACCGGCAGAGAGCAGACCGCATTCGTTGCATTCAGGCTTTGCAGCGTCTGACTTGCCACCTGCCCGATACTCTCTCCCGTGATCAGTCCCAGACAGCCGTTTTCCCGTGCAAGCCGCTCTGCGATCCGCATCATATAGCGCCGCATCAGGATCGTCAGCTGCTCATGCGGGCACTGGTCATAGATATACATCTGAATGTCCGTAAAATTCACAATATGCAGTTTCACCGGTCCCGTATACCGGGAGATCAGCCGCGCCAGCTCCACGACCTTTTCTTTGGCACGTTCGCTGGTATAAGGCGGCGCATGGAAATATGTGGCCTCCAGTTCTACGCCGCGCCGGGAAACCATATAGCCCGCCACCGGACTGTCGATCCCGCCGGACAAAAGCAGCATGGCTTTTCCTGCCGTTCCCAGCGGCATACCGCCCATTCCCGGGATTGTCTCTGTATAAATATTGATCCTGGCACGGATCTCCACATTCACCCAAATATCCGGCGTATGCACGTCCACTTTCAGATTGGGAAATTCCCGCAGCAGGATCTCACCGATCCGGCTGTTCATCTCCTGGGAATCCAACGGGTAATTCTTCCTCGCCCGGCGTGCTTTTACCTTAAATGTATATGCTCTCTCACCATAGGTTTCCCGCATATGCGCAATGATATGGCTGCACAGATCCGCAAAGCCGTTGTCCGCGATCTGTACCATAGGGCAAATCCCGGTAATGCCGAATACCCGGGTCAGGGCTTCTATGGCCCCGTCATAATCATAATCGCCTTCCGCTTCCGCATAGATCCGCCCGGACTCCTTCCAGACCCGGAACTTTCCATCCACATCCCGCAGGACTTCTTCGATCCGGCTGATCAATTTATCCTCAAATAAATATCGGTTCTTTCCCTTTACGCCGATTTCCGCGTATTTAATTAAAAATCCCTGATACATACTGATTCCGCTCCGTTCCGGCTCTGTTTTCCGTCTGCGGCATGCTAACGCCGTGTGTAGAGCCTTAGTTTACATAGTAACGCATTCAGTCTGAAAATACAATCGTCAATTTCGTCTTTTGTATTGTTTTCGCAGAAACTGAAGCGAATGGTGGAATCCAGCAGATCTTTCCGGATCCCCATTGCTTTCAGGGTAGCGCTGACCGCCGGTTTATTGGAAGAACAGGCCGAACCGGCTGATACGGAAATCCCGTATTCCTCCAGGGCGTGCAGCAGCACTTCACTCCGTACACCCGCAAAGCTGACGCTTGCGATATGCGGCGCGCCCGCTTCTCCTCTCTGACTGTTGACCGTTACGCCTTCAAGCCGGCTGACCCGGTCAATAAAATAATCCTTTAAGCCGATCATAACCTGCCGGTTCTCTTCCAGATTCCGATAGGCTTCCGCACAGGCGGCTGCCATTCCTGCGATCGCGGGTACATTCTCCGTACCGGAACGCAGTCCCTGCTGCTGCCCGCCTCCGAACAGGATGGGCCTGATTTTGAGCTTGTCCCGGATATATAAGAATCCGACGCCTTTCGGGCCGTGAAACTTATGGGCACTGACAGACAGCAGATCGATCCCCATTCGCTTGGGACAGATCGGATATTTGCCAAACGCCTGAATCGCGTCCACATGAAAGAGCGCGTCTTTTTTCTTTTCTTTTAAGACCTTAGCCAATTCCGCTACCGGCATCACGGCGCCAACCTCATTGTTTACATACATAACAGAGGCCAGAATAGTATCTTCGCAGACTGCATCGGCAAAATCGGACACGGAAACACAGCCGCAGGCGTCTACAGGCAGATAAGTTACCCGGAACCCCTGTTCTTCCAGATATTTCATAACATTTCCCACGGAGGCATGTTCCACCTGAGTCGTAATGATATGGTTCCCGCTGCGCCGGTTCGCCATCGCCGTACCGATCAGCGCCAGATTATTGGATTCCGTACCGCCGGATGTAAAAAAGATTTCCTTGCTTTCTGCTTTTAAGATCCCGGCAATCTCCGCCTTGGCCTCTTTTATATAATTTTCCGCCTCCATCCCTTTCCTGTGCATGGAAGACGGATTCCCGTAATCCTTCTGCATCACAGTCAGCATTTTCTCAATTACCGCTTCGCTGACCTTTGTCGTAGCCGAATTATCAAAATAAATTTCTCTGTTCTCCATTTCGGATTCTCCTGTTCCGATCCCATACGCGTATTTATGTCTCTAACTGGTACATCAGCACGGACAATACCATCATTCCTGCCGTCTCCGTCCGCAGGATCCGTCTGCCCAGCGTAACCGGATAAATTCCGGCTTCTTCTGCCGCCGCTATTTCTGACTCACAGAAACCGCCCTCCGGCCCGATCATGATCCCGACCGACATGCCTGCCTGAACCTGCGCAAACAATTCCTTCGTATGCCGCATATCCGCAGCTTCTTCATATGGGATGAAACACAGATCCAGACCGGCCGCATATTCCAGCGCTTCTTTCCATCCAAGCACTGGATGCACCCGGGGAATGATCTGCCGTTTCGACTGTTTTGCGGCGCTTTCCGCGATACTGTTCCAGCGCGCCGTTTTGCTCTGCGCTTTCTTTGCGTCCAGCTTTACAACACACCGTTTCGTTTCTACCGGTATGATCTCGCAGGCTCCCAGTTCCACCGCTTTCTGAATGATCAGTTCCATTTTATCCCCTTTGGGAAGCGCCTGAAACAGATATAAACTGGCGGAAAGTTCCCGGTTTTCTCCTTCCACATCTGCGATCCGCGCCGTCACTCGGTCTGCTTCTATCTGCTGGATCACACAGGAAAAATCTCTGCCCTGTCCGTCGCTGACCAGAATTTCTTCTCCGGGCTTCATGCGCAGGACATTCCGGATATGATTGACGTCATTTCCGGTAATTTCAATATACTGTTCTTTTATTGCCGTGGGCTGTACAAAGAACCGATACATACATTCCTCCATTCCAAAGCCTTTCCGTACTTGAAAGGCCGGAGTTTCTTTTTATTTTTTCCGGGCACAGACACATACCCAGTCCCCTTCTCTGGTTATGGAATCCAGTTCCAGATCCGCGGCCGCCTGTATCGCCTGCTCTACATCCTGCTCCTTGGTATATAAAATACCGGAAGAAATAAACAGCCCGCCGGGCTTTAAAAACTGTCCCGCTATAGCGGCAAGCGGAACGATCACATCTGCCAGGATATTGGCGACTGCTATATCATAACCGCCGCCCAACTGTTGCCGCAGTTTCGCGTCTTCCAGTACATTTCCTGTCAATACCCGATAGCAGTCAGGATCCAATCCATTTAATCTCCCGTTTTCCTGCGCCGCTTCTGCCGCAGCCGGGTCGATATCGACGGCCAGAACAGATTCTGCGCCCATTTTACAAGCCGCAATCGCTAAAATACCGCTGCCGCAGCCCAGGTCCAGAACTCTGCTGCCGGGTTTTCCCTCCGCCTCAATCTGTTCCAGACACAGTCTTGTCGTCTCATGCTGTCCGGTTCCAAACGCAAGCCCCGGATCGATCTCGATCACATACTGCCCCGGAGCCGCCTCTGCCGGTTCCCAGGTGGGTTTGATCAAAAAATGTCCGATGGAAAACGGCTTAAAAAACGATTTCCAGTTGGAATTCCAATCCTCCTCCGGCGTAACCTCTTTTTGGATCGAAGCCTCTCCAATATCTATAAACGCAGCGGCTGTTTTCAGCCGCTCTCTCAATTCTGCAAGGAGTTCTTCTTCCGGCAGCTGACATTCTTCCAATCCATCCGCTCCGCTTACGGTCATTCCGAAGCCTGCCACCTGGCCTTCTCCCTGTTTTACATAAAACGACACATAGGCAGTCCCGTCATCCGGCGGCAGAACCGGCAGGATATCGATAAACATTTTCTGCTTATCAGACTCGGAAATCGGTACATGGTCCTGTACTTCCATCCCATAAATCCCCAGTTCCATTAAAATGCCGCTGATCACGTCTACTGCCTGTGTCGTGGTCTTAATTGTATATTTGTTCCATTCCATACCAATTATTCTTTCATGGAAAGCATTGTTCAATCGTCAAACGCTTCCTTGACCTTATCCATGAATCCCTTTTTCTTCTTTTTATCGCCTCTTTCATCCGTCGGCTGATTCAGGGTATTCCCGGTCAGCATGTCAAACTGCTTCAATGCCTCCTTTGCGTCAGCCGACAGCCGGTTCGGAACCTGTACCACCAGCGTTGTATACTGATCGCCCCGGTTCTCCTTATTCCGCAGGCTGGGTACTCCCTTGCCCCGCAGACGGATCTTCGTTCCGGTCTGGGTCCCTGCCTTGATATTGAACAGGACATCGCCGTCTATGGTCCGGACACGGATATCGCCGCCCATAGCCGCCTGTGCGAAGGATATCGGTTCCGTCGAATACAGATCATACCCTTCTCTCTGGAATATCGGATGTCTGGAAATAATAACTTCAACCAGCAGATCGCCTCTGGAGCCGCCGTTCGTACCCGGTTCTCCCTTATCCCGGATCCGGATACTCTGCCCATTGTCAATCCCTGCCGGAATCATAACCTGAATCTTCTTCCGGGCACTCTGATAACCCTGACCGTAACAGTCAGGGCATTTATCCCGGATCACTTTACCGGTTCCATGGCATTCCGGACAGGTCTGCACATTCCGCACCATACCAAACATGGACTGCTGGGTAAATACCACCTGCCCCTTGCCGCCGCATTTGCTGCAAGTCTCCGGCGTAGTCCCCGGCTTTGCCCCGGATCCATGACAGGTCGGACATTCTTCTTTCAGTGTCAGATCCAGTTCTTTCTCACACCCGAATACCGCTTCTTCAAACGTGATTCGGACGCCGGTTCTTACATCAGCGCCGCGCATCGGCCCGTTTCCGCCTCGGCTTCTTCTTCCGCCGCCGAACAGATCGCCGAAGATATCGCCGAAGATATCTCCCATATCCATACCGCTGAAATCAAATCCGCCCGCTCCGGCTCCGCCGGCGCCGCCGTCAAAGGCTGCATGACCGAACTGGTCATACTGGCGCCGCTTTTCCGGATCACTCAGCACGGCATAGGCTTCCGATGCCTCTTTGAATTTCATCTCGGCTTCTTTGTCTCCCGGATTGATATCGGGATGATATTTTTTTGCTAATTGCCGATAGGCCTTCTTCAGGGCTGCGTCATCCGCATTTCTGTCTACCCCGAGAACCTCATAATAATCTCTCTTATCTGCCATGATCGTCACCTTTATAAAAGGATTGGTTAAACTTCTTTATAGTCTCCGTCTACCACATCATCGCCGGGATTGGAGCCTGCGTTCTGGCCTGCGCCCATATCCGGGCCTGCACCGCCTGCCGCCTGCTGTGCTGCCGCAGCCTGCTCATACATCTTCTGGAACAGAGCCTGCGCGCCGTTCATCAGCTTCTCTTTTGCGGCCTTAATATCCGCAATATCGGAATCTGTCATGCTCTCCGGCTGTGATTTTGCCAAAGTATCCTTTAATGCCTGTAAGTCAGCCTCTACCGCAGACTTCTGGGAAGCGTCCAGCTTATCGCCGGCTTCATTCAAAGCCTTCTCAACCTGGAATACCATAGAATCCGCTTCATTTCTGGCGTCAATGCCTTCCTTCCGCTTCTTATCCTGTGCTTCAAACTCTGCAGCTTCCTTTACCGCCTTCTCGATCTCCGCATCGGACATATTGGAACCTGCGGTAATGGTGATATGCTGCTCTTTCCCGGTACCCAGATCCTTAGCGGATACGTTAACGATACCGTTCGCGTCAATGTCAAACGTAACCTCGATCTGCGGAACGCCGCGCATTGCCGGCGGGATTCCGTCCAGTCTGAACTGTCCTAAGGACTTGTTGTCTCTTGCGAACTGCCGCTCACCCTGTACAACATTGATATCAACCGCAGTCTGGTTATCTGCTGCCGTAGAGAATACCTGACTCTTCTTGCAGGGGATCGTAGTATTTCTCTCGATCAGTCTGGTCGCGATACCGCCCATGGTCTCAATACTCAAAGACAGCGGCGTAACGTCTAACAGCAGGATATCGCCCGCGCCGGCATCGCCTGCCAGCTTGCCGCCCTGAATGGAGGCGCCGATCGCAACGCACTCATCCGGATTTAAGGACTTGGACGGTTCATGACCGGTCAGCTGCTTTACCTTATCCTGTACGGCAGGGATTCTGGTGGAACCGCCTACCAGCAGTACCTTGCTCAATTCACTTGCGCTTACGCCCGCATCCCGCAGCGCATTCTGTACCGGCGTCGCGGTTCTCTCAACCAGATCACTGGTCAGTTCGTCAAATTTCGCCTTGGTCAGGGTAATATCCAAATGCTTCGGGCCGTCTGCAGTCGCGGTGATAAACGGCAGGTTAATATTGGTAGTCGTCGCGGAAGACAGTTCTTTCTTTGCCTTCTCTGATGCTTCTTTTAATCTCTGAAGCGCCATCTTGTCAGAAGACAGATCCACGCCTTCAGCCCGCTTGAATTCTGCCAGCAGATAATCCGTGATCTTTTGATCGAAGTCATCGCCGCCCAGACGGTTATCGCCGGCCGTTGCCAGAACTTCGATGACGCCGTCGCCGATCTCGATGATGGAAACATCAAAGGTACCGCCGCCTAAGTCATATACCATGATCTTCTGCTCTTTCTCGTTATCCAGGCCGTAAGCCAGGGCTGCTGCCGTAGGCTCGTTGATAATACGCTTTACATCCAGTCCCGCGATCTTCCCTGCGTCCTTGGTAGCCTGACGCTGCGCGTCATTAAAATATGCGGGAACCGTGATCACTGCCTCTGTTACCTTCTCACCCAGATAGCTCTCCGCGTCACCCTTTAACTTCTGCAGGATCATCGCGGAGATCTGCTGCGGAGAATATTTCTTGTCGTCAATCTTAACGGAATAATCCGTTCCCATATGCCGTTTAATGGAAGAGATCGTCTTGTCGGCATTAGTTACTGCCTGACGCTTTGCCGGTTCTCCGATCAGACGCTCGCCGGTCTTTGAGAATGCGACGACAGACGGTGTCGTTCTGACGCCTTCCGCATTGGCGATAACCACCGGTTTACCGCCTTCCATAACTGCTACGCAGCTGTTTGTTGTTCCTAAATCAATACCAATAATCTTACTCATAATGAGCCTCCTCATAATAAAATATATATAAAAATGTTTTCTGCTAATCCGCAATACAAAATCTTCATTTCGTATTGTTTCATAACTCATACAGAGTTATCTAATTTGCCACCTTGACCATGCTGTGGCGTACCACGCTGTCACGGTACCGGTAGCCCTTCTGAAATTCCTCCGCTACCGTATTCTCTCCGAAGTTTTCATCCTCAATATGCATGACCGCATTGTGGAGTTCCGGATCGAATTCTTTTCCCACAGCTTCGATCGGCGTTACGCCGGCCTCTTCCAGGCTGGTGATAAACTGCTTGTAGACCTTCTGCATGCCTTCCGTAAACGCGTCCTGCTTCTCGTCTTCCGGAACCGCAGCCAGCCCGCGCTCAAAATTATCCACAACCGGCAATATCTTTTCTACAATACTCTTGGCGCCCACTTCAAACATCGCGGCTTTCTCTTTCTCGGTCCGCTTTCTGAAGTTTTCAAACTCTGCCATCAGCCTTGTATAGCGATCGGTCAATTCCTCGATCTTCTGATCCCTGGGATCCTTTTTCTCTTTCCTGATCTTGCCGAAGATGCCTTTTCCCTTTTCTTTTCCCGGTTCTGCTTCTCCTGTGTCTTCCTCATCCGTGCTCTCATCTGACGATTCTTCCGCAGTTTCCGCTTCGGGTTCCCGGTCTGTGTCTTCTGCAGCGGCTTCTTTTGCAGGCTCCGCCGTTTCTCCTTCTGCCGCAGACTGCGCGTCTTCTTTGACCGTCTCTGTCTGTGCCTCCGGTTCTTTGGCCTCCGGTTCTTTTACCTCTGCTTCCTTAATCTCTTCTTCCTGTGCAGCTGCTTCCTGCTTCTTTTCTTCTTCCATATTCTTCACATCGCCGTGGTCTTTCACACAGCTCTCCATTTCTTTATGATTTCTTCTCGGCATCCGGCTTCGGATATGCACTGCCAAGCTGCTGTTTTACCTGGTTTAAGGTCTCTACCACTTTCTCATAATCCATCCGCTTGGGGCCGATAATCCCAATGGTTCCTCTGACTCCGTCCTCCAGCTCATAGGTAGCCGTAACCACGCTGCAGTCCTTCATCGTCTGTACCGGCGTCTCATCTCCGATATAGATCTGGATCCCGTTGTTCTTCTCCGAATTCATGGAATCCGTCAGCAGTCCCGCCAGCACTTTCTTCTCTTCCAGGGTACTGATCAGCTTGCTGGCGTTCTCCCGGTCACTCAGTTCCGGATACTTGAAGATGTTGGTCGCGCCGCTGGTGTAAATCTCCAGGTTCTCCTCGCTGTCAAACGCCTCCGCCACAGCATCGATCACATCCCGCAGGATCTGGTTTAAACTGCCCGCCTGCCCGGTCATCTGGGATATCATGGCAAGGTTGATCTCTTCTAATGCCAGTCCTGCCAGAGAAGTATTCAGCATCACATTCAGCTTCAGCACATCCTCATTGCTGATCTCTTCCGGGATCTCCAGGATCTTATTCTTGATCAGCTTCGACTGTGTTACGACAACGCAGAGCAGTTTCGTAGGCTCTACAGCGGACAGCTGAATGAACTTGATCTTATTCCTGGTATACTGCGGCGCCGTGATCATAGCGGCATAGTTGGTATTAACCGCCAGGGACTTCGCCATATTCTGCAGCATTCCCTCCAGCCGATCCATCTTATCCACCAGAAATGTCTTCATATCGTCGACTTCCTGTTCCTTCTGTTCCAGCTGGGTTTCCCGCTCTTTCATCAGATTATCCACATACAGCCGGTAGCCTTTATCGGAAGGAATCCGTCCCGCAGATGTATGGGGCTGCAAAATATATCCCATCTCTTCCAGATCCGCCATCTCATTCCGGATCGTCGCGGAACTTAAATTCAGATCCGTATATTTGGATATCGTCCGGGAACCGACCGGTTCTCCGGTCTCCAGATAATTCTGGATAACCGCTTTTAATATGATCAGCTTTCTTTCATCTAATTCTTCGCTCACGACCTCACCCCGTACTGTGTGCCCTTTTGCATATTATTAGCACTCATATCGAAGGAGTGCTAATATCTTCGTAAGTAAAGATAACACTGATAGAAATTTTTGTCAACACTTATTTATAATTATTTTGTGAATATTTCGTGTTCTACTTTGTATAGAACAAAAAACAAGGGAGCCAAAGCTCCCTGCTAGTGTTTCCTATCTGTTTTATGGTTATTCCGTCTCTGTCTTCTCCGCTTCCGCAGTTTCCGCTTCCTGGTTCTTTTTCCCCATATGCTTCCATACCAGAGACGCGGCCAAGATCCCGTTTAACAGGTTAAAGATGCAAAATGCCAGAAACAGCCAATCTGTAATCGCATTATCCAGAAATCCGATCATCGGATTCAGATAATCCAGGATCCAAAAAGTAATAAAAGCCGCTCCCAATACAATGGAGCCATGCGGCAGCAGCCAGATGACTGCCCGCTTTATCTTTCTCAGATATTTCATTCTTCTGCCTCCAAATAAATAATATCGCTGATAGCCCGCTCATCGCCGCTTAGCCGGTTCAGATAATCGTTCTCATAATACATACAGGCGGAATTTCCGCCATCCAGATTATAAGCCGTCTGACAGCCCAGCTTTGCCATGATCTGCGCAAGCTCCGTTATCGTCACTCCGCGGGAGTATCCGTCATCTCTGCCGTCCACCGTAACAAGCATATAGTGGCCCGGCGCAACATAACCGATGGCGCAGCGGGGATTTTCCTTGTTTAAATAAGAAGTGGTGCGGAACTGATCCAGAACGGCTCCGGAACCGTCCAGCAGCTGCGGTCCGAACGTCCACGCCTGCCACGCTCCTTTTTTAAGCACTGCTTCTCCGTCAAACGCCGACGGAGAATAGGTTTCCATGGTACCGTCCAAGTATAAAACACAGATATCCGCGTCCACTACATTTTCCCGGTACAGCACGCCGTTCCGAATGACGACACCCCGCTCACTGTTCCCGTAAAAATCTCCGGAAATGGAAAACAGCGCGTTGTTATCCCGGCTGATCGTGTCCGGAAACTGCCGTATATTTTTCCCGTATACGCCCCTGGCAAACGCGGTCCGCAAATACTGTACATTCCGGACATACAGATCCGCCACAAAATACGTGACTTTATCGTCATTTTCGCCGATTTCCCGCTTTGTGACCGTCAGATCGTAGTGCGCCGTCCGTTTCTGCACGATCTCCGTTATCGTGGTTTTCATAGCGTTCCATTCCGTATTCAGCTCCGTTTCTATCATACTGGTTCCGGTATTGGTCGTATTAAATTTATCTTTTTTCCCGCTGTCCGCGCTGCCGGAGGAATTTCCCTGCGAGTCCGCAAGACCGTCTTCGATATGGGAACCGTTTCCTGCTTCCGGATTTTCCTCAAATCCTTCCTCTCCCGGAAGCGCAAACATATCCGTAATCTCCTCCGGACTTTCGGCGATCACAATGCCGGCGTCCCCATACTGCTTCGGCAGCACATAATGGAACAATACGACAATTCCCACGCACAGCGCGGCTGCCAAAAGATCGCCGAGCGCGATCAGCACGATCTTCAGACAGAGGCTTCGATTTTTCTTTCGCTTATTCTCTGGTTTCATCATCACTCTCACCATTCCGAAAAACAAACAGCTTTTGCACAATCAGGCTGAGCAGAAACAGCGTCAGCTCCGTCACGATCTTAGCCGCCATTTTTACCGGGATCACATATCGGTACAACAACTGCAGCAGTTCTGTATTGACTGCCAAGATAAAAACAGCCAGCGCAAAATATTTCAGCGCTTCTTTCCAAAGCGTTCCCTTGCTTTTAAAAACATAGCGCTTATTCAAATAGAAATTGAAACAGGCACTGATCACCCGGGCACCCACATTGCTGAGCACAATACTGTATGCCAGTCCGCCGGTCAGCAGGGAAAACAGTCCAAACAGAATAAAATCCACACAAAAGCTCAAAAAAGAGGCAAAGGAGAATTTCAGGATTTCCCGATAGATAATCACGGAATCCCGGACAGCCCGAAAATGAGAGGTCTGATTGCCTTTTTCATAAACCGTCTGGATCGGGACTTCCACGATTTTCCGCTTCTGCTTCGCCCAGGCCATCAGTACATTCATCTCATATTCATAGCGTTCACCCGGCACCTGCAGCATAAACGAAAACTGCGCCCTGCCAAATCCCCGCAGGCCGGTCTGCGTATCCGATACAAACTGGCCGGACGCCAGGCGGAAAACGTATTTTGTCACAGTATTGCCAAACCGGCTGCGAAGCGGAACCGGTCCCTCAAAATTCCGGCAGCCGATCACCAGGGCTTCCGGATTTTCCTCCAGAGCCTGACCGATCCGAACCACATCCGATATCTGATGCTGTCCGTCCGCATCCATGGTGATCACCGCTTCTGCCTCCGGCATCTGCTCTGTCAGATAACGCAGAGCGTATTTAATGGCTTCCCCTTTTCCCCGGTTTTCCTCCCGGTTTAACACGATTGCTTCTTCTTTGGCCTTCTCAAATACAGGGAAAAACGCGCTGCCGCTCCCGTCGTTTACGATCAGGATCGGATTCGCTGTTTTTTGCCGTATCGCATGGATGATTGTGAGTAATGTTTCATCCGGTTCATATGCCGGTATTACAATTACAATTTTTTTCATTTTCTGCTCCCGGAGTTGCATTTTTCATACTGATTGATTATAATTTTATGTAAATAACAGGAAGGGAGAACTCTCTATGCTGTCAGATTTTCACGTACACACACATTTTTCCGGTGATTCCGAAGCTGATCCTGAGGCAATCTTAGACCATGCGGTTTCGATGGGAATGCAGCACATCTGTTTTACGGATCACCAGGATTTTGACTACCAATATGAAACCGATTTTAATTTGCCGGCAAAAGCCTACTGGGCTTATATGCCCGAACTGAGAGAGCGCCGGGCCGGACAGATTGCCGTCTCGATCGGTGTGGAAACCGGTCTGGAGGTGCCCATGGGGGCCAGGCTCCATGCCTTTGTATCCGAGCACCCCTATGATTTTGTAATCGGCTCCTGTCATCTGTTAAACGGGATCGATCCCTATTATCCGGATTTCTGGCAGGATAAAACGGACCGGGAAGCGCTGGAGCTCTATTTTTCTATTATCCGCGCTACGCTGGATACCTGTCGTGACTTTGATGTATACGGGCATCTGGACTATATCATCCGATACAGTCCGAACGGCATTCAAAACTATAACCCCTCCGATTATCTGGAGCAGGCTGAAGATATTCTTAAGACACTGATCGCAGAGGGGAAGGGCATTGAATTAAATACAGGCGGTATGTATAAGGGCTCCGTCTTTCCCAACCCGCACCCGCTTTTTCTAAAACGGTACCGGGAACTGGGCGGTGAGATCATCACCGTTGGTGCAGACGCGCACCAACCCGATCTGGTCGGCTACGGCTTCCCGCAGGCAGCCGAATACCTGAAAGAAGCCGGATTTCGCTACTATTGTATTTTTAAAGAGCGGAAACCGATCTTTCTTCCGCTTTGACAACATAATACTTTATACTTCCATGGAGTCTGCAGACTGCTCTGCCTGCAGCTCCATTTTTTCTTTTTTCCGATCGGCCTGTTCAGCAACAAAGGAAACAACCGCAAACATCAGTCCGACTAACGCCACATAAAAGCCTGCCGCCGGATGGCAAACGCCGTTCTTTTCCTGTGCCATCGTCATGATCACTGTGACCCAGACCGGAATGGTTGCCAGAACCGTAAATACAAACGATCTCGTAAAATGCTTTTTTAATAAGAAAAAGATAGCGAGCAGCAGAAAAACTACCGCGATCCAGAGGAAAACGGATTCATAGTGAAAAGAAAACATCGCCATTTCCCGAACCGTATAGGTGCCGTATTCCGTCCCCCTGTTTACGACAGGCAGACAGAGTCCCAGCAGGATCAGCCCGTTTCCCAGAATACCGGCAATTTTTTTACATACATCCCAGACTAAAAACTTATCATAATACATTCTATCGCAATACCTCCCATTTCATTATCCTTTATGACGCTTACCGATACCGTTCTGTCACAGTACGGTAAGACATGGTTCCTCCAAAAATATCCAGCGCGCTTCCGATCGTCACGTCCAGTCTGCCTGCCCCCGCCTGTTCCAGGCGGTCCAGATCCGCGAAAGACGAAACGCCGCCCGCGTAAGTAACCGGGATCTTTCCCCAGCTCCCAAGCAGATCCGCCAGCTCCGTCTCGATTCCGGAAGTCTTTCCTTCCACATCTACCGCATGGATCAGATATTCACTGCAGTACACGGAAAGCAGATCCAAGAGAGACGCAGTCACTGCTTCTTCCGTAAACTTCTGCCAGCGGTCCGTTACGATATAATAAGCGTTCCCCCGTTTTCGGCAGCTTAAATCCAGCACCAGATGTTCTTTTCCCACTGCTTTTACCAGTTTCTCCAGATTTTCGTAATCGATCCTGCCGTCCCGAAATACATACGACGTCACGATCACATGGGAAGCGCCCGCGCGCAGATAGCTTTCCGCATTTTCCGCCGTAACGCCTCCGCCCAGCTGCATGCCGCCCGGATATGCCTGCAGGGCGGCCAGCGCCTGAGCTTTTGTCGCCTCAAACTCCGGCGTTCCCGTTTGATTCAGCAGAATGATATGACCGCCGGTCAGGCCGTCTGCCCGATACATCCGCGCATAGGCATCCGCGCCTTTCTCCGATACAAAGTTATCTTCCGCGCTGTTATTCTCATCCCGCAGACTGCTTCCGACAATCTGCTTTACCATTCCATTGTGAATGTCAATACAAGGTCGGAATTTCACACTGTCCTCCATTCTGTCCCTATTCAATCGATTTCATTGAAGCTGCCAGATCGATCTTCTTTAATTTAAAATACATACCAATGTTGATCACAATCGAAAACGCGGCTGTCAGCAGAGCGCTGTAAAGGAAGCTGACTCCTCTGATCTGCTTATAAAAACGGATCAGATCGATCTCCGCCGTCTGGATCACAAACTGGTGCAGAAATATGCCCAGTACGCAGCCCACTCCGATCCCCAGGATCGTGATCAGGATATTCTCCCGGTATACATATCTGGTAACCTCCGCATCATAGAAGCCCAGCACCTTCAGAGTGGCCAGTTCCCGTTTCCGTTCCGCGATATTGATATTATTTAAATTATAGATCACAACAAATGCCAGCCCGCCCGCGGAGATCAGAAGCACCAGCACAATGATATCAATACTCTTTAACACATCCTGGAATTTGTCCTGGATATAGGAATTGAACAGCACGCTGTTTACCGCTTTCAGATTCAGAAGGTCCGACGTCAGCGAATCTTCTTCGATTCCTTCCGCCGTATCGAGCAGCATTTTATTGTATTCCGGTTTCTTTCCGTAAATCTCCTCATAAACCGCCGGCGTCATATAAATATAATGATAAATATAATTTTCAGCGATCCCCGCTACCTTTAATTCTTTCTGTTCGGTTTCATTGATCTCCAGCAAAAAGGTATCGCCGGCCTGAACGTCCAGCAGACGCGCCATTTTATCTGTAATGATCACCCCGTCATCGGTTAACGGCAGGTCCGCTTCTTTATCCGCGCGGTCCCGCAGTTTAATATACTGCGGCAGCCCGCCGCTCTCTTTCGGTACTTCCAGATATACGGTCAGTTCCTTTGCCGGCGAGGACGCCGTTACCGTTCCCTCCTGCATCTCCATATATCCGTTAATCCTGTTATCCTCGTTCAAAAATGTTCTGGCTTCTTCCATGCGCGCGTCGCTGGCGCTTAAATTCATAACTACGGAAGCATTGTAGGTATGCAGTTCTCCATACTGCTGGTCGCTGATCTCACTGGTAGAGTCTTTCAGTCCGAACCCGACAAGCAGGAGCGCCATGCTGCCGCTCACGCCGAAAAGCGTCATGAAGAACCGTTTTTTATAGCGCACCAGATTCCGATATGTAGACTTTCCGTAAAAGCCCAGATGATTCCATAAAAACGGAATCCGTTCCAGTAAAACTTTCTTTCCCGCCTTCGGCGACTCCGGGCGCATCAGGGCCGCCGCATTCGCAGCAAGCGTCCGATAAGATGCAAATACAGTGGCCGCCAATACCAATCCGATAGCGATTCCCATCGCGGTCAGCGTATAGGTCAGATTCACCGGCGTTACCACATGACTCAGGCTGGGATATAAAATATGGTATGCGTTTACGATCACGACCGGGAGCAGCTTGCTTCCAATGATGCTGCCCACGATACTGCCCAGCACGGTTGCCAGCAGCGCGTAGCGGATATATTTCAGCGCAATGGAAAATTTACTATATCCAAGCGCTTTCAGCGTACCGATCTGCGTCCGCTGTTCCGATACCATTCTGGTCATGGTCGTCAGGCTGACCAGCATGGCAACCAGGAAAAAGATTACGGGAAATACAATGCCAATCCGGCTGATCCGCTCCGCATCCTGGTCATAATCCAGATAGGTCTGAATGGAATTCCGGTCTGTCAGATACCATACGGGAGATTCCAGTTCGTCTCTGGCTGCCCGGGCGTCTCCTTCCTTCAGCTGCAGATCCTTCAGCGTATCCTCAGCTTTGGCAATCTCCTCGTTCGCGGTCTGAATTCCCGCCTCCGCCTTGGCGATCTGTTCCTCAATTTCCGCGATCTGCCGCCTGCAGTCCGCAATGGTCTTGTCAAGCTGCTCGATCGTTCCTTTGTAAGGCGCCTGCGCCGTCACATACTGCTGCTTCTCTGTCTCCAGCTGTTCCAGCGGTACATCCCGATTGGTCAGCTGTCCTGCCGGAACATAACCAAGGTCGGAAAAGCGCTCAATATATCTGTCATAAACATCTACTGTTCCCTGAATCTCGTCAATTGCCGCCTGCGCCTGTTTCTTTCCGGCTTCTGCTTCGCTGATACCGTCTTCCAGCTTTCGGATTCCTTTTTCTGCCGTCTGGATCTGTTTCTTCAGATCCACAATCACCTGATTGGCGTCCGCAATGCCGTTCTCTACTTCTTTCTCACCCGCCACAATTTCATCGATCACATCCGACGCGGCCTGATACATCTCGTCATACCGTGCCTGAATGCAGACATCCTGTACCTTATCTCTGATCTCATCTGCAGCCGCTTCTACCAGTTCGTCATACGCGTCTGTATAACAGGTCTCCTCCTTTGCCCCGGATACGGAAGCATAAATCTCCGTATAGACCTCCAGCGCAAACGCGTCTTCCGGCACAGCTGCCAGTCCGGCGACCTTACCGTCGCCTACCGTACTGGTCCCTTTTGTAGAGGCAGACATATACTGTGTTGAAGTAAAGCTCCCCACAACGGTATATTCCGTATTGGTCAGCAGATCCCCAATCTCCCGATTGCCGGCAGATACGATCTCTAACTTATCTCCGATTTTTAATTCCTGCTGTTCCATAAAAGAACGGTCCAGCATACATTCTGCGGAATTCTCCGGTTTTCTGCCGTCTGTCACAGTTACTTCATTGATCCCGTCCGGCATGGAAAGAAACCGGATCACATGCTCATTGTCTCCGATCTGTCCGATCACATCCCCAGAGTACGCCCCTGCCGCTTTCTCAATGCAATCCAGCTCCGCGATTTTTTCCACATCAAATGCTTCCAGTCCCAGTGTACTGATAATCCTTAAATCCATCAGATCGGAAGCGTCATACATATGGTCGCCGGTCAGACGCATATCCGGTTCCGTGGAACGGATCCCGGCATAAAAACCGACGCCCAGCGCCACGATCAGGAAAATGGAAATGAACCGTCCGATGGTCTTGCGGATATCTACGTAAAACTCCTTATGAATCGCTTTCATCTTCTCATTCTCCTACCATTCCAGAATATCTGCCTTTACCGGGAAGGCGTTTTCCTTGATCTTATCCACTTTTCCGTTCTTAATGTGGATCACCTTATGCGCCATAGGCGCAATGGCGGAATTATGAGTAATGACAAATACGGTAATCTTCTTCTGTCTGCAGGTATCCTGCAGCAATTTTAAGATCGCTTTGCCGGTCTGATAATCCAACGCTCCGGTAGGTTCATCGCACAGCAGCAGTTTGGGATTCTTCGCCAATGCGCGGGCAATGGCAACCCGTTGCTGCTCGCCGCCGGAAAGCTGCGCCGGAAAATTATATAACCGATCCGACAATCCTACTTCCCGCAGGACCTCTCTCGCATTCATGGTATCTTTGCAGATCTGTGACGCCAGTTCTACATTCTCCAGCGCGTTCAGATTCTGAACCAGATTATAAAACTGAAACACAAAGCCAATCTCATCTCTGCGGTATTGTGTCAGCCGTTTTCCTTTATACTGTCCGATATCTTCTCCGTCCACAAGCACATGTCCGGAAGTCAGTGTGTCCATCCCTCCCAAAATATTCAGCGCGGTCGTCTTTCCGGCTCCGCTGGGTCCTACGATCACTACAAAGTCGCCCTCATCAATGGAGAAACTCATACCGTCTGCCGCACGCACGGTTGCGTCTCCGCTTCCGTACAGCTTAACCACATCCTGAAAAACCACAAAGTCCTTTTTATAATTCTGTTTCTTTTCATTAGAATCCATTTTTCTCCCCTTTCCTCGTATGCGTCCGATTTCTGTTCGCCCCTCCAGGAAAACAGTCCACATATACGTCAGTTATTGTAGCATAACAAAAAACAGAACGCAACCAAAGACTGGAAGAAAACTATATTTGATTGTTTTCGCCGGGAGCGTCCTGCCCCATATTGCCGGGCGCCTGACCGCCGTTAAAACCGTCCTGCGGCATCTGGTCCGGCATCTGTCCGCTGCCCTGCTGCCCTCTGTTCGGCCGCTGTCCGTTTCCGCCTTTGCCGCCGCCGAAACCGCCGCCTCCAAAGCCATTCTGGCTGCCGTTTCCGTTGGAAGAAGCGATTCCCGACTGGGTGACTGTTCCCTGTTTGGCGCCGTCGCAAAGAATCGTATAGCTCATTCCGTCTTTCATAGCCGGCGTAGAAAATACCAGAGACTGACAGGATTTCTTTGCTGTAAATTCTGTGATCGTACTGCCGTCCTCCGCCTGAACCGTCACTTTTGTGCCCGCGTTCAGCACGGTATCCGCAATATATTGATAGCCACACTGGGCAGAAGTCTGACTGATATTTAACGCCATCCCGACAGCGCCTGCCGCAATCAGGGTTCCGCCGTTCATTTGGTATTCTCCCGCATAATCCAGCGCCCCGTTTCCTCCGTTGGTCGGTCCGTAAACAATCACGTCTCCGCCGCTCTGTTTAATATTTCCATTGGAATCGAGACCGTCTCCGCCGGCGTCCATTACAATCGTTCCGCCGGTTATGGTTACAGATGCATCCTCTGCCTCAAACATACCGCCTCTTCCGCCGTTCTGTGTACTTCCGGATGCCGCGTTAAATCCGTCATCAGAAGCAACCAGATCCACGCTGCCGCCGTTTACGGTAATATACTGTGCCTCCAGCCCCTCATAGCTGCGGGAAATGGTGATACTGCCGCCGTTTACCGTCAGGTTTTTGTCCGCATGGATCCCGTCGTCTCCGCTGCTCAATATATAAGTCCCGTCTTCGATCTGAATATCCCCGTTGGTATGCAGGGTATCGTCGGCACTGTCAATGGTCAAAGTCCCGTTTTCGATCGTTAACGCCAGCCCGGCTTTGATCCCCTTTGTGCTGGCACTGTTATCCCCGCTCTGCGCGCTGCTGTTAGAATCCCGATCCCATCCGAAATCCTCCCTTCCGGTTTTATTGGAAGCAGCCGCGGCGCCGCCGCCTGCCGAAATGCTATAAGTTCCGTCCTGAATCCGCATACAGGTGGCGCAGTCAATGCCGTCCTCTCCTGCCTGGATCTGATAGGTTCCGCTCTCCAGACAGATAAAACCGCGTCCTTCTTCTTCCACATTGGCCGATTTCAGTCCGTCGCCGCCGCCTGTAACGGTAAGAGAAGCGTTCTGTACACAGATGCAGTCATTTCCGCGGATTCCGTGATTCTTAGCATTTACGGTAATGGCGGCATCCAGGATCAAAACGTCATTTTTCCCTGTGATCCCGTTATTGCAGTTACCGGAAACGGTCAGGCTGCCGCTTCCGTTAATCACCAGATCGTCGTCACTATACAGGCAGGCATTGGGCTCTTCTTTTTCCGCGTCGTCATATTGATATGTTTTTCCGTCTGTCAGCTGATTTTCCGTTCCTTCTGCCGCTGTGACAATAACTTTTTTTGCATTCCGAACATTAATCGCAGCGCTGTTTGAGCAGGTAATGTCGGCGCCGTTTAATACAAGCCAGACTTTTTCATCCGGCGCGTCTACTATGATCTGACCGTCTGTAACCGTCCCGCTGATCACATAAGTCCCCCCTTTTGTAATCTGCACTTTGCCGCCCGTAATGCTCACATCGCCGCTGTCACACTGCATGCTGTCGCCCTGACCGGTTATGGAAATATAAGATTCCGCCTGCCAGTTCACATTTTTATCAGACGCATCGATTTTACTGATTACCTGAAATACGCCTGTGCTGACTGTCTCGGCGGCATCGCTTCCTCCATCCGAAGCATTTCCCGATCCTGTCTGCATATCAGTTTCCGGGACCGTTCCGTCCAAAGCAGTTTGGCCGATATTCCTGCTTTCCCACAAAAGAATACCGGCCACGATTCCGATCACCACGGCTGCACCCACGCATACCATGGTAATCCGTTTCTGATTCATTTTTTTATCTTCCGACTTCATAAAGCAAACCCTCTCTTTTTTGAACTTTGCTTTATTCTGCCCGAATAATGTGTCAACTGTGTGACAATTTACAGAATGATGCGGAAAATCCTTATGCCGGAATCTTTAAAACCTGTCCGACTTTGATCAGATTCGCGTTTGTGATCTGATTTAACTTCATGATCACATCTACTGTTGTATGGTATTTCTGCGCAACCGCAGATAAAGTATCTCCGCTCTTTACGGTATAGGTCACATAATCAGGCATTTTAATGCTGACTCCGGTATAACCGGAACGGTATCTTTCTCCTACTGCCATTACATAAGATCTGATCGCATAAATATATGTAGTTCCCTTCGTCAGTCCCGTATCCACATAAGACAACGTA
>CANQSA010000015.1 GCA_947626415.1 uncultured Lachnospiraceae bacterium
TGATGATTATGCATGAAAAAGGAGCGGAATTGACGAAAGCAAGAGTTTATGAACTGCTGGAATTGTTTGATTGATTTCAGCAGCAAAAGAGGAAGACTTAAATTAACGAACGAAGGAGAATCATATGCCACTTAAAATTATCAGAAATAGTATTACACTTCTGAAATGCGATGCGATTGTCAACGCTGCAAATCCCACTTTGCTCGGAGGAGGCGGCGTTGACGGCGCAATTCATAAGGCCGCCGGAAAGGGGCTGCTGTTTGAGTGCATGAAACTGGGCGGCTGTAAAACCGGACAGGCGAAGATTACCGGCGGGCATCAGCTTCCCTGTAAATATGTGATTCATACGGTCGGCCCGAAATGGAGGGGCGGTACGAACGGGGAACGAGAGCTCTTGGAAAGCTGCTATCGGGAGTCTCTGCGTCTTGCGCTGGAATATGGCTGCAGCTCGGTGGCGTTTCCGCTGATCTCCTCCGGCGTTTATGGCTATCCGAAAGATCAGGCGCTTAAAGTAGCTGTGGATAGTATCACAACATTTCTGCTTGAACACGATATGCTGGTTTATATTGTGGTGTTTGATAGAGATTCTTTCCGGATCAGTGAAAAGCTTTTTGTGGATATCGTTGCTTTTATTGACGACAGATATGTCGGTATGGATCCGATATTCAGTAAGACGCGGAGAGACGTATTCGATGAAAGCACGGTTTTAAAAACGGAAGAAATTTTTTTGCCGGAAGAAGAGGATCCAGCAGCTTTCCCGCCGGACTTTGCCGCAAAAGAAGGCAAAGCCGCCGTGCCGGGAAGTCCGGATTTAAAGCGGGGTTCGCAGCGTTCCCTGGAGGATGTGCTGAATCAGGAGGAGGAAAGCTTTTCACAGGCATTGCTGCGCAAGATCGATGAAAAAGGAATGACCGACAGCCAATGCTATAAAAAGGCGAATGTAGACCGGAAACTGTTTTCCAAAATCCGGAGCAATATTAATTATCATCCCAGAAAAACTACGGCGATTGCGTTTGCGATCGCATTAGAGCTGAATCTGGATGAAACAAAAGAGCTGCTGCTGAAAGCCGGTTTTGCACTTTCGCACAGCAATAAATTTGATCTGATCATCGAATATTTTATCAGCAGCGGCAACTATAATATATTTGAAATTAACGAGGCGCTGTTTGCATTCGATCAAGAATTATTAGGTGTTTGATTTGTCGCTTTTCCTGCGACCAATCCCTTAGATAAAATCGGTATCATGGAAGATAAGAACGGAGCGGATGACGCCCGCAGCCGAATGATTTTATCGGAGGGATATACATGAAGAACGAAAACAAAAACAAAGTCACGGAATTGGTATTTATTTTGGACCGCAGCGGATCTATGGAAGGGCTGGAAAGCGACACTGTTGGCGGATTTAACGCGCTGATCGGAAAACAGAGAAAAGAGGACGGAGAATGCTATGTTTCCACAGTCCTCTTTGATAATGTGAGCGAGGTGCTTTACGACCGTATTCCATTGGCGGATGTGCCGAAGATGACGGAGGAAGATTATACCGTCCGCGGGTGTACGGCCCTGCTCGACGCGATCGGCGGAGCGATCCATCACATCGGAAATATCCATAAATACGCCCGTCCGGAGGATGTGCCGGCACATACGCTGTTTGTGATCATAACCGACGGCATGGAAAACGCCAGCCGCAGATATTCGAGTAATGAAGTGAAAAAGATGATTACGCGCGAGAAGGAGCAATACGGCTGGGAGTTCCTTTTTATCGGTGCCAATATCGACGCAGTGGAAACAGCGGGAAGTATCGGGATCGGTCGGGAACGGGCCGTCAATTACCGTGCCGACAGAAAAGGGACGCAGGTACTTTACGATACTGTGTCAGAAACGGTCTGCGCGATGCGCTGTGATATGCCGATTACAGCCGACTGGGGCAGGAAGATCGAGGACGATAAAAACAGCAGGAAATGAGATGTTTTATGAATCGAGAATAAGTCTTGCAAATTGGGGAATAATATAATACAATAAAGTAATAAAAAGTTCCCCAATGGAGGGCATATGAATAATAATTATGAACAAATACAGGAATTGCGGCACCAAAGGGCAGATTACCAGGCAAGACTGAAGCTGATTCCCTACGACGGCAGCCCGGAAATAAAAGACCGCGGAGGGAAAAAATATCTCTATATTCGTAAACGTGTCGCCAGCAGGCTGACTTCTGCTTATGTTGGTGAATATTCGGATGAACTCTATCAGCTGCTTTTGCGAAACGCCCGCGAGAGCAGAGAACTGAAAAAAAATATCCGCAGGCTTGATAAGGAACTGGCGCAGCTTGGATATTCGGATACGGAATTGACGGCGCGAGTACAGTTAAATCTGGACTTTGCCAGGGCAAATATGAAATCCAATATCTATGATCAGGCTGTACTTGAAGGTATTACTACGACATTTCCGCAGACAGAAGCCGTTATCGAAAATGGCAAGATCAGCGGAATGTCCGCATCGGATGTGCAGAAAATCCTGAATCTGAAACATGCGTGGGAGTTCGTATTGGATCAGGACGTTATCAGCTATCCTACGGATTATTCGATCCTCTGCTATATTGCCAAATTGGTAAATGAAGGCTTTTATCATGACGGAGGGCGCATTCGCGGTGTTCCGGTCACCATCGGCGGTACAAGCTATATTCCTCCCCTGCCGATCGAGAGCGTTGTTAAGGAGAATCTGGAAGCCATTCTGCAGGATACCCTTTCAGCAGATGAAAAGGCGATCACGCTTTGTCTTTTCTGCATGAAGACACAGATATTCAACGACGGCAACAAGAGGGCTTCTGTGATTTTTGCGAATCATTATATGATCTCTCAGGGTGCCGGTATGCTTATCATTCCCGAAAAGAAAGTTCCCGAGTTTAAAAAGCTCCTTGTAGCATATTATGAGGATAAGGATCATGGCGAAATCATGGACTTTATGAAGAAGTGTATCAAAACCTTTTGACATGGGGAACATATCGGAATATATGACAGGAAATTGTTCCCCAAAACCTTTGAAATAAACCGTGAAAGGGACATAACAGAATGCGCCGAACAATCTTTCCCATTGCTGAAGGAGCAGACTGCGCTTTCCCTTGCGCATCTTTTGGCGGTCACAGACTACAACTCTGTTGATGATTTTTCAGTAAAGGGTAAAAATGGACGCTATTATAAGCCAAGCGCACGGTTTCCCGGCGCAAATCATATTTCACTGCTTGCGGCGACCAAAAGCTGGCGGACCGATGAAACCATGGATAAAGCCAGGAAAGCAGCAAAATATGCATATGAGCTGATGTGTGATGTCGATTCATACATCACATTTAAAAAGCCGGCGGAATTTGGCGGAGGGTTCGTCGGCCCTTTCAATTATAATTGGCAGGCGCTTACGCCTGTCACTGAGAAAAAATTGTATGCGATTATCAATGATTCGTATCCCTTCCGGTTTGCTTTTTGGCTCGGATCCGTGTCGGGAGTACCGGACTTTGTGCGTCAATCGACAGGTACATACGAGGTACTTGCGGACTTGCTGCAAAAAGGGAATATAGAGAATCTTTTGTCTAAGAAAGCTTTTCGCGCATTCCGGCAGGTGATGGGAAAAGAACCAGATATGCGCAAAAAGAATGCGGCAAAATGCGATCTGACCTATGCAATCCTCCGGGCATGCTTTGACGTACTGGCATAATTAACAGTGCGGCTATCAAATAATTGAAGCTGTATCCTGCCAATCATCGGAATAAAATCTCACCAATCATCGGAATAAAATCTCGCCAATCGTCGGAAAAATAGTTGTGAAATCCATAATTATGGTATATAATATAAGTAATGTAAGCAAAAAGAGGTATTCCGTATGAAAAATTACAAAAAAAGAATTGCTGACGATATTCTGAAACGGAAGTTAGAGGGCAAAGGTGCAGTGCTGATTGAAGGACCAAAATGGTGTGGGAAGACTACAACTGCAGAACAACTTGCAGCCAGCATCTTGTATATGGATGATCCGGAGAAAAAAGGGCAGAACATCGCTATGTCCGAGATGAATCCCAAACGGCTGCTTGAAGGTGCTGTTCCAAGACTGATTGACGAATGGCAGCTTGCACCGAAACTTTGGGATGCTGTTCGTTTTGAGGTTGACCACCGCGGCAGTCTTGGACAGTTTATCCTTACAGGTTCCGCAGTCCCGGCTGATACCAGAGAAATTACGCATTCCGGTACAGGACGTTTTAGCTGGCTGACCATGAGACCTATGAGCTTATATGAATCGGGGGACTCAACAGGGGAAGTCAGCCTGAAAGACCTGTTTGATGAAAAAGCTGAAATCGACGGGGGTTCTAATCTGAATATGGAACGTCTGGCTTTTCTTGTATGCCGGGGAGGCTGGCCGCAGGCAGTAGATATGCGGGATGAGATTGCCCTGGACCAGGCATTGGATTACTATGACGCCGTTGTTCACTTTGATATTAATCGGGTGGACAATGTACAGAAGAACCCGGAAAGAGTTCAGAGACTTATGCGTTCTTATGCAAGAAATCAAGGCGGCCAAGTACCGAACACCGTGCTTGCACAGGATGTTGCGGCAAATGATGAAATATCCATAAATGAGGAAACGATTGCGTCTTATGTGAATGCACTGCGTAAAATTTTCGTAGTGGAAGACATGCCTGCATGGAACCCAAATCTGCGGTCAAAAACCGCAATTCGCTCATCTGACACAAGATATTACATCGATCCCTCTATTGCGGCTGCCGCTTTGGGGATCGGGCCGAATGACTTGTTAAATGACTTGAAAACTTTCGGGTTTCTTTTTGAAACACTTTGCGTAAGAGATCTCCGTGTTTTTGCGGATGCGCTGAATGGAAATGTTTATCACTATCGGGATAAAGACGGACAGGAATGTGATGCGGTTCTTCATTTGAGAAACGGTAAATACGGTCTTATTGAAATTAAACTCGGCGGCGACAGGTTCATTGAGGCAGGCGCAAAGAATCTGAAAGCAATGGAAGCTAAAATTGATACCGATATGATGAACGAACCGTCTTTCCTCATGGTTTTGACAGGAATAGGAGACTGGGCATATCGTCGTCGCGATGGGGTATATGTTGTCCCTATCGGTTGTTTGAAAAATTGATAAAACAGAAACTTATCCTGAATATTTTCTCTGTACTTTTCCCCTGTAAAGTGGTATATTTTTCATATAGCCTGATGCCCGTAAAACATCAGGAAAAGCGAGGGGAAAAACGGAGGAGGTATACTTCATGAAGACGAGGAAAAAGTTCTATCTGTATCTGATTCTGGTGCTGACCGGCGTTTATGCCGCTCTGGTCGTTGCACTTTATTTTTCTGAGTCTGCTCACGGAAATGCCTCCATTCAAACGATATGGGACGCGTTCTGGTATTCCCTGGTCACGCTGACTTCGGTGGGATATGGAGATCTGGTTCCTGTGACGCCGCTGGGACATGCGGTTGGGGTTGTATTTTTACTGCTTGCCACCGGTATTATGGTGACATTGCTGGGCGCTATGGTATCTTTTTTAACCAGTGAAGTGCTTCCGCTGTTTCTGCTAAAATTTCAGCGCAGAAAGAACTGGTATTATTTTGCCGATTACGGAGCGGAATCCAATGCTTTGGCGGCCGATATCTACCGGAATGATCCGAAGGCGGTCATCATCTATGGAGAAAAAAGAGACGAGCATAGTGAAGACCCGGATTATTCCTGCGTTTTTCTCAGTACATCGCTGCCTAAGATCGTGGCGAAAAAGAAAAATGTCGGAACGAAATGCAAAGTTTTCTTCATGAAGGAGAACGATATCGGCGTGAACAGCCGGGCCAATAACCTGCATGAACTTCCGATCGAAGTTTACGCCCGGACCTCGAACGGACAGGACAAGTTATCCGGCAATATCAATTTCTTTCACAGCTATGACTGCTGCGCCAGACAGTATTGGTTATCCAAACCATTGTGCAGCCATGAAAAAATCATTGTGATCATCGGATTCGGAAATTATGGCTGGAGCATTCTGGAACGGGCGATCCTCATCAATGTGCTCTCAACCGGCCAGCATATTCAGTATCATATTTTCGGAGACGCCAAGGAATTTCTTGCGCTGCATTACCGGCTGCAGGATGTATTTGCGCTGAATGAAGCGTCTGATACACGGGATTCCCTGTTCTTTCATGAAGATTTCTGGGGAGAACAGCCCCAGCTTTTAGAACAGGCAGACCGGATCATTATCTGTGAAGATGATGAGCAGGAGGGCTGGAGCATTTTCTGGAAGATGACTCGATATTATAAAACGCGCGGACGGATCGATCTGCGCAACAGCCGGAAAGCGCCGGGCGTATCCTATTTTGGAACCAACGAGGAGATCTATACGCTGCGGCAGATCATGCGCACCGATCTGAATCGCGCGGCTATCGCGATCAATGATATATTCCGCAGGTCTGTTTCCTATCCGACTCTTGACTGGGATGAACTGGATGATTTTCACAGGCAGTCTAAGATCGTCGCGGCGGATCATCTGCATATGAAAGTCAGGATTCTTCTGAGAGATGAAACCATTACGGGATTAACCGCATCCGCAGCGGAACTGGCGTATCAAAAATACTGTGAGACAAAATCCGCGGAGGCAGTGCAGGAGAATTACCGCAGGCTGGATTATATGCGGTGGCTTCGGTTCTATGTTTTTTATAATTGGAGCTATGGACCGGTGCATGATGATGTAAAGAAACAGCATCCTATGCTGTGCGGATATGAGAGACTGACAGACGAACAAAAGAAGGAGCGGGACGCTGCCTGGGAATTACTGGGTCAGGTTTCCAAGGAACTTAGAAATACAATATAATGCGCTATCATGCAATCAATAAATATCTGAAAGGAGAAAAAACCATTATGCTGAAAGGAAAAACAGCCGTCGTTACCGGCGGCACACGGGGGATTGGATTTGCGGTTGTGAAAAAGTATCTGGAGAACGGAGCCAATGTGGCGCTTGCCGGTTCCCGTCAGGAGACTGTGGAGAAGGCACTGTCCCAATTGACAGAGTACAAAGATCGCGTCATGGGTATCTGGCCGGATCTCTGCAGCCCGGAGGAGGTCGCAGCTGCGTTTGCTTCGGTCAAAGAACGGTTCGGTTCTTTTGATATTTTAGCTAACAATGCGGGAATTTCTTCCCGTACTTCTCTCTATGATTATACCGTAGAAGAATTTTCCAAAATTCTGGATCTCAACCTGAAAGCGGTATTTGTCTGCTCTCAGGCAGCAGCCCGTCTGATGAAGGAGCAGGGCGGCGGTGTGATCATCAATACCAGTTCTATGGTGAGCAAGAACGGCCAGCCGTCCGGCTGCGGCTATCCCGCTACCAAATTTGCTGTGGACGGGCTGACAATATCACTGGCCAGAGAATTGGCAAAGGATCACATCCGGGTCAACGCGGTTGCGCCCGGCGTGACCAGAACAGATATGGTGGCGGCGCTGCCGAAGGAAATGGTGGACCGGATTTCTGCGGGAATCCCTCTGGGACGTCCCGGAGAGCCGGAAGATATTGCCAATGCGTTCCTGTATCTGGGAAGCGACATGGCGTCTTATGTGACTGGTATCATCCTGCGTGCAGACGGCGCGGCGATGAATTAGAATTTTTAATCTGAAAGGAGATAAAAAAATGCAGTACAAAATTGTGGGAGAGCCGATGCCGGCTGTGGTTTGTGAATTGGAGGATGGAGAAAGTCTGCTGACAGAAAAAGGCTCCATGAGCTGGATGAGTCCGAACATGGTTATGAATACCGGGGCAGGCGGAGTCGGAAAAGCATTTGGACGGAGACTTTCCGGAGATTCTATGTTCCAGAATATCTATACGGCGGAAAACGGAAAAGGCATGATTGCCTTTGCTTCCAGCTTCCCTGGTTCGATCCGTGCCATCCAGATTACGCCGGATCACCCGGTGATCGCCCAGAAAGGCGCGTTCCTGGCTTCGGAAATGGGCGTGGAGCTGTCCATCCATTTCCAGAAGAAAGGCGTATCCGGCTTCTTCAGCGGTGAAGGTTTTATCATGCAGAAGTTTTCGGGAAATGGAATGGTTTTCCTGGAAATTGACGGTTCCGTGGTGGAATATGAGCTGGCGGCAGGGCAGCGCCTGGTAATAGACAGTGGAAATCTTGCAATGATGGACGCTACCTGTACTTTGGATATTCAATCGGTGAAAGGAATCAAAAATAAGCTGTTCGGCGGCGAGGGATTCTTTAACAGCGTTGTGACGGGGCCGGGAAAGGTTTCCGTACAGACGATGCCGGTTAGCGGAGTGGCGGCTGCGCTGCGTCCGTTTATGCCGACCGGCAGCAAATAAAATAGCAGAGATCACAATATTATTGACGGGACTGCCGCTTGCAGGGGACTTTGTAAAGCGGCAGCCCTTTTTAAAAATCAAAAAGAATAAAATGGAGGCAGTATGGATCAAAGAACACAGGAAAAGGAATGGGCCCGGAAAACGGCGGATCGGATCGCGGCGAAAGTCGTGGTTACCGCGCATCGAAACAGAGGAAAGGTTCCATATACAACGGCAGAGGGAAGATTTGACGATTGGTCCGGAGAACGGATCGGCTGGTGGACAAACGGATTCTGGCCGGCGCAGCTCTGGCTGCTGTATCATGCGTATGGAAATGAAGAATTTCGCACAGTCGCAGAAGAGGTTCAGGATAAGCTGGACGCGGTATTGATGGATCCGATGGCAATGGATCACGACGCCGGCTTCCGGTTTTTGATCTCGGATGTCGCGGACTATCGGATCACGGGAAACCGGCAGTCCGGAAACCGCGGGATTCTGGCTGCTTCCAATATGGCGGGCCGATTTAATCTGAAAGCCGGTCTGATCCGGGCGTGGAACGATCCGGGAGACGGGAAGACAGCCGGGCTTGCCATTATTGACTGTATGATGAATCTGCCACTGTTGTACTGGGCGTCCGATGAACTGCATGATCCCCGGTTCCGTCAGATCGCCATGGCCCATGCGGACTCTGTGCAGAAGGTATTTGTGCGGGAAAACGGATCGGTTCACCATATTGTAGAGTTTGATCCGGAGACGGGAAGGATAATCGGCCCGCAGGGCGGACAGGGAATGCAGGTTGGTTCGGCCTGGACGAGAGGACAGTCCTGGGCTCTGTACGGATTTACGTTAAGCTATCTGCATACAAAAGAAGAACGGTATCTGGAAACGGCAAAACGGGTAGCGGATTACGTTGTCTCGCAGATTCCCGAAACCGGGATTGTTCCGGTAGATTTTGACCAGCCCGCAGATATTTTATGGGAGGATTCCACAGCGGCGGCGATCTTTGCCTGCGGTCTGCTGGAACTTGAAAAACTGACGGATGGAGAACAAAAGGAGACTTATTACCATATTGCCGTATTGCTGCTGCATACCCTTGCGGAAAAACGCTGCAGCTGGGATCCTGAAATTGACAATCTCGTGGAAAAATGCTCTGCGGCATACCATGACCGGGAACACGATTTTTCTATTATATATGGAGATTATTATTTTACGGAAGGTATTTTGAAGCTGGCAGAACGCGATATCCTATTATGGTAAAATGAGGTAGAGGAAATGGAAAAGACGGTAAGGGCGGATCGGCCGGAACAGGGAAAAGCGGAGGAATACGAGATCAGTCTCAATATTCAGTCAGAGGATATGCTGTTTAATGCTTATGACAGGGAACACAGAACCTTAAACGACGGACTGAGAGAGTATCTGATCGATAAACTGGGGCAAAGAGGCAGAAACCAGCGGGTAGTGATCCATATTTACGCCAACGATACGATAAAGGAAGCAGAGGTAAAGCAGGCGTTTTCCGCCATGATGGAGGAAACACAGGCCAAATTGCGGCATGAACAGAAGCAGAACCGGATCAAGCAGCTTTGGATGCTTTTGATCGGTGCGGTCTTCATTTCACTCAGCCTGCTGCTGCAGTCTAAGGTAAATATGGTCGTTTCGGAAATTATTTCCGCGATCGGCGCGTTTTCTATCTGGGAGGCAGCCGGGATATGGATTATTGAAAGGCCTGCGATCAGGCATAAGAAAGCATTGCTGACACAGCTTGGAAATACCGGGCTGATTGTGGAACAGAGAGCGCAGTAATTAAGATTTGTTCAGGCGGCTCAGATATTCTTTTGGGGTTGTATGGTAAACCTGTTCAAACGTCCGGTAGAACGACCGGGTGTTATTAAAGCCGGCATCGAGCGCACAGGCGGTAACGGTCGCATTGCCGGATCGTATCTGCATCAGCGCGTATTCGATCCGAAGCCGGTTGATATACTGATTAAAATTGATATGCAGGCGTTGGGAAAAGATTCGTGACAACTGATATTTATCCATTCGCAGGGCCTGTGCGACAGAGGAGAGTGAAAGCGGCTCCTGAAAATGGGTAGAAAGGTACTGGATAATGCAGTGAATGTCATCACTGGTGTGAATCCGCGAATTAAGTAACGGAAGAGATGGCAGCAGACGGCAGAGGATCAGTTGTACATATGCGTTTTGTACGCAATATTCTTCATTGAATGCGCCCAACAGAGAATGAATGCCATAGCGGACATCCGGATGGAATTCATCCAGGGAAAAGACGATCCGGGACGGCTCTTTTTGAAGCAGGGTATCCAGATACAGATTCAGGTATTCATTGCCGATCAGAAGAACATCGCCTTGATTTTCAGACTGGCCGCAGCGCCGGTATTCATGAACATGGTACGGGAAAATAACGGCAATTTCACCTGCATGCACGGTGTGAGACTCATTATCCACGATAATATGGATCGTTCCCTTTGTTACGGGAACGAGTTCCAGCCCGGAATGGAAATGGGCGGCAAAGTTAAAATTTTCAAATGCATAGTGAAAAATGGGATTTTCCTTGATTTCAATAAACGGCAGCATGGCTCTACCTGCTTTCACGCAATATTTGTCACATATTTTACCATGATATTGCTTTCTTTTCAAGCGAGGCTTCGCTATATTTGTCTTAAATAAACAAAATGAAAATCCGGAGACAGCAAACCTGTCCGCCGGTAAAACTGAATATTATCAGGGAAAGCAGGTGAATGATCAATGACCAAAATCTATCATGTTTCAAAAAAAGGTTCGGACCAAAACAGCGGGAGCGCGGAAAGTCCCTTCCTGACGATTCAAAAAGCAGCGGATACGGCGATTGCGGGAGATACGGTGATCGTCCACGAAGGCGTATACCGGGAATGGGTCAGACCCCGAAACGGCGGACTGGGGAATCACTGCAGGATCACCTACCAGGCAGCGGAGAACGAACATGTGGTGATCAAAGGTTCGGAAGAGATCCGTAACTGGGAACGGGTGGAAGGAAGTGTCTGGAAAGCCGAGATCGACAATGCGCTGTTTTGCGGATGCAATCCCTTTGCCGCAGAGATTGACGGGGATTGGCTGGTAGCGCCCAGAGACAATAAGGTACACGCTGGGGACGTCTATTTAAATGGGATGTCTCTGTTTGAGGCAAAGAGTCCGGAAGCGGTAAAGAATCCGGAACTGTGGACGGCAAGCGTCTATGAGACCTGGGGCTGCCGCGAGGAGAAGCTGGCTGACCCGGAACGCTCCCGATACCGCTGGTATGCGGACTGTGGGGAAGAGCGGACCGTTCTGTATGTGAATTTTCAGGACTATGATCCCAACCGGGAATGTGTGGAGATCAACGTGCGCAGGTCCTGTTTTTTCCCGGATCGGACCGGAGTAGATTACATTACAGTAAAGGGGTTTGAAATGGCGCAGGCGGCCACAATCTGGGCGCCGCCGACCGCGAAGCAGTACGGGCTTCTGGGCGTCAACTGGAGCAAAGGCTGGATCATAGAGGATAATGTGATCCACGATTCCAAATGCAGCGGGATCAGTCTGGGCAAGGAAGAGAGCACCGGTGATAATGATTTTACCAAATGGGGCAGGAAACCGGGATACCAGTATCAGATGGAAGCGGTATTTAAGGCATTGTCGATCGGCTGGAGCAAAGAAGAAACCGGATCGCATATCGTTCGGAACAACCGGATTTACGACTGCGGACAGAACGGGATTGTAGGACATATGGGAGGCGCGTTCAGCGAGATTTACGGCAATGAGATTTACCGGATCGGAACGAAGCATGAATATTACGGCCACGAACTGGGCGGGATCAAAATGCATGCTGCCATTGACGTCTATATCCACAACAATTATATTCACGACTGTACCCTGGGAACCTGGCTGGACTGGCAGGCGCAGGGCGTGCGGGTGAGCGCCAATCTTTATCATAACAATAACCGGGATCTGTTTGTTGAAGTCAGCCATGGTCCATACCTGGTGGATAATAATATCTTTACTTCGGCTTACACGTTTGACAATGCGGCACAGGGCGGCGCATATGTCAATAACCTGGTGTGCGGGTTGTTTAACCATTATCCGGTGCTGAATCGGGCTACGCCGTATCATTTCCCGCATTCCACGCAGGTAATGGGTACGGTTCCCGTATATGGCGGAGACGACCGCTGGTTCCAGAATATTTTTGTGGGCGGTACGGAAGACAGAGACTACGGCACTGCGGAATATAACGGTTCGCCCGTTTCCCTGGAGGAGTATATCGCCAGAGTACGGGAAGAATACGGGGATGTGGAAAGCTATGAGAAGGTGCGGCAACCGGCGTATATTGACGGAAATGTTTATTTAAACGGAGCGAAGGGCTTTGACCGGGAAGCGCACAGCTGTACGGACAGCCGGAATCCGGAGGTGCGGATCGTGACGGAGACGGACGGCGTCTATCTGGAGATCACACTGCCGGAGCAGATGTTTGAACTGCAGGGAGAGGTTATGGGAACCCACAATCTGCCCATGACCAGGATCACGGAATGCGGCTTTGAAGAACCGTCCGGCGCCGATCTGCGGATCTGCCGGGATTTCCTCGGAAATTCCAGGAAGGAAACGGTGATTGCCGGCCCGCTGCAGACAGTACGGGCAGGAAAAAATAAAATCAGGATATGGAGGTAGATGCAAATGAACAATGTACCGGAACTGAAAATAGGAGTAGTCGCAGTCAGCAGGGACTGTTTCCCGGAAACGCTGTCTGTTTCCAGACGGGAAGAGCTGATGCGGGCTTACAGAGAAAAATACGGAGATTCTGAAATTTACGAATGTCCGGTCTGCATTGTGGAAAGCGAGATCCATATGGTGCAGGCGCTGGAGGATCTGAAACAGGCAGGCTGCAATGCGCTGGTCGTCTATCTGGGGAATTTCGGGCCGGAGATTTCGGAAACGCTTCTGGCGAAGCATTTTGACGGCCCTGTTATGTTTGTAGCTGCCGCCGAAGAGCGGGGAGACAACCTGATCCAGGGCAGAGGCGACGCTTACTGCGGTATGCTGAACGCAAGCTATAATTTAAAATTGCGCGGCGTTAAGGCGTACATACCAGAATATCCCGTCGGGACTGCGGAAGAATGCGCGGATATGATTTACGGATTCCGTCCGATCGCCAGAGCAGTCATCGCGCTGAAAGATTTAAAGATTATCAGCTTCGGACCGCGGCCGCTGAATTTTCTCGCGTGCAACGCGCCGATAAAACCCCTGTATGAACTTGGCGTAGAGATAGAGGAAAATTCGGAGCTGGATCTGTTTGAGGCGTTTAACCGGCATGCGGGAGATGAACGAATCCCGGCTGTCGTAAAGGAAATGGAAGCAGAGCTGGGAGAGGGCAATAAAAAACCGGAGATTCTTGCGAAACTGGCGCAGTATGAACTGACGTTAAAGGACTGGATTGCGGAGCATAAGGGCTATAGAAAATACGTGGCGATCGCCGGGAAATGCTGGCCTGCTTTCCAGACGCAGTTTGGATTTGTGCCCTGTTATGTGAACAGCCGGCTGACCGCGCAGGGGATTCCGGTTTCCTGTGAGGTGGATATTTACGGGGCGCTCAGTGAATATATCGGAACCGTCGTCAGCGGGGATACCGTAACGCTGCTGGATATCAACAACAATGTACCGAAGGATATGTATGAAAGCGACATCGAAGGCAAATTCCCCTATACGCACAGGGATACGTTTATGGGCTTCCACTGCGGCAATACGGCGGCGGGCAAGCTGTCATTCTGTGAGATGCGGTATCAGCTGATCATGGCAAGATCGCTGCCGGAAGAAGTAACGCAGGGAACGCTGGAAGGCGATATCGTTCCGGGAGATATTACATTTTTCCGGCTGCAGAGCACAGCGGATTGTAAGCTGCGGGCGTATATCGCGCAGGGTGAGGTTCTGCCGGTCGCAAGCCGTTCGTTCGGTTCGATCGGCGTGTTTGCCATTCCGGAAATGGGTCGGTTTTACCGGCATGTGCTGATCGAAAAGAATTTCCCGCATCACGGGGCGGTCGCGTTTGGCAATCACGGAAAAGCCTTGTTTGAAGTATTTCGTTATATCGGTGTTGCAGCGGAAGAAATCGGATATAATCAGCCTGCGGGTGTGCGGTATCCGACGGAAAATCCGTGGAAATAGGATCGGATCTGGTTGAGATCAAAAAGGAGAAATCTATGTATTTTATCGGTGTAGATTTGGGAACCTCGGCGGTGAAACTGGTGCTGATGGATGAAACCGGGCGGATCTGCAATACGGTATCCAAGGAATATCCGCTTTATTTCCCGAAACCGGGTTGGGCGGAACAGAATCCGGAGGACTGGTATACCCAGTCGGTATGCGGGATCCGGGAACTCTTACAGGAGGCTGACGCTTCGCAGGTGGCAGGCATCAGCTTCGGCGGGCAGATGCATGGGCTTGTAGTTCTGGATGAAACGGATACGGTGATCCGCCCCGCGATCCTGTGGAATGACGGGCGGACGGCTGCCGAGACGGACTGGCTGAACCGTGAGATCGGAACAGAACGCTTGTCGGCCTGTACGGGAAATATTGCTTTTGCCGGATTCACGGCGCCGAAACTGCTGTGGATGCGCAGCCGGGAACCGGAACAGTTTGCGCGGATCCGGAAGATCATGCTGCCGAAGGACTATCTTGCTTATCGCCTGACCGGGGTTTTCAGTACGGATTATTCCGACGCGTCGGGGATGCTCCTGCTGGATGTGCAGCATAAACGCTGGTCCGATGAGATGCTTGAAATTTGTCATGTGACTGCGGACCAGCTTCCGCAGTTATATGAAAGCTGGGAACCGGTGGGGACGTTAAAACCGGAAGCGGCGCGGGAGCTGGGACTCCGCCCGGATGTAAAGGTCATGGCGGGAGCCGGCGACAATGCGGCGGCAGCAGTGGGAACCGGAACGGTCGGAGAAGGCAGATGCAACATTTCTCTGGGAACGTCGGGAACTGTCTTTATTTCCAGCAAACATTTCCGTGTGGATGAACAGAATGCGCTGCATGCGTTTGCGCACGCGGACGGCGCCTATCATCTGATGGGCTGTATGCTGAGCGCCGCTTCCTGCAATAAATGGTGGCTGGAGGAAATCCTGAAAACCGGCGACTACGAAGGAGAACAGGAAGCAATCGGAAATCTGGGAGAAAATCCGGTCTTTTATCTGCCGTATCTCATGGGAGAGCGTTCTCCGCACAATGATCCGAATGCGAGGGCGTGTTTCGCGGGAATGTCTATGGATACCACGCGGGCGCAGATGACGCAGGCGGTATTGGAAGGCGTGGCGTTTGGACTGCGGGATTCTCTGGAGGTGGCAAGATCGCTGGGAATTTCTATTCCCCGGACAAAAATATGCGGCGGCGGGGCCAGAAGCACACTCTGGCAGAAGATTATTGCCAATATATTAAATGTAAAAGTAGACACCCTGGCGTGTGAAGAAGGACCGGGCTACGGGGCCGCGATCCTGGCCGCGACAGGCTGCGGCGTATTTCCTACCGTGGAAGCGGCTGCGCAGCAGCTGGTTCAGGTGAAGGCAACCATAGAGCCGGAGCCGGAACTGGTGGAAAAATATGAAAAACAGTATCAAAAATTCCGGATGTTGTATCCGGCGTTACAGACATGGTTTACCCTGTGATCCACAGGGTAAACTTTTTGTATTCCGCTTGACAGTGCAGGAAAAAGAAAGTAGAATATAAAGTATGAATTAGAGTCCTAATTAACTTATAAATAATAATTTGTGAAGGAGGAAAAATCCATGACAAGCATAACGGTACATACGTCGAAAAAGAGATTTCCGACGGCCCCGTCTCTGTACGGTCTGTTTTTTGAAGACATCAACCGGTCCGGCGACGGCGGGTTATATCCGGAATTGCTGCGGAACCGGGCTTTTGACGACAGCCTGTATCCGGATGATCTGACTGTAAAAGGCGACGATCTGGAGAACGCCACGGGATGGCCGTTTGAGTATCAGAAGGGAGAAGGACAGAAACGCTGGCGGGAAAAATTGGAGCCCACTGAGATTCCGGCGTGGTATGGCGACAGGGCTGTATATACGCTGGATTGCTCCGACACCCTGAATGAAAACCGGCGGGCGGCGCTCGCGGTAGAATTTGCACCGGGCGGAAGCATATGGAATGTCGGTTATTCCGGCGTTGCGGTACAAAAGGGAAAGGCCTATCACCTGTATTTTTTTGCTAAGGCAGCGGAAGTTACCTGCCTGCGTTTTGCGATCGGAAGCAAAGAACAGGTCTATTGTGAACAGGAAATTCGGATCGGGACAAACGGGTATGTCCGGTATGACCTGACGCTGATCCCGGATCAGACAGATAAAGAAGCCGTACTGAAGATCACGGCGCAAAAGGGCGGCAGTGTCAGATTCGGATTTATGTCGCTGATGCCGGAAGACACTTATTGCGGACATGGTCTGCGGAGAGATTTATGCGAAAAACTGGAAGCGCTCCATCCGGCGTTTCTGCGTTTTCCGGGCGGCTGTATTGTGGAAGGCTTTTCCAAATCTACGGTACAGAGGTTTAAGCGGATGGCAGGACAGCTGTGGAAACGGCCCGGGGTATTAAATTTGTGGGGATACCGTTCTACGGAAGGTCTTGGCTTTCATGAATATCTGCAGCTGTGCGAGGATCTGCATACGGACGCGCTTTATGTATGTAACTGCGGCATGACCTGTCAGGCAAGGCACTGCATTTTAATGGAACAGGAAGAGATTGATGATCTGCTGGACGATGTACTGTGCGCGTTGGAATACGCCTTTGGCAGTTCAGATACGACCTGGGGCGCACTGCGGGCTGAAATGGGACATCCGGCGCCGTTTGCGTTAAAATATCTGGAGATCGGCAATGAAAATAACGGACCGGATTATGAAGAACGGTACGAGTATTTTCGGAAAGTTATTTCCGAAAAATATCCGGAGCTGATCATTGTAGCCAATACGCATGTGGAAAAATCCGGGTTGGCGTTAGATATCGCGGACGAGCATTTTTATGATAAAGCGGAATGGTTTGCGCAGAATTCCCATTATTATGATGACTATGACCGGAAGGGTCCCGGAATCTTTGTCGGAGAATTCGCGGTGGTAGCCGGCAATATCCGTACGCTGTACGCGGCGTTGGGAGAAGCCATGTTTATGGTGGGAATGGAACGAAATCAGGACATTGTCAAACTGGCGGCCTATGCGCCGTTATTTGAAAATGTGCACTATGCGGCATGGGAACCCAACCTGATCGCCTTTGACGGACTTTCCAATTACGCTATTCCTTCTTATTATGTCTGGAAACTGTTTTCCGAAAATAAAGGGAAGTATGTTCTGGAAAGTGAGCAGGAGAGCGAACCCGTCTATGCGCCGTTTCTAAAGGGCGGTCCCTGCCTGATTGGTTCGGAAGGCATCCATTTTAAACATGCGGAATGGAAGGGAGAGCCGGCAGCGGCGACCAGAGAATTATTTGGTTCTGTCAGGGATTGCGGAAATGAGGTTTTTACAACAGAGATCAGGTTGTCGGAAGCAGAGGCGGAACGGGCTAAACGGTTTGGCATGGAAAAGACCGTTCTGATTGTTCTGGGAGATGATGTAACTTCCAGAAGCGGTAAATTCAGCATCGACTTGCTGGCGGAGCCGGAGAAAGAACTGGGGATCGGGATGTTTGCCACACCTTACGGCGAGGCGCGCAACAGTGAGGATAGTCCATGGAATCTGTTTGCGGTTCAGCCGATCCGGTGGACGATCAAAGACGGACAGAGTACGGTTACTGCGGGCGTGGGATTCCGACAGTATCCGCTGGCCGATCCGACAGAGGTTTCGCTGGAACCGGGCGTTTTCCATAACCTGTGTATGGAGTCTGACGGGAAACGGCTGCGGTGCAGTCTGGACGGAGTCTGTGTGACAGAGGTTGAACTGCCGCACTATGAAGAAATCCAGTCTGTGGCGCTGGAAGATGCGGATAACCTGATCATAAAGGTTGTCAATATTGCAGAGGAAGAACGGAATATTACGATTACGCTGGACTGTCCGGTGGAGACAGAATATCGGGCCGGCGTGCTGACCGGGGAGCCTTCGGACCGGAACACACTGGAGAATCCGGAGACGGTAACTGAGCATTGGAACACATTGACGGGAGCCGACGCTGCTTTTACTTATCAGGCGCCTGCAAACTCTGTCAATGTGCTTTGCTTAAAAAAGAAGTAATAAGCGTCAGCAGAAAGGAAAGGGTGGTTTACAATGCTGCGAGAAGTACAGACCCAAAACGGGAAATTAAAAGGACTGGTCGGGAAAGATCCCCGCATTACCGTATTTCGCGGAGTCCCTTACGCGAAGCCGCCGGTAGGAGAGCTTCGCTGGAAAGCGCCGGTACCGGCAGAAAGCTGGGAAGGCGTGCGAACCTGTTACGAATATGGCGATATGCCGATGATGCGGATTCATCCGGGTACGGACGATTCCTTTTATAAGCGGGAGCTGCATCCGACCTCAGCGGATTACGGCATGAGCGAGGACTGTCTGTATCTGAATATTTTCTCTCCTGCGGAAACGCCGGACGATAATCTGCCGGTGTTCTGCTATATTCACGGAGGCGGCCTGCAGGACGGCTATAATTATGAAGTGGAATTTGACGGGGAACGGGTCGCGCGCCGCGGTGTGATCGTGGTGATGATCGGATATCGGCTGGGACTGTTCGGGTTCCTGGCGCATCCGGAGATTACGGCGGAAACGCCGGACGGAGCTGTGATCTCCAATTTCGGAATGCAGGACCAGTCGCTGGCGCTGCACTGGATTTATGAGAATATCAGAAACTTTGGCGGGGATCCGGATCGGATCGTATTGTGCGGACAGAGCGCGGGCGCTGGCAGTGTGCAGACACAGCTTTGCAGTCCCCTGAACGAAGGCCTGATCGCCGGGGCGATCTGTCAGTCCTCGGTTTCCATGGAGTTTGGAGACGAAGCATTTCAATTTGGAGCGCCGATGCCCTTAAAAGAGGCGGAGCAGCACGGCGCGGATTTCTTCCGGACGGCCGGTATCCGGGATCTGCGGGAAGCCAGAGAACTGGACGCGTATGAACTGATGCGGCGGGTGGACGCCGCTTCTCCCGAGGGCGCGATGTTCGGTCTGTTTTTCGGCACCTGCATAGACGGCGTGTTGATAAAAGAATCGGTGGCCAGCTCCTATTACAACGACCGGCTGCCTGACGTTCCCATGATGGTCGGCGTGTGTATGGGAGAAACGCAGGGAATGTTCGCCCCCGGAAAGGTGACTGTGGCGGATATCGAAAAGCGGGCGGAGATTTATGGAGAGCAAAAGGAAGAATTTCTGGCGCTGGCAAATGTAAAAACAGATGAAGAAGCGGCTGCCCTGTTTGCGGGCGACGCGCTGAATCTGTTTTTGGGCGGCAGCAGAGGCTTCTGCGAGCTGCGTTCGGAAATGGGAAAACGGGTCTGGTATTTTATTTTCGACCATGATATCCCGGGCGATGACGCCGGTTCCTTCCACGGTTCCGATCTTTGGTTTATGTTTGATTCGCTGGGAAACAGCTGGCGTCCGTTTGAAGGGAAACATTATGATCTGGCAAGGCAAGTCTGCTCGTATTGGACCAACTTTGTAAAAACCGGCGATCCCAACGGAACGGATTATAACGGGAACCCGCTTCCGGAATGGAAGGCTTACAGCAGAGCAGAAAAGACGGTGATGAAATTTTACGACAAAGCGACGCCGGAGGTGCTTCCGGACTGCCCGCTGGCGGATTTCAGACTGGAATTCGGAAAGAAAATGTTAAGGGATAAGTAAAAAGAAAAAGAAAAAAGAGTCAAAAAGGAGTCAAAAAGGAGAAAGAACATGTGGAAAAAGTTATTGCTGGCTGTTACAATCAGTACAGTACTATTCGCGGCAGGCTGCGGAGACAATGCGGATAAGGAGGAAACGAAGAAAATGGAAAATCAGACGACGGCTCAGGAAATCACCAGAAAAGAGCCGACTTATACCAGTGAAGAATTAAAGATCGAAAACGGAGCGACGACGATCTACGGCAGAGTTTATACGCCGAAGGGAGAGGGAAAGCATCCGCTTATCATCATGTGCCATGGCTATAACGGCCGACATACGGATTTCGCGAAGGAAAGTCTGTATTATGCGGAAAACGGATATATGGCCTATGCGTTTGATTTCTGCGGCGGTTCCGTCAATTCCAAGAGTACGGGCAGAAAGACTACGGAGATGACGATCTTTACGGAGAAAGAAGATCTGCTGGCGGTATATAATTATTTTGCAAAACAGGAAAATGTAGATACCGATAAGATCTTCCTGTTTGGCGGAAGCCAGGGCGGACTGGTAACGGCGCTGGTAACGGACGAGCTGGGCAGCGATAAGGTTGCCGGCATGGCGCTGTATTTCCCGGCGTTTTGTATTCCCGATAACTGGAGAGCGACTTATCCGACGGTAGATCAGATTCCGGAAGTCAATAATTTCTGGGGAATGGATCTGGGAAAAGAATTCTTTGCCTCCATGCACGATTTTCAGGTATTTGACCATATCGGGAAGTATGACAAGAACGTGCTGATCATTCACGGCGACAACGATCAGATCGTGCCGCTGTCCTATTCCGAGCGGGCCAAGAACCTGTATCCGCATGCGGAACTGATTGTATATCCGGGCGAAGGACATGGCTTTACACCGGCAGGCGGTAAAAAAGCGATGGAAGAAGTGCTCAAATTTATGAACGCGCAGTAGGAAAGCGAAAAAACGTCAAAGAGAAAGAAAACAGATGAAAAAAAGGAACAGGCGAAGCAGCGGCCTGTTCCTTTTAAGTTCGATTAATAAAATGGATAAAATTCTGCTGGAACTGTTCATAGTATTTTCTGCCGACGGGCAGGGTAATGGAGCAGTCAAGCGTAATGCCGGACGAACGGGACAGACTGGTAACTCTGGCCAGATTGACTGCGTATGAATTGTGGCATCGGCAGAACTGATTGGTCGGAAGCATCTCCAGCAGCTGCGCCAGTGTGGAACGGGTGACATAGTTGCCGGAATGGGTATAGATCGTCAGAGCGTGATCCATCACCTCTACATAGAGAATAGAATCCAGAGGAAGCAGGACCTGCTTCTGGTCGCATTTGATCATAATCTTTTTATTGCGGCGTTTTCGCTCCAGATCCGTAAGGATCGCTTTTTCCAGGTCTTCCCGGCTGAACGGTTTCAGAAGAAAATAGACCGGCTGAATCGAATAGCCGTCTAACAGAAAAGAGTCAGATGAACTGATCAGGATAATCGAGGTATCATCACCGTGTTCCCGAAGCTGTCTGGCAAAGGAAATCCCGTTTTCTGCGCCCAGCATGATATCTAAGATCAGCAGATCAGCAGGTTTGCCCTGGATATAATTATCCAGAACCTCATCAGCAGAGTAGCAGAGTTCCAACTCACAGGGAATCTCTTTATCAGTCAGGATCGTCTCACACATTTAAAAAAGGAAGTCCGCAAATTCCGGATCATCATCGCAGATTATAACTCTGTACAAAAGAACCCCTCCTTCCCTTTTCCAGAGGAAAGCTGTGCGCAAATTCAAACAGATTATAAGTTATTTTCCTTAAAAAAGCAATCTTTTTTGTTTGTAAGTTAGTACTTGAAAGCAATTATTATCTGTGATAGCATTGTATACAGAAGGTAAATGGGGATTTCGTTATTTGTGCGAGGAGGAAAGAAAGAGATGAAATTATTAACGGCAAAATTGAAAAAGCTCCTGCATGCGATCTCCGGATTGTTTGGCCCTGTGGATATGACGGTGGGCACGCCCTGGAAAAAGATCGTGCTGTTTACCGTTCCCATGCTGCTGGGAAATATCGCGCAGCAGCTTTATAATACCGTAGACAGTATTATCGTAGGAAAATATGTGGGAGACAATGCGCTGGCCGCGGTAGGAAGCGCCGGCCCGATCTTTAATCTGCTGCTGGTGCTGTATGTAGGGATCAGCGTAGGTGCCGGGATCATGGTTTCCCAGTTCTTCGGAGCCAGGAACCGGGAAGGCCTGTCCTATACCATCGGAAACAGTATTTTGCTTACGCTGTTTGCCAGTATTTTTGTAGCGGTTTTCGGCTCACTGGCGACCAGACCGCTGCTGCAGCTGTTAAATACGCCGGATACTATTATCGACTGGTGCGCTTCGTATCTGTATATTTTGTTTATCGGCGGCGTGGGGCTTGCATTTTATAATATCCTCTCCGGTATCCTGCGGGGACTGGGAGATTCGGTCTCGGCTCTGGTCTATCTGCTGATCGCCTGTATTCTGAATGTATTTCTGGATTTGTTATTTGTAATACAGTTTCATATGGGCGTAAGCGGCGTTGCGCTGGCAACCAGTATCGCGCAGATCGTTTCCGCGCTGCTCTGTGGGATCAGGCTGTATAAGATGAAGGATCTGTTCGATATGAACCTGCATTATGTGAAATGGAAGCGCCGCTACGGCATGAATGTGATCAGACTGGGCGTACCATCCGGCATTACGCAGGCGATCATGTCTATGTCTATGATCGTGGTACAGTCGCTGACCAACAGCTTTGGCGAGATGTTTATTGCCGCCAATGTCATTGTTATGCGGGTGGACGGGTTCGCCATGATGCCGAATTTTTCGTTTGGTACCGCCATGACGACATACGCGGGGCAGAACCTGGGCGCCAAAGCCTATGACCGGATCAAAACGGGCGCGAAGCAGGGAACGATCATTGCGCTTGGCGTTGCCGCCGTGATCACCGGCTCGATCCTGCTGGTAGGCAGACAGCTCATGGGTATTTTTACGGAAACGGAAGAACTGGTGGAACTCAGTATGCACCTGATGCAGATCCTGGCAGTCGGTTATCTAGCGATGGCAGTGCTGCAGTGCTTATCCGGCATCATGCGCGGCGCGGGAGATACTATGACGCCCATGTGGATCGCGATCGTGCAGACAGTTGTCCTGCGGGTACCGTTAGCCTATCTGCTCTGCTTCTTATCCACGACGCCGGAATTACCGAACGGCCGGCAGGAATATGTGATCTTCTCCATGCTGATTTCCTGGGTGATCGGGATGCTCCTTACGATTTTCTTCTATTCGAGAGGAAAGTGGAGGACGAAAATGCTGGTAGATCCGGAACAGTCCGGGGCGGACGGCATTGAAATGGAAAATAAAGCATAAAAAATAATAACAGGGATTGCATAAAATGAAAGTGTCATTTATAATATCCCTGTTATTTTTTACTTTAAGAGAAAAAGGAGAACTGTATTATGAAAAGTACAAAAGGACTTTCAGAGCAGGCATTTCAGTTTGAAGGCAAGATGCCGCTGTCACAGGCGATCCCCCTGGGAATCCAGCATGTTATGGCGATGTTTGTCGGCAACCTGACCCCGTTGTTGGTGATTATGGGGGCCTGCGGCCTGGCAGGGAACGCAGATTTTGCGAGTACGCAGATTTCCCTGTTGCAAAACGCCATGTTAGTGGCCGGTATCGTCACACTGATCCAGTTGTTTGCCATCGGCCCCATCGGCGGCAAAGTACCGATTATCATGGGTACCAGCTCCGGCTTTATCGGCGTGTTCAGCGGCGTGGCAAAGACCATGGGTACCGGAATCGTGACCTATGGAGCTATGATGGGCGCGTCCCTGATCGGCGGTTTATTTGAAGGCGTGCTGGGATTTTTCCTGAAACCGCTTCGGAAGTTTTTCCCGCCGGTTGTGACCGGTACCGTAGTGTTGTCGATCGGTCTGTCTTTGATCTCTGTAGGGATCAACTCATTCGGCGGCGGCAATACTGCGCCGGATTTCGGCTCTGTATCCAATATCTGTCTGGCATTCTTTGTGCTGGCTGTAATTTTGATCGTAAAGCACTGCACTAAGGGCTTTTTAAGTTCGTCAGCGATCCTGATCGGTATCATTGCCGGTTACATCGCCGCGTTCATTATGGGACTGGTGCTGCCGACTACGATTGAAGCGACGGGCGCTACCAAATCCTGGGTTCTGGATTGGAGTGCCGTGGCGGAAGCTGACTGGTTCGCGATCCCGTCTGTTATGCCGGTCGATCTGGTATTTGACTGGCGCGCGATCCTGCCTGTTATGATCATGTTTATTGTAACGGCGGTAGAGACGGTCGGCGATATCTCCGGTGTTATGATCGGCGGTATGGACCGGGAGGCAACGGATAAGGAATTGTCCGGCGGCGTTGTCTGCGACGGTATCGGTTCCTCCATCGCTTCTTTATTTGGCGTATTGCCGAACACTTCGTTCAGCCAGAACGTAGGTCTGGTCGCAATGACAAAGGTTGTAAACCGCGGCGCGCTGGCATGCGGTGCCATCTTTTTGATCCTGTGCGGTCTGATTCCGAAGCTGGGCGCGCTGGTTTCCATCATGCCGCAGGCGGTACTGGGCGGCGCTGCCGTAATGATGTTTTCCTCTATCGTCATCAGCGGTATCCAGATGATTACCAGAAATCCGCTGACTGCGAGAAGCATCTCTATCGTAGCGGTTGCGCTGGGCGTTGGCTACGGTATGGGCGCAAATCCGACGATCCTGGCACATATGCCGGAATATATTCAGCTGATCTTCGGCGGTTCCGGTATCGTACCGGCAGCCATGGTTGCAATCATTTTGAATATTCTGCTTCCGAAGGATAAAGCGGATAAAGAGATTGATCAGAAAGAAGCGGAAGAACTGAATAAAATGAAAGAAGCTGCCAATTAAGCTTAAAGCAGCTCTGCCTCTTTTTCTAAAAGAGAAAGGTCGGCAGGGGTGTCGATATCTTTTAGTTCATATATGCTCGCGGCGGGTACAAGGCGTACCTGCTGCGGGTATTTTTTTATCAGATAGGAGCCGCCTTTTCCGGCAGAAAGCTGCCGCAGCTCGGAATAAAACTGTTTTGGAAACAGGATCGGATTGCCGCAGACGGTCTGGCTGGAGAGGCGGTAGATAAATGCAGGCTGCGCGAAAAAAGCACGCCCCATCGCTTCGATGCTTTCCCTGGTCAAAAGCGGCTGGTCGCAGGAACAGAAAAGGCAGCCGGCTTCCGAACCCACGGCGTCTAAACCAAGCCGTACCGTATCGCTGCGGTAAGGCTCGGCGTGGAGAAGGACGTCCACCTGTTTTTGTCTGCACAGCTTGGCGACTTCCGGACTGCGTGTGACGACGATCCGTTTTCGGATAGAATCCGTGTCAGTGGCGGAAAGGATCCGGCAGATCAGAGGTTCTCCGCGGAACGAAGCCAGGAGCTTGTTGCTGCCAAAACGGCTGCTGTTTCCGGAAGCCATCAGAACACAGCCCAGTCCGGGCGGCGCAGACAGCGCTTCAGTCTGAAAAGATTTTGCGATAGATGGTTTCGTTTGCCTCATAACAGGCGTCTCGATAGGCTTCATATTTCGCGATAAACTCCTTTGCCCGGGCGGTCAGAATGCTGCCGCCGCCTCCTTTTCCTCCAATCACGGTTTCCGTCAGCGGAAAGCCGAGAACTGCTTCCGCATGCCGGATCAGGTAACTGGCCTTGCTGTACGCCATGTGCATTTCCATGGCGGAGGCTCGAAGAGAACCGGTGCGTTCAATCCCTTTTAAAAGCCGGCAGGGGCCTTCTCCGAAAAACTTTTCACCGTTATCGTCTCGCAGAAAAATACGGGTTGTAGGCTGCATAATATTCTCCCTTCTCGGTTTCGGCCGGCAGCATAACAAGCTGGCAGGCGCCGTTTTCCTCGACTGCCGTCAGATGAACCGGCCCGTAAATGGCGGACAATACCCGCTGCATATCGGAAAGCGGATCCTTGTCAGGCCGGAGGCTGCCGATACAGACGCCGTCTTTCAGCAGCAGGATCTGCCGGCAGTAATTGAGCGCCAGAGAAGGATCGTGCAGACTGATCAGAGCGGCTTTATCGGTTCCTTCAATCATTTGACACAGCAGACGCATCATCGCGTGACGGTGAGGAAAATCCAGAGCGCTTTCCGGTTCGTCAAGCAGCAGAAGCACGGAGTGTTCGATCATGGCGCGCGCCAGAATGCAGAGCTGTTTCTGTCCTTCGCTGAGCGTCAGATAATCCTGTTCGGCGCAGGCGTCCATTCCCACGGTTCGCAGCGCCTCCAGGGCCTGTTGTCTCTGCTGTTTCGAGGGATGCTCGAGGATTCCCAGAACCGGGTTAAAGCCCATGAGCACCACGTCCAGAACCGGCAGGGAAATGGCAATCCCGGTCCGCTGGGGAATATAACTGATCCGTCGTGCCAGTTCTCTTACGGACAGGGTATGCAGAACCTGTCCCGTCAGCATACAGTCGCCGGTGTAAGGAAGCTGCCGGCACAGCACTTTCAGAAGCGTAGTTTTTCCGCAGCCGTTCGCGCCCAGCAGAGCGGTCAGCGTACCGCCCTCCAGCGCAAAGGAAACATCGGTCAGTACCCGGCGCCGTCCGTATCCGGCTTCTATGTGCATGGCCTGTAAAACAGGAACCTGTGTTTGTGTTTCATTTCCCATTATTCTACCTCAGTTTCGACGGATTGTCACTCTTTTTTATGATCAGATACAGTAAAAACGGCGCGCCCAAAAGGGAGGTAAAGACGCTGACCGGCAGTTCACTCGCAGCCGTACTGCGCGCCAGAATATCGGAAACGGTAAGCAGCAGTCCGCCGAAGAGTCCGCTTAAAAGCAGGGCAGAAAGCCGGTTGTCCCGTGTGATCAGGCGGGCGATGTGCGGCGCCAGCAGTCCGATAAAGCTGATAATGCCGGTCAGACTGATCACCGAAGCCACCACCAGAGTCGCCAGGATCAGGATCAAAAGCCGGAGTTTTCCAACGGCTACGCCCAGCATTCGGGCTTCCGATTCTTCTACGGATAACAGAAGGATCTGCCGGTGCAGCAGGAAAATGCCGAGCAGTCCCAGAATACATACAATACAATAAAAAGGGATCTGACGCAGCGTAATGGCGTTCAGGCTGCCCATGATCCAGTATTCAATGGAAGCCAGCTGTTTTTCCGGATCGGCAGTCAGCTTTAAAAGCATTAAAACCGTCTGCGCGATGGAATGTACGGCGATTCCCGCCAGAACAATGCTGCCGTGATCCTTTCCGGACGCCAGAGAAGCCAGCATCAGGGCGAGGAGGACCGCCAGCAGTCCGCCCGCGAACGCGGACAGTGTGACAGACATGGCGGAGGCAGGCAGAAACAGAATGGCAAACGCCGCGCCTGCGCTGGCGCCGGAGGAGACGCCGATCATATCCGGCGCAGCCAGGGGATTGCGGAATACAGTCTGAAATACAAAGCCTGCCGTTCCCAGGGCAAAACCGCCCAGTCCGGCGATCAGAGTCCGGGGAAGACGCAGCGTCAAAAAGACGGTCTGCTGCATGAAATCTCCTGCCAGAAGCTGTTGTAATGTAAGCGGATATTTTCCGATAAAAAGAGAGAAAATCATTGCCCCCACAAAAAGGGTGAGGGCAAGGATCAGACTAGTTTGCTTTTTCATAAAGGTTTTCCAGATCCGGCGTAAATCCGTAAAAAGTTTCATAATAATTTTTTGCTGCCTGTTTCCATGCGTCTGCCGGATATGTGTCGGCATGGATTACAGAGGCAAGCCACATACTGCCTAAAATGCTGCTGGGTACCGGACTGTCCCATGCTTCGATGGCATTCGGGAACTGATAGACATGACCGTTTTTGACGGCAGTGCAGTTTTTGAGGTTTTCGTCCTTCAATACGGAATCTGCCGTATATTCGGCGTCTGCCGCCAAAATGATGTAATCCGGGTCCCAGGCAAGCAGCTGTTCATAGGAAATATCTGCCCAGTAGTCCTCGGTCAGCTCCGCGGCCGCATTGACGCCGCCTGCCTGTGTGATCAGGCTGTTCTGGTACATGGCGGGACCGGCGCAGGATAACAGGGCGCTATTGCTTGCCAGATAAATGCTGGGGGAATCCGTCCCCTTTAACTGATCCGTCAGCGGAGCCAGCTGCTCATCATGAAAAGCCAGAAGGGATTCGGCCCGCGCCTTTGTATTGGTCGCCGTGCCAAGCAGAGTGACGGCTTCTTCCAGCAGATCCGCATCCTCCGGGTTCACCGCGATGACCTTTAACCCCAGTTCTTCCAGAGAAGGAATGGTATCCTTTAACTTGGCCGGGAGAATGATCAGATCCGGAGAAAGCGCGGCGCAGCCTTCCAGGTCAAATTCTTTTGCGGTGCCGACACTGGGAAGGTCAATGATATCGGGAGCGCTTAGCTGATAGATATTCCGGCTCCCTGCTTTTGCCTCAACGCCGACCAGCTTCTCCTGAAGTCCCAGCGCGATCAGCAGACTGGTTGAAATGTAATAGCCGCTCACCAGTTTTTCCGGCTCTTTTTCAATGGTGACTTCCCGTCCGAGCTGGTCCTTTACAGTAACAGGATAGGTAACGGCGCTGTCTGCCGGATCGGATTCCGGGGCAGACGTTTCCGGCGCCGTGGAAGTCGGGGTCGGATTTTCAATCGTGGTTTCTTCCTTTGCGTTATTATTTCCGCAGGCGGTCAGTCCCAGGATCAGAACAGCCGTCAGCAGGATGGAAATCAGTTGGTTTCGAGTTTTGTTTTTTTGCTTCATTTTTTCCTCCGTTTTTCCAAAAAGTCGTTATATTTTTATAAATACAACGATATTCTAGCAAAATTTTGTTTATTTGCCAAGTAAAATATGATATTCTTATGAAAGAAATAAAAATTTGCGGAAATCTGAACGGAGAGCTACATGATTACGATACAAACCTACAGAAAAGCGGAAAGTCTGGAAGAGGCGTGGACCTTGAATCAGAAGCGGGGCAATCAGATCATAGGCGGTATGCTGTGGCTGAAGATGCAGCGAAGAAGGATACAGACAGCGATCGACCTGTCCGAACTGGGACTGGATACCATAGAAGAAGACGAGGACTGTTTCCGTATCGGCTGTATGGCAACGCTTCGGCAGCTGGAGACGCAGGAAGGACTGAACCGCTATACAAACGGCGCGGTACGCGAAGCCCTGCGGCATATCGTAGGAGTGCAGTTCCGCAACAGCGCTACGGTCGGAGGCAGTCTGTTCGGCCGTTACGGTTTTTCGGACGTGCTTACGCTCTTTCTGGTCATGGATAGTCAGGTGGAATTGTATCGGGGCGGAATCAAACCGATGCGTGAATTTGCCGCGATGCCATATGACCGGGATATTTTGGTGCGGATTCTTGTAAAAAAGACGCCGGCGGCATATGTTTACCAGTCCGTGCGGAATACGGATACAGATTTTCCGGTGCTGACCTGCGCCGCGGCGTGTATGGAAGGCAAACTGCGGATCGCCGTCGGAGCAAGACCGCAGCGGGCCATATTGCTGCCGGAAGCGGACGACCTGTTTTCAACGCCGCTTACCAAAGAAAAAGCGGAAGCAGTCGGCAGATATGCGGCCGAACAGATTCCGACCGGCTCCAATCTGCGGGGAAGCGCCGAATACCGGACCCGTCTGGTACAGACGCTGGTTACCCGGGCAGTCGGACAACTGGCGGATGCGGCGGATCAATAATCAGAAAATGGGAGAGACCATGGAAATACAGGTTACCTTAAACGGGAGAAAAATCAAAAGAGAAATCGAGGCGGATCTGCTTCTGATCGATCTGGTGCGGGAACTGGGCTGCTACAGTGTGAAGCGCGGCTGCGAAACCTCCAACTGCGGACTGTGTACGGTATTTCTGGATGAAAAGCCGGTGCTGTCCTGTTCGGTATTGGCGGCGCGGGCAGACGGGCATCGGGTTACCACAATGGAAGGACTGCAGCAGGAGGCGGCTCTGTTCGGCGCGTTTATTGCCGATCAGGGAGCGGAACAGTGCGGATTCTGCAATCCCGGTTTTATTATGAATGCAATCGCGCTGTTTCGGGAGAATCCGGATCCTACGGAACAGGAGATCCGGGAATATCTGGCGGGCAATCTCTGCCGCTGTTCCGGGTATGAAGGTCAGCTGCGGGGCATGATGAATTTTCTGACCTGGAAGAAGAAACGGGAGGCCGGAGAAGCCGCGCCGGAAAGCGAGCCCTACCAGAATCCGGCGGATATTCCCGGTCAGGGACGGCATGAGAAAGCGGCGGAAGGCGTTTACGATAAGGTGAATCAGCCGGTGCGGAAAAAAGACGCGATGCAGCTGGTAACCGGTCAGCCGGTTTATACGGATGATCTGGCGCCTAAGGAATGTCTGATCGTGAAAGTGCTGCGTTCGCCTCACGCCAACGCGCTCATAGAAACCATACAGACGGAGGCTGCCCGGAAGGTGCCGGGGATCGAAGCAATCTATACCTGGGAAGATGTGCCGCAGGAGGGCAGACGCTATACCTGCGCCGGACAGACCTATCCGGAACCCAGTCCATACGACCGGCTCCTCCTCGACCGGCATGTACGCTATGTAGGCGAACCGGTGGCGATTGTGGCGGGAACTACAGAAAAAGCAGTGAATAAAGCCTTAAAACTGATCCGCGTCACCTATCAGGTGCTGGATGCAGTTCTGGATTTCCGCAAGGCGCTGGATAATCCGATTCTGGTGCATCCGGAGGAAAACTGGGAAAGCCTCTGCCCGGTCGGAGCCGACAATAAGCGGAATCTCTGCGCGCATGAAGAAAGCAGCGGCGGAGATATCGAGCAGGTGCTGTCGGACTGCGATATTGTCATTGACCGCACCTATCATACCAAAGCCTGTCAGCAGACCATGATGGAAACCTTCCGGGCGTTTTGTACCATCGACACCTACGGAAGACTGCATGTGACCAGTTCCACGCAGATCGTATTTCACTGCCGGCGGATCGTGGCGAACGCGCTTGGAATTCCCCAATCTATGGTGCGGGTTTCCAAACCCAGGATCGGCGGTGGATTCGGAGCCAAGCAGACGGTTGTGGCGGAGGTTTATCCGGCGTTTGTCACATGGAAGACCAAAAAGCCGAGTAAAATGATCTTTACCAGAGAAGAGTCCATGACAGCCTCCACGCCCCGCCATGAAATGGAGATGCATGTGCGGCTGGGAGCTATGAAGAACGGACAGATCCGCGGGATCGATCTGTATACGCTGTCGAATACGGGCGCTTACGGAGACCACGGGCCGACGACGGTCGGTCTGTCCGGACATAAATCCATTCCTTTGTACGCGAAAGCAGACGCCTTTCGATTTGTCAGTGACGTGGTATATACCAACAGGATGGCGGCAGGCGCTTACCGGGGATACGGCGCGACGCAGGGACTGTTTGCCGTAGAATCTGCCGTGAATGAGCTGGCGGCGGCGCTGCATATGGATCCGTTTGCGATCCGGGAACAGAATATTGTAAAAGAAGGACAGATTATGCCTGCCTATTATAACGAAGTCAATACAAGCTGCGCGCTGGACCGGTGCCTTGCGCGGGTAAAGGAAATGAGCCGGTGGGAAGAAAAATTCCCGGTTCGGGTTCTGCCAAACGGCAAGATCCGCAGCATGGGCATGGGGATGGCAATGCAGGGCTCCTGTATTTCCGGAATCGATGTAGGCGGCGCGTCTCTGAAAGTCAATGAAGAAGGTTATTATACCCTTACGCTCGGCGCGGCCGATATGGGAACCGGATGCGATACGATCCTGGCACAGATCGCCGCCCAGGTACTGGAATGTTCAGTTGACCGGATCACGGTATTCAGCGCGGATACGGATCTCTCTCCGTATGATTCCGGTTCTTATGCTTCCAGTACCACTTATGTAACGGGAAAAGCGGTGGAAAAATGCGCGCTGGAGCTTCGGGACCGGATCTGCCTGCTGGGCGCGCAGCTTTTGAACTGTGACCGGAAGCAGGTGGAGTTTGACGGAAAACAGGTATACCGCCTAAAACCCGATGGGGACAGATCGGAAGCCGTTTCTCTGGAAGATGTGATGATCGCGTCGATGTGCGGCCATGATATCGTGCTGGAAACCAGCTATACGCACAGCTCGGCTGTGTCGCCGCCTCCGTTTATGGTGGGCGCGGCAGAAATTGAACTGGATCCGGAAACTGGTCATGTGGAGGTCGTGGATTTTTACAGCGCCGTAGACTGCGGTACACCCATTAACCCCAATCTGGCGCGGGTGCAGGCGGAGGGCGGCATCCTGCAGGGGATCGGGATGGCCCTGTCTGAAAATATCACTTACGGGGAAAAAGGACAGGTCTATGAAAATTCCCTGATGCAGTATAAGATCCCCGCCAGAACAGATGTGGGACATATCCATGTGGCATTTGAAAACAGCTATGAAGAGCAGGGACCGTTCGGCGCCAAATCGATCGGGGAGATCGTGATCAATACGCCGCTGCCGGCGATTGCGGACGCGATTTATCAGGCGACAGGCAAACGGTTTTGCGAGCTTCCGATCCTGCCGGAGCAGATTGTGACAGGCACAGGCCAAACGAAATAGATACAGACGGAAAAAGGAGAAAATACAAATGAAGCTGTTGGAAGAACGAATTTTAAAAGACGGGATATTGGCGGAAGGCGACGTACTGAAGGTCGACTGCTTTTTAAATCATTTAATGGACGTGAAATTGTTCCACGAGATGGGCATGGAATTTAAAAGGCTGTTTGCCGATAAACCGATCAATAAGATCCTTACCATTGAGGCCAGCGGGATCGGGATTGCCTGTGTGGTGGCAGAGTGTTTTGACGTACCGGTACTGTTTGCGAAAAAAGCGCAGAGTGTAAATCTGTCCGGTGAAGTTTATACGACCAAGGTGGAAAGCTTTACCCATAAACGGACCTATGACGTGATGGTTTCCAAAAAGTTTATCGGCCCGCAGGATCATGTGCTGATCGTAGATGATTTCCTGGCAAACGGCTGCGCGCTGCAGGGATTGATCGAACTGGTCGAGGAAGCCGGCGCTACCGTAGAAGGAATCGGCATCTGCATTGAAAAGGGATTTCAGCAGGGCGGCAAAAAGATTCGCGACATGGGAATCCAGTTGGAATCTCTGGCTATCGTAGATGCGATGAATCCCGCGACCGGAGAGATCAGATTCCGGGAGCAGTAAGGCCTGACAGGGATTGTGCTGAAAGCAAGCGGAGGGGAGTATGGAAGAGACAGAGCGCAGATACGATAAAATCGTACTATTGCTGGTGATATTGGGGATTGCGATCATATTGGGCGTAATTGCAGAGACACTCTGGTGGCAGATCCGGACGCAATCTTACCGGCATACGCTGTCAGAGCAGATTGAAAGACCGGATATGGATCTGCAGAGCCTTAATATAAAATGGAGATCAGACACATGCAGCATCTCCGATATCGATCAGGTTGACCAATATGCCGACCAATATGGATTTGTAAGGGAATTTTTGAATCAGATCAGAGACTTTCCGGTAACCACGCTGATCACCGGCTCGGAGTCTGAGATCCGTTATCGGTTTGATGAGGACGGCTCCTACGATCCGGACAAAGATACCCGGACTTATGAGAATGAGGATACGCAATACTGGAGCATGACGCTGAATTTCCGCGATCGGGAACAAACTTCATATGCTTCCGTTACTCTGTACGCCCGTTATGAGGAAGGGGATCTTTTGTTCCTCGATTACGATAGAAACCGGGATGGAACCGGCCTGAAAGGCGGCATGAAATGTAAATATGATCTGGGGCCTTATATCGAGCAGTTCGCGAGGACGTACAAGGGGGAGTGGAGCTTTGGCGTAAAGGCTAAGGATGAAGACGGCAAACCGGAAAAATTGAATATCGCTACCATAAGATATTTCTTTGGCAAAGCCAGCGTCACCTGGAAGGAATTAGAGGATTACGGGATCGAACCGATGCAAACGACCCGCTTTGATCTGACGGAGGGCTGGACGCTTCTCATTAGCGCGTCTCTGGGCGGCTTCGGGGAACAGCTGTCCGACCAGCCGGCAGTGCTTCAGCTGGTCAGCCAAAAAGACAGAAGTCTGCATATGGATATCAGAAATGAAGGGATTGAGGAGTTTTATCGAAAATATGTAGAGTAAAATATCCGTAGTGCCTCTCCCGATTCCTTGACCTTCAGAGATATACATAAGCGTTTGGTTTCTAAAAGGAAATGGCGAAATGTATTGACAAAAGGTCTGCTTTGGAATATTATATTAACAACAGAACCCGCCACGCCTAGGTCTGCCAATGGCAGATATGCGCAACCCGGCGGGACTTTACATATACGGAGAAAAATAATGCATCAATATCCAAAAACAATTTTATCCATACAGCAACAGATTCAATCCTACATTGATGCAGGAATGGAAGTTTCAGCTAAGGATGAGGCTGAGAAAGCATTAACAACAATAGGGTACTATCGTCTGCGAGGTTATTCGTACCATTTATATGATAATGCAACGAAGAAATATCAACCTAATACAAAGTTTTCTGATGTGTTATCTTTATATCAATTTGATACAGCTTTATCACAGTTAGCGTTTTCAATGCTGTCTTCAATTGAGGTTGCTCTTCGAGTGCGCTTGAAAGAATCACTTCTTATATATGGAGATCCATTGGTTTTAAATGATCCGTCTATATTTGATGATAAAAAGAGTTATTGGCAGAATGAAAGTATAATTGCATCTGAAATAGCACGATCGAATGATGTTTTTATAAAGCATAACTTTTTAAATTACGGTGGTCAGGTTCCTGTTTGGGCTGCGGTAGAGGTGATGTCATTTGGCACATTATCAAAGACGATAAAGAATCTTAGTACTGGTATAGGATCGGCATATTCTAAGCTGGCTGAATATTATAAATATAAGACGCCGAATGGAAATATGGTCAAGCCCAGTAAAAAAATGCTTTCTTCATGGATACATGCTGCTTCGAGTTTAAGGAATATGTGTGCCCACAACAGTCGAATCTATAATCGAGTTATAGCTACAACGCCGGAATTAATCACGACTGACAGGTTGAATCCGCAGCCAAAATATAATGGGCTCTATCAAATTGCTCTTGCAATGAAGTATTTACGTTCGACAAATCAAGCATGGGTAGATTTTGTAACAGAGTTCAAGCGGCTCATCTCTGTGTATGATGCTGTGATTGATATGGAAAGAATGAATTTCCCGACTGATTGGGAAAGCCATTTTGAGATTTAAAAGAACATAATTTGTGGAAAGGTTGTAAAAATATAACTGATAGAACCAATCAAGCCTCTCAACGACGCTCAAACCGATTGGACTTTCAAAGAAGGGGTGGGAAACCACCCCTTCAAAACCCTGCTTGACAGTACCATACAATAAAATATATAATATTTAAAGAAACTATAAATTGCGATGGAAGCCGGGGATGAGTATGAAAGGCTTCAGAAAGGAGCAAAAATGAAAGGATATCAGAGAATTATGCTGGTATTAGGGGGAAGTCTGCTGTTATGCGGGTGTTCTTCGGACAAGGAGGAGATCATAACGGAGACGCAGATCGAGAGGCCAACGGTGCAGCAGGTGCTGTATGACAGCCCGGAGGGGAAAAAGGAGCTGGAAGAAAATCTGACAGACCGTCTGGAGGATCTGTGGCTCAATGAAAAGATCAGTATCAATGCGGATATCACACCAAAGCGGTTGTATAATCAATCGTTTCCGGTGTATACAGCGCCGCCGGGAACGGATGATACTGCTCAGAAACAGACCGCAGAAAAACTCCGAAAAAGCAATCCGGCGCTGACTGCGGCAGATTATCAGGAAGATTGTATGTCTGTTGGGATCAGTCCGTCTGTAGCTCGTTTTATGCATGAATATGATATGGGGAATCCGGATCAGGCAGCAGGAGCGGACGCGATCAAAAAGCTGGGAACATTACAGGATGTAGTGAAACAGTTTCATCAGACTTATGGAGCGGCGTTAGGCCTGGAACTGGGAGATACCTACAGCTATTACACGAACCAAAACAAGTGGTCTTATGCCTGGGAGTCGTTTGTTGAGACGCAGAAGATGTTAGGGGAAGCAGTGGATGAAAAAGAGGCAGAAAAACTGTCGAAACAGGCGTATTATCTGATAGAGATCCCATGTAAGCTGAACGGTTTGGAGTTGGCGCAGATCGGGCCGCAGCTGCCGGTTTCCGAACAGGATACCTTTGAAGATGAGAATAGCGCATCCTATGGGACAGTCAGCTGCAATCATTTTTTCCCGTTATATGTATCGTTCCTGTGTACGGAAGACGGCGTGGTCGGAATCTGTATCAGCAATGGGTGCAATCGGCAGGAGGAACTTCGTCAGATCACGCCGGTAGGGATTGAAACAGTGCTGGATCAGTTTAAGGCGTGGACGGAAACAAATATGAAGCACAAAGCGCAGATTACCGGAATCCAGCTGCAGTATATCGAATTTTATATGGATCCGGATCCGACTCAAAATAATCTGCGGCGAAGGATCTGCTGGCCCGCCTGGGTAGTGCAGTTTAATTATGGCAGTGTGGATGATGCGAATGGCAGCGGTTATACAGAGTATTTTTATGCTGCGACGGGGGAGCGGATCAGTAATGAAGCAAGTCAGTTTGAATAAAAAGGGGAAACAAATTATCAGTATGCTGTTAGGGGTTCTGCTGTTGTGCGGGTGCTCGGATGGAATGAAAAATCAGGAAACAACACAGCAGACGCAAGAGGAAACCGGGATCAAGATGATGATCGACGATCCGCAGGTGCAGGAAAAACTTGCGGATGAGACTGTCAGCAAACTGGAGAATATCTGGCTGAATGAGAGGATTTCGGTGAATGCGTCAGTTACGCCCCCAAATGTGTATACCGGGGAATATCCGGTATACGCGGTGCATCAGTGGAGCGATGAGTCAGAACTTCAGGATCGGTTGGACCGGCTTTTAGAAATCAATCCATTGCTTACGGAAACAAGGAATTTATTTGATGATTCAAAAAAACAGTATTATGAGATAAATGCCGGGATCAGTCAATTTGCTATAAGAGTAGCGGAAACTTTTTATCCTGGCAGTGAGATCGATCCGGAAATAGAAGCGACGATTGGAACGGCGGCAGATGTGACGGCAAAGCTGGAAGCGGAATACAGCGGCTTCATTGAAGGAACTTTAAATAAAAGCCAATGCTATTTTGATACGATCAGCGGGGAAGAGTGGAAAGCTTATCAGGAGGATGCAGATTCTCTTTTAGTACCACTGACGAAAGCGGATGAGAAACTGATGGAGCAGGATGCGTATCTCATCTATATCCCGTATTTGCAGGATGAACTGGAATTATCTTCACCGCGGGGAATTATCTTTCTCTACACAGAGGACGGGGTAGCTGCCGTCAGCAGCAATCAGAATATTGTAATAGAGAAAGAAATCCGAAAACTGTCACCGGTGTCAATTAAAACCGTATTGGAGCAATTTCAAAGTTACGCGGAAGAAAAATGGGGGAAGAATCCCATTGACATTAAAGAGATTCATCTGGTTTATGCCGATTCTTATATGGATTCCGATTCGGAGCAGAACAATGACCGGAATGAAATTTTCTGGCCGGTTTGGCAGATAAAGTATGAGAAATTTGGCAGTTCCTATAAAGAAATTTTCTATGCCGCTACGGGAACGCCTATGGAATCTTTATTTTGATTGGTTTGTGCGGGTGTATTTGTCCCTGTAATCAGCACGCAAAAATCAGAAATTGTTTGCATTTAGCTATTGCAAGGGCAGTTTTCCCGTGCTACAATAATTGCATACAAAAACGTAAAACAGCATGTAGAAAGTTGGTATTCGCTTGAATCAAAAGGAGATTGCACAAAATGTGCTCAAAGACAACGGCGGAATTGCTAAAACCGCTGACTTTGTTGTGGCAGGCATAAAAAAATATGATGTAGCGGCGCTGTGCAAGGAAGGTTTTCTCGAACGTGTTCGGCGTGGGGTGTACCAATTGCCGGGCAACGATCAAATAACAGAGGAACAGTTGCTCCGTGAACTGCTGCCGCAGGGAATCGTTTGCGTGGAGTCTGCGATGTTTCATTACGGATACAGCGATTTCGCGCCACGTGCCTGGTCTGTTGCCGTACCGAGAACGGCATCCCGGGCAGTCGGAAATATCGGGGAATTTCCGGTCAGAGCCTATTACATTCAAAAGGAATATTTTTTAATTGGAAAGACTGTTGAAAACTTCAACGGTGTGATGCTCCCTGTATATGATCGGGAACGCACTATTTGCGACTGCTTCAAATATCGGACGAAGCTCGACAATGAAACCTTCAGCAAGGCGTTAAATGCCTATGTCGCAGATAGCCGAAAAAACCTCGCCAATTTATCCGTGTATGCAAAAAAAATGAAGCTATACACAAAAATAATGAATGTGATGGAGGTGCTGCTGAGTGGCTGATCTTGCTGCGTCCGTGCTGGCACGGTTGAAAAACAAAGCGAAGGAAAGCGGCAGAAGCTATCAGCTGTGTTTGCAGCTTTTCTGCCAGGAAGAATTTCTGCGCCGACTGGAAAAATCCAAATATGCGGAAAACCTCGTCCTGAAAGGCGGACTGTTCATCTACTGCCTTACGGACTTTGACAGCCGCGTTACCGTTGATGTTGATTTCCTGCTCAGGAAGATACCAAACACGCCAGAGCAGCTGAAAGCGGTACTGGAAGAAATCATCGCAGCTGAAACCGGCAACGATTTTATAACCTTTGAGATCAAGGACGTGGCACCCATTGCAGTTGCCAAAAAGTACGCCGGAATCGGTGCGTCTATGATTGCCCGGATTAAAAATACCAGAACACCGTTTGGCATTGACTTCGGCGTCGGTGACGTAATCGTTCCGAAGCAGGAAAAACGAAAAATCCCGACGCAGCTTGCAGATTTTGAAGCGCCGATAGTGAACACCTATTCGCTGGAAACGACTGTTGCCGAAAAGCTCGATGCTATCCTCAGTCTGATGGAGTTCTCCAGCCGGATGAAAGATTATTATGACATATATTATCTGGCGCAAAAATTTGATTTCGACGGGATAACGCTCACAGAAGCGCTGAGGAAAACCTTTAAAAATCGTGGACACGCCTTTACGTTAGAGCAGTTTGAGCAGGTCATGGATTTTGGAAACGATATGGAAATGCAAAAGAAGTGGAAAGCCTTCTGCCGGAAAATTGAAATAAAAACAAATGATTACAATACTGTGCTGGGAACAATAAAAAGGCTTCTGGCTGGGCCATATAAAGCGGTAGTAGAAGAATCTGCTTTCCGTTTGAAGTGGTTTGTTGAAAAACAGAATTGGGAATAAGGTTTTACTTATTTGTGCCGTCAACTTGAAAGGCGGCGGAACGGAGGTTAGTGATGAATACTTTAAAAAAAGTCGGAGGCTTTATGCCGGGAATCGTGTTGTGCGCGGCTATTGCAGCGGCAGCCACATTGCTTTCCGGAATTACTGTCGGCAGCTTCTCGCTGGAAGTGGTGGGCGCGCCGGTATTTGCCATATTGATCGGGATGCTGATTACGCTGGTCTGCCCCGCGCTGGCAAGTCACGCGGCCCTGAAAGACGGGATTAAGTTTACGTCCAAAAAGATTCTGCAGTGGGCGGTCATTATTCTGGGATTCTCCCTGAATCTGGGAACCATCGCCAGCGTAGGCGGGAAGAGTCTTCCGGTCATTGTACTGACAATATCCACGTCTCTGATCGTGGCGTACCTGATGATGAAGGTATTACATATGGACGGAAAGGTTTCCACGCTGATCGGGGTTGGTTCCTCGATCTGCGGCGGCTCTGCCATTGCGGCGACGGCGCCGGTCATCGATGCGGACGATAAAGAAGTGGCGCAGTCGATTTCCGTGATCTTTCTGTTTAATGTGCTGGCAGCCCTGATCTTTCCGGCGTTTGGACACGCCATCGGACTGGGTTCGGAAGGGTTCGCCGTTTTCGCGGGAACAGCGGTAAACGACACCTCCTCCGTTACAGCGGCGGCGTCTACGGCGGAGAGCATCTATGGGACAGACGGGATTTTGTCGGCAGCCGTTACCGTGAAGCTGACCCGTACCCTGGCCATTATTCCGATCACACTGGTTTTGGCGTTTTACCGGACGGCGAAGGCAAAGAAAAGCGGCGGTGCAAACGGCAGCTTTTCCTTAAAGAAAATATTCCCGTTCTTTATCCTGTATTTTATTCTGGCGTCTGTCATTACAACACTGATGGGACTTCTTCCGGAAAACGGAGTGACGGTCTTTTACGCGAACAGCTTTGTGCCGTTTATGAAATGGCTGGCGAAATTCTTTATCGCCATGGCAATGTGCGCCATTGGTCTCAATACCAACCTGGTTGAATTGGTGAAAAAGGGCGGAAAGCCCATTACCATGGGAGCCTGTTGCTGGATCGCGATTACCGCGGTTTCCATTGGCGTACAACTCCTGACGGGAATTTTCTATACGGATCTGCCCTGACACAGAGGAAGTGCCGGGAACGGTTATGACCGGATCAGATCCCGGATCACTTCTCCGGCCATGATCAGCCCTGCAACAGAAGGAACGAAAGCAGTACTGCCCGGTACCTGACGGTGCCGGGTAGTTTTTTGCGCCTCGTCCGCTTCCGGGGCGTCGGCAGGCGTTAAAGACGTTAGAGGCGTTAAAGGCGTTTCCCTGGAATAGACGACCTTCAGCCGGGGAATTCCGCGTTTTTTCAGTTCGCGCCGCATCACCTTCGCCAACGGACAGACAGAAGTTTCATAGATGTCCGCCACTTCAAACGCGGCGGCGTCCAGCTTGTTGCCGGCGCCCATGCAGCTGATGATGGGAGTGCCGGCCCGGTACGCGTGTTCCGCAAGCGCGATCTTTCCGCTTACGGTATCGATGGCGTCCACGATATAGTCATATTGGGTAAAATCAAACTGATCGGCTGTATCCGGCAGGTAAAAAGTCCGGTATGTGCGGACCACGGCGTTCGGATTGATATCCAGGATCCGCTGTCTGGCAACGTCTACCTTATAGCTTCCGATGGTGCTGTGTGTGGCGTAGATCTGCCGGTTGAGGTTGGAAAGCGCTATGGTATCATTGTCGATCAGATCTATGGCGCCGAGGCCGGAGCGGATCAGTGCCTCTACCGTATAACCGCCTACGCCGCCGAGGCCGAAGACCGCCGCCCGGGAAGCGGCAAGCCGTTCCATCGCTTCGGCTCCCAGCAGCCGTTCTGTTCTTGAAAATTGTTCCTGCATGATAACCTCGATTCCGGAGCGGCTATACGCCGTTCCTTTTTACATCTCCGACGGCAGTTACGATCCGGTAGCCTGCCTGCCGGACCCGCTGCTCCAGACAGCTTCGGCACTGTGCCGATTCATCTCCGGTACAGATCTTATTTTCATAAAGCGCGTACAGTTTCCGGACGCTGACCGGAGAAAGGTTAGGCATTACGACATTGGCGCCGGCCTTTAACCCAAGCTCCCGTCCTTGGGGATGGATCGTGCCGAGCGCTGTGGTCGCCGGGATCAGCGCATAAGGAAACATCAGGCGCAAGACCGCCACCAGTCGCAGCGTCAGCGGAAAACTGCCGTTCTCAAAATGCGCGAACGGGGTTTCCGCATGCGTCAGATAAGGTCCGATCCCGATCATATCCGGTGAAAGCTGCTGCAAAAACCGCAGATCGGAAATTAAATTGGCGGTCGTCTGATAAGGGGAGCCCACCATAAATCCGGAGCCTACCTGATATCCGATTTCCTTTAACGCAAACAGACAGTCCTTGCGGTGCTGCAGAAGCATGCTTTCAGGATGCAGCCTGCGGTAATGGGTTTCATCGGCAGTCTCATGCCGCAGCAGGTAGCGGTTGGCGCCCGCGTCAAAATATCGCTGATAGCTTTCCCGTTCCTTTTCTCCAATGGAAAGCGTGATCGCGCATGCGGGGTACTGTGCGCGGATCGCGGAAACGATCTCACAGATCCGGTCGTCCGTAAAATAAGGATCTTCCCCGCCCTGCAGGACAAATGTACGAAAGCCGAGCGCATAGCCTTCCGCGCAGCACGAAAGGATTTCTTCCTTTGTCAGCCGGTAACGCCGCACGTTTTGGTTGCCGGCGCGGATGCCGCAGTAGTAGCAGTTATTTTTGCAATAATTCGTAAATTCGATCAGACCGCGGATATATACGGCGTCGCCGTATCGCTCCCGCCGGACCTCGTCTGCTTCCGCAAACAGAACGGAATCCCATTCTTCGGTTTCCAGCAGCGCGGTCAGTTTCTCGTCCGGCAGATCGCGGTTCGCGCGCAGTTCTTCTATGATCGTCATGATGTCTAAGTCCTTTCCTTTGATCTGAATGTGATCTGAATGTAAATATGAATGTAATCTGAATGCTGTCGTTAAATGACATAGTCGTTGGCGTATTGTGCCCGTTGGGCGTCTAAAATATCCTGAAGCGTGATGCCGTCCAGATATTCGTTGATTACCTTGTATAATCCCCGCCAGACCGGAAGCGTGGCGCATTCGCCGCTTCGTTCACACAGCACGGGATCCTGCTCCAGACAGGCGACCGGCGCGAGACTTCCCTCGGTCAGACGGAGAATATCGCCTACAGTATATTTATCCGGCGACTTCGCAAGCTGATAACCGCCCTGGAATCCCCGGTTGGTCCGCAGAACGTCGCTCCGGTTTAAGATTGGTACGATCTGTTCCAGATACTTCTTGGAGATGCCCTGCCGGCCGGCGATATCCTTGAGCGCAACAAAACCCCCGTCCTGATGCTCCGCCAGATCCAGCATCATACGCAGCGCATATCTGCCTTTCGTTGAAATTTTCACAATTACCTCTTTTCCGGAGTATTTCCGCGGTCACGGCGGCGTATCTCCCGATTCTCGCCGCTGCCAAAACTCCAATTTGATAAATACTATAATAACATAGATTTTATAGGTTTTCAATCCTTATTGAAAAGAATGAGAAGAATCCGCAGGCGTTTGGAAGGGTTGTCCTGTCGTAAATAACACAAATATGTCGTGGACAACAAGCAACGCTTCTTTTTTTTATGATATAATAAAAACAGGACGCCGCAGTTTGCTGCGCTCCTGTATTGCGGTGATTCTTTCGGTGTCGCTTTTCATGACGACATTGTCCGGCTGCTCTGATCAGCAGGAGTCCACGGAAGAAGTCCGTAAGTACTATGAGGAGATTTGTCCGGTTCCGGCCTACAAGGCGTACTTGGAAAAGGTGTTTACAAACATGCCGGAGGAGCCCATCAAGATCAAGGACGTGTCGGTAACGGAAAACGGTTCGCTGCGCGTTGACGTGACAGACGAATCGCTGCCCTATGTCGGAGTTCAATGGCGGCCACTATGAGATCATCGGTCTCTGGGACGGAGTGGATTACGCGACAGGAATGCTGAATAAGGGGATCAGACAAAATTTTAAGCCGCGGGCATTCGGGAAACCGGACGCCCGCGGCTTTTACTTATTTCATTCCATTTTAGAACGGCCCGTAATTGATGCCGACCGCTATGATCAGGAAGACAAAGGCCACAACCCACCACAGGATAAACAGGGGCAGGAGATATTTCATCCATTTCTTAAAGGATACGCCGCCGCACATTGCCAGGGCAGCCAGGATCTCTCCGCCGGTAGGAGCCATTACATTGGTAAACGCGTCGCCCATCTGGAATGCCAGAACCGCGGTCTGTCGTGTCAGATTCAGGGAATCTGCCAGAGGAGCCATGATCGGCATTGTGATCGCGGCCTGACCGGAACCGGACGGAACCAGAACATTGAACAGATCCTGCACGACAAACATGCCGCATGCGGCGATCGCGGAAGGTACGCCGTTCAGCAGACCGGAGAGGAAATGAATGATCGGATCCATGATATTGGCGTCCTGCAGCAGGATCACGACAGCGTTGGCAAGACCGATCATCAGGCAGGGGAACAGCATATTGGCGCACCCCTTTTCAAAATGGTCGCAGATCTCGCTGGGCTTTAAGCCGCCGACCGCGCCGCCGATGATGCCGATGGCGAGGAAAATAGCGGCCAGTTCATCTATGTAATATCCCTGTGTGATGATGCCCCACACCGTAAAGGCGATTCCAAGCACGAAAACGACCAGTACCAGCTTCTGCCGGAGCGTCAGCTTGGAAACGTTGTCCGTATCCAGCGCGATCCCTTTTATGGTTTCCTGATCGACCGCGTAAGTGGAGCTGGAGAGCGGATTTTTCTTTACCCGATGCGCGTGCCACATGACATAGCCGATGCTGACTGACAGCAATACGATAAAGGCGCATACGCGCAGTCCCATACCGGAAAACATGGGCAGTCCCGCGATACTCTGCGCTACGCCGGTGGTAAACGCGTTGGTAATAGCGCCTGCGTAACCGGATGCGGCGGCACAGAAGATGATGCCGACAGCGGTCAGGGAGTCAAATCACATCGTCAGGCAGCATGCCAGCACAAGCGGCACAAACGCCAGAAATTCTTCAAAGTTGGCGCAGAAAGCGGAGCCGCAGCCGAACACGATCATGCAGACCGGAATCATCAGCAGTTCCTTCCCCTTCATGGCGCGCACGACATTGGCCATTCCGGTGTTAATGGCGCCGGTGCCGTTTAAAATGGCGAACATCCCGCCGATGATCAACAGGAAGAAAATAATGGACGCCGCGTTTTGCATACCAAGCGTTAAGGACATCAGCAGACCGAAGATCGTGGTCGGATTCCTGTCCACCGCGTGGTAGCTGCCCGGAACTACCAGTTCCCGTTCCGTAGCCTCATCATACACGCGGTCGTAGGAACCGGCGGGAATAATGTAAGATAAAATGGCTACGACCAGAAGAATGACGACCAGAAACAGCATGGGGTTAATGGCCTTCAGCTTCTTCTCTTTCGTTTCACTTTTTTTCTTTTTTCAGATTCATGTAAAATGTCTCCTCCTTGCTTTTCTTAAAGTTATTTTACCACATCATTGAAGTAAAGCAAGAAGTAAACAAAAATAACTGTAAAAATTTTTGACGGACGAGATCTGTACGGATTCTGTCGGGGAATGGAAATCCCGGCAGTCCGGCCCGATGGAAATCGCGTCGACCTCAGGCCGGCTGTTTAACAGATATCCGACTTCCAGTCCTGCGTGTACGGTCAGATAGGCGGGTTCGCTTCCGTAGGCGGTCTGAAATGCCCGGGCGGCAATCTGCCGCAGCCGGGAATCCGGCTGGAAATTCCAGCTGGGATAAGCATTGCTCCATTCACACTGTCCGCCCAGCAGGGCGGCCAGCCGCTCCATACGCTGATATAGATAAGCGCACAGGCTGTCTCTGGCGGAACGGATCTCCAGTACCAGATGCAGCATGCCGTCTTCCAGATAGACTTCGCCCAGATTATCGGAGGTATCGACCAGACCGGCCAGCATCTCATTCATCTGAAAAATACCGTCCGGGATCAGCATCAGAGCGGAGAGAACCGGCGCGGGGTCTGTGCCCTGCAGGATCGGTTCCGCCGGCTCCATCGCAACGGTCAGCCGGTCGGCAGTGACGGCCAGTTCCTTCTGCATTTCTGCCGTAAGGCGCTCCAGCACGGTACGGACTGCGGGGAATGCCGCAGGGTCCAGACAGAGGATCGCCTCCGCGGACCGGGGGATCGCCAGCCGGAAACTGCCGCCGCGGATCTGGCCAAGCAGATAGGAAGTGCAGTCTTCTATGGCTGCCAGAAGCCGGGTCAGAACCACGTTGGCGTTTCCGCGTCCTTTGTTAATGTCGTCTCCGGAATGTCCGCCCTTTAGTCCGGATACGGACAGCCGATAGGTATGAAAGCCGGCGGGAACCGGGGAAACCGGAAGCGGCAGGCGAAAATCCACCTGCATGCCGCCGCAGCTTCCGCAGTTAATCTCATGTTCCACCGTGTGATCCAGATTGATCAGATAGTGAGACTGCATCTTGGAAGCGTCAAAATGCTCCGCGCCGGACAGATCTTCTTCTTCCATAGTGGTAAACAGCGCTTCCAGTGCCGGATGCTTTAATGTCCGATCTTCCAACACCGCCATGATCAGCGCCATGCCGATGCCGTCGTCCGCGCCCAGTGTCGTCCGACCGCCGGTAGAAAGGGTATCGCCGTCGATTACCCAGCAGATGGGATCTTTGGCAAAATCGTGTTCGGCGGAATCTGATTTTTCACAGACCATGTCAATGTGCGCCTGCAGCATGACGCCCGGGGAATCTTCATAACCCGGCGCCGCGGGTTTTCGGATCAGGACATTGTTCCATGCGTCCTGTTCGGCATAGAGCCCCAGTTCCGCCGCCCAGCTTACCAGATAATCGCTCAGGGCTTTTTCATTCCCGCTCCCGTGCGGGATCCGGCAGATTTGATAGAAGTGGTGAAATACCCGGTGGCGGCACAGGGTTTCCGGTTCTGTTGTCATTGGCGATTGCCTCCTTCCGGCTGAGTTTGGTTTCTTTAGTAATTTTCCGCGTTTACTTCAAAATAAGACTGCGGATGCGCGCAGGTCGGGCAGATTTCCGGAGCCTGGGTGCCTACGATAATATGACCGCAGTTCCGGCACTCCCAGACTTTGACTTCGCTCTTTGCGAATACCTGAGCGGTTTCCACATTCCGAAGCAGTGCCCGGTAGCGTTCTTCATGGTGTTTCTCAATGGCAGCGACTAAACGGAATTTAGCGGCCAGCTCCGGGAATCCTTCTTCTTCCGCGGTTACGGCAAAGCCTTCATACATATCCGTCCACTCGTAGTTTTCGCCGTCTGCGGCGGCAGCCAGATTTTCAGCGGTATTGCCGATCCCGTTCAATTCTTTAAACCACAGCTTCGCGTGTTCTTTTTCATTGTCGGCTGTCTTTAAGAACAGAGCCGCGATCTGCTCATAGCCTTCTTTTTTCGCTTTGGAAGCAAAATAGGTATACTTGTTTCTCGCCTGGGATTCGCCTGCGAAAGCGGCCTCCAGATTCTTTTCGGTTTGCGTGCCTGCATATTTTGTTGTTTTCTCCATTGTAACAACCTCCTTTTTAAAATTTTCCTGATTAAAATTTTCTTGATTAAAATTTGCCTGATCGGACTGGCCAACATGTTTTATGCCTGTGTACTCTGCGATATCATGGTCGGTAGTGGCCAGATTTTGAACGGTAAGACCGTGTACAGAGCTGTGTCCCGTGATCCGCGCAAAGGTCTGTAATTCCTTTGCGGAAACCGTTAAGAAATTTGCGACCCGCTGGGCTGCCGCGTCTACATTGAGCCGTGCCCGCAGCTTGGGATCCTGTGTGGCTATGCCTGCCGGACAGTTCCCGGTTCCGCAGATCCGATACTGCTGACAGGCGGCGGCGATCAGAGCTGCGCTGGCGATGGCAACGGCGTCCGCGCCCATGGCGAGCGCTTTGGCGAAGTCCGCGGATACCCGAAGTCCGCCGGTAATGACCAGTGCGATATCGGAATGAACCGAATCCAGATATTTTCTGGCGCGCGCCAGCGCGTAAATGGTCGGGATAGTGGTCGCTTCCCGCAGAAAATAGGGACTGGAAGCAGTAGCGCCGCCTCTGCCGTCGATGGTAATGAAATCCGGTTCGGCGTAAACACAGTGTTCCAGATCCTGTTCGATCCGTCCTGCCGCGATCTTAATGCCGATCGGTCTGCCTTCCGAGCGGGTCCGCAGCATGGTCACCATTTCTTTCAGATCTTCTTTTGAATGGATCTCCGCGAATTTGCTCGGGCTCTGGATCTCTTCGCCTATTTTCCTGCCGCGGATTGCCGCGATCTCCTCCGTTACCTTTTCGCCGGGCAGATGTCCGCCCATACCGGGCTTGGTGCCCTGACCGATTTTGATCTCGATGGCGTCGGAAGATTTCAGATTTTCATCTGTTGCGCTGTAGTGATTGGGAATGTACTCAAATATGTACTTGTAGGCAGCGGCTTTTTCTTCCGGCAAAATGCCGCCTTCGCCGCTGCACATTGCCGTCTTTGCCATGGCGGAGCCTTTGGCAAGCGCAATCTTGCTTTCTTTGGAAAGAGCCCCGAACGACATATGGGATATGTATACCGGACTCTCCAGGACCATCGGTTTCTTTGCATGTTTTCCGATCACCGTCTCGGTGCTGACCGGATCGCCGTCATTGAGCGGCGGCGGATTTAACTGTGCCCCCAGGATTAAAATATCGTCCCAGGAGGGCAGCGGCATCTGTGTGCTCATAGCGCTGTGAATGCTCTTCCCCGATACGGCCATTTCATGGATCTGTTCCATATAACGGCTGGACGGATCGCTTCTTGCATAGGACGCGTCATAAGCCAGATCACCCGCGTACGGCTGTGCCTCCGGTTCTTTGGCAGGCGCGGGTTCCGAAACCAGAACAAATCTGGAGACCGGCTGTCTGCATACCGGGCAGGCGGTCAGTTCCGAAAACGGTTTTCCCTGCTTTTCTTCATCGAAGACAAAGCCGCAGATACTGCATTTGTAAACTGCCATAGTAACCTCCTTCCTGAAGCGTTTACGCGAAGGGGCGATGAGAAATTCGCGGAGGCGATTTCTCGTCTGCCATCATGGCTATTTGGGACGCTTCGGCACAAATAGCCGTGTGAAAAATCAGCACATCGGTGTGATTTTTCACACTAACCTCCTTTCTCTTGTCCTTGCGTCAGCCGTTTCTGACAATCGGAACAGAGACCTTCGAATATCGTGCGGTGCCGGCTGACCTGAAAGCCGGTTTCCTGTTCAATCTGCTTATCGCGCGCTTCCTGATAAGGAACAGGAGCATCACACACTTTGCCGCAGTTGGTGCAGAATAAATGGTAATGCCGGTCCAGCCGGAAGTCATAGCGGTCCGCGGAAGGAACCTTCACATGCGAGATGTCGCCGCTTTCAGACAACAGATTCAGATTCCGGTAAACGGTTCCCCGGCTGATCTTCTCATCCTTTTGGCGCGCATCCAGATAGATCTGGTCCGCAGTGGGGTGGTCGTGACGGGATTGCACGGTATCCAGTACCAGTTTTCGCTGTTTGGTGCTGCGTTGTTTTTTCATGTTCATTTCATCACGCTCCCAAATTTCTAAACGAAATCATTATTAGTATTAAGTCCTATTAAACCATAAATTTACAGATCTGTCAACAGGAAAACAGCGAAACCGGCTGAAAAAGATTGATAACCGAAGAAATTGCCGTTATACTGTAGGTATCAAGGAAAGAAAGAAGGAAAACCAATGAACCATTTGGAACATACGGCGGTTTCCGCGAAGGAAGCGCTTGACAGATTACAGGAAGGCAACCGGAAGTATCTGCAGGCAGTTACGCCGCAGGGAGACATTTCACCGGCAGTCCGGCGGGATACCTGTGAAAACGGGCAGCATCCCTACGCGATCATTGTAACCTGCTCGGATTCCCGCGTGATCCCGGAAAGTATTTTTTCGGCAGGGATCGGAGAGCTATTTGTCATCCGGGTAGCGGGGAATGTGATCGACGATCATCAGCTGGGCAGTATTGAATACGCGGCGGAGCATTTAAACTGTAAACTGGTGCTGGTTCTGGGGCATACGCATTGCGGCGCAGTGGATGCGGCGATCCATCACGATCCCAGCGGATACATAAAGTACATTACCGACGAGATCAAACTGGCAATCGGAGAAGAAACGGATCCGGATCTGGCATGCAGTCTGAACGTGGCGCACAGTGTAGTGAAGATTGAGAACAATCTGGATATCCGAAACATGGAACAGGAGAATGGGCTGCAGGTGATCGGCGCCATTTATCATATTGAGGACGGACATGTGGAATTTTCCTGTCAGGGTTCCGGAAAGAAGGAAGTATGACAAACGAAAATCTGACAGAAAGAAATCTGCCAAAAGGAATCGCAACCTTAAAAAAAGGAGAGGGGCGCACCCTGAAAGCGGGCGGCCTCTGGATCTATGATAATGAAGTCGCGGAAGTGAGCGGCGCGTTCTCAGACGGCGACATGGTGGAAGTACGGGATTACAACGGCTATCCGCTGGGACAGGGATTTATCAATCGGAAATCCAAAATTCTGGTGCGGATGATGACAAGGAATCCGAAGGCGGAAATCGACAGGGAATTTCTGCGAATGCGCGTACAGAATGCCTGGGACTACCGGAAACATACGGTGGATACCGGAAGCTGCCGGGTGATCTTCGGAGAGGCGGATTTTCTGCCCGGACTGGTTGTGGATAAGTTCTCGGACGTGCTGGTGGTGCAGTCCCTTGCGCTGGGGATCGACCGGTTTAAGCTGCAGATCGTGGAGCTGCTGAAGGAAGTGCTGAAAGCGGACGGCATTGAGATCCGCGGCGTCTATGAACGGAGCGACGCCAAGGTCCGGCTGCAGGAAGGAATGGAGCGGATCAAGGGACTGATCGGGGAACCGTTTGAAACGAAAGTGGAGATCGAGGAGAACGGCGTCCGCTATCTGGTCGATGTGGAAGAAGGGCAGAAGACCGGTTTCTTCTTAGATCAGAAATATAACAGGAAAGCCATCTGGAAGCTGTGTCCCGGCGCGCGCGTGCTGGACTGCTTTACCCATACCGGCTCGTTTGCCCTGAATGCGGGAAAGGCCGGCGCCTCCCATGTGATCGGCGTGGACGCTTCGGAACTGGGAGTAGTGCAGGCGCGTGAAAATGCAGTGCTGAACGGACTGGAAGATATCGTGGAATTCCAGTGCGCGGATGTATTTGAACTGCTGCCGGAGCTGGAGCAGCGCGGGGAGCTGTTTGACGTAGTCATTCTCGATCCGCCCGCGTTTACCAAGTCCCGAAATTCCGTTAAAAACGCGGTAAAGGGTTATCGGGAGATCAACCTGCGCGCGATGAAGCTGATCCGGGACGGCGGCTATCTGGCAACCTGTTCCTGCTCCCATTTTATGGATCCGGAGCTGTTTGCCAAAACCATCGGACAGGCAGCAGGCAATGTGCACAGACGGCTCCGGCAGGTGGAATACCGGACGCAGGCGCCGGATCACCCGATCCTGTGGGGCGCAGATGAATCGCTGTATCTGAAATTCTATATCTTTCAGGTGTTTGAGGAGAAATAAGGGTTCAGAAAATCTTAAGGATTTGATAAGAATAAATAAAAGAAAGAATGTTCTCCGTCTGGTAAACTCCGGTTAGAACAGCTTTTAGTGTTCGACGGAGGAAACTATGAAAAAGAGACGAAGAATGCGTGGCAGAAAGGTGAGGATTCTGGTCGTTTCTGCCGCACTCTTTACAGGGATTCTCATTTGCTGCAATATTATTTGGAAAGAAGATAAGGCAGAGATGGAGACGAAAGAGGCGGAAACGAAAACAGAGGCGAAGATGGCGTTTGTACTTGCACAATCCGACCGCTATCCGGAGCCTTTGCTGGAAATGCTGGAGCGGAATCCGGAAATGCTGGATTTTGTATTGGACTACCCGGAAAAGTTCGGTCACGTATATCGGAATGACATAGGGGAAGTGGAAAAGGGTACGGTTCCGCTGCTGCTTCAATGGGACCCGGGCTGGGGATATGCCCGGTATGGCGACAGCTGTATCGCGATAAGTGGCTGCGGACCGACCGCGTTGTCAATGGTTATTGCGGGTCTGACCGGAGATTCTTCGGTAACCCCTTATCGGGTGGCGAAATTTGCTGAGGAAAACGGATACTTTATCAGTAATACCGGAACCAGTTGGGAACTGATGACAGAAGGAGCAGAGAAGTTTGGAATCTGCGGAACAGAGATCCCGCTTTCAAAGAATAAAGTTTATGATGCGCTGGAAAAGGGACATCCGATTATCTGCAGTATGGGCCCGGGAGATTTTACGACTGCGGGACATTTTATCGTGCTGACCGGCATGGAAAACGGAATGATCCGGGTGAACGATCCCAACAGCAGAGCGCGGAGCAATCTGCTCTGGAGTTATGACAGGCTGGAGCCGCAGATTAAAAATTTATGGGAATATTCCCTGAATGAATGAAGGGCAGCGGAGGGAATGTATGAATATTCTGGTGGTGGATGATGAACAGGAAATTGCGGATCTGATTGAGATTTATTTAACAAACGCAAACTATCAGGTCTATAAATATGATTCCAGTAAGGATGTGCTGAAAGATCTGGAACAACTTAAGATCGACCTGGCGATCCTGGATGTGATGATGCCGGAAATGGACGGTTTTGCTTTATGCGAGAAGATCCGGGAACGCTACCGCTTCCCCATTATTTTTGTGACGGCAAAAGTAGAGGATATGGATAAGATAAACGGGCTTACCATTGGAGCGGATGATTATATTACAAAACCGTTTCAGCCGCTGGAACTGATCGCCCGTGTAAAAGCACAGCTTCGCAGATATAAAAATTATGATCGGGGCATGGCGGAAGAAGATCAGGATCGGATCGAATTTCGGGGGATCGTGATCGATCATGCCGCGCATGTCTGTTTTCTGAATGAGGAAAAGCTGGAGCTTACCCCGATTGAGTTTGAAATCCTCTGGTATCTGTGTATGCACAGAGGGAAAGCTGTAAAAACGGATGAACTGTTTTGGTATGTCTGGAAAGAAAAATATTTTGAAAAGGACAATAATACGGTTATGGTTCACATCCGGCATTTGAGAGAAAAAATGAAGGATACCGGAAAGCGGCCCAAGTATATTGTTACCGTATGGGGAGTGGGGTATAAAATTGAAAAATCATAAGAAAAAGAAAAATAGAATGATTCAAAATACCCTGCCGCTTTTTCTGGTTAAGGTCGTCGTATGGTCAATTCTGGTGCCTGCTTTTTTCTTGATCGTCTATACGGTTATCAATTTCATGGATTTCCAGTGGCTTTATGATTATTCTCCGACTTTTTATTATCGGATTGCCAATATTTTTAGCCAAATGATAAGTTCACAATTCTATCTGCTGCTTATTTTTCTGGTCTGGCTGGCCGGTTTTATTGTTTTGCTCCGTCAGCTGATCGATCAGGTATTTTCCTATGTAAATGCCATTTCCGAAGCCTCGGAAAAGCTGATAGACCGGGATGCGGACTACATTGAACTGCCGCCGGAGCTGGAAGATATTCAAAATAGAATGAACCATTTAAAATGGGAGTCGGAGAAGAACGAGCGCCTGGCAAGGGAGAGTGAGCAGAAGAAAAATGATCTGATCGTGTATCTGGCGCATGACCTGAAAACGCCGCTTACCTCTATGATCGGGTATCTGTCCCTGTTAGATGAGATCCGGGATATGCCAAAGGAGCAGCAGGAGAAATATATCGGGATCGCGTTGGATAAGTCCTACCGGCTGGAGGAACTGATCAATGAACTGTTTGACATTGCCAGATTTAATTCAGAGACACTGATCCTGGAAAAAGAGGAGATCAATCTGAATCTGATGCTGGAACAGATCATCGATGATTTCTATCCGGTCTTAAAGGAAAGTCAGAAAGAAATCAGTCTGAATACGAATACGCAGATCTCTATAAACGGGGATCCGGACAAGCTCGCCCGCGTATTTGCCAATCTGATCAAAAACGCGCTTGCTTACAGTACGGATCCCGAGATCGATATCGATGTTCAAATGAATCTGGATGTGGTCCATGTGATCATCCGGAATAAGGGGAAGGAAATTCCGGCAGAGAAACTAAAACGTCTGTTTGAAAAGTTTTACCGCGCTGATACCGCAAGAACTTCCAAAACAGGCGGAAGCGGGCTGGGACTGGCAATCGCCAAAGAAATCGTGGAGCTTCACGGAGGCAGCATCAGCGCCATTAGTGAAAAAGGGATCACGGAGTTCCTGGTGGATCTGCCTGTGAGATCTGCCGGGAACGGTGCTGCCCTTTAGGACATAAAATGGTTATGAAATCTTATACTATTCAGAAAAATAATCAGTAATTTTCTAACATCTTTCTGACGTCGGCAAGACTCATATTCTGTTCCTTCGCGATGCGTGCCAGATCGTCATATTCATATTTGGAACGGGTGACGCCGTATCCTTCCGATATTTTCTGGCGAACCTCTCCGTATGGAGTGGAGATCGTACGGATCCGGCGGTTCAGCACATAGCGCTGTGTTGCCGCTTCCCGGACACCAATGGTGGTGGTGTGCAGAAAGAGCAGTGTCAGCATCGATTCTCTGGTCTGCTCGGTGCAGATAACCCGGATCAAAGTACCCGGCCGGGATTTCTTCATACCGATGGGAATGGTATAGACTTCCAGCGCGCCGCCTTCAAACAGACGCTCGGTGGCGAAGCTGATGGCTTCGGCTGTCATGTCGTCTACATTACAGGACAGTTCCAGAACCACATTGGCTTTGTCTTCCGCTTCTCCCAGCATGGCGCGGACGCAGTTGGCGGCTTCAAAATCCTTTGTTCCCATGCCGTAACCGATCGTTTGGACTTTCATAACCGGCATGGAACCGAAACCGGTGGCAAAATGCTTCAGCAGTGCCGCACCGGTAGGCGTACACAATTCGCCTTTGATCTCCCCGCCGTAAGTGGGAACATCTTTCAGAATATCTGCGGTAGCAGGCGCCGGAACCGGCAGCGTACCGTGCGCGCATTTTACCTGACCGCTTCCCACATGAATGGGAGAAACGACGATTTCATCCGGAGCAAGTTTATGCATTAACAGACATACCGCAGTGACGTCCGCGATCGCGTCCATGGTGCCTACTTCGTGAAAATGGATCTCACTGACAGGCTGATTATGGGCGCGGCTTTCCGCCTCCGCGATCAGACGGTATACTGCCAGAACATCCGTCTCTACAGAATTCGGAAGCTGCAGACCGGAGATCAGTTCTGTGATTTCCTGCATACTGCGGTGAACGTGTGTATGTGTGTGAACATGTGTATGCGTGTCGGAATGGCTGTGTTCATCAGAATGGCTGTGTGTATGACTGTGTTCGCCGGAGTGGCTGTGCGTATAAGCGTGCTCGCCGGAGTGACTGTGCGTATGGCCGTGTTCGCCGGAGTGGCTGTGTGTATGGCCGTGTTCGCCGGAACGACTATGCGTATGGTGGTGGTGATGATGTTCCTGTACCCGCATCAGTGAGATCAGTTCGGCCATATCCGTATCTTTTGCCGCATCTTCCGGATCGGCTTCGGCAGCCCCTTCAACAGTTTCGTTTACGGTAACGGTTACATGCGTTCCTGTAATCCCACATTTTACAGCGGGTTCTTTCGTAAATTCTACGCCCGGGATTTGTAACGCGTTCAATTCCCGGATAAAAGCATCAGGATCCGGGAGCAGTTCTAACAGGGCGGCTGTCAGCATATCGCCTGCCGCGCCCATTCCGCAGTCTAAATATAGTGTTTTCATTTTTCCTCCGAATAAATCTTGTAATTCATATGGTTGATCCGGCCTGCCAGGTAGCCCGCCCCAAAGCCGTTGTCAATATTTACGACAGAGACGCCGCTGGCGCAGGAATTCAACATGGAAAGCAGCGCGGACAGCCCGTGAAAAGAAGCGCCGTATCCTACGCTGGTGGGAACCGCGATAACCGGACAGTCGGTCAGTCCGCCGATCACACTGGCCAGTGCGCCTTCCATTCCGGCGATGGCAATGATCACGCTCGCGTTCATCAGTTCCTCCGTGTGGGCAAGCAGGCGGTGCATACCGGCAACGCCTACATCATACAGCCGGGTCACGGAATTGCCATGAAACTCCGCAGTCAGCGCGGCTTCCTCGGCAATGGGGATATCGCTGGTGCCGCCGGTCGCGACTACGATGGTGCCGATCCCGTCCGGAGACGGCAGATCTCCGATAATGCCTACCCGGGCGTCCGCATAATAAGATATGTCATGGGTCCGGCGGATCAGATCGGCGGCTTCCGCAGACAGTCTGGTGATCAGGATTCGTTCCTGGCCGTGCTGCTTCATTGCGGTTATGATCCCCGTGATCTGTTCCGGCGTCTTTCCGGCGCCGTAAATGACTTCCGCGGCGCCCTGCCGTATGCTGCGGTGCAGATCTACCTTGGCATAACCGATATCGGCAAACGGTTCCGTTTTTATTTTCAAAAGCGCGTCTTCAACGGACAGATCGCCCCGCCGGACGGCCTCTAAGATCTGTCTGGTTTCATTTGGCATAGCAGAATCATCCCTTTCCGATCAGTATATGGAATGCATTTATCATAAATTTATCAGGTAGTTTTGTCAAGCTTCAACAATATATTTCAGCCCAGGGTTCTTTCATGAAGAAAAATTGAAAGCTGAAAAAGTATAGGATATATCGAGGTTTATTAGCGTTATACAAAATTGCTAATAGGCCTCGACTTTTTGTCTGTGTAGAGGTATAATGTCATTATAGTATAGGTGTACGCCACCTATACAGAAAGGAGGATATTATGCCAGTAACAGAAAAAACATATCCGGACTGGGTACAGGCGTACCGTACACGTGGAACCACCGTCAAGAAAAAAGGGGATTCATACTATCTTTATAAGCGTACCTCAAAGCGTGTCCCCGGGAAAAAATACCCTCAGCCAGTCGATACATACATAGGGGTCATCACGCCGGATGGGGTGATAGAGACGCGGAAAAAGAAACTGGAGCTGTCGGACATAGAGGTCTGGGAGTATGGATATTCAAAAGCACTGTGGGAGCTGTGCCCGCAGGGCTGGAAAGATGCGCTTGGGGAAGAATGGGAAGATGTCTTAAAGGCCATCCTTTTACAATGGTCTCCCCAGACATATTTAGGGGCAGGCTATGCCATTAAGGATCCGGAAACATTCCATTGTTCTTTTGGTGCCCAGGCAGGCCTGCTGTCGCGCCGTATCTATAAGGAGCATAAGGTCGACAGGAAAGAACTGGAGGCTTTAAAGGCCATCTACCTCGTGCGCATCGGGAAAGAGGAGGCAGTTTCACGCATCAGCCAGGAACAGCAGGAACTGCTGGAGCGGCTCCGCGTGAAACTGGATGGCTAAGGATGCCTATTATGTAAGCTCGCTTTTAGAGCATATGAAAAAGGTGCCGGATTACCGCTGTGGACGGAAAAAGCCGCATGACCATGCAGAGATGCTAGCCTGTGTCATTGCAGGGTACATAAACGGGCGGACCTCTGTGGGAAGGGCACTCCTATGGTGCCGGGACCATATGGACATGCTGAAGGAATATATGGTGCTGGAGCATGGGATCGCGTCAGAAGCCACGGTCTCAAGGATGCTCAATGGGATCGATGAGGAAATATTTGCACTGGCATTCATGGAATGGACCGCGGAGATTGTAAAGGAACGCGGGATGCACATCATTATTGACGGCAAGGCGCTGCGGGGGGCGACAGAAAAGATAAAGGGCGGAAACACGCCGTATGTGCTCAATGCCATTGATGCGGCCACGGAGCTGGTCGTTGCACAGATGGCGATCCGCGAAAAGACAAACGAGATCACAGCCATTCCGGAACTGCTTGGGCTGCTGGACATCCGGGATAATGTGTTTACCATTGACGCAATCGGCACACAGAAGAAGATTGAACAGCTGATCGTGGACAATGGCGGCCATTTTGTGCTGCAGGTGAAAAAGAACAGCCCCGCCCTTTATGAAGAGATTATAACAGCTTTTGCAGCTTTTGAAAAGGAACTGGGTCTGGAAGAAAAAGAACGGTCCCAACAACTCAGGAGGTTCCTTGAAAAATATGACCGGGAATACAGCCAGGAGAAGAACAGGGAGCGGAACGAGTACCGGGACATGCGTGTATGCACAGAAACCGGTTTCCTTGCCTGTGTCAGGGAAGGTGAGGCCCCTTATATAAAAACAGCAGGCTGCGCCACACAGGTCCGTGTGCCGGTTGAAAAAGATGCAGAGGGAAAAGACATCACAGTCAGCAGGGAGGAATTTCTGAGGAGCGGATCGAACCGGAAGCCAAAGCCGCAGAAAGGCGATGGGATGGGTGATGATGTCCAGCAGACAGGAATGATATCGGACATGGAACTGACGGCAGTGGAAATGGCGGAATATAAGAGAAGGCACTGGAAGATTGAAAATAACCTCCACCACGTCCTGGATGATGCATTCAGGGAAGACCGTTCCACCGCGAAAGGGAGCAAAAATAACCTGGCACTGGTCAGGAAGTTTGCGTACAATGTGCTGCGCCTGGCGGGGATAAAGGAACATCCCTGCCGGGGGATACAGTGGATGATGGACTATTTCTGCGACCATCCGGAAATGACAGCCAAATACATATTTCATGAAATAGAGAGCTTCTACTAAAAATATAGTATGAAAGGAGTTGGGGGAAAACTGCGCTTTTTTGACGGATTTTTTATCAGGAGTGGCAGCTTTTAAATTTTCTGAGTGTTTCCCATGTACAGATATAGGCGGATCGGGGATGATCGGGGATATGCGGTGCTTCGTGAAAGAACCCTG
>CANQSA010000016.1 GCA_947626415.1 uncultured Lachnospiraceae bacterium
GAAAATCTTTTGAATTTTCAGGGATGGTCTGTCAGTTGTTCAGTTTTCAATGTTCGCCTGCCGCAAGCGACAGCTTAGTTAATATAACATCGCAGGAATCATTTGTCAACTGTTTTTTCAAAAAAATTTTCCGGATTTTCACAAAGCCGGCCCATGACCGCCGCACGCTTTGCACTCCGGGGAAGGCCCGTCAAATTGTACGGTTCGAAACTGCATTTTCAGTCCGTCAAAAATCAGCATTTTCCCGACAAGCAGCGTGCCGATCTCCAGAATATATTTGATTGCTTCCAGCGCCTGCAGCGTGCCGATGATTCCCGGCAGTACGCCCATCACACCCACTTCGGAGCAATCGGGAACCGCTCCCTTTGGGGGGACTTCTTCAAAAATGCAGCGGTAACAGGGGCCCCTGCCCGGCACATATGTCATAAGCTGTCCGGAAAATCCAAGGATTCCTCCGTGTACAAACGGTTTTCCTGCATGCACACATGCGTCATTGATCATGAATTTTGCCGGAAAATTATCAACGGCGTCCAGAACGATATCGTACGCTTTGACCAGATCCCGGATCCGTTCCTCCGTGATCCGATACGGATACGGGATCACACGGACATGCGGATTCATTTCCTGCAGAGTTTCTCTGGCCGAATCCACTTTCATCGTCCCGATTCTACCGGTCCGGTGCAGAATCTGGCGCTGCAGATTGGATAACTCTACCCGGTCTCCATCCGCGATGCCGACAGTTCCCACGCCGGCAGCCGCCAGATACATGGCGATCGGGGAGCCCAGGCCGCCCGCTCCCACGATCAGAACTTTCGCGGCCCGCAGCTTTTCCTGACCTTCAGGACCGACTCCTTCTAATATTATATGTCTCGCGTATCGATTCTGTTCTTCTTCTGTCAATGCCATTCCGTCCTTCTTTCCGACCGCAGCCTTAAAGCATATTTTTTTTGATCTTCAGGATATTCTGTCCGTCCTTGTATTCATAAGTAATGTCGTCCATACTCTTCTTTACCATGAAGATCCCGAGGCCGCCGATCTGCCGGTCTTCCACAGACAGCGTGACATCCGGATCTGCTTTCTCCAGCGGATTATACGGTATGCCATTATCAATAAATGTAACGATTACCGCCAGCGGATCTTCCGATACTTCCACCCGTACCGTCGCATCCCCCGCGCCCGGATGATAGGCATAATGCGCGATATTTCCAAACAGCTCATCAATCGCAATATCAATCTGCATCTGCGCTTTCATCGGGCAGTCCAGTGTTTCCAGTTGTTCGTCCACAAATGCGGTAACCTCCGGGACGTTTTCAATTTTTGCTGCAATAGTTAATTCTTTCATACATTCTCCAATCTACGATTCCATCTTTTCCTTATATTCCAGGCAAAGCATGGTAATATCGTCAAACTGTTCCGCCTCTCCTACAAACGCGTCTACGTCAGCCTTGACTGCCGGCAGCAATTCTGTCGGAGCCATCTGCGCGTAATCGCTCAAAGCCTTCTCCAGACGCTCCATTCCGTAAAGCTCTTTCTGACTGTTCGTCGCTTCCGTCACGCCGTCCGTATACTGGAACAGTTTATCCCCTACCTCCAGCTGCATTTCTCCGGCGCGGTAACGGATCCCTTCCATTCCCGCCAAAACAAATCCGGCGCGGATTTTCTGCGGTTTGAATCCTTCTCCTTTTTTACAGATAAACGGCATTTCATGTCCGGCATTGACAAAGCGGAACTCACCGGTTGCCAGATCCAGCACGCCTTCAAAAGCCGTAATGAACATTTCCTCGCTGTTGGAAGCGCACAGCAGATTGTTGACTTCCGTAAATACTTCTCCCAGATCCCGGTTGGACTGGGTATGATCCTTGATCAGCGTTTTGCCGATCACCATAAACAGCGCCGCCGGAACTCCTTTGCCGGATACGTCCGCCATAACGATTGCCAGATGCCGGTCGTCCAGCATAAAGAAATCATAGAAATCGCCGCCGACTTCTTTTGCCGGTGTCATGGTCGCATAGATATCAAACTCTTTCCGATCCGGAAAAGCAGGGAAAATACAAGGCAGCATGGACGCCTGGATATGCTTTGCCACATCCAGTTCCGCTCCGATCCGCTCCCGTTCTGCCGTTACAAGCGCAAGGTTATTGATATATTCCTTGATCTCCCGTTCCATAAACTGAACTGATCTGCACAGTGCGCCGATCTCATCCTGGTTTTTAATCTGCAGCTTGGAAAGTTCGGATTCGGTTCCGGTCTGACTCTGCGCGTCAGAAGCCATATCCCGAACCAGCAGCTTCGCCGCATTGGAAAGATGGTTGATGGGCGATACCACGGTGCGGTTGATCGCATAAATCATGATTGCCAGCAGGATTGCCGTCAGGATTCCCTGCAGCACGAACAGGAACAGCAGATTCATCCACAGTTCATGCATGATCTCATTCATGGAAATATCTACCATAACATATCCGATCACGCTACCGTCGCTTCCATAGATCGGAGAACCGCCGGAGCACAGCCAGCCGAATTCTTCGGTATTCGTCACATATGCCGGAAATCCGAGCTCCGGATTACTGAATATCCCCGCGTTTTCTTCATAGATGATATCCCAGGTTCCCGCCGGGCATCCCATTTCTCCATCGTCTCCATCTACAATATAGACAGCGGATTCACTCTTGGGATCGATGCTCACCACATACAGGGACATCACATCGTTTTCTTCCTTCAGCGCCTTTAACTGCTGAAACAGCGCCGTATAATCTTCCCCGTCCGTCAGCTTCGCAAAAGCCTCGTAATAAGCCTCGTCGGTTACCTCCGGTCTGGGATTCTGCGTATATTGTTCCATGATCACGTCAATATACTTTTCCATGACCTCCTGATCCAGCATCATGGCAACCGTGCCGGTCAGCTTATCCGCCAGGCTGCCGTAGCTTTTGTTCAGGGAACGCTCATACGCGAAATAGCTGACTGTGATCGTTGCGACCATTAAAAGCAGGGCAAACGCAACAATCATCGCAACCGCCTTTGTTCTCAATTTCAGTTTCATTTTCATGACAATCGTCCTTTCTATCCTTTCCAGGATTATATTTTTATAATCAGACTGTTGAAGCCTTTATAATTTCGATACTGCATTTCTCTTGCACGCTTCTTGATCACAAGGATCCCCATGGCGTCCATGTCGTATTCTTCTTCACTGACTTTGGCGGTATCCATCTCCAACAGATTGAATTTCTCCGCGTTATCACGGATATGCAGTTCAAATACGCCGTCCGTATCGGCAATCAGCGTAATCTGGATATAACCGTTCTGATCCTGGTGCTTCATAATGGTCACGCAGACCTCTTCCAGCGTCATCCGGATAAAATAAGTCTGCTTCATCTCGGCGTTCCATTTTTCGCAGAATGCTTCGATCTCATCGGCAAGCTGGGTCATATTGCCCACCGTTCCCAAAATCGTCGTGCTGTAAACACGATCCTGATCGAAACTGTCTTTTTTCCGGTTAATAGCATTGAATATCAGAAAGACAATCAGAGACATGGCCTCTGTCGCCGCGAACAGCCACCAGAACGCCCGGATTCCCAAATTGGCAAAGAAGAACAGAGCCGGCAGCAAAAAGATAAATCCGCGCAGGATAGCCATGATAAATACCGGTTTTTCCCTTTCGCAGGCCTGGCAATATTTCTGCAGCGTCAGGTTGATTCCCGCTAAAAATCCGCCGATCAGATAAATGCGCAGCGCGTACACACCCAGTTCAGCTGCCTCCGTCCCCGCGATTCCGAAGATCACACACATGGACTGCGGGAACAGCGCGATCAGCGTGATACAGAAGCCTCCCAGGATCACTGCCGAAAGCAGGTTCCAGGCAAAGATCCGCCGTTCTCCGTAATAATTGCGTTCTCCCCGGAACGTACTGACCAGCGGCTGCGCCGCTTTCGCCGCCGCATCATAAAGGTACTGGATCAGAAACGATACATTCTGTATCACATCAAACACGGCAACCCCGCTATCTCCGCTGATCTTCATCAGAAGGCGGTTTGCCGACATCACAAAGATCAGGGAAAAAATATACTGCACGGAAGAGGCAAATCCCAGACGGAAACAGTGCCATGCCCGAAACTTCCATACATTCTTCAGTGAAAACACCAGATTGCCGGGATTCCTGCGCATACCGATCAAATAAATACAGATCGCCACCAGATTGCCGATCACGGTGGAAAATGCCGCCCCCGCCGCGCCGCCGTCCAATACCAGCACCAGCAGAATATTTAAAAACAAATCGGTCAGATTGCCAACGGTCGATCCGATACTCGCCAGCTTTTCTTTTCCATCGCTGCAGAGGTAATAATTGAGCACATAGGAAAAGATAAACGCCGGAATCGCGGTAACGATAATCCGTACATAAACCGAGCAGACCTCATAAAGGGTTCCCGAGGTTCCCTCTACGCCGAGAAGCATTACAAGCGGATCCAAAAAGAGATTGCCCGCCGCGGCCAGAATGACTCCCACCAGCATGGCGTGCCAGAGAACGCCGTTAAAATTTTGTCGGGCTTTCTCCTGTTTGCCTTCTCCCATCAGGCGCGCGTAGACGATAAATCCGCCCATTCCATAGCTGTGCATCACCACATTAATCAGCATAAATACCGGAAGCGCCATACTGATAGCGGCAAGTCCCGTGACCCCCAGCCGCTGTCCGACTACGATCGCGTCCGCCGTATCCGCGATTGCCAAACCAATGTAAGAGATCAGGATCGGCGGCAGCGCACGGAAAAACATTTTGCGGTTAAAGTAGTCCTGATTTACAGTTTGTTTCACCGTCCCGCTCCTCCTTCTCCATGCTGGCTTCATACATCCGAGTTATGGAAATCGGACGCATCAGTTCTTTCATTTTGCGGATCCCGGCAATTCCCATGTCTTCTTCACAGTTGATCTTTGTAAAATTGGCGGGAAGCCGTTTATACATTTCGCATCTGGCAAATACGGATAAGCCCGTCAGATATGCCCGCTGTTTTAACAGGCAGAGATCAAACGTATCTTCGCTTAGGGGAAATCCCGCGGTTACGGCATACGGTCTGCCGTCCATCAGCACCGTAATCCCAGTCAGATCCAGCGCATCCCACTGCTCCAGCATGAGCCGGGTCGCGTCCTTCGTCCCGGCAAACCGGCTTTCATTTTCCATCTGATTGCGGACCGCGATTAAAAACGGAATCTCTTTTCCCGTAAACGGTACAACCTCATAGTTGAATTGCCGGATTCCCTTGTTCATCTCCTGCCGCATGGAGGCAAATTTCTGTCCCCGCAGCACTTCCTGTTCGCTTCGGTCATATATGTATTCTCCGTCAGACTGGACTTCCCGGATCCGGAACCGATTCGGAAACCAATTCTCCAACCGGGTTTTGTCTTCCTGCCGCATATAGATCAAGTGCAGGTCCGGAACCTGGCGCAGTTCTTCAATCACCGAAAAAATCCGTTCCGGCGCGCCGCAGGGGAAAAACCAGGTATTGCTCCCCAATCCGGAGCATTTTACCGTAAATACATCTTCCTCTATATACAGGGACGAGCCCAGGTCTTCTTTCCATATATAAAGAGAAGGAAATGCATGAGAAGAGGTTTCATGGCCGTACTTTCGGCGCAGCGCCTCTATCTTTTCTTTATCGCTCAGTTCAATTTCCTTTGTCTGCATGATCTTCGACTGCCTTTCCTGTTTCAATCCTTCTGAGCTGCTCTGCCAGAATCCACCCGTCTTTTAACGGCAGACTATTCTTCGGAACGTCTCCGCCGTTCTGAAACGGAAACGCGCGGCCTCCAATGATCTCCCATAACCGCGTCTGACCGCCGCTGCAATCCCGATAATAACACTCATATCCCAGAAAAGCGCGCAGGATCCGATCCGCCTGTACCGCCGTCATCCGGGAATCAACCGTATAAACCTCCGGTCCGGGTTCCTGCCAGTATTCGCCTTCTCCCTGCGGCAGTGCTGTTTCCCAAAGCCGATCCGGTTCGCTAACCAATCGTTCTATCATAGCGGGCAGAAGCGCGCGCGCTTTCTCCATATAAGAAACCAGCGTCTCGTCCGCCGCCATCGGGAAGGTCTCCTGCAGCAGGATATCGCCGCAGTCGAACTGTTCCGTCAGTTTATGAATAGTCACGCCGCCCTCCGTCATTCCTTTCAGGATCGCAATCGGCATCGGCCAGGGGCCTCTTCCTTCCGGCAGCCTGGTCGGATGGATATTTACCATCGGAAAGGAAGCGTCCACGGGTATCTTATAATAATATCCACCACAAATAAACAACCGGCAGCCCGCTTGTTTTAAATCCGCAATATCCTCCCCGGTAATCCGCCGCTCGGTACAGGGAATATGATGCTGCGCGGCAAATGCTTTGATCTCTGTATTAAACTCCGTCCGGTTGTCTGTTTTGCAGGTAAAGATCCGTATGATCTCACAGTCTGCCTGCAGCAGCACATCCGGCACGTTGGATAAGAGGTCAATTCCCGCATAAGCAACGCGCAGCTTATGATCTGATTCCAATTTCTGTTTCATGGGAATCTGTCGCCTGTTAAAATTTCTTTTTAATGATCAGTTCTACCTTGCGGGAACGAACGCCGACCAGTACCTCGTCCGCCAGTTTTCCTACGATGGACTTCTCCAGTTCGTCCCATTCTTCCTCCGCGCCGGCATTGCTGTTTTTACTGTTGTCCAGATCATTCCGCATGGATTTCAGGGACCACATCCGTTCGTATCCCATACTCATTCCCATGCTTCCGGCGTCTCCGTAATAATACATCGGATAAGAATTCAGATCCATATACTGCCAGTCTGCCTCATAGGTCATCAGATACAGTTCAAAGATACCGCGTACCTTGCCCATAAAGCTCTTCTCCGCCTGGTTCTTGCCGGAGCTGGAGACTGCCAGCAGCTGATTCCGCTGCTCCAGGTCAATATGCGCGTCTGCCTTCAGGCAAAGCTGCATCTCTCTGCCGTTTTCCTCAGCCCAGAATTCCGCGCCGAATCTGCCTACGATCCCGCGGATCATACCCATCATTTCTTCTGCCAGCAGACGCAGGCGCAAGCCTTCTTTCTTCGTCAGCTTCACATCCTCCGCCAGCTTCTCTACCGCATTCAGGGCAGCAGCCATTCCATAGCCTGTATTCTCAATCTTGATGATTTCCGTCATCATTGCTCCCACATCCTTTCCGTATTATGTATGTCCCACCGGTGATTACTCAATCGTCAATATATCAACAAAGCCTGTGATCTCAAAAATCTCCTGAATGGTTTCATTTACATTCTTTACGGTCATCTTGCCCTGCTTGTTCATCTGCTTCTGTGCGGACAGCAGAACACGCAGGCCTGCGGAAGACATATAATCCAGCTTCTCCAGATCCAGAACCAGTTCCGTTATGCCGTCCAGAGACGCTTTAAATTCTGCTTCCAAGCTGGGAGCCGTACCGGTATCCAGTCTGCCTTCCAGCGCTACTGTTAATGAAGTTCCGTTTTGTGTTTTGTTAATATTCATATGATTGGTCTCCTATTCTTTTTCTTTTGTTTTTCAGTATAGCATATATGGAGGAAAATTTCCATTCCTAATTAAAAATTCTCATATTTTTTACAATTCATTCAGAACTCGATTCCTTCCCTATTCCGGCAGGATCTGCAGGATATTGACTGAATGCGGACTCAGGGTTACCTGCATGCCGGGTTCCAATCTGCCGAGTGTTTCTTCCCGGATGAAAACCTCATTTCTGTCAACATCATTATAGGAATCTTTATTGGCTCCGCTGATACTGTACTGAACCACCTTCGTATGTTCACAGGCAAGATCCAGTACGATCTCCTGCGGCGCATCCGGGTGCTTATTGACCGCAGCCAGGGCAAGTCCCGCCCGATCTGACCATTTGGCTGCTGCCAGATCCAGCACATCCACGGTCTGCGGCGCGCCCCATTTATCCTGCACGGTCATAACAGGCATCTGATCCTCTGACCACAGATCAATGACTGTATCGCCGAAATAATTTACATACAGATCAAATACATGGTAGGTGCTCCTGAGGACGATCCCTTCGTGATTGCTGTAAATGCAGCCCCTTGTATTGAGGATCGGCGCAAAATTCGCCATACCCACAAGATCGCAGTTCCGGTTCATCGCATTTAAAAAACAGGCTGTAAATACGGCGTCCGCCATGGTATAAGTGCTGTTGTCATCGTTCTTGTCTCTGGGCGTTACATAGGTTTCCTTCCCGATTCCCTGCCGAATACTGTGCACATTGGGATGATGCCAGCCTCTTAAATTCCATTCGTCAAACGCGATCCGAATCCTGTCCTCCAAATGCAGCGCCGTCAGCATTCCCCGCACATCATCAACGGCGCGAGAAATCCGTTTCGTCCATGCCATACACGCTTCATAAGAAGCGGGATTATTGACCTCAGGCATCATATCCCAATACTGATGAATGGAAATCCAGTCCAGATACGGACCGCAGTTTTTTAACAGCGTCATATTCCAGTCCACATCGGCAAGGGCGGCTGCCGAAAGTTCTGTTTCCGGGTCCACATGCTTCATCATCTTTGCCGACTCTTTGACCAGCCGGCTCCATTCGTCCGCGCATTTCGCCCCGATCTCCCAGCTCCCGTAATTTTCGTTTCCGATACTCCAGTATCTGACCTTGTGCGGCTTCTCATAGCCGTTTTTGATCCGCCATTTCGCGTACTGCCCTTCTTCTTCCAGATTACAGTACTCGACCCAATCGCTCATTTCTTCCGCGGTGCCGGTTCCCGCATTGGTGCAGATATAGGGCTCGCATCCGATTTTCCGACAAAGTTTGATATATTCATCCGTGCCGAAGGTATTCGGATCCTCCACTCTCCACGCCTTATCAAAAAACGGCTTTCTCTCATTTCCTACTGCGTCTTTCCAGTGATAAGAGGAAACAAAGCATCCGCCCGGCCACCTGAGAACCGGCACTTTGATCTTTCGCATGGCTTCTATAATGTCTGTCCGGAATCCGTCTTCATCGGACTGCGGATTGCCCGGATCATAGATGCCGCCATAGATCTGCCGGTGAAAATGCTCGATAAAATGACCGTAAATCATGGGATTTCGTTTCCCTGTCACTCGCTTTTCATTCATAGTTATCCTGTACATATTTTCCCTCCGTTAAAAGGCTCTGTTTTTTCAAACAAACTATAGGTTGATTTCATTTTCTAAATCTGAAAGTGTAGCAAGAATTGTATCAAACGCCGGCTTATCGCCAAAGATCATATTCTGCATATGTTCATAGTCGTCTCGGAGTTTTGGAATATTGTACTCCGGCGGCATAAGCCGCATAGTACCGCGCTTTGCGAGATCATAACGGGCCCACGGGCAACGGTAGAATTTATCCTTGAAAGCGACAACGCGGGCAAGTAGGTCATTGTCGGTAAGAGTGCGGTCTTTTAGCGGCGATTTCGCCATACAGTACAGATCGTAATAATGCCTTGAATACCGACTGGGAAGAGTGCTGCTTTCAACACGAAACGCTTCCCGGTGCAGGATCGTCGCCTTTTCCCAAAACGTCCGCTCCGGCAAAACCGTCAGGATCTGCGTAGACGGCTGTTCAAACACATGTCCGTAATATTCAGCGGCGTATGGCGTTATTTTTTGTTCTGCGGCAGGCGTCCACGCAGCAAGTGCACCGATTTCCAGGCGGATCTCCTGAAGGATCGCCGTATCGGAAAAACTGTTTGGATAAGTAAACTTAACCGTCTGTATGTCGTGTGAATCAATCTCACATCTAACGTAACTCGTCAATTCTTCTGTCAGATCTTTTTTGATTGCCGGCAGAAACACGTCCCGGAGAAAAACTTCGGCGCGTTCGTTTGCTTCTTTGTTGAAGGCTTCCTGCTTAGTATTACTGCGCTGTTTCCACGGCTCGTCTGCGTCGTATCCAAGTACCCGCCAATCGAGGATCAGGTCGATATCTTCCGAAAAACGCTTGATCAGATCATACGCTTTTGACAGACTTGTTCCGCCCTTAAAAGCAAGATTGTCTTTCCACGCGCATCGGTGAAAAAGATAATCGAGCATATAGCACACCCAAAAATCCTTTTCGATTACCGCTTCGCTGATACCCATTTTTGCTGCAGTATTGCGAAAAAGTGCCTCTCGTTCTTTTACTTCTATAACAGCGATTTTTCTCATAGTATCACCTGCAAATCGTTTTAATCACTTCATAGATCCACGCCGTTGCGTATTGTGCTTCGGTCAGCATCATCTTTCGTTCATCCGGCGTGATCTCTGTTTTGATCCTCTCTATCGTTTCGGTTCGAATATTCTCTTTTCCAAGCGTTTTCAGCGCTTGAATAATCAATGCCGTTTTGTGGGAAATCTTTGATATTTCTTTGTTTGTTGTATGCTTGTACTTGATCGTCGTGTTGTCATATGAATACGTTTTATATGGGCCGTCACTGACGTATGACCAAACGACGGGAACCTGTGTTGACAAGCCAAGAAGATTTAAAGCCGTGTCGCCGCAGGGAATAATACTCCATCCGTAATTACGCGCGATTGCATTGGCTACTGCATCGGGCGCGGGCGCGATATATTCACCAAGCAGCTTACTGTATTCAGGTTTATAAAAAACGCCCCGCATAACGCATTTCACAACACTATTTGCAGACAGTCTTACCAAATACTCGCTGATCCGTTTTGTTTCAGCTATATCCGCAAAATCAGAAGCAACAAAAACAGAGCCGGTCCTGGCAGCTTCAATTCGATTCTTGAGTTCCTGCATATAATTTTGTTTATTCATCACATACCTCGCAGAAAAAAATATATATTATTTTCTGCAATTTGTCAAGCCGCCATTTGCTAAAGTTTAATATTTGAAATTTTTTTATTTCACAAAGGATAACGGAACTAACCGAAAAGATTGCTAAACTTCCCCGCGGATATATCTCCAAAAAGACCGTAAACGGCAACGTTTATTTCTATCATCAGTGGTCTGAAGGCGGGGTAAAGAAAAGCAAATATCTCCGCAACGATGAAATTGCCGCTCTCACGGAACAGCTCGAGCAGAGAAAAAACCAGACCCTCTGAATTTTTCTTCACCCGACAACACATCCGACGGCAATCTGAAAAAACGCTGGAAGATCATAGACGGTAAGCCGTTCAAGAAACACCACGAAGAACAGCTGAAACTTGTTTCATCGTTTGACTGGATCAACTTTTCAGCTCTCTCCGACATAGGCGACATGATTGTGGAAATTCTCTCTGACGAAAAAGCAAAGGACTATATGGAAGAAAACCGTATCCGCATCATTGCGGAACTAACCGAGCGCCGGATCAGAACCCTTAAAGCACTCGCCAACACAAAGGCACATAGACAGACTATCACTACCGATGACGAAGTCGGCGAAAACATCGCTGCATCTTAGGGGAATTAATAAAGGACGCTGCCATGACTTTGATCAGCCCCCTGTCAAGTAGACAGGTCAAATAATTAAACAATAGTTACAGATATCCGTCATGCCGTTTTCGGTATGACGGATTATTTGTGGTGAGGCATTTATTCCACGGTCCGTTTGACACTGAGTCTCTGAAGGCATATTGCCTGGGTGTTACTAGCAGGCACATCTGCCGCAAGCGGCATGCCAGCCTAACATACCTTCCTCTCAGCGTAAAGCGGCTTTCACGGCATAAACGCCTATGAACTTTATGCGCACCACTTTGCTTTGTATTTCTCGACTCTTTTGTTTTCGGCAATCGGATACTGGTCTGGAATCTCTGCATTTAGAGCAGCACGACGTACTTCCCCTGGTGTCATGCAGCCGAATCGTTCCTGCGGACGTTCTTCTGTATAAAAATGGATATATTTATCAATCGCATCCCGCAGGGACTGTTCATCCGTAATACTGTAAAGTTGGAACATTTCTGCTTTGATAATTCCCCAGAATCCTTCGGTCGGGCCATTATCGATGCAATGCCCAACACGGGACATGGACTGTTTCATGCCTTGTTTCTGCAACTTCATTCGAAACACATTGCTTGTATACTGGAATCCCCTGTCACTATGAAAAATAGGTTTGGCGTCAGGATTGCTTTCCAATGCTTTATCATAAGTATCGAAAACCAGCTTATTATCATTTCTTTTGCTTATCACGTAGGCCACCGGACTGCGGTCATAAAGATCCAGAATGGCGCTCAGATATAGTTTCCTGTTTGTTCCAGGAATCTTGAACTCGGTTACATCTGTTGCCCATTTTTCATTGGGGGCTGAGGCAAAAAAGTCTCTCTTGAGAAGGTTCTCTGCTGTGGTTTCCGGAGCCGATGATTGATATTTCTTCTTTTTCTTACGGATCACGGAATGAATCCCAAGTTTTTGCATGATACGATGAACTCTGTTTTTACTGTAATGAGTATGGTTAAAGTGATTGATCCACGCTGTCATCCTACGGTATCCGAGGATGTGGCAGAAGCGTTCATCATACTCTCTGATTAGTTCAGCGATCTTTCGATTTTCCTGCTCCTGTTTCGGCACAGATCTGTGGAGCCACTTGTAATAAGCTGCATGTGATACGTCAAGCTGTTTGCACATCCAGTGAATGCTCCAGTGTTTCTCTTTATAAAAGTACTGGATTGTCATATATTTTGATTGATAGCGTAGCTTCCCGAGTGTCACATCCTTTCGAATTCCTTCACTTTTTTTAACAGTTCTACCACCATATCTTTTTCTTCCAGTTGCCGCTTAAGCCGTAGATTTTCCCTGCGGAGCCGCTCAAGCTCATCCACTTCTTTGTCTGTTTTGTGTCGCCCACGATTATCTGTAAGACCAGCTTCTCCACTCTGATCATATTTCCTGACCCATGAGTATACTTGACTGTATGAAACATCATAAATACTGGCGGTTCCTTTGTAATCGCGATTATGAGACAAACAGTATTCAACGATTTCTCTACGTTCATCCTGTGTAGTTTTTCTCCTGGCCATTGCCATATAGACCTCCCTCTTAGGATCATAGTCCTTAAGTTCTATATTGGCATTATACTTCTTAATCCATGATTCTAAAAGGCTTGGATGAACTTTATATTTTGCACCTATGTTCACAGGGCTTCCATATCCTTTTAAGACTTCCTCGACACATTTGATTTTAAAAGCGCCCGTATAACTTGCATTACCGGGGCTGCTTATAAAGGCGCCCATTCCATGTATCCGATAAGCTGCAACCCACTTCCGCAGTGTTGTTCTGCCAATCTGGTATTTATTGGCTATTGATCGAACCGAGCCTTTACCGTCCAGATATTCCTGAGACACTTGTGCTCTGAATTCTGCCGACCATTTAGATTTTGACATAAAGAATCCCCCTTAGGTAGATTTTGGTATTTACCTTGTCTACCTAAGGGGGATCATATCACTTGGCAGCGCCCTTTTAATTTTGTTTATTCATCTGAGAAACGTTTCTTTTTGAGGCACAGCACAGCTGCCCCTGCGAAAACGGCTGTCGCCAGCAGCGCCAGATCGGGTGAAACGCCTGTCATCGGAGTTTCTGAATTATCGCCGGTTATGCTAGTCGGATGGCCTGTGGTTTCCTCAGGTTTGGTGGTCTCTCCAGGGCCTGTTGGCTCTTCGGGAACTGTGGTCTCCTCGGAGCTTGTGGTCTCTTCAGGAACTGTGGTCTCCTCAGAACCTGTGGTCTCCTCGGAACTTGTGGTCTCTTCAGAACCTGTGGTCTCTTCAGGACTTGTAGTCTCCTCGGAACTTGTGGTCTCTTCAGGACTTGTGGTTTCTTCAGGAGTTGTAGTCTCTTCAGGCGTCTTGTAGTAGTTGGTAAATGTCAGTGGATTGTTAATGTTGTCATAGCCGCCATTAACGGTTGCGGTAAGCTTACCGCTGACTGGATCCTGACTGACGTTAACTGTTACGGTCTGAGGATCGGCATAAACAATTTTATCAACTTTTGTGCTGTCAACCTGCTCTGTGACGGTAAATGTGTAATCTCCTTCCGCCGTGAAGGTTATTTCGTCAAAAGAAACTGTGCGGTTATCCCTTGTAACAGTGACAGGGTCGGGTAAAGGCAATTTAACTCCGCTTGACTGATTGCTTGTCAACTCAATGTCAAACGTGAATTTGTCGTCGTTCTGCCAGTCTTCCAGCTCCTTATGAACGTAAATCGCTGCTTCAGCTTTCTGGTAAATATTTGTAAAGCTGTAGGTTCCGCCTGCCTCCTGAATGTTTCCGTTTGCATCCCTCTTCTGCGCCGAAGAACTTGCAGCAGCAATCTCGCCGTTGTTCTCTTCCACATTGACAGTTATGATATACTCAGATGCGTCATAGATCATATTGTCGCTGCTTCCCGCGATTTCTTTCAGGATGAACGTGTATTCGCCCGCTTTTTTGAACTTAACGCCCTCCGCGAACTCTCCTGTCGCCTTATTCAACACAACATCATCATAAGTCAGAGTCAGAATAGCAGGGTCTTCTGGCATAATGACAGATTCTGCCTGATCTGGTGATGAGGCAGGATCAAGCAAAAGCTCAAAGGTAAACGCATCGTCTGTCAGCCACTCTCTGCCGTCAATGGTCTTTTCCACAATAGGAGACCATGGAACCCTTGCAGAATAAGTGTTCGTTATCGTCACATTGCTGTTGCTGCCTGTGTCGGTTCCACTAACTTCTTTGATCGTAAGCGCGCCGTTTACATCTTCGACAGTTACAATTATCGTGTGAGAAGCCGTATCATATGTTACGGCGCTTATTTTATCTCTCTCCTCCTCTTGTATGGTGAACGCATATGTTCCTGCGGCCTTGAAGGTAACAGTCGGGAATTCTTCGGCATGCTCTGAACTGCTGTCCGTAATCGCAATCGTATTTTCAGTGTATTTTTCTTCTGTTCCTTTTTTGCGTATGTTGTCAATTCCCTCCGCAGGAGGAGTTATCGTAAAGTAGAACTTATAATTGCTTTCCCACGTCGGTTTGTTTTCGATCTCCTTGGTGACTTTGGGTGTCCAATCAACAGGGGCAGGTTCATATGTGTTCACGAACTCGAAGAATATTTTGTCGAAATCGCTTGTAACTTGGTGTTCTTTGTCTTCCTTGTCCTTATAAGTAATCTCGCTTATCTTAAAGCTGCCCATCATGTCGTCTTCAACTTTGACACTTACGCTGTATTTGTAATCGTCATATGTCAAGCCGCCGTCTTCTGTGCCGCTTACCTCGCTTATGGTGAATGTGTATGTGCCTGCCGCATTGAAGGTAATTGCTTTAAAGCTTTCAACAACAGGATCCTCTGTGCCGGATGTGCCTGAAACTGTTACTTTAGCAGGATTAAGATTATCAGGCATTGCCACGCCTTCAGCAGGTCCTTGCGCGTCAGGAATATGTTCAATGGCAAAGCTGAAGCTGTCGCCATTTTCCCAAGGTCTGCCTTTCAGCGTTTTCTTCACCTGCGGAGTCCAGCTTACAGAAGCAGCCTCGTAGGTGTTTGTAAACGCTGCAATCCCTTTTTCAACTCCATCTAACGTTACCTTGACTGTCGGAACAATTCCGCCCTTACCGTCATCGGCAACAGTCACTTCGATCGTGTACTCTTTCAAATCGTAGGTGATTCCGGGATAAGGGTCACTGCTGTCTTCTTTCAAAGTAAAGGTATAGACCTTGGAGTTTCCGTCATCAAAGGTGAGATCGTCAAATTTGATCTCAACTGTCTGCTCAGCTGCACTGCTCAGTTCAATTTTACCGGGAACTGCGGCGCCTTCAGGGTTGTCAGAATCCGGTGTAAGGGTGAACGTGAACTTGTCGCCGTTCCAATCCCTGTTTTCAAGCGTTTTCTGAATGTTAAACTCTGCTGTGCCGCTTGCTTTGTAGGTGTTTTTAATTGCAAGAGTCGTGTTTTCAACGTCAGACGGCGCTTCGTCAACGGTGACACCCGTAACTTCAAGCGCACCTGTCGTTTCATCTGCCCCTACAGTGACAACAATTTTGTGTTCCTTTGTGTCATAATCCAAACCGCTGCCGTCTGTACCGTTTTCTGTAACGGTAAAGGTATATTCCCCTGTTTTGGCAAATGTTACATTTACTTTAGCAGGATTCTTTGTTTCGCTGACAGTAACAGACGATGGATCGACAGCCGCGCTGTCATCATCTGACGATGCGACGGTAAACGTAAATTCTTCATCGTCAAGCCAGTCTCTGCCTTCTAAAATCTTTTTTACATCGAAAGACCACTTAATAGGCTCTGCTTTGTTGGTGAAGGTAATCGTAGGATTCGATCCGCCTGTGCTTACCGTTGTATATGTGGCTGCCAACCGCGCTTCGCCATTATTATGACTAACTTTGACTGTTACCTCATATGATGCGGTATCATAGGTTAAACTGTGAGTATCAGCAGCGGACTGCTCTGTAACAGTGAAATGATACTCACCCGCAGCGTTGAACTTTATGGGATTTTTCTCTGTTTCCGTTTCTGTTATCCTGGCAATGATATTGTCGTCAGGCATTTCTATGTTAGTTGTATCAGAATCAGGTGTTGCTACAAAGATGAATTCTTCGTTTTCCAGCCAATTTCTGCCTTCAATTACCTTTGCAATATCAAGTTCAAGCTCACCGTAGGCGCTGTATGTATTGGTAACTGTGACTGTTTCTCCATCTTTTGTGATCGTACCATTCGCTTCAGGGGCATCCGCTGTATATCCTGATACAGGTATTTCCTTAACAGTAAATTTTGTTCCTACAGGGATACCTTCTATGGTGAGAGTTTCGTCTTTTTTCAGCGTGATCGTCCTTGTTCCAAAAGCCTCGCCATCAACGCCGATCTTTTTGCCTTCTGCGCCGCTTATATTAAACGACCCATAAGCGTCAAGAGTCACTTCAAACGTAAATTCGGTATCTTTGTCATATTCGCCATATGAAGCTGTATCGTATGTCACGTTTTTGGTTATGGAGAGGGAGCCTTCGTCAATGTCACCTTTGATAAGGAACATTCCGAGGCAGTCTTTAAGATAATTATCTGTATTCTTGTCTCCGTCCCAGCCGAGATAAATTGCATTGCCACTATGTTCTGCCTTTAATTCTTCTTTTTGAGAATCAGTATAAGTGGCGGACACAGGCAAAACTTCTGAATATCCTGTAAAATCATTATAATATTTTTCAATAATATCTTTTGCTTCTGCTTTGCCTTCTGTATTGAATTTAAAGCACGTTTCCAATAATTCTTTGTTTGTGCCATCAAACGATGTTTTTTCTTCAGCAAGCGTATACGTTCCTATAGGCAGACCATAATCGGGTATTCTGTTCTCATAGTCAGGTGCAGGCGTAAATTCTGCTTTTGTGGTTGTATTGCTGCCGTTGCAATCTATCGTGACCTCAAATGTTCCCACCGTTTCATTCAAGTCATCATAGCTGCGTTTAAGATCGGCCGTGTATGTTATAGTTGTGCCAGAGAAGTGATTGTTCAGATAATCTACTGTATCTTTGTCAAGCTCACTCTCAAGAATGATCTCGCCGGCAACAATGTCTACATTATACGGTCCTGCGATATGCTCTTCTGTTTGTTCTTCTCCGGCAGCGGGCTTGTATGCACTATCCCGCTTATAATCGGTATCTTCGACAAGCTCTGAAATTGCTGTCTCTCTGTTTTCCTCAGTGTCAGCAGTAAACTGCACCCAGATAATGTATGAGCGTTCGTTCGTATCTTTAGTCGTAACATTGCCGCTAAGCTCGTCGTCTGGCGTGTTCTGAATTATTATATAGGTGATCGTGCCTGTTTTGTCGTCTTGATATTCAGCATCGCCTACGGTGTTGGTATAGGCATTGTTTGCTTTGTTCGGCAGATACATATAGGGAACAGTCAGCTTATGAGCGGTGTTTACTTTTGTGGGGTCAATACCTTTGCCTCTCAGATAATCCGCAAGCCCTGCATAATCGCTAATGTCAAATTCTGCCCCCTCAACAGTATTATCCAACAGCGCTTCGATTGCATTTGTAAAAGCCTCTTCATAATCAGAAGATCCGCCTTCTACTTTTCTCGAATAATATCTCCCCAGATATTCCCAATAGTAATCGCTTTTTACGATTTGAATAATATCTTTTGCAACTGCTTTCGGGTCTATCGTTTCGCCCATATATATCTCATCTTGATCGTCTTTTATCGAAGAAGTAAGCAAGCGTACATTCACCGCAGTGCGCGGGAAGCCCTTGGAAACATACGGGTCTATCAGATTACCGGAAGCGTCTAAGTTTGAGCTTGATTTGTTAACTTTTGCATCGGTTGTTCCTGAATTACTACTTGTATCATCAGGGTTGAATACCCAGTTTTCTTCTGCTCCATTACCGTTGGAAAGGACTGCGTTTCCGCCGATAAAGTCCTCCTTGGCTTTTACGCGGAAAATCCTTGACCATATGGTAAGGCTGTTCTGTCCCGGAGTTGTGCCGGGAATGTCCTGATCCAACCATTCAAGATAGTATCTGTCCTTTGTTTTGTTATAGCACAGTACGGCTTCTTCTCCGTCGATGTTGTGAATAATGCCTATCTTATCTGCATTTGAATAACCTTCGGGGTAGTCTGTGCCCAGTGTAACGCCTGTCACTTTACCGTCCTTGCCGAGAACGATAGTTTTTCCCGTACCGTCCACAAGGTCAAAGCGAGGATCAATATAGTCCCGAACTGTGTAATCAAGCAGGCTGGAGGAGATCTGACGCAGTATTTCACCGGTAAATGCGGAAGTCAGACCTTCAACGTCATCTGCCTCAAAGATATATTGATTTGACAGTTCATCATAAGTATTGCCATCTGTACTTGTATTTCCTGCGATTTTCGCCATATACTGCTGTACTCTTTCGCCTCTGTTCAACTTTCCGGTGGAATCAGCACCGGTTTCAAATGTCTGGTTCTTCAATACAACGCAGAAAATGGTATAGCCTTTTTCTTTCAACGCATTTGCCAGATTAACGGCGTAACTCTGTTCATCCGTGGAACCGTTATCCAGCATATTATCCATACCGTCGGTAAAGAGGATAATATATTTCTTCGCCGGGTCGTCTGTATCGATTCGGGTGTCAAGAAAGTCCGTATACGCCTGGAAGCCCGTCCAGGTGTATGTTCCGCCTGTCATACCGTAGTTATACTGAGCAAGTGGGTCTACTCCATCAGCAAGACCTTTATCATCCGTGACGGAATCAACTTTGCCGTTCGTTCCGCCGTCGCCGCGTTCAAGGCTCAATATCTGGGATATTTCCTTTGTGTCGGAGGTCCAGTCAAGCATAACGAGCCTCTTCAGCACATTTTCATCGTAATCTTTGGTTACTCCGGCTATGTTGGGTTTGCCTTTTTTGTAACCCACTCCAACATTCTGGTTGCTGAATCTTACCGCGGAGAGCATACTGTTGGGAGTAGCATTGTGGAGCTGTGCGGCAAACTGACCCAGAGCATACTGAAGATCCTCAGTCTTTATGTTCGTATCATCCTCTTTCTGATAAACGTAGGAAACGCCTGAGCGAAGCTCTTTTTCACCGTTGCCGGGAGCTTTTGTATTAGAGCCGTTGTTATAGAAGCAACGCAAATAACCTGCACTGTCTATGAAGAAAACGCAGGGGGAATTTCCACCATCTATATATTGTCTTTCTCCGCTGGGTACAGTTATAGCGGGATAATATGTTGGGTCATCTTTCTTAACTTCTTTGCTTTCGCCCATATCGGGAACTTGCGTATGATCTTCTTTGCTTTTATCTTTTGTATTCGTGCTTTCAGGGTTGAACCAGTTACCTGTGCCTGTAAATTCTTTCCCCGAAGTGGAGATATAGCCGCCGTTGCCGGTGGTTACATCGTACTCGTGCTTATCAAAATAATTCTGAACACTTTCCGGAAGTTTTTCGAGGTCTATTTCATTTTTGATAACTTCGTCAGGGAGCAGACCGCAAAGCACTTTTGCCGTGCCGATATCTTCACTGTAGAAGTCTTTGAGATCGCTGCCGGAATTCACGAAATACCAGCCTGCGCGGTCGTCTGGTTCGCCTGCATTAAGAGCGGCGGCATAGGTGGCGATTACGTTGCCGTCTGCGTCGAGAGCGTTAGTGGTTGCAGACGCCGCCATAGCGTCGTAACCTTTTTCGTCTATCTCCTTGACATTGGTATATAATTTTTCAACTTCTTTAGCTTCAAGAGCAGTGTCAAACAGGAAAAGGTCGTCGATATATATTTTATAGTGATCTTGAACTGAGTCTCCGCCTAACATCATAGCAAAGTTTTCATTGTTTAAAATACTCGACAATGTATTCTCTTTATTTAATTTTTTATCTTTTACATCATCTCCATTGCTTTGTGCCAATTTTCCATCTTTATAAAACGTATAATTGACACTACCATCTTCTTGTTCTGAGAACACCATAGTAACAAAATGGAATTTCTCATCATTACTTGCATCACCTTTTGCACTCGTGCTTATTGTTTTATCAAATGCACTGTCTATTCTGGAAGCTTTATTTTTATTATAAGCACCAAACCTAAGATGTTTAGTATTAGTATTGCCGCCACAATTATAAAAAACATATCCAGATGTTGGTTTATAGTCACCACTGGTATCTTTATTAAAACTGTCAGTGCTTTTATCACCTATGAATAATATTCTTTCGGCAGATTTTTTTTCGATTCCGTGTCCAACAATAAATGAAACCGTAAAGGTATTTGTTGAAGGTTTTACGTCAAGCTCAATTGCTCTACTTGATCCACCTCCATTATAAGAAAATTCTGAAAGTGCAAATGATCTTCCGGACTTATAACTGTTATTATAATGACCTCCATCCTTGAAACAGTCTTTTTCTATGTCATAGCCACTTGACTCTGTATAATAACCAGCAGTATCTTTATTATAAACAGTCGCAGCTTTACCTGTGACCTCATTGATTACTTGCCCTTGGGTGCCGCTTGTTTCATTAAAATCCCAAAATCCCAAAAGATGATTTTCCTTGTCTACAGTGCTATACTGCGGAACAAGATATTCGGGCTTTGCGCCGTTATCCCCTCCCCAATACGCCAGTGGGACAAACTCCTGGGTGAAGTCACGGGTATCGAATATGTAATATGAATAGTCGCTGTAGCTCAGTTTTGAGTTGTCCGTCAGATTCTTATCAAGCAGCTGATCGACCTGCTTGGGCGTGAGGTATTGGTTTGCATTAACTACCGTACCGTCAGGAAGTGTATACGTGTTCTCTCTACTAAGCGAAAACTGCATAGGCTCCAGCCCGTCGGAAATGAACGCCATACTTCCCGAAGCGTCCAGGATAAGCCCTACCTTCGCGGTAGCTTGATCGTTATACCACGCCTCAAGATTTATGTCGAACACACGGGTGCCGTCTCCCTTAACGTCTTCGTCAGTAGTGCCTTTGTTGTTTGTATCGGTATTATAAACAGGCGTAGCCGTCTTGTCGGTATGCAGACCTTCAGAGGTGTTGTAGAGCTTGATATACTGATCTCCTACTTCGTCTTCCGTCAAAAGCTCGTTTAATCTGTCACTGGTAATAGCAGCTTCTATATTTGTTTTGAGCGTCGGATCTATGGAGGCTATCTCGCTCCACTTCTGGGTTTTGGTATCTTCGTATGTATTATTTATTTGTACTGTTCCAGATCCCACCTGCATTTCTGTACCGGGAACGAGCTTCGGCTTTGCGCTGTAAAATACATGCACCTTTACAAGATGAACGTTAGAATCATACTTTACAGTAAAATTGGGCGTTTCTGCGGAGCTGTTAAGCGTAACACAGTCGTTGCCCGCGGACACAGCAAAACCCGCGAAGGTTTCTGATTTGTCATCAGGTTTTGCATTGAACGTAGCTAAGTCATCAGCAAGCCCGTCAGGTTCATAGTCGTCTTTAAAGTAATATCTACTTCCATCGGATGCAAAAACAACGTCTATCTCATCTTCCGAGGTAGGCGTTTCGCCCTCTTCGCCCACGTGCCAGTGCTTAATAATGATGTGCATTTCCGGATCCCCGCTCGCCGCAAACGCAAAGTTGCCCAGCGACACTCCCGCGAAAGCGGATATGGCTATCGCAAAACTGAGAAATATGGAAATAAACCGTCTAAAGCCTGTTTTAACATTCATACAAAGTCCCTCCTTAGAAAAAATTTATATTCAAGTTAAAATTTATTTTTACAAATAAGTAAACATTATAATTATAACAATAATAATTCATTTTTGCAAGCAATAATGCGCAATTATGCACAATTTTTTACCCCCCCCCACGTTTTTTTGTGCAGTTTGACGAATACCGGGTTTCAATTTTATTGGTGGAAATAGAAAAGCAAGAGTACTCTTAAATATGCAAAGTTGAAACAAAAAATAGGCGTACCACTATTTCTAATGATACGCCCATTATAATTTCAGTTACTAATGATTGTTCTCGCCAAGCAGAAGATTTCTCAAAAACAGTTCAAGATATCTGTTCAATCGCATACAGCGGAAGATTTATGAGCCAATCTTCTTTTTTGTAGTCAGTCATAGCTGTACGAACAGATACCTCCGGTGAAAATTTTTCTTGATAGGTTTTCAAGCTCTTAGCTCTCAGATTGACTTCCGCCTTTACCTCTACCGGAATAATCAGCTCACCTGTATCCACCACAAAATCAACTTCGCAGGAGCCTCTGTTGTTGGTATAATAGTAAACATCTAAATCCTCGATGGTTTTCAGCTGCTGGCACACATACTGTTCTGTCAATGCCCCCTTGAATTCTACAAAAAGGTCATTTCCGTCAAGCAATGTACGCTGCCGCAGTCCCGCCATACAACCAAGCAGCCCTACATCTACCACAAACAGTTTGAAGGCTTTTAAGTCCTCATAAGCCTTTAGAGGGATACCTACCGCATTGACTCGGCTGACCTTGTGAACAAGTCCGCAATCGGACAGCCACATAATCGCCGTCTCATACTCTTTGGCACGAGCGCCTTCACGGACAAGCCCGTAAATGAACTTCTTATTTTCTTTTGCAAGCTGAGATGGGATGCTGTTCCATAACATACGGATTTTAGGAACAATCTCATTTGGAGCGTGCTTGGAGAAGTCCTGCTCATAAGCAGCAAGGATTCGCTTCTGAATATCACGAACCTCATTGAAATCTTTGTTCTCTGCAAAGCTCTGTACCGCTTCGGGCATACCGCCGACAAAATAATAGTGCTTCAAAGCATCAATGTATGTTTGCCTAAAGCTTGCGATCATCTGAAAGTCCCGTTTGTCAAGAAGCTCCGCAAAACACTCCTTATCAGTTGCCATCAAAAACTCTCTGAAAGAGAGAGGATGGAGCTTTAAGAAATCCACCTTGCCAACAGGGAAGGAAGTGCCCTCATGTAATGCGATACCGAGCAGAGAGCCTGCACAGACAATGTGATATTGTGGTGCATTTTCATAGAAATACTTGAGCGATGCCAGTGCTCTCGGAACTTCCTGCACCTCATCAAAAATCAGCAAAGTGTTGTTCGGGTCAATTTTGCGACCTGCATATAGCTCCAATCCCATAATCAGCCGGTCTGTATCCAAATCGGATGCAAACAACCCTGCCATTCTGGAATTAGAGTCAAAGTTAATGTAAACAGTATCAGCATACGCCTGTTTGCCGAATTCTTTCATCAGCCAGGTCTTGCCAACTTGGCGTGCTCCTTCGATGATTAGCGGCTTGCGGCGTTTGCTTTCTTTCCATTTTAATAGTTTTTCAATAGCAATTCGATACATAGACGCACCTCCGTCATCATAATATGAATATAGTATAGCACATAATTTCAAAAATTACAACGACTTTCGGTGTTATGATTACACTTTTTACACCGAACAAGGGGATTCAGTGGCAGAGGCCGTTCGATTATGAGGCAGCATTGAATACACTTACAACAGCCGGTACAGAGAGGTTTATATGCCACAGGTAGTCACGGTTGTCAGCCCGGCTCATTGCCCGAGTAAAAAAGGGAGCTCATCCTCCATTTGGATGAGCCCCCTGATACTCAAAATCCCAATAGAAAGCTCCGCTTTCTATTTATTTTAAGCTCTTTATTCACTTTTTCGCCAAACGCTATCAGCCTCAATAACTTATTTACTATTGATTGCAGCCTGTGCAGCAGCCAGCCGTGCAATCGGCACACGGAACGGTGAACAGGAAACATAGTCCAGACCGATCTTCTGGCAGAACTCGATGGAAGAAGGATCTCCGCCGTGCTCACCGCAGATACCTAAGTGCAGGTCAGGTCTTGTAGCCTTACCTAACTGAACAGCCATCTCCATTAACTTGCCGACGCCGGTCTGATCCAGTCTTGCGAACGGATCGGACTCATAAATCTTAGCCTGATAATAGGAATCTAAGAAGTTGCCTGCATCATCACGGGAGAAACCGAAGGTCATCTGGGTCAGATCGTTGGTACCGAAGCAGAAGAACTCAGCTTCCTTCGCAATCTCATCTGCAGTCAGAGCAGCTCTCGGAATCTCGATCATCGTACCGATCTGATACTGAATATCGGAATTCTTCTCAGCCTTAACCTGCTCAGCAACCTCTACGACAACGTCCTTGACATACTTCAGCTCTTTCTTCTCGCCTACCAGCGGGATCATGATCTCAGGAATGATATCATAACCCTTCTCTTCCTTCACTTCGATTGCAGCTTCCATAACGGCTCTTGTCTGCATCTTAGCGATCTCCGGATAGGTAACAGCCAGACGGCAGCCACGGTGACCCATCATCGGGTTGAACTCGTGCAGTGCTTCACATCTTGCTTCAACTTCCGCAACCGTTAAGCCCATATCGTCAGCCAGTGCCTTGATATCCTCTTCTTCAGTCGGAACGAACTCATGCAGAGGCGGATCCAGATAACGAACAACCATCGGTCTGCCTTCCAGCGTCTCATACATCGCCTTAAAGTCAGCCTTCTGATACTCACCGATCGCCTTCAGCGCCTCTTCTCTCTGCTCTACCGTGTCAGACAGGATCATCCGACGGAACTTCGGAATCCGATCCTCACCAAAGAACATATGCTCTGTACGGCAAAGTCCGATTCCTTCAGCGCCCAGCTCAACAGCCTTCGCGGTATCTGCCGGTGTATCCGCATTGGTTCTTACCTGCATGGTTCTGTACTTATCAGCCCATGCCATAACACGGCCAAAGTTGCCGCCGATCTCTGCTTCATTCGTCTTAATGTCGCCCTTGTAGATCTTGCCTGTCGTACCATCCAGGGAGATGTAATCTCCTTCATGGAATGTATATCCGCCTAATTCAAATACCTTAGCTTCTTCATCGATCTTGATATCGCCGCATCCGGATACACAGCAGGTACCCATACCACGCGCTACTACGGCAGCGTGAGAGGTCATACCGCCCCGAACCGTTAAGATACCCTGAGATGCATGCATACCTTCGATATCTTCAGGAGAGGTCTCCAGACGAACCAGGATAACCCGCTCGCCGCGGCCGCCGATTCCGGCTTCTTTTGCTTCCTCTGCGGTAAAGTAAACCTTACCTGCTGCAGCGCCCGGAGATGCCGGCAGTGCGCTGCCGATCACTTCGCCTGCCTTTAATGCGGCAGCGTCAAAGGTCGGATGCAGCAGCTGATCCAGGGACTTCGCCTCGATCCGGCAAACAGCCTCTTCCTCTGTGATCTGGCCTTCATCTACCAGATCGCATGCGATCTGAATAGCGGCAGGTGCTGTTCTTTTACCGTTACGTGTCTGTAAGAAGTACAGCTTGCCTTCCTCAATCGTAAACTCCATATCCTGCATATCATGGAAATGATTCTCCAACTTCATAGCCAGTTCCATAAACTGCTTGTAGCAGTCAGGCAAATCCTTCTCCAACTGGCTGATCGGCTGCGGTGTACGAACGCCGGCAACAACGTCTTCGCCCTGTGCATTGATCAGGTACTCGCCGAAGATACCCTTCGCGCCGGTAGACGGGTTACGGGTAAAGGCAACGCCTGTTCCTGATGTGTCGCCCTTGTTGCCGAATACCATGGTCTGTACGTTGACAGCGGTACCCCAATCGCCCGGGATATCGTTCATACGACGGTAAACGATGGCACGAGGGTTGTCCCAGGAACGGAATACGGCCTTAACGGCTCCCATCAGCTGCTCCTTCGGATCCTGCGGGAACTCAGCGCCGTTCATGGACTCCTTGTATACAGCCTTGAAGCGCTTAACCAGTTCCTTCAGGTCGTCTACATCCAGCTCTGTGTCATACTTAACGCCTTTTTCTTCCTTCACATCATCGATAATCTTCTCAAAGAAAGACTTCGGGACTTCCATAACAACATCGGAATACATCTGGATAAATCTTCTGTAAGAATCATATGCGAATCTCGGATTGCCTGTCTTCTTGGCAAAACCTTCAACAGCAATATCGTTCAAACCTAAGTTCAAAATGGTATCCATCATACCGGGCATGGATGCTCTGGCGCCGGAACGAACGGAAACCAGCAGCGGATCCTCTGTATCACCAAACTTCTTGCCATTCTCATTCTCCAGCCAGGTCAGTGCCTCAAAAATCTGAGCCTGAATCTCTTCAGAGATCTGTTTGCCCTGTGCGTAATAGTCTGTACAGGCTTCTGTTGTAACAGTAAAGCCCTGCGGAATCGGCATGCCTAATCCGGTCATCTCAGCCAGATTGCAGCCCTTGCCGCCCAGCAGATTTCTCATGGATGCGTTACCCTCTTTGAATAAGTATACCCATTTTCTTGCCATTTCTTAATTCCTCCTAATTTAATATTATGTTACATATAGAACCGGCCACAGTTCTATAGAACGAACATGAAAATTCACCGTATTTATTATACCATACAATGGAAATTAGTCAATGCTTTTACCTAACTTTTCAGCGCCGTCCACTTCAAGTATGCGCTGATAAACGGGTCGATATTCCCGTCCAGGACACTGTTCACATTGCCGATTTCTTCATTGGTCCTGTGATCCTTCACCAGCGTATACGGCTGCATGACATACGAGCGGATCTGATTGCCCCAGCCGATCTCTTTGACTTCTCCGCGGATGCCTTTCTGCTTCTCTTCTTCTTCCTGCTTCTTTAACAGATACAGCTTCGCCTTCAGCATCTTCATGGCCTTATCTTTATTCTGCAGCTGCGAACGTTCATTCTGACACTGTACTACGATATTGGTAGGGATATGGGTGATCCGAACCGCAGACGAAGTCTTATTGATATGCTGGCCGCCGGCGCCGCTGGAGCGATATGTGTCGATCCGGATCTCATCCTCGTTGATCTCCACATCCAGGTCTTCTTCGATATCCGGCATCACGTCGCAGGAGGCAAATGAGGTCTGCCGCTTGCCGGCCGCGTTAAACGGCGAGATCCGTACCAGACGGTGTACGCCCCGCTCCGATTTCAGATAGCCGAATGCATTTTCCCCATTGACCTGTATGGTAACGGACTTGAGCCCGGCTTCTTCTCCGTCCAGATAATCCAGCGTCTCCACGGAAAATCCTTTGTTCTCCGCCCACCGGCAGTACATCCGGTACAGCATGCCGACCCAGTCACAGGCTTCCGTCCCGCCTGCGCCCGCGTTCAGCCGCAGGATCGCGTTATTCCTGTCGTATTCTCCGGACAGCAGCGTACGGATCCGCATATCTTCCAGTTCCGCTTCAAAACTGCGGATTCCCTCTTCGATCTCCGGCAGCAGCTCCGCATCGTTTTCCTCGTATCCGATTTCGATCAGCGTCGCCGCGTCGTCATACTTCTGCTGCAGCGCGCGGTACGCGCTTACCGTATCTTTTAAATTCTTTACTTCTTTCATCACCTTCTGGGCGTGTTCCATATCCTCCCAGAAGTTCTGTGCTTCCATTTCCTGTTCCAGCTGCACGATCTGACTTTCCTTACCGGCTAAGTCAAAGTGAATCCCTCAATTCATGCAGTGATGGTTCGTAACTGTTTAACGTAAATTTAAACTGGTCTAACTCTACCACACACTCACCTACTTTCTTCCACAACAATATTTATATTTTTTGCCGCTGCCGCAGGGGCAGGGATCATTGGGATATACCTTGGCGTCTGCGCGCTTCTTCGGTCCCTTCTGCGCGGAGTCGTCCCGATTGGTCGCAATCGGTTTCGCCACCTCTTCCCGTTCGATATTCTGCTCGATCCGCAGATGCATCAGCGCCTTGACCGTATCCTCCTGAATGGCGGCGATCATGCCGTCAAACATATCAAAGCCGCTCATCTTGTACTCTACGACCGGATCCTTCTGTCCCAGTGCCTGCAGCCCGATTCCCTGCCGCAGCTGATCCATATCGTCAATATGGTTCATCCATTTCTGATCAATGACACGCAGCAGAACAACCCGCTCTGCTTCCCGCATCAGTTCCTCCGGGAACTCCGCCTCTTTGTCTTCATATGCTTTTACGGCAATCTCCTTCAGACTGTGCTTCAGTTCCGCCTTTTTATAATTATGCTTCTGTTCTTCGGTTAAAACGACCGGTTCCATCGGGAAGATCGGCACCAGCAGCTGATTCAGTTCCAGCATATCCCATTCTTCCGGAGACTGGTCGTCGGAAATCACGGAATCGACCGTCGCTTCCACGGTATCCGTTACCATCTTCAAGATGGAATCCCGCATATTTTCACCGTCCAGGACACGCCGGCGCTCCGCATAAATGATCTCCCGCTGTTCATTGTTGACCTGGTCGTATTCCAGCAGATTCTTACGGATTGCGAAGTTATTGCTCTCAATCTTCATCTGCGCCTTCTCAATGGCGTTAGTCAGCATCTTATGTTTGATCTCTTCATTCTCCGGCACGCCCAGCGCGTTAAACACGGACATCATACGTTCAGAGCCGAACAGACGCATAATATCATCTTCCAGTGAAATATAAAACTTGGATTCACCGGGATCGCCCTGCCGTCCGGAACGGCCGCGCAGCTGATTGTCGATTCGTCTGGACTCATGCCGCTCCGTGCCGATGATCTTCAGACCTCCGGCAGCTCTGGATTCTTCGTCCAGCTTAATATCGGTACCACGGCCCGCCATGTTGGTCGCAATGGTAACGGAACCGTGTACGCCGGCCTGCGCCACGATCTCCGCCTCCAGTTCATGAAACTTGGCGTTCAGGACCTTATGCTGGATCCCCTGTTTGCGCAGCAGCGCGCTGATTTCTTCCGATGCTTCAATGGTGATCGTACCGACCAGCACGGGCTGTCCCTTCTCATGAGATGCCTTAATATCTTCAATGACTGCATGCAGCTTCTCTTTTCTGGTCTTGTATACGCCGTCCTCATGGTCGATTCGGATCACAGGGCGGTTCGTGGGAACCTCCACAACGTCCATGCCGTAAATATTCCGAAATTCCTGTTCTTCTGTAACGGCGGTACCGGTCATACCGCATTTCTTAGCGTATTTATTAAAGAAGTTCTGAAAGGTAATGGTTGCAAGTGTCTTGCTTTCCCGTTTTACCTTCACATGCTCTTTCGCCTCAATCGCCTGATGCAGGCCGTCGGAATACCGGCGCCCCGGCATAATACGGCCGGTAAATTCATCTACGATTAGCACCTCGTCATCCTTTACTACATAGTCCTGATCGCGGAACATCAGATTGTGCGCGCGCAGAGCCAGTGTCACATTGTGCTGGATCTCCAGATTCTCCGGATCGGAAAGGTTCTCGATCTTAAAGAACTGCTCTACCTTTTCCACGCCGGCCTCTGTCAGCGTTACCACCTTATCCTTCTCGTTTACAAGAAAATCTCCGGTCTCTTTTACTTCTTCGCCCATCAGAATGTCAATCTTACTCAGTTCCTTGACATCCTCACCGCGCTTCATCTGCCTTGCCAGGATATCGCACATCTCATACAATCTGGTCGATTTCCCGCTCTGACCGGAGATGATCAGCGGCGTTCTCGCTTCATCGATCAGGATAGAGTCGACCTCATCGATGATCGCATAATGCAGTTCCCGCTGTACCAGCTGTTCCTTGTAAATTACCATGTTGTCACGCAGATAATCAAATCCTGCTTCATTATTGGTAATGTAGGTGATGTCACAATTATAGGCCGCCTGTTTTTCTTCCCGTGTCATATCGTTTAATACCACGCCGACAGTTAGACCCAGAAATTCATGAACCTGTCCCATCCACTCGGCATCACGCTTCGCCAGGTATTCATTAACCGTAACGACATGAACGCCTTTTCCTTCCAGCGCATTCAGATATGCCGGCAGCAGCGCCACCTGCGTCTTTCCTTCACCGGTCTTCATCTCGGCGATCCGTCCCTGATGCAGGATGATACCGCCCATCAGCTGTACCCGGTAGTGTTCCTGATGTAACACACGCTTTGCCGCTTCTCTAACAACTGCATACGCTTCCGGTAAAATATCGTCTAAGGTCTCCCGCTTCTGCAGCCGTTCCTTAAATTCCGCCGTCTTATTTCGCAGATCCTGGTCCGACATCCGTCCCATTTCTTCCCGGTAGGATTCGATCTTGTCCACGATCGGCATGATCCGTTTAATTTCCCGCTCGCTGTGCGTTCCGAAAACTTTATCAAATAATCCCATGTTTTTCCTCTCATTCTGCTTTCAACTGCATATATTCGAACAATATTCTATCATTATCTCCAACAATAATCAATCCTTTTTTCAGTAAATACGTTTCGCGGACGGAGATTCCGCCGCGGCCTGCCGATACAAAAAGGACACTTCCAAATCGGAAAGTGTCCTTATAACGCATTCTATAAATTCTGACTAATTTAAAATTCTTCTTGCTGCACAAGGTGCTGTACCATAATTCAGCTTGGAGATCATAATTCCTGTGCTCGGTGAACTTGCATGTATGATCTGACCGTTACCGATATAAATAGCAACATGTCCAATCACGCCGCCGTATGCGTAGAATACCAGATCGCCCGGCTGCAGTGCGTCCAGGGATACGGCTCTGCCGTTATGTACCTGATCTCTGGAAGAACGGTTCAGCGAATATCCGAAATGTCCGTAAACAGACATGGTAAATCCGGAGCAGTCGGTTCCATTCGTTAAGCTGGAACCGCCGTACACATACGGGTTGCCTAAAAACTGCATTGCATAAGCGATAATCTCGCTTGCCTTAGCGGACGCTGCCGTATTGTTCTGCGTCTGTGCCGCAGGCTTCTTTGTCGTAGTCTGCTGCGTCGGCTTCTGCGTGGTTGTCGGCTGCTGGGTCGTTTGCTGTGTTGTCGCCTCTGTTGTCTCCGGTTCTTCGGATTCCGGTTCTTCATTCGGTGCGATCGCTGTCTCCAGTGCCGCGCGGACCGTAACATAATCCATGGATACCCAGCCGATCGCGGATTCATCTACCGCCAGTTTTGCCCATCCGTTGCTGATCTCTAATACAACGTAGGTAGAACCCATAACAAGGGAACCTACGATATCCGTCTCTGTGCTCTTGCCTTTCCGCAGATTCAATGCCGGCACGTCTACCGACGCCAGAACATATCCCATCTCCAGCGCGTACTTCTCAGCCTCTGCGCCGGTAATAAAGTAATCGCTGCTCACATAGCCCTTGATGCCGCCGGACTTCACGTGATACCAGCCGTTCTTCTGATCCAGGATCGTAGCGCCGCCGTTTCCATAGATCTTACCGATGATCTCTGCGTCTGTCCCTGCTTTCGCACGGACATTCACATATGTATAATCCCCAACTGTCGCAATGGCAAGATTTTTAAAATACTGCTCATGCTGTTCCGGTTCCTTCTTTGTTGTCTCTTCTTCTTTCTTTTCTTCTTTCTTTGTCGTCTCTTTTTCAGTCGTCTTCTTTTCAGTCGTTTCCTTTTCTGCCTTCGTCGTTTCGGTTTCTTTCTCCGGCTCCAGCAGCTTCAGGATCTTATTCCTGGAATCCTTGTTCTTGGAATAATATTCCGATAAGATCACGGAAATACCGGCTCCCGCCATCTCTGTACTTCCGTCTTCCTCTATCTTAGTTTCGGAGATCGTTTCTGTCTCCGGCTGTTCTCCCTCTGTCTGGTCTGTGGTCTTCTGGTCCTGTGCTGTAGTTGCTTCCTGTTCAGTCACTGTCTCATTTACAGCATCTGTTTCTTCTGCGTAAGCCGTCAATGCCGGAACTCCCGTCAGTATAGACGCCGCCATCACAACCGCAAGTACCTTCGCCAAATTCCTTTGCATAATTAAACTCCCATCAATGTATACGCCATTTATTACATTTTTGTTACAAAGCGATTATACAGGACGTTTGACGGATTGTCAATATTTTTGTAATACTTTTTTAATATTTTTCAATTTCTTTGCCTTTTCTTCCGAAATGTGCTACTATATTTCATAACAAATCCGGAAAGGAATCCCGATATGACAGATGCAAAAACAACCAATGCAAATTTCACACACACTGTCCGCAATGTGCTGATCACAGGGGCCTCCCGGGGCATCGGACGGGCGCTTGCTCTCGCCTTTGCCAAAGAAGGCTGCTACGGTCTGGCTCTGACCTGCGGACATGATTATCCGGCCTTAGAAGAAACGGCAGCGCTGTGCAGACAGCATACAAAACTGCCCTGTCATACATTTCAGTGCGACTGCGGCAGCGCCGTGGAAACAGAAACGCTGTTCCGCCAGCTGGAACAGCGTGGATTTCCCATTCATATTCTGATCAATAACGCGGGAATATCCCGGATCGGACTGATCCAGGATATGGACCCCGGTGAATGGAACCGGCTTCTGAGCACGAATTTAAGCGGGGCTTTCTTAACCTGCCGTCAGGTCATCCCGCAAATGCTGCGAAATGGCTTCGGAACGATCCTAAATATTTCCTCCGTCTGGGGCGCAGCCGGCGCTTCCTGCGAGGCAGCCTACTCTGCTTCCAAAGGCGGGCTCAATGCGTTTACCAGAGCACTGGCGAAAGAACTGGCTCCCGGCAATATTCAGGTAAACGCCATTGCCTGCGGGCTCATCGATACACAGATGAACCGCTTTCTGTCTTCCGAAGAGCAGGCTGCGCTGCTTACGGAGATCCCGGCCGGCCGCATGGGTACGCCCGAAGAAGTCGCGGAGCTTGCGCTTCTGCTTGTGAAAGCGCCTGCTTATCTAACCGGTCAGATCATCGGGCTGGACGGGGGCTGGCAATAATCCGCCAACACTTCCCCGATCTTTTCCCGGATGCACAGATCCGCCATATTGTCTCTCGGCGTGGCGTCTCGATTGATCAGGGCCAGATGGTTCCCGTGAAAATAGTCCAGCATTCCCGCTGCCGGATAAACTGTCAGCGAAGTACCGCCCACAATCATCAGGTCGGCTCTGTAGATCTGATTCACAGACTCCTGAATAATATTCTGATCCAGCCCTTCCTCATACAGAACCACATCCGGTTTAATGATTCCGCCGCAGCTGCACCGCGGGATATCCTCGGAATCCGCAACGGCGTCCAATCCGTAAAATTTTCCGCACTGTTCACAGTAGTTCCGATGAATACTCCCGTGCAGCTCCAATACATGTTTACTGCCTGCCATCTGATGCAGCCCGTCTATATTCTGCGTAACTACCGCCGTCAGTTTTCCCTGCGCTTCCAGATTCGCCAGCGCATAGTGCGCCGCATTCGGCTTTGCGTCCCGGTAGATCATCTTGTTTCTGTAAAACCGGAAAAATTCGGACGGGTTCCTCTTATAAAAGCTGTGACTTAAAATTTGTTCCGGCGGATATGCATATTCCTGATGATACAATCCGTCCGTACTGCGAAAATCCGGTATATTGCTCTCTGTAGACACACCGGCGCCGCCGAAGAAAACGATCCGTTTTGCTTCGGCAATCCACTCCTTTAACTGTTCCTTTTTCTCTTTTTCTTCCATACCTGCCTCCGTTTCTGTTTATTTTTGCATCGTCTATTCTTTTCTTGCGATCGGCGGCGCGTCAAACTCCACCGTCACGTAATAGCCCCTTTCATTTTCCTCTACCGCACGCACGATCCCCCGGTTCACCGGCAGCCGTTCCCCGATCGTATAGCAGCCGCTCATGGCAACTGCCGGCTCGATCATATAATTATAATTGACGCCTCCCAATTCCGTGACCGTTACCTCCTGCCCTTCCGTCACCTGTCCGGGCCGTTCCATTTTAAATTTCATCAAGCGCATTTACCGTAATCTCCATTCTGTAATTCTGACTGAAAACAGAACAGGGCTGTTACACGCGCAACAACCCTGTTATTTGCTAACTGATAGACAAAAAATCTTTGATTTTCTTACTTCGGACAGGATTCCGCAGTTTGCGCAGCGCCTTCGCCTCGATCTGCCGGATTCGTTCCCGGGTAACGTTAAATTCTTTTCCGACTTCTTCCAGGGTGCGCGGATGCCCGTCGATCAGACCAAACCGCAGGATGATCACCTGGCGTTCTCTGTCCTTCAGATCCTGCAGCAGCGCATCGATATGCTCCCGAAGCATAACGGCTTCAATATTGGCTTCCGGCGTAACCGTATTATTATCGGCCACAAAATCGCCCAGGTTGGAATCGTCCTCCTCCCCGATCGGCGTTTCCAGAGACGCCGGCTCTCTTGCGATCTGCATGATCTCCAGTACTTTATTCTCAGAAACATTCAGCGCTTTTGCCAGTTCCGCGGTAGAAGGTTCATAGCCCAGCTCCAGCGTCAATTTTCTCTGCATTTTAGACATCCGGTTGATCGTCTCTACCATGTGAACCGGCACACGGATGGTCCTCGCCTGATCTGCCAGCGCCCGTGTTACGGACTGCCGGATCCACCAGGTAGCATATGTACTCAGTTTATAGCCTTTTTCATAGTCAAACTTCTCAACACCCTTAATCAGACCCAGATTGCCTTCCTGAACCAGATCCAGGAAACTCATGCCGCGCCCCGTATAGCGCTTTGCGATACTGACGACTAAACGCAGGTTGGCTTCAATCAGCCGCTGCTTGGCAACCGGATCGCCTTCTGATTTTCGCTTGGCAAGCGCAACTTCTTCCTCCGAAGTCAAAAGCGGTACCGTGCCAATCTCCTTCAGATACATGCGTACCGGATCTTCTGTTCCCACGCCTTCCAAAAGATCAATGGAATCCAGATTGATCTGTTCTTCCGGTTCATCCAGCATCTCGTCATCCGGCTCCAGCAGATCTTCATCTTCATCTTCCATGATCCGCAAAACATCGATCTTATTGTCTTCCAGGTACTGATATACAAATTCCATCTGTTCTACACTGAGCTGAACATCTTTGAAGAAATCATTGATCTCCGGTATTTCCAATACACCTTTTTTAGAATTACCCAGTTCCAGCAGTTTCTTTAATTTTTCCAGTAGAACTTCCTTTTCCACAGTATCTCTTCCTTTCTGCGCAACAGCTTTTATCTATTCCCGTGTCTCCGTTTCTTCCGGGAGCAGTTCCGACTCTCCGTCTTTCTCCTCATCAGGCACCATGATCTGTATCGCCTGCTTGTGATTTTTGATCTCTACCCGCCTCGGCTGTCCGCCATATTCTCCGTCCAGCACCCAGGGAATCTCCGCATTGGATTCAAAACAGATATAGCCGGTCTTCAGTTTAACAATCCGCTCGCATTTCTTAGTCAGGCCGAGCAGAAACGAGATCACAGCCTGCAGTTCAATGGGGTTCCGGATCTTTTTGACAAGCGTCACCTCAAATAATCCGTCGTCCAGAACCACATCTTTACCGGTAATCCCCTTGAAGCCTCCCACTGACTTCGCGTTCGTCACCATACCGTAAATATAAGAATCCTCAAGCACCTCGGAATCGCACTCGATCCGCATATCATACGCCCTGATCGATGACAGCTCCTTCATCCCTTCCATAATATATGCCTGATGCCCGAATAAGTTCTTCATATTCTGAGGCGTCGCATAGGATACGTTGGTAAACGCGCCAAATCCCGCCACATAGATAAAGGTACGGTTATTAAAGGTACCGATATCGGTCGCAAAAGGTTTTCCGTAAACCGCGGTATAAGCCGCCCGCTCCATTTTCTTCGGCAGTTTGATGCTGGCGGCAAAATCATTGGTAGACCCGGACGGGATATAGCCCACCGGAACCAAAATTCCCGTAGCAAAAACCCCGGAGATTGTCTCGTTCAATGTACCGTCTCCGCCGGAGCATACAACCAGGTCATACGTTCCGGCCCGGCCGATCACCTGTTCTTTTGCATCCAGTGGTTTCTGTGTTGTGTGTATTTCTACCAGATAACCTGCCTTGATAAACGTATCAACAATATTTAACAGATGGCTTTTGATCTGTCCTTTTCCGGAATGGGGGTTAAAAACAAACAACAGCCGCTTCATACACGCCATTCTCCTCAAGTATCTGTGTGTCAAAAAGTCACAGTTTTTCACATTTTAACATGTGGCTTTCCGATTTTCAAGTATGAATCTTGTCAACTTTGCGGGTACAATCCTTCAGCCACTCTCGTTCCGCTTCATTCAGATAGGGAGAAATCTGCTCGTATACCGCCCGGTGATATCGATTCAGATTCTCGATATCGCCCGGTTCCAAATAACGGGTATCAATTCCGTCCAGATCAATCGGGACAAAGGTCAGGGGTTCAAACTCCATAAACTGCCCATATTCATTTTGGATCCCTTTGATACACAGCAGTTCATTTTCCAGCCGGATCCCATAGGCGCCTTCCAGATAAATTCCCGGTTCGTCCGTAGTGATCATCCCGGCTTCCAGTACCCCGTCTTCCCAGTCGCCGCGAAGCAGCCAGCGGAACGAATTGGGATTCTCGTGCACATTTAATACATGGCCGACTCCGTGTCCGGTTCCGCACTGATAATCCAGATTCTTCTCCCACATGACGCCGCGGGCCAGGATATCCAGATTCAGTCCCGTACATCCGTATAAAAACTTTGCGTTCTGCAGCCGCAGCATTGCCTTTGCCACCATGGTAAAATGCATCCGCATCTCGTCGGTCAGTTCGCCCAGAACAAAGGTACGGGTGATATCCGTAGTCCCCTGCAGATACTGTCCGCCGGAATCCACCAGTAAAAATCCTTCCGGCTTCAATACCGCGGCATGCTCCGCGGAAGCACTGTAATGCATCATGGCGCCGTTGGCATTATAGGCACAGATTGTAGGAAAACTCAGATCAAAGCAATCCGGGAACGCCCGCCGCAGCTGTTCCAGATAATCGGCTGCCGTCACTTCCGTGATCTCTGTTTTTCCCACATTGTGTTTCAGCCAGTACATAAATTTTGTGACTGCCACGCCGTCCGCTATATGGGCTTTCTTCGTATTTTGAATTTCCGTCTCGTTTTTGACCGCTTTCATCTTCGTGGTCGGATTCATCCCATCCATCACATGGCCGCATTCCAGCGCTCTCTGTACGACCGCATAGTTCGCCCGGGAAGCATCCAGCATGATATTGCTTCCTTTCGGCAGCACGGAAACACAGTCATAAAATTCAAAATAATCTTTCACCGTGATTCCGGGGAGTTCCTGCTTTAACGCCTCCTTGTGCATAAACAAAAACGCGTCCTCTCCGGTCAGGATCGCATAGGCCAGTATCACCGGATTATTGGCTACATCATTCCCGCGCAGATTAAACAGCCACGCAATATCATCCAATGTAGTCAGAATAAATGCGTCCGCGTTTTCCTCCCGCATGATCTTACGCACCCGGCTTATCTTAGACGTTCTGCTTTCGCCGAAATAAGACTCCGGAATCTCCCTTGTGTCGTGAAATTCCAGGGCGGGGCGTTCCGGCCATGCCAGCTCCGTCAGGTCTTCCTGCCAGACCAGTTCCGCGCTTACCGCCTTAACGATCCGCTCCAGTTCCTGCCCGAACCGATAGCTGATCAGTCTGCCGTCTACCCCCAGTTTCTGCCCTACCTGAATCTTCTGTTCCAGATATTCCCCTAATGTCGGGACATCCGCCTGCCCCATACGCATCAGCGCGATTCCGCTGTCCTCCAGTTCCTGTTCCGCCTGAATAAAGTATCTTCCGTCCGTAAATAATACGCTCTCTGTAAGTCCTGCCACCAGGATACCTGCTGAACCCGTAAATCCGCTGAAATGGCTTCGTCCCTGAAAATAAGGGCTGACATACTCTGAGTCATGAAAATCGCTGGTCGGCACCAGATACCAGTCGATTTCTTTTTCCCTCATGATTTCCAATAATTTCTCCATGGGAACCTCCTTTTCAGTTTTTTTCACAGTTTTAAAATGGGAACGAAATACTGCCACACCAATGTGCGACAGCATTTCGTTCCTGATTGTTATAATTTGTTCTTTGTTTTATGCGTTATTCTTCCTTGCCGCTTTTTTTCTGTTTATCCGTCTCGTCTTCTATATTTCCATAGCCATAGCCGTAACCGTAGCGGTTCCCGTAACCATAGCCGTATTTCTTTCCATAACCATAGCCGTACTTTTTCCCGTAACCGTATTTTCCGTAACTGCCATAATATCCGGAATTATATCCGTAATTGCTTCCGGTCAGCCCGGCCATCACGCCGTTCAGGACATATCCGCTGATATTCAGTCCGCTGCCGCCCAGCGTCGCAAGCCCTTCACTGACAGCGCGTGCCGTCACATAATCATGCCGCACCACAAACACGGCGGTATCCGCATAACTTGCCAAAGTTGCCGCATCACTGGAGCTCAGACATGCAGGCGCATCCAGCACGATATAATCCGCTACCGTACGAAGCGCGCGCATACACAATTCCATCCGCTCCTCCAGAAACAGATCGGATGAATTTTCACCATGCAGAACATCTGCCGGCATTACCCACAGATTTTTATGCTCTATCCGCTTCATATTCTGAACGATTGCCCTTGTGACCGGTTCTGAGGAATGGATCACGCCATGCAGACCTCGATAGCTCCGGTCGATCTTTAACAGAGACCGAAGGGACGGATTATGGAAATTACAGTCGATCAAAATAACCCGCTGGTCATTATGCGCCAGGGATTCTGCCAGATTGGCCGCCAGCATAGTCTTGCCTTCACAGGGGACGGCACTGGTAACCAGTACGATCTTGCCGCCATATCCTTCCATATCCTTTTCCAGACGATGGCGGATCGTACGCATATTCTCACCGAACGTATCCTGCAGCAGCCTATTGCTCAGCAATACACGGTCGTCGAAGTTTTTCCCTCGTTTCTTAAACCGGAACAATGGGATTGAGCCAAAATTTGTAACACTGGTGATCGCCTGCATATCTTCCGGCGTCATAACCGTCTTCCGGCGCAGCGCAAACACAGATGCCCAGGCCAATGCTGCCAAAATACCCAGGAACGCGCCGATCACCAGCCGATAATCATACAGGGTGGACGGATCCGGAGTACTCGGCATTCCGTCATTGCTCAGCCTGGTCAGCTCCGTATCTCCAAGCACAAACTGTGCCACATCCGGGTACAGCTCCAGCATCGTATTCAAAACGTCATACGCCGTCTTCGCATCCGTATCCGTAACGCTTAACGTAAACAGATTCGATTCCTCCGCGGCTGTCGCACGGATCGTCGGCGTAAACGGATCCAACTCCAACTGATCCGCCACTTTTTCCTTCAGAACATCACTGGTCAGAATATTGGGAAACGTCAGCGCGATCTGTCTTACCATCGTTGTATTATAAATGTCACTGGTCTGATTCGTACTGTTAATATTGACCGAAAAGGTAGCCGTCGCCGTATAAAGCGGCTCATGCAGGAATCCCAGCAGCCATCCCGCCAAAACTCCTATGATCGCAAAAACAGGAAACAGATACCACATTTTTTTGCATGCTTTCCATACGCTGTCAACGACATACAGCAGATCGATCTCTTCCGATGCTGCTTCGGCATTGCTCATATGTGTTTGATTCTTTTCTTCCATTTTTACGCATATCCCCCTTACGTGTTTTCTTCCGTACTGTCCGTCAGATCCCGTTCAGCATTGTAAATATAACCCAGCATAGGCGTATCTCCGCTCCGAAGCGCGTCCGCAGCATCGTTGATATCCCGGGTCAGCGTAAAGTTCTTTCTGACAACCATAATACTGCATTCTGCGATCTCGGCTACCGCTTCCGCGTCAGCCACCAGCGCCATCGGCGAGGTATCGACGATCACATAATCCATATTTTCTTTTCCGTACTGCAGCAGTTCTTTCATCTTATCGGACAAAAGGAGTTCATTGGACTTGGCATATCCTTTGGAAGTACATACCATATAAATCCCATGACGATTGCGGATCAGAATATCTTCCGGTTTCGCGTCCCCCCGCAGGAAATTCATCATTTCATCCTTTTCTTTCATCTGATAATCAAAGATCAGATGCTGTGCAGGCTTCCGCAGATCTCCGTCTATCAGCAGCACTTTCTTTTTCCGCTTTGCCAGTGCCAGCGCCAGATTCGCCGCTACGGTAGACTTTCCTTCATTGGAAAGCACGGAAGTAATCATAAGCACCTGATAGCCGTGTTTCTTACACTGATAATCCACCTTCGTCGCCAGTTTCCGATAGCTCTCCACAAAGGAGAAACGAACTGACGGATTCGTGATCAGCAGGGAAGTCTTTTTATTCTTAGCTGTCGGCTGCTTCTTTTCATAAAGCACAGTACCAAGCAGATTGCCGTCCAGCTTCTCTTCCACTTCTTCCGCGCTCTTTACCGTATCCCGCAGATAGGAGAACAGAACGATCAGCGCAGTCAAAAACAGCATGCCGCCGATTGCGGCTATAATCATGATGTTCCGCATGTTTAACGGATTCTCCGGCTCCTCCGGCATGGACGGCTTATCTAACTGCTCCATAACCGCATTTCCCATCATCGGTTCCGAAATTTCCCGGTAATTATTCAGCACTGACTTCATGATCCGGAATGACTGTTCCGGCGTCGATGCCGTAACCGTCAGCTTCAGCATATTGGTCTCTTCGATCTGTGTCACAGACAAGTGGCCGTTCAGTGTATCTGTTCCCAGTTCCTCCGCAACTTTATCCGTCAGGACAGAACTGGTCAGCACCTGTTCAAATACTTTAGACATATTGGTCGCAGTGGTAAAGTTGTTGTACACGGAGTTCGTCGTACCTCTTACCGATACCGCAAATGTAATATGCGTCGTATAGGCCGGCGTATAGGTCACTTTTACCACAGTATAAAACAGGAGTGCAGCCGTAACGCCCGCCAGAATAATATACAGCAGGTTATGCGCCAGATCCTGCAGCACGCTGTATAAATCAAATTTTAATCTGTCTCTTGTACTTTCCATACCTCTATTCCCTCACAACTACGATCAATCTGACTTCAGTCGCCTCTTTATCCGGCAGTTCCAGTTCGTATAAAACTTCATAACAGCCCGGAATATCCGTATCAACCGGATTCTCGATATGGAACCGTTTTACCGAAATATCATGTTCCTTAAATGTGCTGATCGCATCCTCATCTATATCAAGAGAATCCGATACCTCATACTCAATTCCGTTTACGGCCACTTTTTCCAGGAAAGAAGCCGCAGAGAACTGTTCTCCTTTATCGATATACGCAATGTACTGCTTCAGATTGATCTGCGGACGCCGTCCGCTGGTCAGCACGCCGGAATTATAGAACGAAACCGTAACCGGCAGAGATACCGTATCTCCCGCTTCATTGCTCACCTGCAGTTCAACCGGAAAATCTCCGGTCATCTCTCCGAACATCTGCGGATAGGTCTGTTTAACCCGGTTGGAAATATCTCCTTCCAGACAGTCTGTTACTCCCACATACTGGCAAACGTCCACTTTGGAATTCACCATAAACTGCAGCGGCTGCTCCAGAGAAAAGACCGGCGTTTCATAATCGCTGTATTGAATATAACGGGTCGCCTTAACCACATGATTATCGGCATCCGCAACCGCATAGGTCACTTCCCGTCTGTTGCCCTCCAGCAGTTCCGACATGGAATCGATCATGATCCGGTCAGTCAGATCGCCATCTTTTTCATCCCGCGCCGTCACTCCGTTCAGCAGTATTTCCTCTCCGTCTTTGACGGATACGGTCAGTTCTCCTGCCGGAATGTTCAGAGCCGGTACCGTATCATCAACATTAACGCTTTCATAAACGCGATATCCCACAAATATAACGGCGGACAATATCAAAAGTATTAAAACTGTCACCCTGATCCGATGCATACTTAAATACCTTTATCCTTTCCTTTAATTTCATCAAACGACAACATATTATAGCACATATTCTTTGAATTGCCTAGCCCTTATTTTTTAATTTTTTTCGCCTTAATCCAGCTCTACCGCGCCGGTATACAGGCTGTAGTAACGCCCTTTCAAAGCCAGCAGTTCCTCATGGGTTCCGCGTTCGATCACCTCGCCCTGCTCCAGTACCATGATCGCATTGGCGTTCCGAACCGTAGAAAGACGATGTGCGATCACAAATGTAGTTCTGGTCGCCATCAGACGGTCCATGCCGTGTTCGATGTGCCGCTCCGTTCTGGTATCGACGGAACTGGTCGCTTCATCCAAAATCAAAATCGGTGCCTTTGAAACTGCCGCCCGGGCAATATTCAGCAGCTGCCGCTGTCCCTGGCTCAGGTTTGCGCCGTCCCCTTCGATCACGGTATCATAACCGTTTGCCAGACGGCGGATAAAGGAATCCGCACTGGCGATCTTTGCCGCCTGAATCACTTCCTCATCTGTGGCGTCCAGCCGTCCGTACCGGATATTTTCCATTACCGTCCCGGTAAACAGATGCGTATCCTGCAGTACCATGGCAATATTCTTACGCAGGCTGTCTTTGGTGATATCCATGATGTCGATACCGTCAATCGTGATCTTACCCTGTTCAATATCGTAAAAACGGTTGATCAGGTTGGTAATGGTCGTCTTTCCCGCGCCGGTAGAGCCGACAAACGCGATTTTCTGACCCGGCTTCGCGTAACAGCTTACGTCTTTCAGGATCGTCTTATCAGGATTATAACCGAAAGTAACATGCTCTACCTTTACATAGCCGTCCACGGCTTTTACATTTGCCGGCACCGCTCCCTTTTGTTCCAGTTCTGCATATTCTTCCCTGTTACAGATCACAGCCGCGTTTTCCGCATCCGGCTTCTCCGGAATCTGATCCATGATCTCAAACACACGTTCCGCGCCGGCCAGGGCGGAAAAGATTACGTTCATCTGCATGGATAATTCATTGATCGGGCGGGAAAACTGTCTGGAATATCCGGTAAAAATTGTCAGGCCGCCGATATCAAACATACCTAAGAAACACAGCACGCCGCCTACCGCTGCCGTGATCGCATAGCTGACCTGACTCAGGTTTCCCATGACCGGCCCCATGATACCGCCCATAAACTGGGCGCGCATCTGTTCCTGCTGCAGATGATCGCTCAAGACTTCAAACTCCTCTACGGATTCCGATTCATGGCAGAAGACTTTGACAACCTTCTGACCGGTCACCAGTTCCTCGATATAGCCGTTGACCGCGCCCAGCGCTCTCTGCTGGCCCTTGTAATAACGGCGGCTCCGGCTGGCGATCGAAGCACCGGCCTTTGTCAGCAGGGGTACCGTCAATAACGTCACCAACGTCAGGATCCAGTTGGTATAAAACATCAGGCAGAGCGTTCCGATCAGAGTGATCGCGCCGGAAAACAGGTTGACCACTGTATTGCTCAGCATTTCGCCCAAAGCATCCACATCATTGGTAAACCGGCTCATCAGCTCCCCGTTGGAATGCGTGTCAAAAAACCGTACCGGCAGTTTCTGCATCCGGCAGAACAGATCATTTCGGATCCGCTGGATCGCGTTCTGCGCGATGACCAGCATCAGTCTGGTCTGGAAATACTGCGCAAGCACACCCACGATATAAATGGAAGCCATAACGCCCAGTCCGGCGATCAGGTTATCGATCCGGTCGCTCGGAGAAGCGTCCCCGATCAGGTTATTGATAATGGGACGCAGCACATAACTGCCGCCCAGCATCGTGCCGGTATTGGCGATCAGACAGAAAAATACCAGGATAAATTTGAAGCGGTCTTCCCGTAAATAGCCCAACAGACGTACTAAAGAATCCTTAACATTTTTCGGTTTTCCGCCCGCCATGCCTGCTCCGCCGGGACCTCTTCTCGGTCCGCCGCCCGGTCCCCTGCCGGGGCCGCCGCCCGGACCGCCTGCCGACGGAACAGCGGTATTTGTCTGTCCGCCGTATTTTCGAATTAACGCATCTTTATCGATCACTCTGGCCATCAGACAGTCACCTCCTTTCCCAAAACAGCCGGCTGCGGCTTCTTCTGCGCCGTTTCCTTTCCGTTCTGGGATTCATAAATCTCCTGATAAGTATGGCAGCTCTCCATCAGCTGTTCATGGCTGCCGACTCCTACAATCCTGCCGTCATCGATCACAACGATCTTATCCGCGTCGATCACGGAAGATATCCGCTGCGCAATGATCAGTTTCGTCGTATCCTTCAGTTCCGTCGCGAAATTTTCCCGGATCCGGGCTTCCGTCGCGGTATCCACCGCGCTGGTACTGTCGTCCAGGATCAGGATCTTCGGTTTCTTAAGCAGTGCTCTCGCGATACACAGCCGCTGCTTCTGTCCGCCGGATACATTCACACCGCCCTGCCCCAGTTCGGTCTGATATTTTTCCGTAAAATTCATGATAAAGTCATGAGCCTTCGCGCTTTCAGCCGCCCGGAAGATTTCTTCATCTTCGGCGTCTTCATCGCCCCACTGCAGGTTTTCTTTGATCGTACCGGAAAACAGGACGTTCTTCTGTAATACCATACCGATCCCGCTCCGCAGATTGTTCAGGCTGTAATCCCGCACATCCACGCCGTCTACCAGTACCTGCCCCTGTTCTTCTTTGGGCAGATCCGGTTCCCGGCTCTCCACATCGTAAAGACGCGGAATCAGGCTGACCAGCGAGGTCTTTCCGCAGCCTGTAGAACCGATGATTCCCACCGTTTCCCCGGGTTCGATCTCCAGATTGATATTGTGAAGCACCCATTCCGGATTGTTCTTATAATACCGGAAATAAACATTGCGAAATGTAATCCGCCCTTCCGTCACCTGTTTCTCAGGCTCCTTCGCGCCCAGATCCGTCAGATCCACTTCCTCATTCAAGACTTCTTTGATACGTTTGGAAGAAGCCATCGCACGGGAGCTGTTTAAAATAATCATGGAGACCATCATCAGGGACATCAGGATCTGTACGACATAATTGGTAAACGCGGTCAGATCGCCTACCTGCATATTGCCGGCGATCACCCGGTTCCCACCGAACCATACGATTGCAAGCGTCGCGACATTCATACACAGGTTCATCATCGGGAAGTTTAAGATCATGATCTTCATGGCTCTTAAACTCTTATTTTTCAGTTCCTCATTCGCTTTTCCGAATTTTTCTTCTTCATACCCGGTTCTGACAAAGGATTTTACTACCCGTACATTGGTGAGGTTTTCCTGAATATCGGAGTTTACCGTATCCAGTTGTTTCTGCATCACCTGGAATCTGGGGAAGGCCACCCGCACAATGGCAAAAATGGTTCCGCCCAGGATCGGCATAATGATCACAATGATCAGCGCCAGCTGTGCGTTCATGGCAAAGGCCATGATCGTAGCGCCGATCAGCATGCCCGGCGCACGCAGCGCCATCCGCAGGATCATACCGATCAGGTTCTGCATCTGTGTGATATCGTTCGTCAGACGCGTTACCAATGAGCCGGTGCTGAATTTGTCAATATTGGCAAAGGAAAACCGCTGCACTTTCCGAAACAGATCTTTGCGCAGATCATTGGCAAAATTGCTGGAGGCTTTTGTGGCAAAATAAGCGCCGCCGATCCCGCCTGCCATCATGCACAGCGCTGTAATCACCATTAAAACGCCTATGGCAATGATAAACGTCACGCCTCTGGAGGCTCCCTGCACGCCGTCGTTGATAATAACGCTTAATAACCACGGCATCAGCACTTCGCCGATTACTTCCACGATCATCATGATCGGGCCGATAATAAAGGCTGACAAATAAGGTTTGATATATTTTCCGTATTGCTTCACTGTTCTGTACTCCTTTCGCTTTGTTCAATCAGATTCATTTGATCCGCTTCGTCCAGATTGCGGCAGATGCGGTCCAAATCATTTCCCAGACGCAGGATCTCCTCCTCCGTGAAATCCCGGAAGATCATCCGATCCAGTTCGGCAAATACCCTGTGACTCACTTCCACAACCTCTTTCCCCTGCTCTGTCAAGACCAGCCGGTTGCAGCGATTGTCCCGGTCATCCATCTGCCGGTCCACATAGCCGCCCTTTTCTAACTTCTTTAACGTAACCGCCAGCGTGGCCGGTGAGATCCGCATGGACTCTGCCAGCTCCTTCTGGGTAAAATCCGGATGATCCGATATCGTCATCAGAAGCCTGTGCTGGCTTTCAAAAACTCCGGTGTTCTGCAGCTGCGCATTCATCGAATAGCGATGATGCCTGCAGGTATGCAGCAGCTTCCAGATCGTTTCCGAGTAAATATTCGGTTTCATAGTTCCTCCCTTCATTTATCAGTTATCTAATTATTTGTCATCTAATAGTTTGTCTACTAATAATTAGCTTGCTAACCGTTTTGTAGTATACAACGGTTTTTTCAAAAACGCAAGCACTTTTTCTTTCTTTTTACAAAATTTATGATAGAATGTTTTGTAATAGAATTTACGGATCAGAGGAGTGTTAGATATGGAAAAGATCACCAGCTTTACGATCGATCATTTACGTCTGCTGCCGGGCATTTATGTCTCCAGAAAAGACGCTGTCGGGGAATACACGGTCACGACATTTGATATCCGCGTTACCCGTCCCAACTATGAACCGGTCTTAAATACGGCGGAGGTTCACGCCATTGAACATCTGGGCGCTACCTTTCTAAGGAATGACGCGGAATGGAAAGACCGGATCCTGTATTTCGGTCCAATGGGCTGCCGGACAGGGTTCTACCTGCTGGTTTGCGGCGATTACACATCGGCGGACATTTTAGATGTGATGCGCCGGATGTGGCTGTGGATCGCGGAGTATGAAGGCGAGATCCCCGGCGCCTGCGCAAAGGACTGCGGCAACTATCTCGATATGAACCTGCCTATGGCGAAATGGGTGGCGCGCCGGTATTATGAAACGGTTTTAAGCTCCATTCAAAATGAGCAGCTGAATTACCCTGTATAAACGGATCCTTCAGCTGCTCCGATCGGATGCAAAAACAGATTCAAAGAATTCTTTGCAGGAAATACAGTACCAGCAGATGCGCCGGATAGAAGATGTAAAATGCGTATTTTCCGTATTTCCCCATACGCGGGCCCCGTTTTCCGTTATAAAACCAGAGGAAAATACCGGAAAAAGCCGCATACATTTCTGTCTTCCCATAATAATAAAGTAAAATAAAACCTGCGTTCCAGACCGGCGGCAGGATCCGCTCCGGCGGAAGCGTCTGATACAGCTGCGGAACGCGGCGCTTCAATTCCAAGGCGTGGATCTTTGTCATATACAGGCCGAAGATCAGCAGCACGCCGGCACCGCTGTAATCCGTCCGCATAACATGCGCCAGCAGACAGGCGGGGATACACAAAATGCACTGAGCCCCCATCTGCAGCAGCCAGGGCAGGTTCCGGATGGCCGGATACTCACAGATACAGAGCAAGGCAGCTCCGATCGACAGCGTCCAGAATACATTCATCCGCTCCGTACCCAACCCGGTCGCAAGGTCGAACGGCACCTCGGACAGACAAGCAAACAATACCAGTCCCATCACATAGCGCCATTTATTTCGGGTATGCAATACGCCTTCCGCAAGCAGAAAACAGAAAATAGGAAACGCCAGTCTTCCGACTATCCGCATCCCGTTATAATATGCGGTTCCCCGAAATAAAACCAGACCGGTATGGTCGATCAGCATGGATACCGCGGCAATCAATTTCAGCGTCAGGCCGTTCATGCCTTCCCCCGTTCCGATATCAGGATCACAACCGAACGCGGCGGCACCATAAGACTCCGGTTCTCCGTAATCTCTGCCCCCTGATCGGTGGCAGCGGCGATCTTCCACTCTCCCTGCTCCGTCGGGGACGGCAGTTCAAACCCCTGCGCCTCCCAATACAGATTCCATGCCAGATAGATGTCATTATCCGCCGGTTTATTCTCCAGCTGCGCGTATTGTCCGCAGTACAGCAGTCCGAAATGCCGGTTTACCGGATTAAAATCTCCATACCACGGCGTATTGCCGTGAAAGGACAAATCCGGCAGCCCGTAAGCATGATAATCGCTCATTTCCATCGGTCTGCGCATGTGCAGGATCGGATGCGCCTTCCGGAACGCGATCAGCTGTTTTGTAAATTCAAAGATCTCTTTATTAAACTTCGTCTGATTCCAGTTCACCCAACCCACAGGGTTATCCTGACAGTACGGGTTATTGTTTCCTTTCTGGGAATTGCACCATTCGTCTCCCGCGTAAAGCATGGGTACCGCCTGCCCGCAGAACAGCATACAAAGCGCGTTTTTGATCTGGCGCATCCGCAACGTCAATACCCGTTTCTTTTTTGACGGGCCTTCCTCTCCGCAATTCCAGCTATAGTTATAATTTTCACCGTCCCGGTTCTGTTCCCCATTGTCTTCATTGTGCTTCCGGTCATATGAAACCAGATCGTACAGCGTAAAGGTTCCATGGTTGGAAATATAGTGGATCGACGCTTTCTCATCCGGCTGCTTGTAAAGGTATTCCGCCATAATGCCGGTCTGTCCTTCGTCTCCCTTTAAAAACTGTCTGGCGTGCATCATAAAGCCGGGATCATAGCTTGCTACATGCCGGTTCTGCACCCGTTCTTCCGGTCCGCCCCGCATTCCCCAGCCGATCAGCTTGGTATGCGCGAGAATCGGATCCTGCTCCATCATCCGCATGGCAACTTCATCCGCGGAAACATGCAGGCCGTCCACATGATAATCCAATACCCATCTTCTCAAACAGTCCATAATATAATTGGGCGGCACATCCTGTTGGAAATAAAATTCCATACAGAGTTCAATCCCATTTTTATGAAGCGCCTTTACCAGTTCCCGAAATTCCGTGCTCGGATGCTCCGAATCCGCCGCATAAGACGCCTTCGGCACAAAATAATTCCCGGGCGCATAACCCCAGAAATTGATCCTCGGAGCCGGATTCGCCCCTCCGGCATAGGGAGAAACCGCCTGAACCGGCTGAACCTCTCGAAAATCATAAGCCGGCATCAGCTCTACCATGGTAATCCCCAGTTCCTTCAGATACGGGATCTTCTCCATGATCCCCGCAAATGTGCCCTTCTTCTTCACCTTTGACGTACTATCTTTGGTGAATCCGCGCACATGCAGACGGTAAATAATCGTATCTTCATACGGGCGCTCCAGCGGCGTATCCCCTTCCCAGTCAAAATCCCGCCTGGGAACTCTGCCGATTACCGGTTCCGCCAATGCTTCTCCCCATTTTTCCGTTCCGCGAATGCTGACCGCATAAGCGTCAGCCGTAATCACGCCGTTTACGCAAAACGCGTAATTATAGTCCTCCGGCTGCATTCCCTCTATATACATGGCTTTCACATGTCCAAATATCATTTCCCGGCGAAACGGGATCCGATACACTTCTTTTTTGCTTTCCGGGTCAAACAATACGACCGAACAGGGAACGTCTCCGGTCTCGTGCAATACGATATTGATGCCGTCTCCCCTTCTGTAAATCCCCGGTACCAGCGGATTCCCCACGGATATCCGCAGCTGCTTCTGATTTTTTCGCATTTTTCTCACCATTCCTGTCGCCTGCATCTGTAATTGGCTGCCTAAACCCCGTTCCAATCCATTCTTTCTTTGCTTTCAGTATAAACGAAATCAGAAACAAGCACAACCATAATCTTTATAAAATTTCATGCAGATTTGTTGTTTACAAATACTGCCGTGTAATGATAGAATCATGGAAGAACGGAATTTCAGGAGGTTTCATTATGATCAGTGCAAATAATGTTACATTGCGAATCGGAAAGAAAGCGTTATTTGAAGATGTGAATATTAAATTTACGGAAGGAAACTGTTACGGACTGATCGGCGCCAACGGCGCGGGAAAGTCTACCTTTTTAAAGATCTTATCGGGAGAACTGGAACCGACCAAAGGAGAGATCAGCATGACGCCCGGTCAGCGGCTGTCATTTTTACAGCAGGATCATTTTAAATACGACGCCTATCCGGTTCTGGATACCGTCATTATGGGCAACGCCCGTCTGTATGAGATCATGCAGGAAAAGGACGCGATTTACGCGAAGCCGGATTTCAGCGAAGAGGACGGCATTCAGGCCGGCCGGCTGGAAGAAGAATTTGCCAATATGAACGGCTGGGAAGCGGAATCCGACGCCGCCGTACTGTTAAACGGTCTGGGCGTCCCTACCGAACTGCATTACAATCTGATGGGAGACCTGAGCGGTTCCCTAAAGGTCAAGGTTCTGCTTGCGCAGGCTCTGTTCGGCAACCCGGACATTCTGCTCTTAGACGAGCCCACCAACCATCTGGATCTGGACGCTATCGCGTGGCTCGAAGAATTTCTGATCAATTTCAACAATACCGTGATCGTGGTTTCCCACGACCGTTATTTCTTAAATAAGGTATGTACGCACATTGCGGATATCGATTACGCCAAGATTCAGCTGTACGCCGGCAACTACGATTTCTGGTATGAATCCAGCCAGCTGCTGATCAAACAGATGAAAGAGGCAAACCGGAAGAAAGAAGAGAAGATCAAGGAGCTGCAGGAATTCATTCAGCGTTTCTCCGCCAACGCTTCCAAATCCAAGCAGGCGACTTCCCGGAAGCGGGCACTGGAGAAAATTGAACTGGATGAAATCAAGCCTTCCAGCCGGAAATATCCGTATATCGATTTTCGCCCCAACCGCGAGATCGGCAATGAAGTGCTGACGGTAGAACATATCAGCAAGACCATTGACGGGGTAAAGGTGCTGGATGATGTTTCCTTTATCCTGAATCATGACGATAAAGTGGCGTTTGTTGGCAGCAACGAACTGGCAAAGACTACGCTGTTTAAGATCCTGACCGGAGAACTGGAACCGGATTCCGGGCATTACAAATGGGGCGTTACCACTTCCCAGGCCTATTTTCCGAAGGACAGCACCGCTGAATTTGACCGGGACGATACCATTGTCGAATGGCTGACCGGATATTCCGAGATCAAAGAAGTCACCTATGTCCGCGGCTTCCTGGGACGTATGCTGTTTGCCGGCGACGACGGCGTGAAGAAAGTCCGGGTACTCTCCGGCGGTGAGAAGGTTCGCTGTCTGCTGTCGAAAATGATGATTTCCGGCGCAAACTGTCTGATCCTGGACGAGCCGACAGACCACCTGGATATGGAGTCCATTACCGCGCTGAACAACGGACTGATCAAATTTCCGGGCGTGATCCTGTTCTCCTGCCGGGATCATCAGTTTGTACAGACCACGGCCAACCGGATCATGGAAATCGTAAACGGACAGCTGATCGATAAGATCACAACGTATGACGAATATCTGGAAAGCGATGAGATGGCGAGAAAACGGCAGATCATTGTCAGCGATACGGAAGAATAACGATACAGAAAGGCAAAGCTCGAATGACAGACTATATCGATCTACATGTACATTCCAACGCTTCCGACGGAACCTTTACTCCGGAAGAGCTGGTGGCTTACGCAGAAACAAAAGGGCTGTACGCGTTTGCGCTGACAGACCATGACTCCATTGACGGACTTTCCGCCGCATATGCCGCCAAAGCAAAGCTGCACGCCGCTGTCCGCATAATTCCCGGCGTGGAATTATCCTGCCGGTATGCGGTTGCGGATATTTCGTTTGATGTGCATATTGTAGGGCTGGACGTGGATTACCGCAGCCCTGCCTTTGTCGAACAGCTGCGGGAATGCCGGCGGATCCGGGAAGAGCGGAATGCCAAAATGATCCGGCGCATGCAGGAAGCCGGGTTCTCGATCACGGAGGAAGAAATCCGCGCGTTATATCCGGGCGCCGCTGTGACCCGTGCCCATTACGCCCGATTTCTTGCAGACCACGGCTATGTGGCAACGAAAGAGGAAGCTTTTCAGAAATACTTAAATCCGGGCTGTCCCTGCTATGTGCCCCGAAGGCTGCTGACCCCGAAGGAAGGCATTGCGCTGATCCTGGAAGCGGGCGGGCATCCGGTTCTGGCGCATCCGATGCTGTATACCAAATTAAACCGCGCGCAGATCGACGCTCTGACGGCAGAACTCGCGGCCTGCGGCGCAGAAGGAATTGAAGTCTACTACTCCACGTATTCCGAGGAAGAGACCGTCTTTGTCAGATTTCTGGCGGAAAAATATCATCTGTTTCCCAGCGGCGGTTCTGATTTCCATGGCAGCAATAAGCCGGATATTGATTTAATGACAGGGAAGGGGAATCTGCGGATCCCCAAAGAATTGTACCCATTTCCATTTCCAAAGGAGGATGAATAAATGGAGAGAAATGAATTAATCTCATACTATGCAAAGAATGCGACTTTGCTGGCGCTTCCGGCGCCGGAACAGACGCCCCGCGGTATCCTGCTGCTGGTTCACGGCATGGGAGAGCGCAAGGAACGTTATCAGCATGTGCTCTCTTACTTTGCGGCACATGAATATGTCTGTGCCATCAGCGATCTGCGCGGACACGGGGAGCGTGCCAAAACGGAAGCGGATCGCGGCTACTTCGGCACACACGGCGACCAGCGGTTTGTCAATGACGTCTATAAGACAGTCTGCCGCCTGCGCCGGGATTTCCCCGGACTGCCCCTCATTCTGTTCGGACACAGTATGGGCTCTTTGATTGTGCGCGCCTATACCAAGCAGCATGACGATACGATAGACGGTCTGTTTGTCTGCGGCTGTCCCTCCAACAATCCGGCCAGCGCCGCCGGCAAGCTTCTGATCGCGATCATGGCAAAGAAAAAAGGCTGGCGTTATCACAGTACTTTCGTACAGAAGCTGGTTTCCGGCAGTTTTGACAGTCCGTTTAAAAAGAAGACGGAACAAACGGCTGCAGACTCCTGGCTTTGTACCGATCCGGCTGTTGTAGAGGCCTTTGAAGCGGATCCCCTGTGTGGTTTCGCTTTCACGCTAAACGGCTACTACAGCCTGATGAATCTGATGGGCGCTGTCTACAGCAAGAACAACTGGCAGGTGACGAATCCCGCTCTGCCGATTCATTTCATGTCCGGCGCCGAAGATCCGTGCCGAAATGACGACAAGCACTTTTATGACGCGGTCAATCTGATGACCGAAGTCGGCTATGAGCACGTTACTTCTCACCTGTATCCGGACATGCGGCATGAACTGCTGAACGAGCCCATCAAGGAACAGGTCATGGACGATATGCTGGTGATTATGGACCGAATCTGCGGCGCATAAGGCTTTTAGGATCCGGCATTATTTGATCGGCCCCCAGCCTTCGTTATCCGGAATATTGTCTTCCACATAGACAGTGGGCTGTGTGGTTGTGATTTCTTTCCACGTCAGGCTTTCTTCCTGGGAAAGTTTTGTTTCGGACAGATCGGCTTTTTCATAATTATTTTTGCTGATATAGAGATAGCCAATTACAAGCAATGCAGCCAACAGGATCGCCGCCATTATTTTAACGATATTTTTTTTCATAGGAATCTCCCTGAAATCCATAAAAATGAGGCTGCTGCAACATGATGTTCTACGGTGCAGCAGCCTCTTTCTTTTTCACTTTAATTACGCTTAGAAGTCCTCAACGGAACCCCAGCCCGGTTTGGAATCTCCGATCAGATCCCAGCCTGTCAGGTCTGCATTATAAGAAATGCCTGTAGGAATTCCTGAAGTCATCATAATATCTTCTACTTCAAATTCAATCACTTCTACATCAGGTGCTGTATATGTAAGTTTCATAGTATACCTCCTCCTATTATTTTGCTGAACTAATACTTCTTGTAATGGCAGCGCCATATGCAGTCTGAGATGCTCCTTCTGCATCTGTATAAACGATATAAGGTACTGCGGTATATTCTTTTTCCGTATTTGTAATACCGGTGATAACACTCCTGAATGCATATACATTATCCGTTTGTGCAGAATCCAGTTTCTTCAAATCCGTTACATATTTAGTAGGGATCTTCTTAATCGTTTTATCATCTACTTTATTTAATGTTAATCCATCGGCAGATACTTTCTGATTGGTTACAATTACGCCCATATCTGTAATTGTGCCCAGTGTTTCAAAATTCTCTTTAGAGATTGTGGTTACAAATCCTAAATCTTTTCCGTTTGTATTTACCTGTGCACCGATCGTGGTAACAATCGTGGGTTCCTCTTCTTTTGTAACAGAGGTATCCGGATCCAGAGCATATAAAGCGGAAACTTCTTCTGCGGATAAGGCTTTATTGTAGATTCTGATATCATCCATATAGCCTGCATAGGCATCCCAGTTCCAGTTAAAATTACCAGGAGTGATAAAACAACCTAACTTAAGACTTCCTCTGCCACTCCCTGCTAATGCTGTTAAGAACTTAAGAATTCTCTCTGCATGAGTTGTATCGGTATCTGTATACAGAACGTCCTTATCTACATAAAGCGTTATACCGGAATCATCTACTGTAACAGTGAACATCTCCCATCCACTATCACCCAGCCAATACGTTACGTCTGCAGGCCATGTGCCAACGTCAAAGAAATCATCTCCACCCATCTCATTTAAATTCCAGCCATTATAACGGAACTGAGGTGCTGCTGCAAATTCAATATGTCCCCAACTATATGGACCATTTTGATCTGAAATATCTGCGATACTACTGAATCCATTTGCCGCTGTGCTCTTTAACCACATTGACATAGTAAGTCCTTTTGAATAATCAGTTTTATTGATAATATCACTTGGCATTAAAAGCCCACTTGGGATTGTATTTTTTTCTTGGAAATCACCGTTCACAGTAACAGGAATTACACCGCCACTAAGCTGTACAACATTTTTTCTTTCACTTTCATTACTAACTAACGTATTTCCGTCTCCCAATTCGGTTGCTGCTGCATACTTACTCTCATAATCAATATAATTACCATCAAATAAATACTCTGCAACCAGTCCCGACTTCAAATCTGCTGATGCTTCTTCGGCTCCAACCATTACCGGCGTCGCCATCACCATCGACATTGCCAATGTTACTGACAACGTCTTTTTGAAAAATTTCTTTTTCATATTTGCCTCCTTATATTTTCATAATTTTTCGATCTTACACCCCAGCCGAAGTATAAAACTATAATCTTTTTATTTCTCCGGCAGACTTGTAAATACCTTTCTCCACTATATATTACATTAGCTGAAAATGCACTTTTTTAGTCCGAATGCGACTATTTTTTTGTGATTTTACATAAAAAAGAGACATTACAAAATAACTGAATCTTCAGTCGTCCTGCAATGTCTCTTTTCCCTAGTCTATAATAACAATAATCCTATCAACTTTTCTCCGCTCCGGTCCGCAGTCCCAGCACCGTCTCCAGCGACAGTTTCAGTTTCTGCGCAATGATCTCCGGGCCTAATACATCTAACAATTCTTTCGCATTTTCCAATCTGTTAAGCTCCATACCAATTTCTTTTCCGCGCTCCATGCCTATCTTTTCTCCGCGCTCCATGCCTATTTTTTCTCCACGCTCCATGCCTATCTTTTCTCCGCGTTCCAGTGCATCTCGCTCGATCGCTTCACTCCAGTTACACATCTCCTGCATCCTCCCTTCTGTCTCCGGATCCATCCGGATCCCGAACTCTTCCGTTAATATATCTCTCTTCTCTGTAAAACTCAGCTTCAGGGAAAAGATCGTCGTCAGCAGCCGGATCAGCGGCGTACTCTCTTCCGGCTCCGGCAGTTCTTTCGGCAGCCCGATCAGAATGACCCGCATCAAGTCGCACCGCTTCCGATCTCCGTACTCCCCATATAGGTTCTCCGGCTGAAATGTGTACCGGGTCACTGTATTCCTGGCTGCCGCAGGCGGATCCGTCAGGATCCAGACAGAATTCACTGTCAGGATCTGTTCATAATGGGAATCTGTAAACTCCCTGCCCTGCTGCGATGATATTACCCGGGAACAGTAAAAGACCGCCCGTGCTTCAATCCAATATCCGGTGAAGCCGCAGTTCTGCGCTTCCACGTCCACCAGCGTCTTCCGATAACTGCCCGCTGTCTGCTCCGGCGCCAGCGCGGAAATCAGAATATCCAAGGTAATGACTCCCTCCCCGGGGATTCTGCTCTCTGTATTCTCTCCTTTGACCAGCGGCGGCACCGCATCCGCCGGAATACCAAACGACCGGGCTTGCTCTCCTGTGCCGACCGGGGCTGCGGAAAGAGCAGGTGCTTCGATCAGTCGCGCGACCTCCTCCGGATCCATCCCTTCATACTCCGGAACGACTCCCACCAGGATATGGGCAAGGATGATCCGGTACGACAGGATCGCCTTCGCATAGGCATCATATCGTATCTTCATATCCGCAACCTCCAGATCGCGGTATAAGTTCTTATCCATAGCTGCCTTCTCCTTTCACTATAATATAAATCTATGCATTTTTCAACTATAAAATTGCATTTATTTCTCATGCATTTAAATCATTTTGTGATGTATAATCATTTTAAAATATAATCATCTTTTTGTCAATATATATTTCATAAATAGTTAGTGATTATTTGAGATCGTATATTATATAACAGAAGCGTTCAGCCTCTTTATTAAAAAAAGAAAGCGCCACGCGGGCGCTCTCTTTTTGAATCAAATTATCTCAAACTATCCGGCCTAATAAAGCCGTCAGT